>CAOJJB010000005.1 GCA_948436975.1 uncultured Clostridium sp. | reverse complement strand
CCAGGGTATCTAATCCTGTTTGCTCCCCACACTTTCGTGCCTCAACGTCAGTTATCGTCCAGAAAGTCGCCTTCGCCACCGGTGTTCCTCCTAATATCTACGCATTTCACCGCTACACTAGGAATTCCACTTTCCTCTCCGACACTCAAGGGAAATAGTTTTGGTTGCAGTTCCTCAGTTGAGCCGAGGGATTTCACAACCAACTTGTTTCTCCGTCTACGCACCCTTTACACCCAATAAATCCGGATAACGCTTGCCCCCTATGTATTACCGCGGCTGCTGGCACATAGTTAGCCGGGGCTTCCTCCTTAGGTACTGTCTTTTTTCTTCCCTAACGACAATAGTTTACAATCCGAAAACCTTCTTCCTATACGCGGCGTCACTGCGTCAGAGTTTCCTCCATTGCGCAATATTCCCGACTGCTGCCTCCCGTAGGAGTCTGGGCCGTATCTCAGTCCCAATGTGGCCGTTCAACCTCTCAGTCCGGCTACTGATCGTCGCCTTGGTAGGCCGTTACCCCACCAACTAGCTAATCAGACGCAAGCCCATCTATCAGTGGATTGCTCCTTTCCTAACTGTATCATGCGATACTGTTAGCATATGCGGTATTAGCAGTGATTTCTCACTGTTATTCCCCTCTGATAGGCAGGTTGCTTACGTGTTACTCACCAGTCCGCCACTAACCGCTCCCAATGTAAACAAAGGGTTAAGTCCGTTCGACTTGCATGTCTTATGTGCGCCGCCAGCGTTTATCCTGAGCCAGGATCAAACTCTCTTGTTTATGGTATCTATATTTTTTAATATAAATCTATTTGAGTTTGAGCTTTTAAGCTCTTTTAATTTTTTTGGTAGTTTTTAACTACCGCTTGGTTTCTCTTAAAGGATATTTATTGTTTACTTTTCAATGTACTTTTGTTTTTTCACTTCCTGTGAACGAGTTTTATTTTAACATAAATTATACTACTATGTCAACACTTTTTTAAAAGTTTTTTTAAAAAATTTTTATTAACATTTTCTTATACATTTATATGTTATTTTTTATATTTTTACTCGTCTTTTGTCAGCGACTAATTAATAGTTTAGCACGTTAAAATTTTAATGTCAATATTTTTTATAAATATTTTTAATATTTTTTTATATGATAATTTTATATGATAAAATATTAAATAACTTATAATTATTATATTCCATTAGTACCATATAATTAATGTTTTATTTTATCTTTTTCTACAATATTCTTATTTAATATAAAAACAATTAAGTAGAGTGTTTTTACTAGGTATATTTCATAATAAACTTATTTTATTATGCTTCTTTCATATATATAATCATATACCTCTTTCCAATTATTAACTCTAGTCAATCTAGTTTCAATATTATTGTTGCTTTTACAATTAAATAATAATGTTTCTATTTTTAATTTATTAGTTAATTCACAATTATATATTGAATCATCAATTAATAGATCAATATTCTCTTCCATACAAACTTTTGCTTTATCAAAACTACATATTAGTTTATCATAATAAATTCCATGTTTTTTTAATTGTTCTGTTGATAATTTATATGGATCTACATACATGTTTGTATTTCTTGCAGTAATTATAATTATAGAATGTTTTAGTTCTTTTATTTTTTTTATATATTTTACAGCATCCAATTTTATCGGTGTATTTAGTATTACTTTATCATAATATGTTTTAGCTAGTTCAAATTCTTTCTTCTTCCATTCTTCTGGTAAATTAGAATATGAAATATTATTAGTTTTTAAATATTTTATATCAGTATTAAAATATTCTGCTATATATGGCATTAAATAATCAAAAGTATTTGTAATAGTATCATCTATATCTATTCCTATATTCACTTTATTTCTCTACTCCTTCATATCTATATTATAGTATTTGTTTCTACAATACTTTTTAGCTAATCCACCTTCACTTGTTTCTCTATAATGACTATGTAAATCTTTTCCTGTTTCATACATTGTTTCTACTACTAAATCAAAAGATATTTTTCTATTATTATCTAATATCATTGCTAATCTACTCGAATCTATTGCTCTCATAGCTCCAACAGCATTTCTTTCAATACATGGAATTTGAACATATCCATATATTGGATCACATGTTAATCCTAGATGATGTTCCATTGCAATCTCAGCTGAGTTCTCTATTTGTTCTATTCCTCCTCCAAGCAAATATGTACTTGCTGCGGCTGCCATAGAACACGCTGTTCCTATTTCTGCTTGACAACCACACTCTGCTCCACTTATAGATGCATTAGTTTTTACTATATTTCCTATAATTCCAGCAACTGCCAACCCTTTTATTATATTCTCATCTGATATTTGATATTTTTCTTTCAAATAATATAATACAGCTGGTAATACTCCAGCAGCACCACAAGTTGGTGCTGTTACTATTATTCCACCACTTGCATTTTCCTCGCTTGTTGCATATGCATATGAACTTAATAATCTATTCTGTTTTGTTACTTCATCTTCATTTTCTATATTTTTTTCAAAAAGTTTTTTAGCTCTTTTATCCAATTTTAACTTTCCATGTATAATTCCTTCTGAATTTAAACCTTTTTTGATAGTTTTTTGCATAGTTTCCCAAATTTCTCTTAAAAACTCTTTTATATCAATTCCTTCTACTTCACATACATATTCATATAAGTCTATTTTGTTTTCTATACAGTATTTTTTTATTGTATTAAAAGTTGTTTGTTTATATATATGTGGTAATTCCATTTCTGATTTTCCTTCTATTTGAAAAGTTCCTCCTCCAACAGAATAGACTCTCCATTTACCTATTTCTTTATCATTTTTTAAAGCAATTATATCAAAAGTGTTTGGATGAACCTCACATTTATCTTTTGTATTAAATTTAATTTCAGTTTCATAATCTTTTAAAGTTTCTTTTATTATATAATCTGTTAAATGTCCTTTTCCTGTTAATGCAAGTGATCCATATAGAATAACTTCAAACTTTGTTGCTTCTTCATGTTTTCTTTTAAATATTTCAACTGCTCTTTTTGGTCCCATAGTATGTGAACTAGATGGTCCATTTCCTATTTTATATAATTCTTGTATAGATTGCATATATTTTTATTTAAGAATAATACTATATTCTTTTCTCCTTCTTTTTTATTATAATTTTAAAGTAGATTCTAATGCTAATTTTATCATATCATTCATTGAATTTTGTCTTTGCTCTGATGTTAATTCTTCACTACTACATAATGAATCTGATACTGTTAATAAGCAAGCTGCATTTTTTCCTAAATGTTTAGCTGTATAAAATAATGCAAAACTTTCCATTTCTGATCCCATTATTTCATTATCTTTTGGTAATCTATTAACAAACATCATTGGATCATCTAAATATGGATCAAAGCATTCTGTACATGCCATATTTCCTTTTATATATTTTTGTTTTAATTCATTTGCTGTTTTTTCTATTATTCTATTCAAATAAGATGATGCTCCAACTAAATGATTTTCTGTTCCAGTCATATTTTTTGCAAAATTTCCTTCTGTATAAGAGTTATCAACTAATACAATATCTAATACTTTTAAGTAATCTACATGTCCTCCACATGAACCAATTCTTATAATATTTTCTACTCCATAAAATTTATATAACTCATATGAGTAAATTCCCATACTTGGCATTCCCATTCCTGATGCCATTACTGTTATTTCTTTTCCTTTATATTTACCTGTAAAAGCATATATTCCTCTTACTTTATTTACTAATTTATATTCTTCTAAAAAATTTTCTGCTATATATTGAGCTCTCATTGGATCACCTGGCATTAATACTGTTTTTGCTATTTCTCCAATTTTTGCTTCATTATGAACCGCCATACGACACCTCCTAAATTATTAATTTTAATTCGATTATAACATTGATATAACTGTATTGCAAACTTAAATTTTAATAATAATAATTGTTTTATAATACAAATAACGAACCAAAATATATAAACTTTGGCTCGTTACTTGTTAAAAAGTATGCTATTTTATATCTATATAAATTAAATTTAAATATTTCTCTTTGAATTTATGCAGTCTTTAAGTCTAATCTTAATTTATCAGCTATCATAGCAATAAATTCACTATTTGTAGGTTTCCCTTTATTTGAATTTACAGTATAACCAAATATGCTTTCTACTGTTTCTATTTGTCCTCTATTCCAAGCTACCTCAATTGCATGTCTAATCGCTCTTTCAACTCTTGAAGGAGTTGTTTTATATTTTTTAGCTAAATCAGGATATAATTGTTTTGTTATTTGATTAATAACTTCATTATTATTAACTACCATCATTATTCCATCTCTTAAATATTGATATCCTTTTATATGTGCTGGAACTCCTATCTCATGGATGATATTTGTAACTTTTATTTCTAAAATTTGTTCCTTACTTGCTTGATTATTAATAGGTATATAATTTGATTTTGATTCATTTTTAATTATTTTACTTATTTGCTTTGGTACAGGTTTATTTACAAGTTCTCTTATTCTTTTCATAAGAACATCCATTTTGAAAGGTTTTAGGATATAATATTGAGCTCCTAAATTTATAGCTTGAGCTGTAACATTATCTTGTCCAACAGCTGACAACATTATACATATTGGTAATTCTATATTTGATGAAATTAATTTTTCTAAAACCCCTAATCCATCTAAATGTGGCATAATTACATCTAATAAAACCACTTGTGGTCTTTCCATTATTATTTTATTATAAGCTTCTTGTCCATCTTTTGCTGTTGATACTATTTCAACATCCTCTTGACTTTGAAAATATGTAATTAATGTAGAAACAAAGTCTATATTGTCATCTGCTATAAGTATTTTGATTTTTTCGTTCAAAATAATCCCTCCTTTAAAAAATATGTAAATATTTACAATGAAAATTATATTACTTAAAAATTTTTAATGCAATGATTTTTACCTATTTTTAAAGACTTTCGCACTTCACACTTCTACATTTTTCGACATTTATAAAAGATTTTTTATCTTTAGTTTCTTTTATTTACATATATAATTTCTTAAACTCGAAAAAATAAAATAAATTATTTTACTTTTTCGAGTTTATTTTAGTAAATATAATTTTATATTTCAATATATTTTTCCTTTATAATTTTTTGTTTTACAATATTAAAGTTTAAATTTACTTCATTTTCTTTTAAAGTTTCTAATTTTTGATTTGTAATTTCTATAAATATAGAAATATTTTCAGAATAATTTAAATGTACTATTTTTATATTATTTTGTTTTAAATAATATTTAGCTTTTTCAAAATCTGAGTATGTAACTTCTAATTCTACTTCTAATCCTAAGTCTTTATAAACTTCTAAACTATTATCTAATGTTTCAATTACTGCTCCTGTATATGCTCTAACTAATCCACCTGTTCCTAAAAGTATACCTCCAAAATATCTTGTAACTATTACTAATATATTGCTTAGGTTTTGCGATGTTAAAATATTTAACATTGGAGCTCCTGCTGTACCAGATGGTTCACCATCATCACTAAATCTGTTTACTATACCTTCTTTTGTAAAAATACTATATGCAAAACAATTGTGTCTTGCATCAAAATATTTCTTTTTTATTTCTTTTATTATATTTTCAGCCTCTTCAGTAGATTCAACATAAAATGTATTAGCTATAAATTTAGATTTTTTTTCTACAATTTCAGCTGTTACATTTTCTGATATTGTTTTAAACATAACTACTCCCTTATTTTAATAATTTATATATAATATTAATTCAATCCAGCAGTAAATCCTGTAGAATATGCTATTTGTAAATTAAAACCACCTGTATATGCATCTACATCAATTATTTCTCCTGCAAAAAATAATCCTTTTATTAATTTTGATTCCATTGTTTTAGGATTTATTTCTTTTGTTGAAATTCCTCCAGCTGTAACAATTGCTTCATCAACTGGTCTAAATCCATTAATTGTAATTTGCAAATTTTTTAATATTCTAACTATTTTATGTCTTTCTTCTTTTGTAATTTCGTTTACTTTTTTATATGGATTAATTTCAGATAATTCTATTATAGTATTTATCATTTTTTTTGGTAATAATTTGTCTAAGCTATTTTTAAATTCTTTATTCTTAAATTCTTCAAAATCTCTTCTAATTCTAGTATCCAATTCATCTTCAGTTAGTGCTGGTTTTAAATCTACTAATAATTTTATTTGCTTTTCTTTTAATAATCTATTAATTTGTTTATATCTTAATAAATGTGCTGAACTACTTAACACTGTTGGTCCACTTACTCCAAAATGTGTAAATAACAATTCTCCAAAATCTTCATAAATTTTTTTATTTTTTTCTATATCTTTCACTTGCATTTTTATATTTCTTAGTGATAGTCCTTGCATATTTTGACATATCTTTTTATCTGCTATTAAAGGAACTAATGATCCTTGTATAGGTTCAATATTATGTCCTATCTTTTCAGCTATTTTATATCCTTCACCATTAGATCCTGTCAGAGGATAGCTTTTTCCACCAGTTGCAAGAACAACTTTAGAACATAATATATTTTCACCTTCTGTTCTAACTCCTATTACTTCACCATTTTTTATTAATATTTCTTCTACTTTTACAGATGTTTTTATTATTATATTTTTATACTTTTTAATTTCTTTTATAAAACAATTTAATACATCTTGTGCTTTATCTGTTTTAGGAAATATTCTATTTCCTCTTTCTTCTTTTACTTTTATTCCATTTCTTTCTATCATATTTATTATGTCATTATTATTAAAATTCTGAAAAGCACTATATAAAAACTTTCCATTACCTGGTATATTTTTTATAAATTCCTCTATATTTATTGAACTTGTAATATTACATCTCCCTTTTCCTGTTATTAAAAGTTTTTTACCTAATTCACTATTTTTTTCTAATAATATTACATCATTTTTCATTTGGGCAGCAGATATTGCTGACATCATTCCAGCGGGTCCCCCACCAATTATTACTACTTTCATTATATATCCTTTTCTTATTTTATTATAGAAAAGAACCCAATACTTGAGTTCTTTATTTTTCTTCTACCTCTGTACAATATATAGTTTCTAATCTTTCTAATAAATATTTTCCTACAAAACTTGGTGAATAATATGTTTCTAATTCATAAGATGGAACTACTACAACTTCTCCTTTACTATTTATTACTCCCCATTTTCCATCTTGAAAAATACCTGCAAATCCATATTCATTTAATTCTGTTACTCTATCATATTTACAGTCTACTATTATTTTTCCATCTTTATCTGTAAATCCCCATTTTTCATCATCTGCTTGATATGCATATATTTCTATATTTTTATAAACTTCTGTATTTGGTACTATATTACCTTTTTTATCTATATATTTTAGTTCATTAGAAGAATAAATAGCAGTATACTCTTTTCCTACTTTTTCTACAATTCCTTCTTCCATTGTTATAACTTTTTCAATATTTTCAGAATATATATCAACTTCATTTTCCTTTCTAGCTTCTAATGTATTTGCATTTTCTAATAAAATTATATAGTCATATTCTGGTAAAATTTCAACACCTGTATAAACATTTAATACTCCTGATTTTCCCTCTTCATTTGTAAATATAAAGAAATTACCAAATGCATAAGTAATATTGGTATATTTATCTTTAATTTGAACATCTTTGCTAATTATACTATAATACCCATCTTCATCCTGTGCTATAAAATATGCTGAATTTCCCGTTTCTAACATACTTTTATATGTATTTGTATTTACCAAGTTGCCATGTAAATCATATAACATAGATTTGTTTTCTTTTTTGACAGAAATATAATTTCCAGCTACTGAATAACTTTCGTATTCTGGTTTTAAAATTTCTTTTCCATCTTTGTTATAAAACCCATATTTCCCATTTTTGTTAACTACAAATACCTTTGAATTATTATAATAACTTATTGATTGATATTTTGCCTTTATTTCTATTTTTTTATCCTTTATAACTCCCTTTTTCCCTTTATCCATAAAAATTAAATATATTTCATTATCATCATATTCCAAAACTCTAGTTATGTCCTCATATTTAGGAGATATTAGCATTTTACCATTATAATCTATATATCCATATATTATTCCACTATTTGTTTTTTCTGATATTATATATCCTGTTTTTAAATATTCATCTTTTTCTGAACAATATTCATCACCTTTTATTGAGTTATATTTCGCATCTATAATAATATTTCCATTTGAATCTATAACTCCATACAAACCATCTTTTTTTACTTGTATACATCCTGGTTTATTTTTTAAGCTTGATACTTCTTCATAAATAGCATCGGTTACCTTTTTTCCTGAATAATCTAGTAGTCCATATTTTCCATTTTCTTGATATGAAAGTACCTTTTTCTCCATTTCCACATTTGTATCTGAAATAGTTATTGGCATTACATTTTCATATTCTGTAAATATATTTTTTCCACTTCTATTTAGTATTAAATATTCTTCATCGTTTGTAAAGCAAAAAAATACATCTTTTGATTGATTAGGTATGTAAATATTAGTATATTTATTTTCTATTATTGTTTTTCCTTCTTTGTCTATAATCCCAACATTTTCATCTAAAGAATACATTATAAAATATTCATATGGGTCTTGAACTATTTGCTCAACAATTTTATTTTTATTTAATTTTGAAATAATTACTATAATAGTAATTATTAATATTGTTACTATTACTGATATTATTATTTTTACATTTCCATTTTCTTTTTTTAAATTCAATTTTTATCACTTCCAATCAATTATGAGATTATTTTACAATATTTAGTCATATATTTCAATAAAACAGTTGGTCAAATTTAAAATTTCACATAAAAGACATATTTGTACACTATTAAACCCACTAGAAATTTCTTCCTAGTGGGTTCACTTTTGTCAGTTCTCCTGCTTATTTAAAATCAATATATAGAAATATAATTTATTCTAGCAATTTTTTTTCCATTTCCTCAAAAAACTGTATTCCTGTTAAAGCAATTTCTAGTTCCTTATGAGTCGGCTTATTAGTAATAAATATTTGAAAAAATCTAAAAAAGTTATATTTTTTTTCAAATATACTAACTAATAACTGAATGAATATTAAAATCATATATAAAGATATATCAATGAAGCTAGCTAAACAAATTATTATTGCAAGTATAGTTGAATTTGCCATTTCATCAATTTTATATCTACTTCCACATTTTTTTCAAACCGCGAAGCTTTTTCTATCTCCGAAATTGTCGGAATTCTTCCTTGTTTTCTATAAGCATTTATAACCTTGTGTTCAGCTGCGTGAAATTTTCCTGCCGATTGACTCTTTCCTAACTTTACCTTAAAACAATCTGCAGCAAATTCAAATAAAACATTTAAAACTCTTGCTGAAAAATATAATAGTCCAAATGCTATTGATATATTCTTAGTTATTACTATACTTAAAATTGCCAATATAAATATGCAGATTTTTGAATATACTTCCAGTTTCTTATGCCTCTTAACCTTTATGCTATTATCTAAACTTTCACTTAATTTTGATGACAAAATAGCTTTTTTTATCTGTCCATCCTTATCTACTAATACTTCATAACATACTGCAGGATTTTTATTAGAATAGAATACTATTCCATTCTGCATAGACCGTGCCCCTAAAACATCTTTTTGTTCTTTCATAAGTCTATCTGACCTCCTAATTTTTTTATATATTATACAATAGATTTACATAATGTTCAAGATTTTTATTCAATTTTATACATTTTCTGTCATTACTGGAACTACTTGTTTCTTTCTTGAAACAACTCCTTCTAAAAATGCTGTATTGTTTTCTAATTTAACTCCATAAGCTCTTTCAACTATTTCTGCACTTTCACCTAATACTATTGTTTGTGTATTACTGTTTATTATATCTGTTATTAATAACATATATATATCTAGATTTCTTTCTTTTATTATTTTATTCATTCCTGCTTCTAATTCTGATTGCATTTTCATAACGTCTGGAATTGATGCTGTATTTACTTGTGCTATTATTGATTTTTTATCTTTTAATCCTATTTCTTTTGCATCAAAAGATAATATTTGCTCTATTGTAAACGAGCTTAAATCTGTTCCTGCTTTTAACATATCCATTCCATATGTTTCATAATCTATACCAGCTATTTTAGATAATTCTTCAAGTATTTTTTTATCTTCTTGGGTACATGTTGGTGATTTTAATAAAAGAGTATCTGATATTATTGCTGATAACATTAAAGTTGCTATTTTCTTGTCAATTTCTAATCCATATTCTTTATATAATTTATACATTATTGTTTCTGTACATCCTACTGGTTCTGCTCTATAAAATATTGGATATGCTGTATTTAATTTTACTTGGTGATGATCTACTATTCTTTTTATTTTTACATTTTCTAAATTTGGAATAAGTTCTCCTGGATTTGCTGTATCAACTATAATAACTTCTGCTCCATCTTCTAAGTCTTCTATAAGTTCTGGTGCTTCCATGCCTACATAATTTAAAACATATTCTGTTTCTTTATTTACCATTCCTAATCTACAAGCTACTGCATCTTTATTTCTTAATCTTTTCTCAAATTCTGCCATAACTAAGCTTGAAACAATTGAATCTGTATCTGGATTTTTGTGTCCAAAAATATAGGTTTTTCCCATTTTCATTTCTCCATTTCTTTATTAAAATTTTAGATATATTATAACATTTTACTGTAAAAATCAATATTTTTTACACAATCTACACAATTAAGAAAAAAGCCATATTTAATATAAAATAAAAAACTTCACAAACTTTCTTACTTTACAAATTAAACTTATTTTTCAAATTTTCTAATTCTTCTTGTACTTCTTCCCATAAATTAAATTGTTGTTCTATTTCTCCATTTATTATTTTTATATTTTCCTGAATTTTTTCAACTTCTAAATAATCTGTATACACTTCTTCTTTTAACAATTCTTTTTGTAAATTATTAATTTTTTCTTCTTTTTCTGCAATTTCTTCTTCAAGCTTTTTAACTTTTCGTTCTAATTTGTCTTTATCTTTTAATGGATTACTATAAATTTTGACTTTTTCTTCCTTCTTATTTATTAATTTTTCTTTTGGTTCTTGAGTTCTTTTTTCTAAGTAATAATCATATCCATAGTCATAAAACTGAGTTTTTCCATTTTCAAAACTTAAAATACAATTTGCTATTTTATTTACAAAAAATCTATCATGTGAAACAAATATTAATGTTCCTTTATATTCTGATAACATATTTTCTAAAGTTTCTTTTCCTACTATATCCATATGATTTGTTGGTTCATCAAGTATTAGTAAATTTGGTTTTGTTTTTAATATTTTGCAAAGTGCAAGTCTTACTTTTTCTCCTCCTGATAACATGTTAATTTGCTTAAATACATCTTCACCATAAAACATAAAAGCAGCTAATGAATTTCTAATTTCTGTTACTGTTAAATTTGGAAATTCATCATAAAATTCATCAAAAACTGTTTTATTTGTATTTAATTGTGCTATTTGTTGATCAAAATATCCTATTTGTACATTATGACCAATTTCAAAATTTCCATTTATTGCTTTTTCTTTTCCTACAAGTGTTTTTAATAATGTGGATTTTCCTGTTCCATTACTTCCTATTATTCCTAATTTTTGACCTTTATATAGTTTGAATGAAACTTTAGATAGTACATCATTATATCCTATTTCTAGATTTTCCAAATTTAAAACGTTATTTCCACTTTCTTTTTCGATATTAAAATTTGTTTTAAAAGTTTTTAAATCATATTTATTAGGCTCTTCTACTTTTATCATTCTTTCCACTTGTTTTAATTTTGATAATGCCATTTTAGCTTTAGTAGGCTTATACCTAAATCTATCCGCTATTTCTGTAAGTCTTTTTATTTCTTTTTGTTGATATTCAAAGTCTTTTAATTGTTTTTCGTAATTTATTCTTTTTTGTTTTTCAAAAAATTCATAATTACCTGTATATTCTGTTATTGTTCCATATTCAATTTCATATATTTTATCAATTATTTTATTTAAGAACATTCTATCATGTGATACTATAACTACTGCTTTTGTATAGTTTTTTAGATAATTTTCTAACCATTCAATTGTAGTAATATCTAAATGATTTGTTGGTTCATCTAATAACAAAATATCTGGCTTACTTAATAATAATTTTATAAATGCTATTTTTGTTCTTTGCCCTCCTGAAAATTCACTTAGTCTTTTATGTTTATCTTCATTTGAAAACCCAAATTTTTTTATTGCTGTTTCATATTCCTTTTTATATGTATATCCTTCTAAAAATTCATATCTATCTTGAAGTTTTGAATATTCTTTTGCTAAATCTTCTGATTTATTGTTTTGCATTTCTATTACTATGTTTTCTATCTTTTTTTCCAAGTCTATTATTTCTTTGTAAACTTTTAATATTTCATCTAACATGGTAATATTATCATCTTCAAAATCTATTTGCTTTAAATATCCTATAACTGGCTTTCCTTCTTTATATATGTTGAATTTCTCTGTTCCTATTCCTTCTGATAAAAGTTCATTATCTATAATAGCTTTTAAAAGTGTAGATTTTCCACTTCCATTTCTCCCTACTATTGCTACTTTTTGTTTTCCTTTTACTTCAAAGTTAATTTCTTCTAATATTGTTTCTGCACCATAAGAAACTGCTCCATTTGTTATTCTATAATTCATCTCACGCCTCATATATAGTTTTATTTCCATTATTATACAATAGATTTAAGTTTTTTTAAAGTAAAAAATATCTAAAATATTTCGATATAATAGTTATGATAGTATTTAAATAAAATATTATTACTGAATTTTAAATATCTATTCTTTAATTTGAATTTATAATAAAAATTTGTTATACTTTCTTCATTATGGAAAATATAGATAGATATAATAAATTAAATAAATACCTAAAAAATAAATTTGGCGAAAAAACTCTTAAAATATGTATTGATGGTGGTTTTACTTGCCCTAATCGTGATGGTAAGATTGCTACTGGTGGCTGTATTTTTTGTAGTGAAAAAGGTTCTGGTGAACACATAAAAAATAATTTAGATTGTAATTCTATTTCTAAAAATATAAAATTACAAATAAAAAACTATTTTAACAGTTATAAGGCTCAAAGGGCTAATAAATTTATTGCATACTTTCAAAATTTTACAAATACTTATGACACTATAGAAAACTTAAAAATTAAATATGATAGTGCTCTGATTGATGAAAGAATTGTATTACTTGCAATTGCTACTCGTCCAGATTGTATAAATGAAGAAGTCTGTAAATTAATAAATTCTTATAAAAATAGAGTTGATGTATGGGTTGAACTTGGATTTCAAACTGCTAATGATAATACTGCTAAAATAATAAATCGTGGATATTCAAACTATCAATTTACTGAAGCTGTAAAACTTTTAAACAAATATCATATTGATGTTATTACTCATATAATGATTGGACTACCTAATGAAAATTTAGAAGATATTAAAAATACAATCTGTTTTATTAATAATCACAATATTCAAGGTCTAAAAATTCATTCAACTTATGTTATTGAAAATACTAAACTTGCAGATATGTATAAAAAAGGACTATATATTCCAATTAGTCTTAATAATTACATAGAAAGTTTAACTTATATTTTAACCCATATAAATCCTAACATAATCATACATAAAATTTCTGGTGATGCTCCAAAAGATTTGCTTATTGCTCCAAATTGGAATAGTCATAAAAAATGGATTATTAATGGACTTGACAAATATTTAAAAGATAATAATTTATATCAAGGTATGTTTTATGAAAAGTAATAATTATTATTTTTTATACATTCAAATAATTCTACTAAATAAATGATATTTAAAGTCATTATTAACTTTTTTTTATTTTCGCTACAAAAAATCCTTCATATAGTTCATTCGGTGCTAATAGTAGAGTTCCTTGTATTTTTGTTGATAGTATTGGCATTTCATTTGTTCCTTCTAAGTTAATTGGTACTATTTCTATATTATGCATGTTCATTACTTTTTCTATATTTTTTTCGTTTTCTTCGTATAATATAGAACATGTTGAATATACCATTTCTGCACCTGGTTTTAATATATTAATTGCTTTATTTAATAAATCAAATTGAGTTTTTGATATTTTTTCTATAAAATTTTCTGTTAGTTTTATTTCTTGCTTTAGATTTATTGTTCCAGTTCCACTACATGGTGCATCTAATAATATTTGATTAAATGAAAACAAGTTATCTATTTTTCGTGCATCTTTTTGCATGACATATACACAACTTGCCCCTTGTTTCTCTATATTATATTTTAAGCGTTCTGCTCTTATATTATTAATTTCACACGCTGTTATATGTGATTTATTGTTTGATAATGCTGCCATTTGTGTTGTTTTACCTCCTGGTGCTGCTGCCATATCTAATATATCTAATCCCTCTTTTGGGTTTAATATTATAGGTGGTAACATTGATGATAAACTTTGAAGATATATTTCTCCATTTTTATAAATATCTAATTCTTCTATCTCTTTTTCACTAGATTTTTTTAAAATAAAAGCTTCTTTACTCCAACTTACTTTTTCATATTCAATATTTTCTTTTTCTAAAATCTTTTCTATATTTTCAACTGTTGTTTTTATTGTATTTGCTCTTAAAGTTACTTTTCTTTTTGATGAATAACCTTTTATTATTTTATCTACTATTTCTTTTTCATATTGATTATTTAAAATATCTATTAAAAAGTTTGGTAAATTTAAATCCATTTGTTTCTCCTTATAAATTTATTAATCAGTTATTTACATCATATAAAACTACTTTTACATAGTTCTTTTCTTAATTTTATATTAGTTTAAAAATTCTTTAGATAAATTCTTAAAAGCTTGTTCTGATTTTTTTATCATTTCATATGAAACACAATATGCTATTCTTACATACCCAGAACATCCAAAAGAACTTGCTGGTACAAATAATAAATTATATTTTTTTGCAATATTACAAAATTCTTTATCATCTTCTATTGGAGATTTTACAAATAAATAAAATGCCCCTTGCGGTTTTATACATTTTAATTTATTTTCTGTAATAATTTTATATAGCAAATTTCTATTTCTATTATAACTTTCTATATCTACACTTGAATTTAAGCAATATGGAATAACTCTTTGTATTAATGATGGTGCATTTACACTTCCAATTATTCTATTTGATATTGTTAGCGCTTCTATCATTTCTTCTGATTCTTTTAATTCATTGGGAATAAGAACATATCCTATTCTTTCTCCTGGTAAAGATAATGATTTACTATAAGAATATACTATTATTGTATTGTTATAATATTTTGTAACATATGGTACTTTTATTTCGTCATATACTATCTCTCTGTATGGTTCGTCTGATATTAAATATATTTCATGATTATATTCTTTTTCTTTTTTCTTCATTATATTTGTTAATTTTATTATAACTTCTTCAGAGTATACTACTCCTGTTGGATTATTTGGTGTATTTATTAATACTGCTTTAGTTTTTTTATTTATTTTCTTTTCAAATTCTTCTAAATTTGGCATAAAATCTTTTAAGTTTGGATTTACTTTTTCTACTATTCCATCATAATTTTCAATATAATTATTGTACTCTGAAAAATATGGTGCAAAAACTATTACTTCATCTTTTGGATTTAAAATAGATTTTAATACTATATTTAGTCCACTTGCTGCTCCAACTGTCATAATAATATTTTTATAATTAAATTTAGTTGATTGTTTAGCATTTATATTATTTGCAATTGCTTCTCTTACATCTTCATATCCACTATTACTCATATATCCATGTAAAAAGTTGGTATCCTCTGTTTCAAGTATTTCGATAATTGCTTCTTTTACTTCTTTTGGTGCTGGTACATTTGGATTTCCTAAACTAAAATCAAATACATTTTCTTTTCCATATATTTTTTCTAATCTTTTACCTTCTTCAAACATTTCTCTAATTACTGAATTATTTTTAGTTAGTTTTCTCATTTTCTCTGAAATCATTTTTATTCCTTCTTTCTAGAGTAATTTATATCATATTTTTATATGTTTTTCAATGTAGAATTTGTTTAGAATATTCTCAAAAGAACAATAGTGGACAATATATAATCTGTAAAAGACAAAACTATATTTAATTGTCCATGTCATTGTTTGAAGCGCCAAATTTATGAAATAAATTTGTGTACAAATGTTGGCATAAGCCTTTATTTATTAGGAAGTCTAGAGGACTTTCCTATTAAAAAAATATCCGGGAATCAGCTTCTCGGAATATTGCCTTGTACTGTTTGCAGTTGCTCATACAAATATGGGTTTAAAGTTTTGATAGATTTTAATATTTCTTCTATCTCATCTTCTGAAAGTTTTAACTTTTTAGCAAGTTCTGAAACAGGTGTACCTGCCAATAACTCAGTAGCACACATGGCCATTAAGTTTAACCTTTCTTTTTCGTTTGGATCTTTACACATTTTTCCACACATAAGCTGCCTCCTATCCACATAAACCTTTTGTAAATTCTATCTATTTGATTATAACATCTTTTTAACATAATTTACAATATATTAATAGTATTTTTAATATTTCCCTAAAATTCTAATATACATTTCTTTTTCTTTAATTTCTTCAACTGCTTTTCTTTCATCACCATTTTGTATAGAAACATCTACCCAAAAATAATATTCTCCTAATACTGTTTTTGCTGGTCTTGATTCTATTTTAGTAAGATTTAAATTGTATGTATTAAAAACCTCTAAGACCTCATATAATGCTCCTGGTTTATCCTTCACAGAAAAAATTATAGACATTTTATTTTTTTCTGTTTTCTCATTTTCATCTTTACTCAATACCCAAAACTTAGTTTTATTAAACTCGTTATCTTGTATATTTTTTTTAATTAAATTTAAATTATATTCTTCTAAACAAGCAATATTTCCTATACATGCACAATTATCCATACTTTCGCTTACTTTTTTTGCAGCATAAGATGTACTTTCAACTGATATAATTTTTGCATGTTTAAATCTTTCTTCTAAATACTTTCTACATTGAGCTAAAGCTTGTGGGTGTGAATAAACTATTTCAATTTCTTCTAGTTTACATACTTTATTACTCATTAAATTTTGATTTATCTCTAACAAAATTTCATCTTTTACTTTTATATCTTCGTTTTGTATTAATGTATCTATTGCATCTGTTACACATCCTTGTAAAGAATTTTCAATTGGAACAACAGCCTCATCTATTTCATTTTTTTCTAATGCTAAAATTGTATCAACTATTGTTCTATATTCTATTTTTTCTTCATTATTCTTACAATAATTCATACATGCTTCATATGAAAATGTACCTTTTGGTCCTAAATATCCTACTTTCATTTTTACCTCTTTATATTTCTTATTTTATAAAATACAAGTATATGAGTATTTACAATTTCTTAATACCCAATACTTGTATTACTATAACATATATTTTAAATTATTTCTACTCAGTTTCTATATCATTTAAAGCAGGTGATTCTATAACTAATCCGTCTTTAGTAAATCTTGAACCATGACATGAACAGTCCCAAGTTTGTTCAATTTCATTCCACGATAATTTACAACCTAAATGGCTACATGTTGGCGTTTCTACTGTTTTTATTCTTTTTACAACAATTCCTTCTCCTGCTTCCTTCATCATATTCATCATTTCATCTTTATTTTTTATCATTTCTAGTCTTGAACTTCTAAATATATCTTCATACTCATTCTCTATTCCCAAAATTCTATCTTTTATAATATTTCCGGCTATATTTGAACTTGTTACACCCCACTTATTAAATCCTGTTGCTACATACATATTATCCATTGCCTTTGAAAAATCACCTATATATGGAATTTTATCTAATGTAATACAATCTTCTGCTGACCAATAATTTAGTTCTTCTGCATTTGGAAACATATTTTTTACTCTTGCTTTTAAATATTCATATGGATTTCCCACTATTTCACTACCTGTTTTTTTATCATATCCAACTGCTAATAAAAGATTCTTATCTTTATATTTTACTGTCCTAAATGAATTTTGTGGTTCTTCTGAATTAATAAACATTCCATTAAGGTTTATGTCCATTTTTGTGTCAAAAATCATTGCATAAGATGTTGATTGATACATTTTTAAAAAATAATATCCTGGAAAATTTATTATTGGATATCTTGTTGCTATAATAACATATTTAGATGTTACAGTACCTTCTTTTGTTATTGTATTATAGTATTCATCTTCTTTTACTACATCAATTACCTTCGAATCTTCAAAAATATCTCCATCATTTTTTTCAATTGCTTTTGCTAAGCCATAACAATATTTTAGTGGATGAAATTGTGATTGATTTTTAAATTCAATTGCTCCTAAAATATTAATTGGTAAGTCTATATTTTCTAAAAATTCTGATTCTATTCCCAATTCTTTAGTAACTTTTACTTCATCTTTTATTTTTTTTAAATCTTCCTTAGATTGTGTATAAACATATGCACTTTTCTGTTCAAAATCGCATTCTATATTTTCATCTTGTATTATTTTTTTTATATTTTGAACTGCTTTTTCATTTGCTTTTAAATACTTTTCTGCAAATTCTTTTCCTTGTGAATCTTTTAAATATTTATAAATAAGTCCATGTTGACTTGTAACTTTTCCTGTTGTTCCGCAACTTGTATGAGAACATATTCTATCTTTATCTAGAATAACTACCTTTTTTCCTATCTTTGATAAATAATATGCCGTTGTCAATCCTGTAAGTCCTGCACCTATCACACATATGTCTGCATTTATATCTTTTGATAAACTTTTAAATTTATTATAATAATTTCTTTCTAAATCCCAAAAACTTTCCATATATCCACCTCATATAATTTGTATTTATATATTTTCAACATATTTTTACAAATTATACTAGTTGAATATATTATTTTATTAACTCTAATATTTCCTCTTTTGAAATTAGTCCTACTGATCTACTTGACTCTTGCCCATTTTTTATAACAACTAGTGTTGGTATAGACATTATACCATATTTTACTGCTAAGTCTTGCTCATTATCTATATTTATTTTGACTACTTTTATTTGCTCATTTTCTTCTGCAATTTGTTTAACAATTGGAGATAACATTTTACAAGGTCCACACCAATCTGCAAAAAAGTCTATTAATACTGGTTTCTCACTTTCTAAAACTTCTTTTTCAAAATTTTCATTATTTACTTCTAAAACTTTCATACTACTTAACTCCTTTTCTTCACTTATTTTACTTATATTATTTGCATTGTTAGAATTTTTATTATTTAACAATACATTAATTGATAACAATACTATAACAAATATAATTATTAATACTATAATTTTTACTTTCTCTTTCATATTTCTCCTTCTTATAACTATAAAATAATATAAATTCCCATTAAAATTAATATAATACCAGAAATTGCTTTTACTATATTATAATTTTTCTTTATAATATCAAACATTATTTTTAATTTTTCTATTAATATAACTGATATAATAAATGGTATTCCAATTCCTAATGAATATAATAACATTAAAGCAATTCCTTTTATCATATTTTGATTTGTTGCTATTAATAAAAGTGCTGAACTTAAAAAAGTTCCTATACATGGTGTCCATGTTATTGAAAATAACATTCCAAATATAATAGCTTTAAAAAAATTAAAATTATTTATATTATAATTCATTCCCTTAGTCTTATTTAGAAAATTAAATTTTAAAACTCCTATATAACTTAGTCCTAATAAAATAACTACTATTCCAAATATTATTTCTATATAGTTCATTTTTTCAATTATTATATTGCCAATTTTACTTGCAAATATTGATAATATTAAAAAAACTATAGTAAATCCTAGTACAAATCCTATTGAATTTATTAATGCTTTATTGGTTTTTTTATTATCTTCTCCTACAAAATATGATATATATATTGGTAACATTGGTAATAAACAAGGTGATATAAAACTTGCTATACCTTCTAAAAACGTAAAAATATACTCCATTTTCAATCCTCTAAATTTTCTTTTGCTAAATATCTTTTTTTATTATACAATATTATAAATAGTATATCATAAAAAGAGGTGATTTAGTTGATAATTTCTAAAAATTTTCTTAATAAAATTGTAACTGTTAAAATAGATAGGCCTATTGGAAGTAAACATCCTAATTATTCTAATATAATATACCCTATCAATTATGGCTATATACCAAATACTATAAGTGGTGATGGTGAAGAATTAGATTGCTATATTTTAGGAATTTCTGACCCTTTAGATACTTTTACTGGAAAATGTATTGCTATTATTCATAGATTAAATGATAATGATGATAAATTAATTATTGTTCCAGAAAATATAAATTTTCTAGATGATGAAATTCGTAATTTGACTTATTTTCAAGAAAAGTTCTTCAAAAGTGAAATAATACGATAAAACTTATTTGTTTTTTTCTTCATTTGTCAGTTTTTTATTTTAAATATAACATTTTTTATATATAAGAAAATTCCCAATATTATTGGGAATTTCTTGGTATTCTTAAAGTTTCTCCTACATATATTAAATTTATATTTTTAATATCATTCAATTTAGCAATATTATCAACAGTAGTTCTAAATCTTAAAGCCAATTCACTTAAAGTATCTCCTGCTTGAACTGTATATATTCTGTGTCCTAAATTAGATAATTCATCATTTTGTATATTACTTCTTATAGGAACACATATACTTTCTCCTGGAAAAATAAGATTTGGATTTTTAATATTATTTAAAATTACTAATTCATTAACAGTAGTACCATATTTTAAAGCTATTCCACTCAAAGTATTTCCACTTTGTACAATATATGCTGTATCATGATTATAGTTTTCTGAATTTCCACTTTCAGTAATTTTATCTGTATTTGATAAAAAAACATTATTTGTAAATTTATTTCTATCTACATTTCCCTGTATTCCAGCTACTCTTCCTTTACTTGTGTATTGAAATCCTTCCCAATATTGCCAATTACTATCACTTGGAGTTTCTACTCCATATTGTGCTATCCAAAGTGGATATTTTTCTGCAAGATTTTTACCAAATACACTTCTAGCATTATATGCATCACTATAAATTATAACTTCTTTTCCTGTTTTCTGTTTTAATCTTTCCAAAAAAGTTTCTGATATCCTATTAATTTCTTCTATATTTAAATTACCAAATTCTTCAAAATCCATTGCTAACTTACAATCTGGAGTTGTATTCGATATTACAGAAGCAAAAAAATCTGCTTGCTCAATAGCTTCTGTTTCAGTTCTAGCTGTTAAAAAATGATAAAATCCTACTTTTAATCCATTAGCTTTTGCATTATTATAATTTATTCTAAAATATGCGTCAACTATATTATTTCCTTGACTAGATTTTATGTAGACGACATTAATTCCGGCACTTTTTACTTGACTATAATCAATATAACCTTGCCAATTACTAACATCAATTCCATTAAGAATTTCACTACTAGATGCTACTGTTGCCATTACACTTATTGGCAAAAACATCATAATTAACAAAATTATACTTAAAACTTTTAATTTCACTTTGCACCTCCAATCATAATTCATATTATGATTAAAGATACTATTATGAAACTTGTTTTTATTCAAATTTCATTTTCTTTATACCATTTTGCAAAAGCACTCATAGAGTTAGATAATTATTTAATAACTAACAAAACATTTTAGAAATTCTATAATTTAATCTATAAAATTATTTTGTTCCAAAAATTCTGTCCCCAGCATCTCCTAATCCAGGTACTATATATCCATTTTCATTTAATTTTTCATCTATTGCTGCTGTATAAATTTGCACGTCTGGGTGAATTTTTTGCATATTTTTTATTCCTTCTGGTGCTGCTATAATACATAAAAATTTTATACTTTTTGCCCCACTTTCTTTTAATGTAGTTATTGTATCTATTCCAGATCCTCCTGTTGCAAGCATTGGGTCTAATACTATTACTTCTCTATTTTCTAAATCTTTTGGTGTTTTATAATAATATTTTACTGGTTTTAGAGTTTCTTCATTTCTATACATTCCTATATGCCCAATTTTAGCATTTGGCATTACTCTTATTAGTCCATCTAGCATTCCTGTTCCTGCTCTTAATATTGGTATAAATGCATATTTGTCCTCATTTAAATTTTTACCTTTCATTTTGCATATTGGAGTTTCTATTTCTTTTTCCTCTAACTGTGCATCTTTCATTGCTTCATAACAAAGAATTGTTGATAATTCACTTATTATCTCTCTAAATTCTTTTGTTCCTGTTTTTTTGTTTCTTAATATTGTTAGCTTATGTGTAACTAGTGGATGGTTTAATTCAATAACTTCCATATTTTTATATCCTTTCTTTTAATTATTTCATCTAAGCTATATATAATGACCTATATTCATTTTGAATAATATTATCACAATTTTTTTTTTTATTCTACTTAAATTTTAAAAAAATAAATTTATTTACTTTTTTATATAATTTTATATTTCATATATTATATATAACTTGCTTAATAACTCAAAACTCTCTCCAAATATAAAATGGAAAGAGTCTTGAGTATTAATTAAAATATATACATATATTCAGAAAGTACCTATTTATACTATATCAACCTACCAATGGTTCTCCGCATATTTTCTCATACCTGCTTCATCTCCATTATAAACAGCCATTAAATACGCTTTTTCTTCCTCATCTGCGTATTCTTCGATATATGGATTCTTGTACCAATCCTGATGAGTTTTTTCTACAAACTCTGGTATAACACACAGAGCTGTTTCGAGAAGCTTTCCTTCAGCCGCTCTCTTCATTCCAGCCATTAATACATGCGTTATTACCATATATTCCAACTGTGCTTTGTTCTGCTCAAACAAATCTCGCTCTTTGGCAAAGTTTTCTAGGTCGGCCACCGCACTCAAAAGGTCAAACTGCGAATAGTCTGCTGTTCCTATCAAAGAACCACTTCTAACAAAATAATGGTATTCTGGCCGAGAAGTTAAAGAATAGTCAGTATACAACAACTGGGCCTTACCTGAAAAATTTAAATCTTCACCTATTTTATAGGTTCCAAAATTAAGATTATTCTTTTTTAGCCACGCCATGTTAAACATTCTGAAACATACTGCTGGTGCTTTCATTATCGCCAGCCTTTCTTTAGTAATCCTCTTCTCTTTCAAAGGTTTACCATTAAAAGAAATTGCATACCCGCCAGCAACTACATATGGTTCATTCGGCTTAATTGCCTCTATATAACTCTTAACAAAATTTTCAGTAACCTCGTCATCACTATCCATAAATGTTACATATTCACCAGTGGAAAGTGCAATTCCCAAATTTCTTGCCGCTCCAGCTCCTTGATTGCTCTGAGTAGCACAAATAATATTATCATACCGCTCTTCGAAGCTTTTCATAATCTCCAAACTATCATCGGTAGAACCATCATTTACAAGAATAATCTCGCAATTCCCATATGATTGATTTACCAATGACTGTACAGCTGCTTCTAAATAACTACTAGAGTTATACACTGGTACTACAATTGATACTTTTTTCATTCTTATGTCCTCCTAAAAAAATGTTTGCAACTACAATAAATACTTCCTTTCGCTCCTTTCTAACTGTTATTTAACTATTGTATTCCCATGATGATAAATTTTTAGAAATCTAATAGCAATACTTAGTAATTATAGCATATTTTACATAATTTGTAAATTCTTTAGAAATACATGTTAAAATGTTCATTAACTAACATCTTTCATTGTTGATTAGGTCTTAAAAACCTATTCTTTTTTTAGATTCTTCTGCTTTTATTTCTGTTACATCTTCTTCTGTAAAGGTTAATAATCTTTCCATTTCAGTGATATTTCTTGTTTGTTTTGCATGTTCTACTATTATTTTTTGTACTATGTTATCTACAAATCTACCATTTCCAAAGTTTTCTACTTCCTTCGCATTTTTTAATATTGCTTCTACTTTGTTTCTTGCTTGTTTATTTGATTTAAATCCTTTGTCTGATACTTTTTTATCATAAATTTCTAATAATTTTTCTATTGTATAATCTTCAAAGTCTATTTCATATCCTATTCTTGATTTTAGTCCTGGATTTAAGTCTCTAAATTTTCTCATTTCTTCTGTATATCCTGCAAATATTATTATTAATCTTCCTTGATAATCTTCCATTGCTTTTAATAGTGTTGCTACACATTCTGCTGAATAACTTGCACTTGATCCATTGTGTTCCATTATAGAGTATGCCTCATCTATAAACAATACTCCATCTAATGCTGACTCTATTACTGCTTGTGTTTTTGGACCTGTTTGTCCTAAAAATTCTCCTATTAAATCTTGTGATTGTACTTCTACTAATTTATTATTTTTTACATATCCTAAATTATAATAAATTTCTGCTAATAGTCTTGCCACTGTTGTTTTTCCCGTTCCAGCATTTCCTTTAAATATCATATGCATATTAAAATCTGGAACTCTGTTTAGCTTTTTATTTAATTCTATTACTGATACAAATCCATCTATTGTGTCTTTTACTTTTTCTAGTCCTATTAAAGAGTTTAAATCCTCTAATATTTCGTCAACTCCTCTTTCTTTACCTTTTTTTGTTTTATTAAATATATCTATATCTTTATTTGTTATTACTTTTAAATCTTTTTCATCTACATAATTTGCTGAATGTGTTACCACTAGTCTATCAAATAGGTTCTTAACAAATCTTGCATTTCCAAAATTTCTTCCTATTTTGTTCTTCATTATTATTTTTTCTATTTTTTCTATAACTCCATCCTCTAATTCAAATTCATTTCCTTTTACTTCATCCTTAAAAATTTGAATTAATTCATCATTTGAAAAATCTGAAAATTCTAATTCATATCCTATTCTTGACATTAGTCCTTGATTTGCATTTTTGAAATCATTCATTTCCTTAGTATAACCTGCGAAAATTATTATTAATCTATCTTTATATATGTCCATTGCTTTACATATTGTTGCCATACATTCTGCTGGATAATTAGATGTTGATCCTCCTTTACTTGCCATAATCGTATATGCTTCATCTATAAATAACACTCCATCTAATGCCGATTCTATTACTGCTTGTGTTTTTGGTGCTGTTTCCCCTAAATGAGATCCTATTAAATTTTTACTGCTAACTTCTATTATTTTGTTTTCATTTATAAATCCTAATTTATAATAAAGTTCTGCTAATAATCTTGCCACTGTTGTCTTTCCCGTTCCTGAATTTCCTTTAAATATCATATTTAAGTTTGCAAAACCTTCTGTATCTATCTTTTTACTATATTCTAAATATTTTAAAAGTTCTTTTACATTTTCTTTTACTTCACTTATTCCTATTAAAGAATTTATATCAGCTACTATTTCATCTATTTCTCTAGTTTCAATTTTTTCTGGAATATCATCTTTTTTAAAAGTATTATTTGTATCTAATATTTTAAATTTATCAAATACTATTTTATTATATAAATTATTAATGTATGAATATTCATCTACTGTTTCTGGATTATATGTATTTTCAATATATTTTTGCAACTCTTCTAAAAAGTCTTTATCTATTTTCATTATAGTTTCTAGTCTTTTTACTATCTTTTCTTTTATTTTTTCTACACTAAATCCATCTATATATATTTTCTTATTTATTAATGCACTTTCAATTAATGGATGCTTATATGTTATATCTTTAAAAACATCTTCATCTTCTACAAATATTGTCATTGTTTTTAAATTTCTAGAATTAAATTTTTCAATTGCTGTCAATAATGCTTCTACTCTAAATTCATTTAGAGTTTTAATCTTTTCAAAATTTTCAAATATCAAAACATCATTTTTAGCATACATGTTATCTACTTGCATAATCATATCATAAGCATCTTTTGTTCTTTTTACAAGCATTTCTGCATCTACCCATAATATTGATTTATTACTAATATAATTAAAATTTCTTGCATATTTATTTATAATATTTATTACTTTATCTGCTATTATATTATTTTTGGTATATAATGCAATATTAAAATGGATATATGGTAAATCCTCATTGAAATAATAATTTCTTATATAAGTAAGAATTGATATAATTTCTTTTTTCTCATCTTCTGAACATTCTAATTGATTTACATTATGGACATATTGATTATAATAAGAAATTCTAAACTCTGTTTCCTTAAAGTTTCTTTTTTCTAATATTTTATCTATTACTACTTGTTCAGATATATTATTTTTTTCACATAAATATCTTAAATATACTGCTAACTCTATTGGAGATTTATCAAAGATATATGAAAAGTTATCTTTGAATTTTACTTCTGTTAAATCAAAACTCTCTTGGATACCTTGATGTTTATTATAATATTCATCTAAATTATTAAAAAACGAATTATTCTTTACATTAAAATCTAAATATCTGTATATTAACTTGTTGTTTTCCTGTCTTTCAATAAAAATACTATCAGATGTTAAAAGCATTTCTGCTCCTATAATATCTACAGAATTTTTTATGTATTTATTTATTGTATTTGCTACACTTTCAATTAAATTTGGTGCATTTAAATATTGTTTAACTTCTTCATTTGTTAACATGCTAAATATTTTTCTAGCATCAAAATTGTTATCTTCTATACATTTTTTTATATATGCAACTAATTTAAATGGACATGCACTACTATCTATACTACAATATGTACATTTTGATCTTAAATTTACATCTAAATTATTTAAATTTAATCTCCATGAGTTCTTATATTCAGCTAGTGTATAACCTACATATGCTAGAAAAGTTTTTTCTAATAAGTTTTCTGAATCGTCAAAATTTTTTGCACATAATTTTAAATAAGACAATTCTAATATATTTGATGGTTTACTTACTTCTTTTCCATTTTCCATAACATTTTCATTAATCATTGAATATGTTAATAATTCTGTTTGATATATATATTTAGCTAAATTTATTTCTTTTTTACTAAATTTTTCTTTTATAAATTCTACAAATTTCTCTGTTTCCTCCATGTGTACTCCTTTTCACTTTTAAAAATTATTTTGAATTGCTTCTACTATCCCTCTAATATAATTCTCTTTTTCTTCTGTTATTATATTTAAATCATTTTTTATATATCCTAATTCTATTTGATAACATTCAATTCCTTGATTTGAGTTATAATATTCGTTTTTTGAATATATTGTATTTCTCCCATCTACATATGCTCCTGTTGCTATTCCACCTACTTCTCTTATTGTATATAAATATGGTGTATCTGTCGTTATATTATAAGGATCATACCCTTTTTTATTAGCAGTATTCTTAAAATCATTTATTATTGATTTTGTAAAATTTCTAATATATACTCCATCAGATTTTTTAAATGAATTATTGTTAGAATAATTTATATTTGAGTATTCTTTTATTTTATTTGACATTTCTTTTGCAAAATCTAAATTAGATTTTGGTGGACAATATATCTCTAACCCATTTAATCCTTTCACTCCATTATTTATGTGAAAAGAAATCATTAGTTTTGCCTTGCTTTTACAGGCTTCTGTTATTCTTCCATTACTATCATACATATTTGTATCTGTATAGAATTCACTATTATTATCATCTCTTGTTAGTTTCACTTTATAGCCTTTTTCTTCTAAATATGTTTTTAAAGTTTTAGAATACTCTAAGGCAATATCTGCTTCAGTAATTGCTCCCGACCTTTCTCCTGTATCTTTCCCACCATGACCTGCATCTATTACTATATCATATACGTTCTCTGGAAGTTGTTCATTTTCTAAACTCATTTTCAAAATACTATATTTAATATTATTGTAATTTTTTTCTAAAAATTGTATTTTAGCTTTTTTGTTTACACCATTATCAGTTATTGTAAAATAGTCAATATTATCACATTCAGATAAATTAGCAAATGAATAATATTTTGGTTCTGCACTATTATTTAATTTAAGTCTTAGTAAAATATAGTATTCTGATGCTTCTAATTCATCTATTATAATTCCTGAATTCATTTCTACATCTGAAGAAAACACCAAATCATTTTCTTCAAAACTATAATTTACATTATATATTTTTTCATATTCTAAACCATCTGTTATTACTAATTTAACACCTTCAAAATTGTCTTTTCTTATGTTACTAATCTTTCCATTTATATTAAAAGCTCTTCCATATGTATAAAATTTAGTAACACCTACTGATTTGCTTTGTATCTTATTTAGAATTTTAGCTTCTAATTCTCTTCTTTCTCTTTCTGGTATTTCTTTTTTTACTGTTATTGAAATACCTAAAAAAATTCCAATAATCATAAGTATTAGTACAACAGATTTAAAAACTTTGTTTAACATACAATAACACCTACTATTTATTTAGGTTTTAGATACCTATAAACTACACTATTTCACCAATTAAATCATAGTTTCTAACATCTATTATTTTACAGTTTATAAAATTTCCCTGTTTTACTTTTCCATTATTTTTTATAAATATTGTCCCATCTTCATTTGGTATGTCCATATAACTTCTAGCACATATATATTTATTGTCATTTGAGAAACCATCTACTATCGCTTCATATGTATTACCAATCTTTTCTTCTAATTTTATTTTAGATATTTTTTGTTCTAGTTTCATTATTTTGTCAAGTCGTGCTTGTTTAGTTTTATAATGTATTTGTTCTTTTATTTTGGCAGCTGGAGTTCCATCTTCTTTTGAATATTTGAATACTCCTAATTTTTCAAATTTTGCTTCATTTACAAATTCATATAATCTAAAAAAGTCTTCTTCTGTTTCTCCTGGAAATCCTACTATCATTGTTGTTCTTAAAATTACATTTGGTATTTCTTTTCTAATTTTTTCTATTGTTTTTCTAATAGATGTACTATCACTTTTTCTATTCATCATTTTTAAAACTTTATCTGAAAAATGTTGAAGAGGTATATCAAAATATTTACATATTTTTTCATTCTTTTTTACTACTTCTATAAGTTCATCTGTAATACTTTCAGGATACGCATACAAAAATCTTATCCATTTTAATTCATCTATTTCACATAGTTTATCAAGCAATTCTGCTAATTTAGGCTGTCCATATATGTCTATTCCATATTTTGTTGTATCTTGCGCTATAACTATTATTTCTTTTATTCCGTTTTTAGCTAGTTTTTCAGCTTCTTTTAATATATCTTCTATTTTTCTACTTTTAAAGTTTCCTCTTATATATGGAATGGCACAATATGTACATCTATTACTGCATCCTTCTGCTATCTTTAAATATGCTGTTGTATCTCCTGTTGATATAACTCTATCCATATAGTCTAGTGTATTTATTGATTTTACTTCTGTTTTTATTAATTTTGAAATTTTATTCCATAAATTTTCATATTCATCTATACTTAAAAATAAGTCTACTTCTGGAATAGATTTTTCTAAATCCTTTTTATATCTTTGTACTAAGCATCCCATTACAATTAAATATTTACAGTTTGCTGTTGTTTTATATTCTGCCATTTCTAGTATACAATTTATTGCTTCTTCTTTAGCTGTTTCTATAAATCCACATGTATTTATAATAATTATCTCAGCCTGCTTTGGATTATTTACTATTTCAAAGTTTTCCTTTTTGAATATTCCTATACACATTTCTGTATCTACTAAATTTTTGCTACATCCGAAGTGATATAAATCCTACTTTCATTATTACAATTTATTCCTTCCTCTTTATTCTACAATATTATATATTATATGACTTTTTTTTACAATAAAATTATATTTTTTAATTTACCTTTTTATCACCTATTATTATTTTTTTATAAGAACTTTATTCTTGTCTAAAATATTTTTTAATAAATAAATTTGAAGAAGTCATGATACACATTGTATATTACGACTTCTTCAAATTTATAATTTTATTCTTCCTTCTTACTATTTATATGTTTTCTAGTTAATTCCATTAAATTTAATTTTGTAAACTCTTCTACCTGTATCTTTGATCTATCTTTTTTACTATTTTTTATAATCTCATTTATAACTAATTGCTTATTTTCTTGTTCATGCATATCTATAAAATCAATTATAATAATTCCACTTATATCACGTAACCTAATTTGTTTTGAAATTTCTTTTGCCGCTTCTAAGTTAACATCTGTTACTGTTTTTTCTACATCTTTTTTTCCTATAAATTTTCCTGTATTAACATCTATTGCAACTAGTGCTTCTGTTTTGTCAATAGTAATAAATGCTCCACTTTTTAACCATATTTTATTACTTTTTAAAGCATTAAGCTGTTTTCTTAATGAATACTTTTCTGAAATTCTTTCGTCTATTTCTACTTTTACACTAGCCCCTATCTCTTCTAGAATTCCATTTACAGTCTTCAAATCATTACTACTTTCTAAAGTTATTTTGTCTAAATTATTATCTACTAAGTCTACTAATGTCTTTTTTAATATTCCACCTTTATCATATATTTTTTGTGGTATTTTATCTATATTTATTTCTTTTATTTCTTTCCATTTTTCTAATGTTTTTGCTATGTCTTCTTTTATTTCTTCTTCTGAATGCTGATTTGCAACTGTTCTAATTATAGCACCTGTCCCTTTTGGTAAATATTTTTCTACTATATTTTTAAGACGTTCTCTTTCACTTTTATCTTCTATTTTCTGCGATACAGTTATAAATGTTGCATTTGGCATATATACTATAAATCTACTACTTAAAGTAATATGTGTTGAAAGTCTAGGTCCTTTTTTATCTATCGCTTCTCTTTTTACTTCTACAATAATTGGTTCTCCAGGTTTTATCAATTCATTTATACTTTTTTCCTCTACTACATGTTCCTTTGTTATATCTATTTTAGGTAATATATCTTTTGCATGTATAAATGCTGTTCTTTTTTCTCCAATATTAACAAATGCAGATTGTAAACCTGTTAATACATTTTGTACTTTTCCAACATAAATATTTCCTTCAATAGATTTATTTTCTTCATCTTCTTGATATTTTTCAACTAATTCTTCATCTTCTATTAAACATATTTCTTTTTTCTTGTTATCAGTATTTAATATTATTAATTCTTTCATTTATACTTCTTTCTTTTAGTTAAATTTGTTCATAGCTGAATCTATATTATTTTTTATAATTTCAATAACAGCTTCTTTTGCAACTTCTATTCCTTTTTCTAATTCACTTTGTTCTTCTTTTGGTATATGTCCTATTACATATGAAATCATATCCATATTCTCTTTTGGTTTACCTATACCTACTCTTACTCTACAAAATTCTTCTGTATTTATATTACTTATTACTGATTTCATTCCATTATGTGTTCCTGATGAACCACTTTTTCTTATCCTTATTTTTCCTGGCTCTATATCTATATCATCATATATAACAATAAGTTCATTATTATTTATTTTATAAAAATTCATTATCTCTATTACAGATTCTCCACTTAAGTTCATATATGTTTGTGGTTTTAATAAAATTACTTTTTCACTTTCTATTATTCCTGTTCCATATAATCCTTTAAATTTGGATTTATTTACTTTTATATTGTATTTCTCAGATATTTTATTTATAACATTAAATCCCATATTATGTCTAGTTCGTGAATAATCTTGTTCTGGGTTTCCTAAGCCTACTATTAAATACATAATTATCCTCTTTATACTAAATTTATCATATTATACATATTTATATAATAAATTACAAGTTCTTAAATAAAAGAATTAAAAAAAGCATCTTTTCTAAGATGCTTAAAATAATTATCTCAAACTATCAAATTGCTTTTCATCTCTATTTTCCTCTTTTTCACATTTAAAAATACCCATTATATCGTTAATTCTCTGTTCTACTTTTACATATTTATCCAATTCTAAATATTTACAATATTCATCTAACCTTTTTCTATCATTAAGTATATTTAGTATTCCTCTATAAATACCATCTTCTGAATTTTCAACTATTAGTCCAGCCTTTTCATCTTCAAACATTTCTATAGCCCCTAAACATTTTGTCATAATAACTGGAACGTGTAATACAATTGCTTCTTGAATTGCAACTCCAAAACTTTCTTCCTTTGAAGATGATATGAAACAATCTGCTTTTTTTATATATGGATATGGATTTAACTTCTTTCCTAAAAATATTATATTCTCTTTATATTTGACTAAATCTGTTAATTTCCTTCCTCTATATATTCTTTAGCATTTAATAATTCAACTTTAAATTCTTTAGTATCATCATCATATATTACAATATTTAAACTAGTATTTTTTTGACTATACTGTTGGATTTGTTCCGTAAAAGGTACTTTTGTAATTTTTCTTAAAAAAGCTTCTATAGCAACACCATGTGAACATATCAAAATATTTTTTCCGACATTTTCATTTACTATTCTACATATAGTATCATACATTCTTTTGGTTACTTCTTGAGTTGTTTCTTGAGTCGGAATTTCACAAATTTCATTCGTTTCTTGATGTAATTTATGAATTTTAGGATCTATTCTGTTTACTTCTTCCCAAGTTTTGCCATCATAAATCCCAAAATACATTTCACATAATCCATCTTCTTCTATTATTTTCAAACCATTCAAGTCAGCTAGTTCTTGTATAGTTTTACTTGTTCTTTTAGATGTACTTGTATATGCCTTATCGAATTTAACTTCTTTTAATCTTTGTGTTAACTTTGATATGTAAATTTGTCCTTGATCTGTAACTTCATAATCTTTTCTTCCTGTTAATCTCTTTTCTATATTTCCAACTGTCTGAGTATGTCTTACTATATAAATTCTAGTTTTCATTTTATACTCCATATACTATATGTTATTTATTACTCATATCATCCAAATTTAATTTAGATATAATATCTGCTGAAATTTGCAACTTAGATTCCTTTTCAGACATTACTGAACCCACTGTTACAGGTACTGGTATTACTTTTTTCACATCATCAGTAATATTATTTGCACTTATTCCTATTTGTTCATCTCCTAAAAATACATAATTTCTCTTTGGCAATACTGGAGTGTAACTTTTATCTTTTAGAGATTTTAATATTGTATCTATACGTGTTGGTATACTAAAAGTTTCATTTTTTATAAAACTTAATAAATATGGTTGCAATTCTTCTGGTGTTTCTTCATATAATTCCATTAAATAATATAACATTTTATACATATCTTTACACCTTTTAATATTTGGTGTTGCCATTATACTGCCTTCTCTATTTCTATAATATATGTATATTGGAAAAGATCCATATTTTAATTTTTTAGCAAGTATTGCTGATTTTATAGAATACACCATATCTTCATAATACATTCCTTCTATAAATGTTATGTTATTTTCTTCTAAAAATTCTCTTCTCCATACTTTACTTGCTACTGCAAAATGCATATCACATACTATTCTTGCTTCTTTTGTTGAATTTTTAGCATTTGGAAGATATGCTTTATTAGTTCCTCCTATATATTGAACTCCAAAATATGTTATATCTATATCTTCTTCTCCTATTGTTTTGTCTATTTTTCTTAATGTTTCTTTATTATATAATGTATCATCACCATCTAAGTGAACAATATATTGTCCTTTTGCCTGTTTTAATGCCTTATTTCTTGATGCACTTAATCCCAAATTTTTTTCATTATTAATAACCTTAATTCTTTTATCTTCTTTTTCAAATTTCCTTATTACTTTTAAGGTTTTATCTGTTGAACAGTCATTTACAATTATTAATTCAAAATTTTTAAATTTCTGTTCTATTACACTTTCTATTGCTGTTGATATAATTTTTTCTAAATTATAAGCACACATTATAATACTAAATCTAAGCCTATTAGGTTCTTCACCTTCTTCGGATTTTTTGGAATTCTTCATAATATTCCCTCCTTAATGCCTTTAAAAATTTATTTTAATTCAATATAATCATATTCACAAGTTCTTAACAATCTGTTCATAATAGCAAATCCTAAGCCTTCTTTTTTTAACCCTTCAATAAGTATTATTTCAGGTTTTAATTCATCTGCCTTTCTTAAAGCCGAAAATATATTTCTTCCAATTTCTTCATAGTTATCTTTTGATCCTACATTTATAAATCTTCCCTTTGATGTACAAAGCTGATTTTCATGTTCTCTAAAACCTATAATAACTACATTTCCTTTATATTCTTTTATTATTTTTTTTAAGTAAAAAATTTGATCCATTTCTACTTCTGAATATACCATTCTACATTTTGCTGATGGAGAATAATGTTTATATTTCATACCTGGACTTTCTATTTGTTCCCCATATTCTGATTGTCCAAATACATTACTATCTATTCTTACATTACCTACCACTCTATCTATATCTTCTGGTGTAACTCCTCCAGGCCTCAATATTACTGGTATTTCATTAACAACCTTTACAACTGTAGATTCTAAACCAATTTTTGTTTTTCCACCATCTACAATTGCTGATACTTTTCCTTCCAATTCTTTTCTAATATCTTGTATATTAGTTCCACTAGGTTTTCCAGATATATTTGCACTTGGTGCTGCTATTGGTACTCCTGAAAATGTTATTATTCCTCTTGCTATTATATTATCGGGTATTCTAATTGCTACTGTATTTAATCCTGCTGTTACTATATCTGGTATTATTTCTTTTCTTTCTAATATTATTGTAAATGGTCCTGGCATAAAATTGTCAATTAGCTTTTGTTCTACTTCTGTTATATTTTGCGCAATTTCTTCAATTTTTCTTCTATCTGCCAAATGCACTATTAGTGGATTATCTGATGGTCTTCCTTTTGCTAAAAATATTTTTCCAACTGCATTTTCATCTAATGCATTTGCTCCTATTCCATACACTGTTTCTGTTGGAAATATTACCAGTTCTCCATTTCTTATTAAATTACATACTACTTTTAATTCTTCTGTATTAGTCTTTTCTTCCCAATTATAATACATATCACACGACCTCAACCTGCATTATAGCACATTTTTCCTCAAATTGTCAATTATTACACCTTATCATAAATATTAAGTTTTTATTAATACTTTCAAATATTTTGCTACTATATTTCTAACTATTCCTGTATATATTTAAATACTAATTCATCTAAATTTAATTTTTCTAAATCCTTAAAAAACTCTTTAGTATTATTATTAATTTCTGAAGACTTTATCATACTTTTATTATTTTTTATTGATTGCTCAAAATCTACTTCTTTTAATATTATACTTTCTTTTATTTGGTTTAAAATTCTTTCTCCTTTTTTAGAATTCACAATTAAAAGTGAAGTTCCCTTTTCATCATTCATACTTGGTAAAATTTCATTAATTCCCCAAAAGTCAGCTAATGTAATATCTGAATTTCTATTTTTCTTTTTAAATTTACAATTATAACAAGAATCTCTTAAAGCAATATCACTTAAAAAAATCCTCATAAATATATCTTTTAAATGATCTATATACTTATTTTTATTTTGATATTTAAACAAAACTTGATATTCGTTCCATCCTTTATTTTCTTTACTTCTAAAATAAATATCTTGTATATTATCTTTATCTTCTTTTTTTCTATATTCTAAATATTTTTTCCAAACTTTTTTAGATGGAACTCCATGGCAAATTAAATCTTGTGTATATAAGTTTTCATATTCTTTTAATAAATATTTTTGCAGACCTTCTATTTGACATGGTGTACCTGTAAATAAAACTTTTTTACCTGCTTCTAAATATTTTTTAGCTTCTTTATATGTATAATTAATATCACTTTGTATATACTTTGACCCCCTTACTTTTGATATATATTCAATGTTATTTATTTTAATATGTTCTACTAAAAATTTGTCATTAAATGCTGCACCAAAAACAATTCCATCATTATTTATAATATGTTCTGCAATTAGTGAAAAAATACCACCTGAAGAACTCTTCATTCTTATATTTTCTTCTATGTTTATCGCTGCATATGATTTTGGTAAAGTTTTTTTTTCTCTTATATCAGCTTTTATAGGGCAAACTTTTTCACATAAACCACAATTTATGCAACTATTATGATTTATAGATGGATATTTAAAACCTTTGTCATCTTCAATCATTAAAATAGCATTTCTTGGACATATATTTTTACATGCAAAGCATCCACAACATTCTGACTTATTGTTAATTTTTATCATTTTACTTCACCTAATATTTCTCTATTATCTTCTCTTATTTCTAAAGCCATCTTTAAATATAATATTACCTTTTCTTGTTCTTTCTTTAATAAGTTATATGTATTTATATAATTTATATTTAAATCATTAGAAGTAATTTCATTTTTAAATTTCCTATCTTCTAATTCAAATTTTTCTAAGAGTGTTTCTATTCGAGAATTCATATCTTTTACTATATCTAGATTTTCTTCTCTGTCAAAAACTAAAAATGGTTTATTAAATATTATTGAAAAAACACAAGAATGAAAAGAATCCGTAAATACTATAAAAGAATTTTTTATTAAATATACAAATTCACTAGGTCCTGAATTATAAAATGTTTTCTCATCTAATACATCTACGATTTCACAATTATTTTCTTCTGCAAATTTTTCGATTTTTTCATTTATTTCTTTAGATACTTTTCCTAAAAAGTATTTAAAAATATATTTGTTGCTTTTCAATTTTTTTGGTTTTTTTATAATAGTATTCCATTTTTCTGCTGAAAGCATCATTGTAGGATCTATCAAAACCTTACAATCTTTTCTCCCTGTAATTTGCTCTACTATTGTTTTTCCAGCATCTTCTCTAACAGATATTGCTTTCATTTCTTTTAATGCTTCATATTTAATATGTTCATTTTTTGGAACTTTACTAACTCCTAAACTTGCTGAAAACGATATTCTTTTTTCTTTTGGTGCAAACCTCGCAAATGAAAAATCTGAAAATCTATCTTCAAATTTATAATTCCATATTTGATCACTTCCAATTACAAAATAATCATAATTTTTATGAAAATCTTTAGGTATCTTATCATGAAATATAATTTCGCTATATATATTCATATTTTCTTCATTAAACTTTTTAAATTTCTCTATTCTTTCAGGCATAATATTTTTTAATCTATCAAAATAATCTCTATTTTTTATAATATTAACATTGTTTATTGTTTCTACTTCAAATCCTAATTCTTTTAATACTTCTTGAGTAGCATAATTTTGTAATCTATTTCCATAATTATTTTCATCAAATATTGTTATTATTGCAATTTTTTTCATAATATCTCCTACTTTTAGAATTGATATATTATACTATATTCTTTCAAAAAATTCAATAGTTCAACATTTTTTAGCCATTTTACATTGTTTATTTCTAATTTACTTAATATTTAGAGTTCATATTCATAAAAAAAAGATAATTATAACAAATATTACTATTTGAAATAATTATCTTTTTTAAATAAATATAAATTTTATTATATAATAAAGTATATCTTATTTTAATTCTATTTTATATTATCTTCTGCTTTTTCATCATCTGGTATATCTTCTAATAATCTTTGTTTAAAAAATTCTTTATATCCTAAAGCAATTATTATAACTATAATAATTGCAAATGATAAGGCTTTCCATATTCCACTATCCATAAGAATTATGGCAAACATTCCAAATATTGCACTTAGTCCATATAAGATTAATACTGCTTGTTTTTGTGTAAATCCTTTTTTTAACATTTTATGATGCAAATGACCTGCATCTGGTTCAATTATTGCTTTTAATGATTTACCATGTATTACTCTTCTTACTATTGCAAATAATGTATCAAATATAGGTAATGCCAATACCATTATAGGTGCTACTATTACTATTGCTGTATATGTTTTAGCTATACCTAATATTGAAATTATTGATAAACAATATCCTAAGAAATTGGACCCTGTATCTCCTATAAATGTTTTAGCTGGATTAAAGTTATATGGTAAAAATCCACATAAAGCTCCTCCTAATGCTGTAATTAATACTATTGATATTATTGGTGAAGCATTTAATGAAAATATTATTAATAATGATATACATGATATTAATGAAATTCCTGTTGACAACCCATCTAATCCATCTATTAAATTCATTGCATTTGTTATTCCTACAATCCATGCAATTGTAAGTAATACATAAAATGCTGTTCCTGCATTTTCTAAATTAAAGAATGGTATATCTAAATTATCAATCTTTATTCCAAATTTTATTACTACCAATGCTGCACAAATTTGAGCAATTAATTTTCCTATAGCTGGTACTCCTCTAATATCATCAATAAAGCATACTATACCTATAATTAACGCTCCTAACGCAAAACCAGCTAATTTTTCTACATAGTTATCCTGAATTAAATCTATTTTATTTTCTATTGTCATTATTATTAATAAATATAATATTGATAGGAAAAATCCTACTATTACAGCTAGTCCACCTAATCTTGGCATTGTTATTTTATTTATACGTCTTTCATCTTTTGGAGTATCTACTGCACCTATTTTTTTGGCTAATTTTATTGTATGTGGCGTTGCCATAAATGCTGTTAAAAATGCTATTAGAAATGCTATTGCTATATCTCCCCACATAATATGTGTCTCCCTCTATTTCATATTCTCATTTTCTATTTTTTCTGTCATTTGTAATCTTTCTAAATATCTTCCACCTTTAAATTCTGTTGCTATCCAAGCACGAATACTTGCAATTACTTCTGATGTGCTCATATATTCTGCTGGTATTACTAAAATGTTTACATCATCATCTGCTTTTGATGCTATAGCAGTTTCTTTACTAAATACTAGTGCTGCTCTAATTCCTTTAAACTTATTTGCTACTATAGTCATTCCTGCTCCACATCTACACATTAAAATTCCAGTTTCACATTCTTTATTTTGAATTGCTTCTGCAACTTTTTTTGCATATATTGGATGATCTGTTCTTTCTTCACTATATGTTCCAAAATCTTTATATTTAATTCCTATTTCATCTAAATATTTTTTTATTTCTTCTTTAAGTTTATATCCTCCATGATCACTCCCTAAAGCTATCATTTCTTATTCCTCCTTGGTTCTATTTTGCCCACAATATATCATACAATTTTGCATATTACAATATTATTCTAATCCAAATATGTGAATTTTGTGTGAAAAGTATTAAAATAAACGTAACCTTTATTTTAATACTTTTTTTATAAAATGCTTGATTTTTAAATATATTCATGTTAAAATATTTGAAGTAAAATTTACTTTACGAATTAGGAGGAGGTGCAAAATATATGCCAAACATTAAATCAGCTATTAAAAGAGTAAGTGTTATTGATAAAAAAACACGACAAAATAATATGGTAAGATCTGCTTACAAAACAGCTATTAAAACATTTGAAGCTGCTGTAGCAGAAGGAGATAAATCAAAAGCAGAAGAAACTTTTAAAACAGCAATAAAAAAAGTGGATCAAGCTTGTACAAAAGGTGTTTTAAAACTTAATACTGCTTCTAGAAAAAAATCAAACTTAGCAAAAAAATTAAATACAGTAAAATAATCGTAGAAAATACGATTATTTTTTTTCCAATATTTTCATTTGTTTTATTAAATTAAAGATGCTATTATTAATTTAATATAATCAAAGGAGATATTGATAATGAATAATATAATAATAAAAAGTAAAAAAATAAAAAAAATAGTTAATATAAACTTGTTTATTTCTTTTATAATTTGCTCTCTAGGAATTATAGCTCTTTGGACATATAATACATATTACATATCTATTTATCTTTTTAAATCTAGTATTATAATTTTCAGAACTGGTCTATTTTTAAGTACATTTTCCATAATCTATGGGATTTTTTTTGAAAAATACTTAAACTGTAATTAATTTAATAATTACTATATAATAGCAAAAAGGAATGAATACAATATTAAACAGTATCATTCCTTTTTATTATTTATTAATAATTTTCAGCTTTTATTTCAAAAAATGCTTTTGGATGACTACATACTGGACAAACTTCTGGAGCCTCTTTTCCTATACAAATATGTCCACAATTTCTACATTTCCATATTTTTTCTCCATCTTTGCTAAATACTAATCCATCTTCTACATTTTCTAATAATTTTTTATATCTTTCTTCATGTTCTTTTTCTATTTTTCCTACTGCTTCAAATAAATAAGCTATTCTATCAAATCCTTCTTCTTTTGCTTCTTTTGCCATTTTTTCATACATATCTGTCCATTCAAAATTTTCCCCTTCTGCTGCCGCTTTTAAATTATCAACTGTTGTAGAAACTTCTCCTCCATTTAATAATTTAAACCACATTTTAGCATGTTCCTTTTCATTTTCAGCTGTTTCTAAAAATATTGCAGCAATTTGTTCATAACCTTCTGCTTTAGCTTTGCTAGCAAAATATGTATATTTATTTCTTGCTTGAGATTCTCCAGCAAAAGCTTCTCTTAAATTTTGTTCTGTTTTTGTACCTTTTAATTCTGGCATTTTAAATTCCTCCTAATTTATTTTATTTTTACAAGAATTACATATTCCTTCAATATGAATTCCACTTTCAGAGATTTCTATTCCTGTTTGATTTAATATTATTCCTTTTAGTTTTTCATATTCAAAATTATATTTGAAATCATAAATTTTACCACATTTTATACATATTGCATGATTATGTAGCTCTCTTACATAATCATATCTATCCGCTCCTACTTGCATTGATATTTTATTTATGATTTTATTATCTACCAATAATCCTAAATTTCTATATACAGTGCTTCTACTAACCGCTGGATCTTTGGCTTTTACTATCATATAAATATCTTCAGCAGTTGGATGATTATATGATTCTTTTATTACCTTTATAATTTCTTCTCTCTGTCTTGAATAATTTTTCATAAAATCTCCTTAAAATTAGGATTAATTCCTAATTTTAATTTATTATACCATAATTATTTTTTTTAGCAATAGTTTTATTATTAAATTTTAAAATTAAAAATATTAATATTTTTAATACTCTACTATTGTTAATTTTTTATATAATCTAAAGGATTTTTAACTGTATGATCTTTTCTAACTTCTAAATGTAGATGTGGACCTGTCGAATTACCTGTTGAACCAGCAGCTGAAATTACATCGCCTTTATCTACACTTTGGCCAGATTCAACATATAATTTTGAACAATGTGCATACCATGTTGAAATTCCATTTCCATGATCTATTATTACTAATTTACCATATGCTCCCTTATATCCTGAATATACAACAATTCCTGAAGCACAAGCTAATATATCTTCTCCTGAATCAGCTTTTATATCAATTCCTGTATGATTTACCCTTTCTTTAGGATCATACATACTATTATATACAGTACCAAAATCCGAAAATATAATCATTTTTCCTTTAACAGGATGTCCTAACTCATTATTAATAATTTGCTCATTAATAGTATTATTTTCACTATTATTCATTATATTGTTAACACTGCTATTTGTAATTTCATTTTTAATATTATTTACTAAATTATTACTTTCTTTATCTATTAGTTTATTTTGAGTATTATTCTCTTCTATTGTTGCAAAATTTATATTTGGAATACAAATTGTTATTGATATTGCAACCACTAATAGTATTGCTAATACCATTACTAAACTGATAATACTTTTTTTATTTGATTTATCCACTATATTTGAAAATCTTTTCATTATACTTTCTCTCCTATTTGAAAAATTAATTGAAAATTTGTATTGCTTATTTCTATTACTTTCAATTTGGTTTAATAATACTTGAGCATATTCAATTCTACAATTCTTTTCTTCTCCTTGTAGCACATACTCATCACAATTTAATTCTAGAATTTCATCTACTTGGTTTGCAAACATATAAATTATAGGATTAAACCAATATATAGATTTTAAAATAAGTAATAAAAATTTGTATTCTATATCTTTATTTTTTATATGAAATAATTCATGTTTTATTATAAATTCATACTCTTTTTTCTTTAATACTTTTTTTGAAAAAATAATTTTTTTATAAAATAGTCCTATTGTCATAGTGTAGATATATTATCAGATATTATATAATCTACTTTTCTCATTTTCATCTCCAAACATATCTTGCACATAATTTCATCAATCTTTGAATTATTATAATTAATATAATGTTTTTTTTGTTTTTGTAAAAAAATTAAATAATTAATTATATTATATAAAAATATTATTATAGTAACACTAACCCAAATATATGGTACAACATTTGAAATTTCAAAAAAAATATCATTTTTAATATTAATACTATCATCTATTTCTATTATAATATTATCTTTTTCAAATTTAATTTCAGGAATATCATAAACTACATTCTCTTTACTAATTACTTCTTGTTTTGTAATTCTTTTTATTTTAGACAACTTAATAATATTAATTGGCAAAATTAATATTACTAAAATAAATACAAATATTTTATAAATACTTTTAAAATTATATTTATACTTGTTTTTATTTAAAAAAAGTAATATAGGAAAAAAACAAACACTTATAATAGTTCCATAAATGATTATATTATGAAATATTTTTTCTAACATTTATTTACTCCTATTTAACATATTTTTTATTTCTTCAATATCATTATCTGTTAATGTATCATCTCCTTCTAAAAGTGATGCAATTAACTTTTTACTTGAATTATTATACATTTTTTTTATAAAATTCTTAGTTTCATTTTTAGTATATTTTGAAAAATCTACAATTGAAGAATAATAATTTGTTCTTCCTATTTTTTCATTCTTTAAAAATCCTTTTTCTGTTAACCTTGACAAAATCACTTGTAAAGTAGATAATTTCCATTCAACTTCTTTTTTTAATTTTGAATCTATTTCACCAGTAGACATTTTCTTATTGTTATTCCAAATTATCATCATTACTTTTAGTTCTGAGTCTGGTAGACTTTTAATTATTTCTTCCATCGGTTCCCTCCTATATAGACAATTGTCTGTCTATATTATTACACATACATTTGTCTGTGTCAATAAAAAATTTATATTTTTTATAAAAAAATAGTAGGAAAACATTTAACTTCCTACTATTTATAAATTTATTTAGATAAATATTCTATATATTCCTCTAAACACATATTTAGTTCATTCATTTTTATAGCATTTTCTTTTCCAACATATCTCCAGTGCCATGGTTCATAGATAACTTTTGTTATATCTTCTTTTTCTTTATCATATCTTAGTACAAAACCATAATTTTCAGCATTATCTTTTAACCATTTAAAGCCTTTTGTTTGATCAAAATTATAATTCACATAATTAAAATCAATAGCTAGTCCTAAATTATGTTCACTTGTCCCTGGTTTATTTATTGTTTGCAAAGTTAGTCTTTCTGCCTCTTCTCTACTCTCTCCTTGTTGCATATACCAATCAATCTTATTATTAAATATTTCCTCTTGATGTGCCACACTTCTATATGATGATTGTATCCATACATCTGAAATCTTATCTTTTTTCATATGATCTACCATTTGTTTTAATTCTTCAATTGCTCGTATGTCAAATTTTCTAATTTTATCTATATTAGCTAATTCTGGCTCAAAATCACTTGGCAAATAATTATCTTGATTTACTAAAATTAATCTCCAGTCATTTATTTCATTTATGTTATTGTCATTACTTTCAACACTATTATCATATTGATTTTGATTATTTAATTCAGATACAGAATAATTATCATACATATCAATAATCTTATTATTTATTACATTATCTGTTGTTATATTATTATTACTTTTTTTTACAGTATAATTTATTACAACTATTACCAACATAAAAATACAACTAATTAATATAATTTTTTTCATATACTCCTCTTCTCTTTCTGAGTTTATTTGCTTTATTTTTAGTAATACTTATTATTTTAAATCTATGTCTCTCTATTGGTATTTTCTGATTAAAATTAATGGTGTTTGTTGTTTTCCTTGTCCTGCTGGATTGTCTTTTATTATTTGTTTTAGTTCCTGCATACTTTGTTTTATATCATCTGATTTTCCTAAAATTTCTTGTCCAAAATCATTTGAATCTACAACCATACAACTTATTCCCAATTTTTCTTTTATTTCATTACATACTTTTGTTGAATTTTTTGGTATTTCAATCCCTATATCCTTATATTCTTTCCAAGCACCATCATAAAATCCATCTAATCCTGTTACTTCTTGACCCACTATCTTATAAAATACGCCTTTAATTCCAAATATTTTTGTAATTCCTGAACATATACTTGCTAATAGAACTTTTAATATTCCAACTTTATCAATTGCATATTGCATATTTATAGCTTTACCTACTCCATAGCCTCCTCTATTTTTTTGGGATGCAAATTTTGATAAAAATTTAGCTAAAATTCCTATTTTTATATCCTCTCGTTTTATAACTCTATTTTGACATAATGCAATTATTTTCTCACTACTTGATATTATATCACCTTTTTCATATATTGGACTAACATATTTTCTAAAAATTTCAATATAATCTTCACCTGGTTTAATAAATTTTGTTTTTATTGCATGCCTTAAATATATTTTTCCATTAACATTAATTTCTACTCTTTTTCCTTCATTTGATATAAAATTCATAATACTACCTCCTATAATTTTTAATATAAATCATAGGTGTATCAGAATTGTATTTATATTGTATATAAGTTTTACCTAATTTGTATAAGAATTGTATCTTTGTAAATCTGAAATTAAATCTTCATATCTATACATTGTTTGAATTGATATTACATAGTTTTCTTCTGTTTCTACAATTAATGCTAATAATTGTGATTTTTCTGATTGCAAACAATCTAAATTTAAGCATGTTTCTATTGGCTGATTGTTATATTTCCAATCATTAATTATATACAAATCTAAATATTTTATATAATTCTCTAAAATTTCCTTTTTATCAATATTACTTTTTAATTTATGTTTTGGAAAAGATATCTTAATAATTTTTCCTGTTTTATTTTCTATTTGAATATTCATTCTATAATTATCAATAAGTAAATTTAAACTATCTATTAAGTATTCTTCTGTGTAATTCGTTCCATAATTAGTTATTGTATATTTAGTATTAGCAATAACTAAATCACTTTTTTCTAATATATTACTATCTTCTAATTTATTTATTTCACTTTTGATTTTATTTAGTTCATTATTTGATTTTATTAATAATTTTTCTTTTTCAGCTTCAACAACTTCCTCATATACTCTTTTATTCTTACTGATAAATTTCTTATAATCACTTCCATCATAACACACCATTTCTTTTTCAGATGAAGTAATAATTGTGTTATCATAAAGTTCATGTAATGCTTTTACTAAATATATTTTTTCAGATTCAACATCAATTTTACTTATTTTTCTTGGTATTTTATATATTTCTCTTTCCATTGCAAAATCTTCTGCTTCAAATAATAATTTTGGCATTATTAGTGAAAATGCTATTATTATAAAAGATATTAAAAAAATTGTACATATTTTAATATATTTTTTTGTTACCATTTATTACCTCCAATTCAAAATACACTTTAGTTCCCCTATTAACTTCACTCTCAATATAAATTTTAGAATTGTGTAATTCCAATATCTTTTTACAAAGTGAAAGACCTATTCCTGTTCCTCCATTTTCTCTACTACGTGATTTATCTACCATATAAAAATCATCAGTTACTCTTTCAATATGTTCTTTAGGAATCCCTCTTCCCAAATCTATTACTGAAATTCTGTATTTATTTTCTAATAATTTACCTACAATATAAATACAATTATCTTTTGGTTCTGCTTTTTTAGCATTTTGTACTAAATTTCTTATAACTACTTCCAATAAATTATGATCTGCCTTTACTAAAGCTGGTTCTATATCTAATTGTAACCTTATATTTTTCAAAACTATTTTTTTTGCCATTTTCTTTATAAATTCATTAATTTTAATATTTTTTAATTCAATTACACTTTCAGATATATCCATTAAAGCTAAAAGCTTATATGATAGTTCTTCTAATCTTTTAGCTTCTGAATAAATATAATTTAATGATTTTGTTGTTATTTCTTCATCACATTTCTTTAATCTTAATAAATCTGCATATCCTATTATTGCAGTCATAGGTGTTTTTATTTCATGTGAAAATCCTGTTATAAAGTTATCTTTTTTCTTTATAGATAAACTTAAAGAATTTATTTTATTTTCTATTTCTTCTGCCATTACATTAAAACTATTAGCAAGTTCTCCTATTTCATCATTACTTTTTATATTTACCCTTTCATTAAATTTACCAAATGAAATTTTTTTACTAGCATCATTTAATTCCTCTATTGGTCTTGTTAAAACTTTTGAAAAAATAAATATAAAAACTGAAGAAACTGAAATAATTATAATATCTGCAAACATTATTTCTTTCATTTGTCTTGTTCTTTCATCATAAATTGGTGTAATATTATAAATAGTAACAATATACATATTGTTACTGTTTATAGACCAATATGACGAAAATACCATATAATGATTACTTCCTATTTTTCTTAAATAATATTGATCAACTTCTTTATTAAATAGTTTTTCTATATCAAAATTATCTATCTGTTCAAAATTAGAATACATCATTTCTTTATTATCTGTGTATATGGCAACTTTTTCTAAATCTTCATTCATATATGAATATATTGATTTAATATATTCTACTATTGATTCATTCTCAATTTCTTCTCCTAACTGAATCTTACTAATAATATTTTTTTCTAAATAATATCTTTCTAAATGATGTTTATTTTCATTTTGATTACTACTACTTTTTATAGAATTTAAGAAATTTTGTCTTACTACAATATATCTACTAACTGATAATATAATAGATATCATTATAATTACACTTAAACAAAGTTTTGCCCAAAATTTCATATTCTTTCCTTCCTCAAATCTATTTATTATTTTATAAAAATTGTAGTATATAATAAATTATTTATTTATAATTTTATATTTCAAGCATATACCCTATTTTATAAACTGTTTTAATTTTATCCTTCCAATCCAATTTTTTTCTTAATCTTTGAATATGTAAATCCAAAGTTCTAGTTTCAAACTCTAATTCTTCTCCCCATACTTTTTCAAAAATTACTTCTCTATACAATGCTGCATTTTTATTTTGTATTAATATTACTAGAAGATCAAATTCTTTTGGTGTTAAATCTATTCTTTTGTCATATTTTTTAACACTTCTTGCAGCTATATTTATTGTAGTATTATCAATTTCTATATTTTCTTCTGTTTTATTATATCTTCTAAGTACCGCTTGTACTCTAGCTATTAATTCTTCCATTTCAAAAGGTTTTGTTATATAATCATCTGCACCTTTTTTTAATCCTATTACTTTATCTTTTACTTGACTTTTAGCTGTAAGAAAAATAACAGGTATTTTAAAAGTTTGCTTTATATAATCAAGAAGTTCATAACCATCAACTTTTGGAAGCATTATATCTAATAAAACTAAATCATATTGATTTTTTTCTATAAAATCTGCTGCTTTTTCACCATTATTTGCAACTTCACATTTATATCCTAGTAATTCTAACCTAATTTTTATTAAATCACTAATTGCAATTTCATCTTCTACAATTAAAATTTTATTCATTATTTCCACCCCAATTTATTATAAAATAAAATTGTATCTAAATTGTAAATTATGTATTATTTAATAATTATTCAATTCTATTATCTTTGTTGCAACTTTTTTTACAAAAGTATCATCATGTTCAACAAATATAATTGTTGGTTGATATTTTAATATACTTTCTTCAATTTGTATTCTAGTCAAAATATCTATATAATTAAGTGGTTCATCCCAAATATAAATATTAGCAGATTCTGATATACTTTTAGCAATTAAAATTTTTTTCTTTTGTCCTTCACTCATATCCTCTATATTTTTATTAAATTCAGAATTAGAAATTCCCATTTTAGAAAGCATTGCCTTAAAAATACTTTCATCAATATTATTTTCATTTGCAAAAATTTTTAATTTTCCTTTTAAATTTTCTGTGCTTTGTGATATATAAGATATTTTTAAATCATTTGAAACATTAATTTTTCCATTATATTTAATTTTTTCTCCTGTAATCAATTTTAATATACTTGATTTTCCAGCTCCGTTTTTTCCTGTAATCGCAATTCTATCTCCATTTTTCACTTCAAAAGATAGTTTATTAAATACAGCTTTATCATTATATTCTATTTGAAAATTGTCTACTATTATTAATGGATTTTTCCTACTTTCTAAAGGTATAATTTTTAAAGGATCATTTCTATCAATATTATTTAACAAATTAGCTTTTTCTTCAATAGCACTTTCCATTCTTTTTTCCATGTTTTTAGATTTTTTCATCATTTTTGCTGATTGATGTCCCACAAACCCTCTATCTATCATTTCCTTAGATCCAGTATGATTATATTTACTTTTTTCAATTTTATTTGACCAATCATTTGCATTTTTAGCTGCAATTTCTAATCTATTTATATCTTTTCTTAACTTCTCATTTTGTGTTAATTCAAAATTATCTTGTGCATTTTTATTCTCTTGCCAAGAAGTAAAATTCCCTTTTTGTATATCTATACTAGTATTATTTATAGAAATTATGTGGTCTACTACTTTATCTAAAAAATTTCTATCATGAGATACTAAAATAAAACCCTTTTTCTTAGCTAAATATTCCACCAAATTTAATCTTGTTTTATTATCTAAATGGTTTGTAGGTTCATCAATTAATAAAAAATTATTACCTTTTAAAAATAAACTTATTAAAAGAATTTTTATTTGCTCTCCTCCACTTAATAGATCAAATTTTCTATATAAAATTTCACTATCAGTATTTAATAAATTTAATTCTTTTATAATTTCCCAATCTTCTACGTTTGGTGCAATTTCGTTTACAATCTCAATTGCCATCACTTCCTTATTTTTTACATCAAATGGAAAGTAATCAAAATCTATATTTTTTGAAATAGTTCCTCTATATTCATATTTTCCTAATAATAATTTTAAGAAAGTAGTTTTTCCTTTCCCATTCCTACCTATTAAACCAAGTTTCCAGTCCGTATCTATATTAAAAGATACATTTTCAAAAACTTTGTTTATACTTCCTTCATAACCAAAAGTTAAATTGTTTACACTTATTAAAGACATTTTATCCTCCTAAAATTTTAATAGTTTAGAATAAATCTTGACAATATTTAATCTGCAAAATCTAAAATCTTACTGAATTATACATGTCTTTGTTTTAATAGTATAACATAAAAGACAGATAAATTAAATATAATTATTATCTGTCTTTTATATACTATTTTTTATTTTTTGGAAGTGGTGTAACTTCTTCTACTTTTGATACTACAATTTTACTTAATTCACTATTGTCGATATCTAAAATATAATGTTCTTTTGCACCTTTATATGGAAAACCTATTTCCGAACCTTGCATTAATTCTTCTATACACTCTAACTTTTTTATAAATGCGATATTATCACACACTGTAATTATTGGTTTTTCATTTACATATATTAAATATTCACCAAACATTTTCTTATATCTAATTTCTCCAACTCCATTTATTTGTTCACAAATATAATTTATAAAATCTTCTGATGTTGCCATAAATTCCTCCTTTTTTATTTAATATTCTTATTATAACTTATTTAATTAATTTTTCAAAACCATTTTTATTTAGTATATTAGTAGTTATTTTAAATATTTTTTATTGGATGTCTTATAACAGTTTTTAATCTATTTTCAGCACACTTTCTAGGATCACTTAAATAAATTTCATGATGAAATCTATTATTATTTATGTCTATTTTACATGCATTTTCTTCTGCATACCTTTTCATCATATCTATTGTAATAGGTTCATTATCATAAGATCCAATATGCATACATTGTACACACAATCCTTCATCATAAGTTAAATATTCTACTTTTGAAAAATCTTGTTTCTTCTTATTAGTTATTTCATTAATTGCCCAATCAAATTCTTTCTTTGTAACAAAATCTGGTAATCTAATCATAGATATAAATTCCATATTTTCTTTTTTGTTATAATCCAATCCATCTACACCAATTTGCCACCAAAGTCCTTCAAGTGGTGGAACTACATATTGAAAATAACCTTCAATTTTATGTGATGTTTTGTAACTCATTTTTATAGTAAAAGCAACTGCGTATAATAAGCCTATAGATTGTTTATATTCACTATTTTCTTCATTTGGATTACCTTTTCCTCTTACTGCAATATAATTCATCTTTGGAATTTCTATTATAATTGGTTTATTTTTAGGCATATAGAATTCCTTATATTCTTTTTTATAATCAAAAGCCATATTTAATCCTCCAATGCAATATAAATATGAATTTCTTGATTTTTCATATCTTCAGAATTATTTTGATACTCTTCAAAATCACAAGTATATTTTCTTTTTAAATCCATATTCCAAATCTCTTGCCAAGCTTGTCCTACTGAATTTTGAACATCTCCTTTTATGACAAATTTAGCATATTTTCCTTTTTTAATAACTTTATTTACTAATGTACTATCTGTTTTTGAACTTACTTCTGCACCTGCAACAAATATATAAGGCTTTGTATAATCTAATTCATAATCTGTATATAAACCTATTGTTTTATTATTTACTTTATTTTGTATTGTATCATAAATACCTTGTGTAAATAATTTTTGCCAAGTCTCTCCTATATCTTTAATTGATTTTCCATTTTGATTAGTCGTTCTAACTTCAATTCCTTCAATAATTTTTTCTTCTAATTCTACAATTTCATATTTCATAAATCCTACCTCCTAGAAGAAATTATATTATATATAATATGACATCTGCATGTCATATTACTATAAATAATTTTCTAAAGTTTTTTCTAATTTTCGTTTTATTATATTTTTAGCATATTCAGGACTTATTACTTTTACATATTCTCCAAATGATAATATAAAACTATATACCCATTCATTTTCGGGAAATTCTACTTTTATAATAAAATTTCCATTTTCTTTTTCATGAATTTGATTAATATCAAATTCATCATATACTCTATAAGCCATTTCTTTTGAAATTTCTAATTCTAGTAAAATTTTTTTTAACTTTTTTAGATTTTCACTTCGTTTTGGTATCTCTCTTTCAAAATTTTCTTCTATTACTTTAATTTCTTTTATTCGTGTTAATTTAAAAAATCTATAATCTTTTTTTAGCCTACAATAAGCTATTAAATACCAACATTTATCTTTAAACCAAATTTGTAATGGTTCAACTATTCTTAAAGTCTTCTCTCCTATGGAATTATAATATGTAAATTCTATTATTTGTTTATTTAATATTGATGACTTAATAATTTGAAAGGTATTTTCTTTTGAAGTTGACCAATCAGAAAAGTCAATTTTAATCCAATCATTTACTTTTTTATTAAAAATTATACTCATTTTATCTAAAATATCTTTTTCTGTTTCACAATTCATTTTTTCTAAACTTTGAAGTGCAAACAAAATCTGATTTTGTTCTTTTTCTGAAAGAATATATTTATTTAAAACATATTCTTCTAAAATACTTATTCCTCCATCTTTTCCTTTAGACATATAAACTGGTATATTAGCTTGACTTAAAGCTTCAATATCTCTATATATTGTTCTTGTGGACACTTCAAACTTTTCCGCAAGTTCCTTTGCTGTAACCTTCTTTTTTTGTATTAATATATATAATATTTCAAATAATCTATTATTTACTTGCATAAATTTCTCCTCATAAAAAATTATAACACAGCAGCAAAATTTATAAAAGATATAGTTAAAGATAATAATGAATATAAGTCAATTATACATTAAATTATAAAAACCCAATCGAGTTCAAAACTCAATTTGGGTTTAATTAAAATATTATTTTTTTGTGTCTACTTTTTATTTACTACTTCAATATTAAAATCTATCTTCTAACAGTATCTATAATTTATTCTAATTTGATTTATAATAAAGTAAACAATGACAATATCCTTCAAAATTTGGATCTTCTATTTGTTCACGAAATTCCCTGCACATACACTTTGTATCTTGTGTTTTTTCTAGCCTACATGGACAATATCCCCCTGTCTTCTTTAAACCATCTTTAACAATTTTTACAATTTTCTCATCTTCATTTAATTTTATTGCCATAAAATTTACCTCCCACTATTATATTAAAATGTATTATTTTTTAAGTTAATATTTATGTACAATTCAACTATTTTAAAACTAAAGCTCTTTTGGGGCAAAAATTTGAACATTTACCACATCTTATGCATTTTTCATAATCTATTTTTGGAGCCTCAAATTCATTTTGTGATAATGTCCCCACTGGACAAACTCCTACAGCAGGACATTTATGATTTTGAGGACAATTCTCTGTTATTATTTCCAATTTTCTTTCCATATAACAACCTCCCTTAATTATTATTTATTCAATACTTACTTCTTTGATTACTGTTTTTAATTATACAAAACCTATTATTTTATATTTATATCAAAAAATTAAACTTTTTTCAATTATTTTATTTAGAATAAATTTACTTTACTAGTATTTTAAATTCATTTGAATATTTTGACATAAAAATGTCCCCTCCTTATTAAACTTTTTTATATAATAATTTGGGGTTCACTTCAATTTATATCATAGTTTTTTAATTAATTTTTATTAGTATTATTAGTTAAATATGCTACTAAATTTCCATCTGAACTATATGTTGCCAAAAATATATTATCAGTTTTTATAATTCCTTGCTTTTGCAACATTTCCATTAACCATATCTTATCAAAACCAAGTTCCCTTAAATTATCTTCCATAATTTTTCCATCTAAAACTAAATTCGTAAGAATTTCATCTTCTTTTGGTTTAATATTAAAATCACTTGGATTAGATGCTCTTTTATCACTATATGGTAAAAAACTAATTTTCCCATTTTCTTCTAGTAAAGCTGTTTTGATTTCACTTAAATCAAAAAATCCTCCAGTTCTACATTGTACAATAAATTCATTTAAATCTATTTTTGCTTTTTTAAAATTCTCTTTAAACAAAGTTCCATTATCATATAAAATTAGTGTTCTACCTGAAAGAATAGGTCTTAATTTGGCAAATTTAGTATTTAAAAATGACACTATCAAAGTTATTATAGCATATACAATCATAGCTACCACTGGTTGCATAAAATTATTTTCTAATGATGTAGACATTTCAGCAGCAATAGAACCTATTGTTATAGTAATAAAATAATCAAATATACTAAGTTGCGACATTTCTCTTTGTCCCATTATTTTAGTTAAAACAAATAAAATAACTATTGATCCTGTTGATAATCCTATAATTTTAATTATTTCCATACAATCTCCTTTTTACATTTCTATTTCTAATCCACACATATTACTTGTATCACAAAAAATAGTTTTTTCTTCCTTTTTTAAAGTTACAGTAACTGATGCTGAAATACTTTCAAAAATATCTTTTATCATTTCTCCTTTAACAGGTGCTTTTAATTTAAGACCATTATTATATTTTGATTTTATATTCAAAATATATAAACCTTTCTTAAAGGTAATGTCAAATGAATCTTGTTTAATATTACATGATATTAATTTAGAATTATTATACGTAGTAAACTTAAATTCTTTGTTATCAACAAGAATAACACAAATAAAACCTTTAAATGTAAATAATTTAAAAGGTATATCTGCTATTGAAAACATAAAACTAGTATTTGAAGTTTTAAAGTTATTACCTTGACACCAAATATAGGATTTTGGAAATGAACATCCCCAATCTTTTTCAATATAGCCTTTATTATTATTAAAGTAGATTAATTCATTATTTATATTTATACTTCCATTAATTACATTTTCCATACTAATAATTGCATGATTGCATTCCATAAATGGAATGTATGAAAAAGGTCCCATTATATTAGGACTAAAAATATTCATATTAATATTTTTAGTATTAGAATATTTTATATTACCATTTACTTTAATATTCTGTGATTTATCTTGTATATTTATATTAATACCTTTCTTTGAAAAACTATTAGATCCAATTCTAATTTCAAAAGGTTTATAATTAAATTTAAAATCTTTAATATTATAATTTACAAAATAAGATTTGTTATTAGTAATTATTTGAATAAATGCTTTAGATTCTGTATCATTTATATTAATTCCCGGAATAAAAGAAATTCCTTGATGAGAATTTACATTTTTAAAATACCAACCTTCAAAATAATTACTATTCTTATTCAAATATTTCTCACCTTGAAATAATTCAGCATTTTTTATTAATAATAATTTATTCATATTCTATAATATTTCCAAAATATTCATTAATATTCTACTTCTTATATTGAATACAATAAAAGACAGATAATTTTAATTAATTACCTGTCCCACTTATTTTAATATATATAACTTGCAATTATTTACATCTTTTTATAACCTTTAAAAATATATAATTTCTAAGCTATTTTTTTAATTAAAAATAATATTCAGTATTTTTCTAAAAGAATTTTTTTTCTTCATTTTTCACAACTGTTGTTTCTTCAATTTTTTTTGATAAACTATTTAAAAATAAATTATTTATATTATATTTTATTATTTTTTTGTTCTTTTTTTTCTTGTTTTTCTTGTTTTCGGTCTTTACTCCACCAAGTACCCGTTAATGAACAGCTCCCACTAATGCATATAAATACTATCATAATTATCCAAAATTCCATATTTTACCTCCCAAAATTTCTTTATTTTTTTATGTTATTTATATATACATATTATAACAACATTTATAATAAGTGCTATAATACCTACTGAGAAAGCAAGTAAAATTTTTTGATATATTCTCTTTCCTATCTCTTGTTGTGTTTCTTCATATGTTAATTGTTTTCCATCAATAAACGCAATAATTTCCTTATAGGTTTGGATATCATTACTTTTTTTAAATTTTTCAATAATAGTTGCTGTTCCAAATGTTATTATACAAAATAATAACCAAATAGAAATCCCAATATAACCATCAAGTTTAAATAATGGATAGGCACTAATTGTTAAAACTAACATTTCTACTAGGAAAATATAACTCATTACATTAAATTTTTTAACTTTCTCTTTATCAATTATTTTTCTAATCTCCTCAATATCTCCTTTCATAAAATCATCTAAAGATACTTTAAAGATGTTACTAAGTAGCATTAAACTTTTTATATCTAGATAGCTTTTATTGTTTTCCCAATTTGAAATAGTCTGTCTTGAAACAAATATTTTTTCTGCCAATTCATATTGAGAAATATTTTGCTTTTCCCTATATTTTTTTATTCTTATTCCAACATCCATTTTGTACCTCCAATAATATTTTATATAACAGATATTTTTTTGTCTATCAAAAGTGTTTTACATTCACATTTTTAGAATAATTTTGCTTGTCAAAAGTCTTTTACATTAAATTTTTATTATATTTTATTTCCTAAAAACTATAATAATTTTATATATTAAATGCTTTGTCATATTCAACTATTCCATTTATTATTTTTGCACTCTCATTTAATTTAATAGCCATAAAGCACTCATCTTCTACATCAAAAGGTGCTTTTATATTGTATTTACTTGCAGGAATATACCCTAATCTAGAATAATATTTATTACTTCCTAAAACAATGGAATAATTATAATTTAATTGTTTTGCTGTTTTATGTCCTTCTTTAATTAGCAGTGTACCTACACCCTTTCTTTGATATTCTGGTAATACTACTAATGGTGCAAGTGCTAATTCTGTATCATTTCCAATTTTTACTTTTGAAAATAAAATATAACCTATAATTTTATTTTCATTTACTGCTACTAATGATAATTCAGGAATAAATGAATTACTCTTTCTTAACAAAACAACTACATCTTGTTCATTTCCATCACTATGCTCTGCTTTTTTAAATGCAGTTTTTATAACATTATACACTTCTCCATAATCATTTACATCTTCTTTTCTTATTTCTATCATTTTTATGACTCCTAAAAATTTACCTTTTTAATCTCATATATATAAAATTGGATATGCATTGCCTTGCTCATCAATTTCTCCTCTTCTATTTATCTCTCAATTCATATAACATAACACCTATATTCTTCCAAAATATCTTAAAGTATGTTTTTTATAATTCTTATAATCATCTCCAAACATATTTAACATATGTTTTTCTTCTTGTAATATTTGTATATGTAACATTACAATTGCAAAAATAGCACTAGTTAATAATGGAATATTAAAAAACAATATTACATTCGATATATATAATAAATCAAAGCCTACAAAAGCAGGATTACGACTCCATTTATATATTCCATCAACTACTAATGATGTTTTTTCTTCTGGTATTCCAACTCTCCAATTATTTTTCATAGTAATTGTTGCTAACAAAAATAAAATTATAGAAATGGTTCCCAAAAAAATAGCTATTATTATCAATATTGAATTATGAATATTATACACCATTATAATACTTAATAACTGTGCTACTATTACCAATAGATTTGAAAAGCTTGTTATTCTCTCAATAATAATCACATTTTTATTTTTGTTTCCTTTACCAAATTGATTAGCTTTTATTGATTTCTTATTTAAACTAACCAATTTATAAATATAAATAGAATAAAAAATACTAATACATATAATTCCAAAAAATTTATAACTCATATATACGTCCCTTCAAATCACTATTTAGTTAATATTTTTTTATTCCAACTCTTTTTATTACATTTAGGACATTGCATATATCTTGTTCTTCCATAATGCATTGCAAATAACACTCTTTTATATGTTGGAATATATTTATAACCACACTTATCACATTTGTAATAACCTGCTGTTTGTTCTATTTTTATAGCATTTATTATTCCTACTAAAAAAATAATACTTCCTCCAATAATAAGTAATATTCTTATTACTGAATGCATCTCAACAAAAGATGCTAAAAAAACTAAACTTAAAAATGTTATAACAGATATATATCCAATCACCATTTCAAGTCTTAACATTTCTTTGTCTGTTTCTTCTTTATGCTTTTTCATCTCCAATAAATTTTCTTCTGCTCTTTGATTATAATTTTCCATTTTAATAACCTCCCCACTTAATAATTCATTTACAGTAATATCAAGTTCATTACATAATTCAAGCATTATAGAAGAATCAGGCATACCTTTTCCTGTTTCCCACTTCGATATTGCTCTATCTGTAATATTTAATTTTTCTGCAAGCTGTGCTTGTGTCATATTTTTATTTTTTCTACATTCAGCAATAAACTTTCCTATTTTTACTTGTTGCATATCTTTACCCTCCTTTAATATTATTGTAAAATCTTTATATATAAAAGTAAACATACTAATAGTTGAGTGAGGAAACCAACTATTAGTAGAGTTATAAAAATCATAACTTTTCATTACAATTTATTTTTAAATATTTTTTTAATCCTTCTATATAAATATTATGTTATATTTTTATAATTTAAATTACTATTTCCTAGTACATAATATATCTTTAATTATGTACTCTATATTACTAATATTATAAATGCAATGCTTCTTTAGGACAATTTTTAACACAATTAAGACACAAAATACATTCTGTACTATTCTTTCTCTTCCTTGAATTATCTAACATATCAACATTCATCGGACAACTATTTATGCATTTTTCACATTTAATACATTTTTTTTCATCACATTTTATTCTTATTATTGAGAAATAACTAACAGGTTTTAAAAAAACAGTTATTGGACAAATATACTTACAAAAAGCTCTATTATCTTTTAATATAATTGCTAATACTATTCCTATAATATAATAAAAGATATTACCAATTACAAATGACCAAAACATAATTTTATTTAAATTATCAAATTTAAATAAAATTAAAACTGCAACAAAAACCAAAGATAATATAAATAAACTATGTCTTATATACCTTATATTTTTTCTATCTCCCTTTGGAATTTTATATGGTAACAAATCTAAAATCATTCCTGTCCAACATGCATATCCACACCAACCTCTTCCAAAAATCAATGGACCAATTATTTTAGCAACTAAATAATGTATTACAGCTGCCTCAAATACACCTAGAAATAAATAATACCAAAATCCTTCTATTTGCATATTTTCATTTGATATTAATCCCAAATATATTAGCATATATAGTCCAACTGCAAATTGAACTATATTTCTAGCATATTTTATATTATGGCTATATAAGTATGTACCAACAGAAACACATGTACCAATATAAGAAAAATTTAGTAAATAAAATAGATTATTAGTTCCTATAAATAATCCAATTGCAACTATTTCAAAAAAGCACCATATAATTATTGTTTGGTAATTTTCTTTTATCCATTTCATATATATTAATCCCTCTCTATAAATATCACTTGTCCACATACTTATTTTACTTGTTCATCTTTACTTAAATTATAACAAATTCATTATTCCATAAGTAATAAATGGACTTGCATATATTGTTATATATATTAACGTTATCCAAGGTTGATAATCTATATAAAACTCTTTAAAACTTAAAGACCAAGGATGTTTTATTAGTACCCATCCTATTACATCAAATACTACTGTTATGCTTCCCCAAATAATTGATGTATAAATAACATTAGAAAAATTTATTTCTTCTAATCCTCTAAAATATAAATATACAAATATAGGAAATATAATTATATTATATAAAGGGTGCCATGGTTTTGTTTTTTCGTATCCTTCACCCATTCCTGGACTATCTTTCATTGATTTCATATGTAATACTAAAATATTAAAAATCGTATGTAACATACCTATACTTGTAACAATAAAATATGCTACCCAATACCATAACATTGAAATTCCAAAATTTTGCATATTAATCTCTCCATTTTTCCTCATTTTTTTAATATATATTAACATAAAGGCAAGTAAAATTCAATTCTACTTGCCTAAATTCTACTATATAATTACTATCAATTCATTTTTTATTATACTAATTTTGAACATATATAATTTTTAATCAATCTTATATACTTTATTATAATATCCCCAAAATAAGATATTAATAAATTGTCCACATTTTAGTAAAAATAAATTTTTATTTTATTCTTATAATATCTACATTAGGTTGTAATAATTCAACTACTGTTGCTGAACTATTCTTTATTCTTAAAATATCACCTTTATTTGCTTCTATTATAACAGCAAAATTCAAATTAATTGTTTGATAAGCATTTGAAACTGTTTCCCCCACAGTAGAACCATATACTGTTGCATTATTATGTTCTAGATACACTGATAATGTTGTTTCTTTTCCTGTTGATGGTGGCTCATAAATAGTAGTATTAAATTGAATATAATAATTTCCTGATTTATTAATTATAAAGTCATAACTTCCTTCTTCATGCAATATATCATTTTTCTCATCTCTATATATTATATGAGAAAAACTTATTATTGTAATCTAACATTAAATTTTATAATTATATTTTTGTATATAAACCTCTCATATCTGCATTTTCTAATTCAAGTAATTTAATTTTTTTATCTACTCCTCCTGCATATCCAGTTAAACTTCCATTTATACCAACTACTCTATGACAAGGAATTATTATAGAAATTGGATTATGTCCTACAGCACCACCCACCGCTTGTGCTGACATTTTTTCTATATTCATTATTTTTGCCATATTTTCTGCAATATTCTTATATGTTGTAACTTTTCCATAAGGAATTTTACATAAAAGTTCCCATACATTTCTTCTAAATTCACTACCAATAGGTTCCAATTCTAACTCTGAAATTTTAGGCTTATCACCTGCAAAATATTTATCTAACCATTTCTTTGTTTTTATAAAAATTTCTTCTGTATTATTTTCTTGCAATTCTTCTTTTAAATTTCCTAAATAATATTTTTGATCTTCTATCCAAAGTCCTATTAGTTTATTATTTTTACCTACTAGTAGTATGTTTCCTATTGGAGATTTATAATATGATTTGTATAACATACTTTTCCTTCCATTATTAAATTTAATTTTTCATAAATACAATATTTAATTTTATAAAAAATTTATAATATCATTATAAACTTTTTTATTATTTTTCTCTGCTAATATTTCATGTCGCATGTTCTCATAATCTATTCTTTTAATTTTATTAAAACCAGCTTTACACAAAACTTTATATGAATCATCTGACCCTCTACTTCCTCCTATACAAGGATCATCTAATCCTCTTACTAATAATAATTCCATATCCTTATTTACATTATGATACATCTCAGGTTTATGCATCATTACTACAAGATGAAATAAATCATTATATGCAGAACATGTAAAACCAATTCCACAATATGGATCATCAATATATGATTTTACACTATCTTCATTATAACATATCCAATCATATTTAGTTTTTGGCTTTTTTATCATATGATTAAATGTATCTTTACTTACATCTAAAATAAATTTTGATTTATATTTTGGTCCATATATAGCTGTCATTAAATTAGTAAAAAGAATTCCTGTATATGCCCCTTTTTGATAGTTTGGATAACCAGAAAGTACAACTTTTTTATATGCTTTTGAATTTTCTTGAAGAAGTACACGGGCTATAATTGATCCCATAGAATGTGCAAATAAATTAATATCTTGCTTTTGAAAATATTTTTGTATAAAATTTGTTATAAATTTTTGATCTTCTATTAATTCTAAGTAACCTTCCTTTTCTTTAAAATATCCTAAATCTTTACAGGATTTTCCATGACCTCTCATATCTGAACTCACTACTGAAAAACCATTTTCGTTTAGGACTTTTACAAACTTTTCATAACGTCCTTGATGTTCCTCCATTCCATGTATAACTTGTACAACTGCTTTTGCATTGGGTACTTCAAATATATGAAGTTCTAAATTATATCCATCTCTAGCTTTAATAAATTGTTTTTTCAAAACTTACACACCTCTTTATAACTTTGCAATATTTTACTTATATATAAGTATGTCATTATTTTGTTCATATATTCACTCAATTTAAATAGCATTTGCAAATTTCAATAATTTTTGTAAAATAAGAACAATAGTGGACAATATATAATCTGTAAAAGACAAAACTATATTGAATTGTCCACATCATTGTTCGAAGTGCCAAATTTATGAAATAAATTTGTGTGCAAATGTTGGCGTAAGCCTTTATTTAATAGGAAGTACAAAGAACTTTCCTATTAAATAAAAAACTATTTGATTTTACAATAAGTTTAGTAAATTCAAATAGTTTCTAATAATACTCAAAATTTAATTATTTATCATATCATAATAAATTATATTAATATTCTTTTCATCTTTATATTTATTTTCCATAGGACACATTCCAGTTTTAGAATTATTAATAACATATTCAGTTAAGATTTTATATTCATATTTTATATTATTTTCTTCTAAAACTGGAATAGCATATTTACTTATAACATCTGCATATATTTCCTTAACTCCTGCTATAGTTAGAATTGAAGCTGCTACTTTGCCTATTATTTTATCAGCTATAATAGCATCTTTTAAAGCTAATTTATTTTTTTTTAAAATATCTTTTATATCATTAATCCTATTTTGATAATATTCTTTACATTCTCCATTTTTGTATAAAACTACTAAACTTGCATTTTTTTCATACAATTTTTTTTTAACATTTTCTAAATTAGTCATTTTTCACATTTAATCCCTTATTTATTATTTTAGCTAAAACTGGAACAAATAATAATTGTAAAATAATTCCTGGTATTCCCATTTTTATACTTTCAATTACTGAAATTCCATAACTAGATAACCCTAAAATATTAACTGCTGAGAATAACACTCCCGCATATAAAATTCTTCCTAAAATTATAGTCATAATTAATGATACATAAGAATTAAATTTTTTATTAAATACACTTAGTAAAATTCCATATATTACAAGTTCTATTAACATATATGGAAATCTTATTAAACTTGGCATTCCTGTTAATAAATAGTTACATAAAATTGAAGTTCCTGCAACAATGGTACTACTTATTGCTCCAAAAGTTAATGCTGAAATTAAAACACAAATATGCATTGGTAAAAATATAGAACCAGCGCTAACTCCTGCTAAAATATGAAATATTCTAGGTAGTGCTACACCAAGCCCACTTAGTAAAATTGTTCCAACAACATATTTAACTTTTTCATTTAATAAAATTTTTGATAAACGATTTGTCTTTTTTATATTTTCTACCTTTTCCATAATTATTAAATTCCTCCTAATTATACATTTATTTAATATAAATATCTTAATTACTATTTACTACTAAATAGTAACTTTTAAAATTGCAAAAATTCAAACAAAACTTATTTTAATAACTCTACAAAATTTGACATTGCTTGTGATATTTTTAATTGTTGTGGGCAAACAGCTTCACATGATTTACAACCTATACAAGCACTTGGTTTCTTATCATCTGGTAACGCACTTATAGCCATTGGTGCAATAAAACCACCACCTGTAAATACATGTTCATTATATAAATTTAAAATTTTTGGAATATCAATTCCTTTTGGACAATGAGCTGTACAGTATCTACAAGATGTACATGGAAGTGTATTTTTCTTAACCATCTCTCGTGCCATTTCTATAATAAATTTAAATTCATCATTATTTAATTTTTTATCTTCTTTAAATGTTTTAATATTTTGTTTTAGTTGCTCCATATTTGACATTCCTGAAAGTACCACCACAACTTCTGGTATAGATTGTAAAAATCTAAAAGACCATGCTGGTACTGTTTCATCTTGTCGTATTTTTTTTAGTTTATTTTCATTTTCTTCTGAAAGATTTGCAAGCTTTCCACCTCTTAATGGTTCCATAACCCAAACTGGTATATTAAGTTCTTTTAATAATTTTAGTTTAGATTTAGCATCTTGAAATTCATAATCTAAATAATTTAATTGGACTTGGCAAAATTCCATATATTCACCATATCTACTATCTAAAAATTTTTTCATAACATCAAAACTTCCATGTACTGAAAATCCTAAGTATTTAATTCTTCCTTTTTCTTTTTGCTTTAATAAATAATCTAATATCCCATATTTTTCATCTAAATATGGATTAATATTTTTTTCATAAACATTATGAATTAAGTAAAAATCAAAATATTCCATTCCTGTTTTTTCTAGTTGCTTTTCAAAAATTTCTTCTACTTTATACATATTTGATAAATCATATCCTGGAAATTTAGTTGCTAAATAAAAACTTTCTCTTGGATATTTTTGTAAAACTTTACCTATTACACGTTCTGATTCTCCATTATGATACCCCCATGCAGTATCAAAATAATTTATACCATTATTTATTGCATATTCAACCATTTTTGCTGTTTCTTCTTCATCAATAGGTGTATCTCCATTTTCACCTTTATTAGGTAATCTCATTGTTCCTAGACCTAAACTTGATAATTTTAAATCTTTAAAGTTTTTATAAATCATATTTTTATCCTCCTTAAAATTTTTAAATTTCTTCTGTAAAATCCTTCTTTTTTCCAGAAACTATATCATTATATAATTTAATTTTATAGTCTAGTCTTTCTAATGATATAATAATATTATTTTGTTTTTTTAATAATTTATCTCTTTGCTGCTCTAATATCTCTTTCCTTTTACTAGCTGTACTTCTTCCTTTTTCAAATAATTCCATATATTCTAATAATGCTTCAATTTCAACTCCAGCATCTCTCATACATTTTATAAATTCAATTCTAGCACACGATTTCTCGTCATAATCTCTTACACCATTTTTATTTCTCGGAACATTTGAAATCATACCAATTCTTTCATAGTATCTTAAAGTATCCTTTGTTAACTTATATTTTTTACTTACCTCTGAAATAGTCATACTCTTTCTCCATAGTTTTTTATTATTATATTACTTAAAGTTAACTCGAAGTCAATAGTTTTTTATAATTTTGTCAATATTTTATATAACACTTTATTCTCCATCCTATATTTCTTAATCACATTTAGAAATTAAATCTTTAACTACTTCACTTGCAATTATTAATCCTGCAACTGATGGAACAAAAGATATACTTGCTGGAATTTTCCTTTCATTACTTATACTTTTAGAAATTTTTAGTGGTTCTTCCTTAGAATATACAACTTTTAATTTTTCTATCTCTCTTGCCTTTAATTCCTTTCTCATTACTTTTGCAAGTGGACATACACTTGTTTTATATATATCTGTAATTTCAAATCTAGTTGGATCTAATTTATTTCCAGTTCCCATACTTGATATAATAGGAATATTTAACTTTTCTGCTCTTACTACAAGTTCTATTTTAGATGTAACTGTATCTACACAATCTACAATATAATTTACTGTTTCATTTAATATTCCTTTACTTTGAGGCATAAAAAATTCTTTATAAACTTCTATTTTTGCATGTGGATTTATATCTAAAATTCTTTCTTTGCTAACATCAACTTTTGATCTTCCTATAGTTTTATGAGTAGCAATTATTTGCCTATTTATATTGCTTAAAGCTATATCATCATTATCTACTAATACAAATTCTCCTATCCCTACTCTAGCTAATCCTTCAACAACATAAGAACCAACACCACCAATTCCGAATATTGCTACTTTTGTTTTATTTAATTTTTCTATTGCTTTTTTTCCAATTAATAGTTCTGTTCTTGAAAATTGTTCTAACATATTTATTTTCCTTTATAAATTAATTTATTTTTTATAGTATATTATCAATAAAACCGATAATTAGCAATACTAACCATCGGTTTTACTATTTTTATTTTTTTATATTAAATTTGGGGTGGTACTACTTTTTCTCTTGTAATTTCACAATTATTTGAAATCACAATATCAACTATCTGTCTTCTGTCTTTTATATTATCATAGCAATTATCAAAATGTATATAAAACTCTTTATCATTAAAAACCATTCCTATGCTTTGATTTAAGCCTGCTATTGATTGATTGCTCCAACCATATTTTCCGTCTAATTTCCAAAGCTTATTATCAAAATCAAAAGAAATATCTCTATTAGAAAACTTTTTATCATATGTGCAAATTATTCCATAATAATTATTCATACAAGATATTGCCTTTATTATTGGAGAATTAAATTCATAGTCATTAATTACTTCACGAGTTCCATCTTTTAAATTTATTCTCACCACATCACTATAATGGTATAGTGTATCTTCAATTTCTTTATTTAAGTCAATATAGATTTCTTCAATTTGATCACCAGAACAAAATGTATTTTCACCTTTTCCTTCATAAGATATTATTTTTAATAATTTTTCTCCATTATCTGATACATAATATAAATACTCTTTATCAGTTTCTAGTACATTATTTACCTCTCTTTGATTAATTAACTCTTGTACATATCCACTTCTACTTTCACCTATACATTCAAAATTAGTTTTATATTTTACAGAAATATCATATACTATATTCATTCTTCTAATTATATTTAAAGCAAATACAATTATAATAATTATTAAAATTATTGAAAATATAGTTAATACTTTTTTTACATTTACTCTATTCTTACTTTTTTCAACATCATTTTCTGTATTTTTTACTAATTCATCAAGAGATATTTTATATATTTCTGAAAGTTTCAGTAACTTATTCAATTCTGGTATAGCCTTCCCACTTTCCCATTTTGAAACAGTTTGTCTTGAAACTTGCATTTTTTCAGCTAATTCTTCTTGACTCCAATTATTATTTTTTCGTAATTCATATAATTTTTCATTCAATTCCATATCAATTCCTCCTTTGTACTTAAATTTTATTATATTATAATTATAACTTTTATAGCATATTTTTTCTATCAATCTTAGTTTGAAATTTGTAACCTAATAGTTGCATTATTTAAATATAAGCTAAAAAACCTATATAATTTTTTTAATATATAGGTTTTTAATAATAATTCTAACAAATATAAAAATATTTAATTATTTGGTAAAACTGTTGTACTACTTGCTCCTTTTCCAACTACTTGATTCATTAAACTATTCCAAGTTAAATTTCCAATTATTCCATCAGCAGTTAAACCATTTTTATTTTGGAAAGATATTACAGAAGTCTTAGTTCTTACTCTAAATACTCCATCTAATCCGCCTGTATCATATCCAAGTGTAGTAAGTGCATCTTGAGCTATACAAACATATACTCCTCTACTCCCCTGTCTTACTAATGGATATCCAGATACTACTTGACGTTCATCAAAATGTACCCATCTAGGTGTTAAGTTTGCTGGTTCAACATAATTCCATATACCAGAACTAATAGCTAAATTTCTCATAACATTTCTTTGCTCATTATTTAAATTCTGCCCAACATCAAAAGCTAAACCCGCATAATGCTGTGAAAGAACGCCATGACCTCCTTCCCATGATCTTTTAAAAGCATATCCCACATAAATAGGTCTACCATAAATATATCTAAAACTATTCCATGCCTCCATAGCCCTTCTATCAGTCCATAATAAACCTGATTTACTAGAACCTCTAAATTCTCCTACTGTTAAAGAAGAATTATTATTGTATGGCATTCTTTGATTTTCTCCACGATAATATGTTTCCATACGATTAGTATTATTATTATAAACAAGTATTTTCGCCATAAAAAACTCCTTTCATAGTATTCTCTTTATATACTATGAAAAGAGTTTCAATACTGTACTGTTTACATAATAATTTTTGTAAAATTTATTTTTTCTTACTTTTTTTATATCTAAATATTATTATACATATTAATAAGCTTATAAGAATACAAAAAAGTATACTTAAACCAATATTAGAATTTTGTTCTTTTTCTTGTAACAAATTGTTTTTATTATATTGATTTATATTTTCTACTTCACTAATTATCTTTTCTGCTTGATATATTTCATCTAACTTTTCTTTATTTTCTTGTATTTCTTCTTCAAATTTTATCTGTTCTGTTTGATTTCTTTTATAAACGTTTACTTCATAAACCTTTTTAGAAATATTATTTTTAGCAATTACAGTAACTTTTATAGAATTATTCCCCTCTTTTAAGTCTACATTCCCTATGATATCTAGTTTGGCATTTTCATTTTCAGGAACAGCAAAAATATTTAAAGTTTTGATTTCATTAGAAACTTCAACATTATATTTTGTTACATTTGTATCAAAAGGTGGATATAATAAAGAATTTTCAATAGCTAAAATTTCTAAATTTGCATTATCATTTTCTAAATTAATATTATTATTTTTCATATCTAACTCTTCATTTACATTTTTTTCTTCCAATAGCTTCTGACTTCCTATTTGTAATTGAACAGTATTAGAATTTACTTCTATTATACTATCAGCATCATTATAAAAATCTCCATCTATTTGAAATATAGCTGTTCCTTCTTCTTTAGCTCTAAACTTTAACTTAGCTATTTCCCCACTTTTTGGTAAAGTGCCTCCTGTATTATCATGCCAAAGATAAACTACTTTATTCTCTATAACATTTACATTTTCTATTTCAGATATATATTCTAGTTTGGTATTATCAAAATAAATATTAGCATTAAAAGCTATTGTTTTATCATTTTCTATAAATATTGTAATTTCTACTTCTTCACCAACATTTATATTTTCTTTATTACTTTGTAAATAAACTATCCCATTTGCTGCATAACTATATTCTAAAAAACAATCTAAAATTAGAATTACAAACAAAATATAAATACTTACTAAATAAATTTTTTTAATCATTAATAACTCCCTCCTTTATTGTTCAATAAACTTTATTTCCAATATATATCTTTGAATTAATAATAAATCTATTGAAGTTGGCTTTGGAGCCGTTTTTCTAATATTAGATGCTTTTATATAAATATCTTGCATTATTTGTATTTCTAAAATATGTCTTTGTAATACTAATAAATCTACACTATTAATTTTTCCATCTCCATTATTATCACCATATAAAATAATATTATATTCTCTTAAAATATTTCCATCTTCTTTAATTCTTATTTTACTATCTGTTCCCAGTAAATCATTACTTTTTAATTCTTCATCTTTATTATTTACAAATTCTAAATCTAAATTAGTCATAATTTTTTCTATTATATTCTCTACTGTATTATCTTTTGAACTTAAACCACTAATTTCTAAATTATTTACTTTCAATGGATTTTCAAAATAGATTTCAGAATCTTCTATTTTTCTTACTACTGTTAAAATACATTCAACTTTTATATTAGTATTTTCTTTAGAACTTGCAAATATTTCTACTGTTCCACTTTGTATAGCTGTAATACTTCCGTTTTGATCAACCACTGCTATATTCTCATTTCCACTACTGTATATAATTCCTTTCTCGTCTGCATCTTGTGGTTCTATTTTTGCAGTTATTTGAGTTTTTTCTCCTATTGGTAAATAAATTTGTTTTTTATCTAAATTAATACTTGTTACTTTACTATATACTTTTATATTAATTTGACTTTGTATATTATTTTCTTCTGCCTTTACAGTTATTACAGCTTCGCCTGAACCAACAGCTTTAATATTTCCATTATTATCAACTGTTGCTACTTTTAAATTACTTGAAGTAAATATAACTTTATGAGAATTTGCTTCTTTTGGTAATATAGTAACTTGTAATGTCTTTGTTTCTCCTTTTTGCAATGTAGTATTATCAATATTCAAATTAATGTTTTCTATTTGTACTGGTGGAATTTCAGTAACATATGCTTGATAAATATACCCTACTATACCATTTTCTAATATTACCTTATCCCATTTATCTCCTAATTGCCTTCCTTTTCCTATTCTTGTCATTTTATATTGATTAGAAATAGTTGTAATAATTTCAGATGAGGTATTTGGTTCTGTTCTTATATTAACATTTGTACTGTTACAATATACTTTAGTATTTTCTTGAATAAAATCATTTGAATTAATATCTGGCTTTTGTGTAGGTATTTCAGGCATATTTTCATACACAGGAATAATAAAAGACATTGCTGAGTCTAATAATCCACTTTTTTGATAACCACTATAAATAGATTTTGATTCACCATATGGTGCTAATACATTAGTCATATATTGATGCCAGAATAATCCTCCCCTATCATCATTAACATCAAATTTTTGCAAATATATGCAATTTTGTCCTACATTAATATAACTACCACCTATAAAAATTGCTCCACCTGTAATTGATTTTTCTTTTGTATTCCAAGGTATTAAATATTTACTTTTAACATCTTGACTTGCTCCTTTTCCATCTTTTGCATATTGAAGTCCATTTTTTATTGCTCCAAGTGGTTCTGCCGAACTAGTAGCACCTATATTATAAAAATTATATAATCCCCTAAATCCATCTACTATACCACTTATTGAACTATGACTTAAAAATGGTCCAACTTCTTGTTTTATACGTGATGCTAAATGATATGGACTAACCTGTGAAGTTTGTCCTGCTTTTAAAATTAAATTAGAATACTTTTCATTCATATTAATTGTATTCCCATTAATATCTAAATATGAAACTTGTCTATTATAAAACTCTGTCCCATACAATATTTTTTCTATCCCATCTAAACTATTTGTATGGGTATCAAAGGATAATGTTTCAAATTGAAATATTCGTAAATCATTTAAAAAATTTCTTGGATCCATACAATATTTAACAGCTTGTCTTGATGAATCCACCCATCCTCTGTCTACCTCTACATTATATTGTCCTGATTTTGTATTTTTCCAATTATCTGAATAATTTTTAGGTACTAAGTTCTTACCAAAAATATTTTCTTGATCTATTACATAATTCCAATCTAAGTTGGTATATAATGCTGTAAATTTCCAATTAGGATGCCTTTTTGAAATTTCAGTTAAATATGGTCTATAACTAATAGGAAAATTTTCTATTCCATCTTTCTTAGTTGATGCAATTACTTTAGAGTAATAAAATAATATTGTTACTACTAATATAGAAAATGTAATTATAACAAAATATTTTACTATATTTATAAATATTCTCATTTTATTTTTCTCCTACTATATCTCTGTAGCTTTTACAATAATTCTTTTTTTAGAATCATTAGTACATGTTATAAGTGTAAGTTCCTTTTTTCCATTAGTTTCTTGTGATAAACAACTTACATCTTGTGGATTAACTTTATATATATCATAAATTTTATAATTAATACTTCCATTCTTATTATCTATTACAGAAATAATATCTCCAATTTTTACTTTTTTTAAGTTATGAAACATATTCTTATTTTGAAAATTATGTCCTGCAATACATAAATTTCCTACTTCATTTGGATTAGCTCCCCAAAATTTTGTAACTGACACATTTAATGCATTATTAGAATATGGCTCTAAAATATAAGTATCTAAATTTATTGATTGAATTTTTAATCTAGCTGCTACTTTATAACCTTTATACTCTTTTTCAACTTTTTCTTTTTTATATTCATTTATATTATCTTCTATAATTTCTTTATTTTCATTTTGTTTTTCAGTTTTAATAATATCTTTTTCTAAAACATCATCTACTTCTTGAATTGAATTATTATAATATTCTAAACTAAGTGATTGTACATTATAATTTTCTTCTTTTTTTTCTATTTTATTTTCACTATTATCTTCTACAATTATTAAAGTAATAATAACTAAAGTTACAAAAATTATATAAAAATTAATAAAAATTCTTCTTCCCTTTTTCATTTTTACTCCTTAGTATGTAGGTTTATAATATAAGATGTTTTGCAAAACTTGTTACAAAACATCTTTATTTAAACTATCTATCTTGATTTTTTCTATTTTGATAAGCATAAATAACAACTAACACAATCATAACTAATATAATTGGTATATAAATGTTGCTACCTGTTTTTGGTAGTTTAGTTGGTGTTTTTACTGCATTTACTACTTGATTATTATTTTCTGTTTGAGTTGTTGTTTGTGGTGGTTGTGTTGTAGGTTCTTCTGGTGCTGTCTGTTCATTTGATACATTAACTAAAAAGGTACTACTTGCAATTGCTTTATCTGAATTATCTCTATCTATTAGACTTAATGTTATTGTATAAGTTCCTACCTCACTAAATAATCCTTTGACTTTTAATCTTTGCATTACATCTTTACCACCAATTTTATATCCTTGTGCATCTCCCCATCCGCTTTGAATAATATCATGTTCTAATCCTGCTTGATCTGTTCCTAATAATTTAGCAGTTGCTCCTGTTGGAGTTGTTACTTCTCCAATTAATCTTGCATGTTCATAATAACGTCCCATTGATGATGAATACTCTATTGTCATTTCAGTTTCTTTTCCTTTTATAATATTTTGTGGTCTATCTAATTTTATCTTATAATCTACATATTGTGGTTCAACTGTTAAATTTTTTACTATTGGTGTTGTTATATCATCAAAAGTAACAGATGCATCTGCGTTAGCTAATCCTTCTGCAACAACAGTAAATTCTGTTGGATTAGATGTTGTTATATTGTCTTTTGCTTTAAAAGTTACACTCATATTATTTCTAGGTGAAGTGCCTCCTGTTGTATCATGGAAAACTACATTAACTTTATCTCCTGTATTATTAGCTGTTCCACCTTCTGCACTTACATAATCAAAAATGTTATCATCATATGATACTTTTATTGTATATGTTCCTAAACTTTGTCCAAAATCCACTAATACTTTTACTTCTTGTCCTGGTTCTACTGTTGTCTTATTTGTATCTACATTTATAGTATTTAATGCTGCTGCATAACTATTGCTTGTAAAAATTATTGATGTTAATAATATTAGTAAAAAAAGTATACTTAATATTTTTTTCATGAAAAAATCCTCCTTTTTTGTTTTATATTTCTATTATGTCAATTTTTATTAATATTATATTGTCAAAAATTTCAATTATTTTTTCATTTATTACAATAAGTTTTAAAACATATAAAATTTAATCGTCATCTCTATAATACTCTTTATCTAGTTTTTCTGATAATCTTTCTTTAAATTCATTACTTAATTTGTAGTTACTCACTTTAATTTTTGATTTTCGTTTTTCTTTTCTATTACTATTATCCTTTATTTTTATATAAATAAAAAACAATATAATAATTAATATAAATAATAGGAAAAAAATTAATAATTTATTCATATAAAAAACTCCTTACTTAATTTTATCCAAATATTAAATAATAATCATCTATTATATACTAATTAAATACACTTTTTAGTACACGTAAAGTTAAAAGTACTAGCACTTACAACACTTACACAAATATGTCATGGACTTAATACTAATTTACAAGAATTTTTTTAACGATCCAATTTTTGCTGACATTGATGATAATATTTAAAATTATTTTTATCTTACTACATTATATTATCTGTAATAAGTTCTTATAAAAAACAAATGGACTGTAAAAAAATTTTTTACAGTCCATTTATTTTTTATTTTTTTAGTTCTTCTAAAAATAACTTGTTCAATAATTGTGGATTTGCCTTTCCTTTTGTTTCCTTCATTGCTTGACCAACTAAAAAGCCTAAAGCTTTATCTTTACCTGCTTTGTAATCTAATATTGATTGTGGATTATTTGCTAATATTTTTGTTACTACTTCTTTTATTTCTCCTTCATCAGATATTTGTATCCACCCTTTTTCTTCTATAATTTTACTTGGCATTTTAACTTCATTAAATAATTCTTCTAAAACTTTTTTTGCAATTGCTGAACTTATTGTTCCTTTATCTATTAAAGTTACAAGTTCTCCAAGTTCTTTTCCTGTAAATTTTAAGTCTTCTGGTTCTTCTTCTCTTTCATTTAATATTCTTGCAATATCTGACATAATCATATTTCCAACAGTTTTAGGGTTATTACATACTTTTGTCGCTTCTTCAAAAAGATCTGAATAATATTTAGATGCTACAACAAAATTAGCTGCTTTTTCTGTTAATTCATAATCATTACAGTACCTTTTCTTTCTACTTTCTGGTAATTCTGGTAGACTTTTTCTTATATCTTCTACATATTCATCAGATAATTGAATAGATACTAAATCCGGCTCTGGAAAATATCTATAATCTTCTGCATCTTCTTTATCTCTCATAGCAAAAGTTCTTCCTGAAATATCATCCCATCTTCTAGTTTCTTGTATAATTTTATTTCCAGCCTCTATTTCTTCAATTTGCCTTTCTGCTTCATATTCTATTGCTCTTACTATACTTCTAAAAGAATTCATGTTTTTCATCTCTGTTCTTGTTCCAAATTCAGTAGCACCTTTTTTTCTAACAGACACATTAACATCTGCTCTTAAAGATCCTTGTTCCATTTTACAATCTGAAACTTCAACATATTCAAATATAGATTTTAATTTTCTCATATAGCTTTCTACTTCTTTTGCATTTCTCAAATCTGGCTTAGATACAATCTCTATTAATGGAACTCCTGCTCTATTTAAATCTACAAAAGTTCCTCTTCCATATTCATCATGATTTAATTTTCCTGCATCCTCTTCTATATGTATTCTTTCAATTCTTATTTCTTTTTCTCCATCTTCTGTTTCTATTGTTACATGACCATCATAGCAAAGTGGTTTATCAAATTGTGAAATTTGATATGCTTTTGGTAAATCTGGATAAAAATAATTTTTTCTATCATTTTTACTGTTTTTTTCTATACTACAATTAGTTGCTAATCCTGCTTTTACTGCATATTCAACAACTTTTTCATTTAATACTGGTAATGTTCCTGGCATTGCCATACATATTGGGCAACAATGTGTATTTGGCTCCCCTCCAAATTCTGTTGAACATGAACAAAATATTTTTGTTTTTGTTGATAACTCACAGTGAACTTCTAATCCAATTACTAATTCATAATCTTCTCTTGACATTAGCTATTCCCTCCTTTAAAGCTTGGTTTATTTTCTCTAAAATTTGTATTTTGTTCATAAGTATATGCTGCTTTAAATATAGTTTCTTCATTAAAAGCTTTTGCTATTAATTGAAATCCTATTGGCATTCCATTACTATCTAATGCGCAAGGAATGCTCATTCCTGGTAATCCTCCTATATTCACTGGTACTGTACATATATCTGCTAAATACATTTCTAAAGCATTATTTGATTTTTCACCAATTTTAAAAGCTGTTGTAGGAGATGTTGGAGTTAACAATAAATCATATTTCTCAAATAATTCATTATATTTATTTTTAATAACAGTTCTAATTTTCTGAGCTTTTTTATAATAAGCATCATAATATCCAGAAGAAAGTACATATGTACCTAATATAATTCTTCCCTTTACTTCTGCTCCAAAACCTTCACTTCTAGAATTTTTATAAATATCTTTTAAATTATCAAATTTTTCAGATCTATATCCATATCTAATTCCATCAAATCTTCCTAAATTAGAACTAGCCTCAGCACATGCAATAATATAATAAGCTGATGTTGCATATTTTCCAATATCTAGTGAACATTCTTCAACTACTGCTCCCATTTCTTCATATTTTTTAGCAACATCTAATATAGCTTGTTTTACTTCACTATTTATACCATCTCCTATATATTCTTTTGGAAGACCTATTTTCATTCCTTTTACATCATTTACTAAAGATTTTGTATAATCTTTTTTTTCTAAATTCATTGATGTCGAATCTTTTTCATCATGTCCTGCTATTAAACTTAAAAGCATTGCAGAATCTGTAACATCTTTTGTTATTGGTCCTATTTGATCAAGTGATGATGCATAAGCTATTAACCCATATCTAGAAACTAATCCATAAGTTGGTTTTAAACCAACAACACCACAAAGAGAAGATGGTTGACGTATACTTCCTCCTGTATCACTTCCTAATGCCCATGGAGCCATATCAGCAGATACTGCTGCACTACTTCCTCCTGAACTTCCTCCAGGCACTTTTTCTAAATCCCATGGATTATGTGTTGGAAAGAAAGCAGAATGTTCTGTTGAACTTCCCATTGCAAACTCATCCATATTTAATTTTCCAAGATATACTAAATCTTGTTCATTTAGCTTATCTATAACAGTTGCATTATATGGTGCTACAAAATTCTCTAACATTTTAGAACTACATGTTGTTTTAGTTCCAGTTATACACATATTATCCTTTATACCTATTGGTATACCCGCAAATCTAGAAACTGGTTTTCCTGCCTTTCTATATTCATCAACTTTCTTAGCTTTTTTTATTGCATCTTCCTCTAAAGTAGAAATATATGCTTTTACTTGATTATCTTTTTCTTTTATTCTTTCAAAATAACTTCTTGTAATTTCTTCAGAAGTTATTTCACCTTTTTCAAGCTTGTCCACAAGCTCATGAACTGTATATTCATAAAGTTTCATTTTTACCTCCTTAATGTCCCATTATGGACTTTGCTTATGCTATTAAAATTTAAGTGTTACAGCATAAGTATATAGTTTTACACTAATATTACCAGTTATTTTTTTCATTTTAATACATATGTTTATCTAATCGTTATGTTTTAATTTCATATACAAATGTGGCCATGAATAAACTCTTTCAATTTTATTATCAATTAATCCTCTGTTCACTCTTGTGTCCATTAAATATGTTTTTATTCCATTATCTGCAATCATTTTACAGTTTTTAAAAGTATCATCTATAAATACATCTATTTTTTCCTGTTTAGCTACTATTAATTTATTTTCTGCATTTATAATTAATTTATCATATGGGATATTATTATTTTTAATCCATTCTATTGTACATTTCTCAACATCAAATTTTTCACTTTTCCATCTAGCTGTTATTAATATAATTTTATTACCTTCATTATGCAGTCTTTTTAAATATTCTACTGCTAATGTTTTCGGTTTTAATTCTTTCATTATTTTTTCATAATAAATATTTAAAAAATCGAAGTCTTCTTCATTTTTCCAATCATATAAGTATCTAGTATAATACGCCTCTGCACAATTACCTTCTTTTAAAATCGGTTCTTTTTTTAGTACATCTATTACATATTGTTGTGAATAATTAATCATCACTTCATATGTATCTGTAATTGTATCATCTATATCTATTCCTATTATCATATAAAATTATCCTTTACTTATTTCTAATATATGTTAATTTATGTTCAAAAATTAATATAGTTAAACAATAATTAATTTATTACTTTTGGTATTCTAAACATTCCTTCATCTTGACTTGGAGCATTTTGTAATAAAATTTCTCTATTTTCAAAGTCTATAATTTCATCTTTTCTTAATACATTACTTTTTTTATTAGTTGCTATCGTTTCACTCATTCCTTCTGTATTTACACTATTTATGATGTTTGCAAATTCTAAAACTTCTTGCATATCATTTGTATATTTTTCTATTTCTTCTTCTGAAAGATTTAAACTCGCAAGTTTAGCAATATGAATAATTTCTTTCTTATTAATTGCCATGTTATCATCTCCTTTCATATAATTTGTTATTATATACTGAAATTGCAAAAATTACAAGTATATAAAATTTACACTACAATTACTAAAATACTAAATATTATTTTTTTCTCCTATTTTTAACATATAAAAAGTAGTAAATTTTTTAAAACTTACTACTTTCCATAATCAATTATTCTATATTTTATTTATATAATTCATCAGATGACATTATTTTTCCATAACAATCTTTAAATTGTCCAAAAGCTAAGAAAATAAAATCATTTACTACAAGAGCTAACATTGTTATTAAACACATAAGTCCTATTGGCATACAAATTAATAATACTAATATTGATACTATTGTTCCATACATCATTAAAAAACCTGACCCTAATTTTCCTGCATATAAACGATGTACTCCAAAAAAACCTAAAAACCAACATAACATCAATGCTGTAAATCTATTTTTTGTACTTATATTTAATTCTTCTTTTTTATCCATCTTTAGTTTCTCCTTATTATAATATCAAATTATATAATATATCTTAATATTAAATTAGTTTTTTTGTCAATAAATTTAAAAATATGTTACTAAAATGATAAATAAGAATTACATTTGTTACATTATTATCAAATTTTTTATGTAATATAAAAACAGTATCAAAATTTAAATTTTAATACTGTTTATTTTTTAATATAAATAATTTTGTGGATTTACAGGTGTTTCATTTACTCTTATTTCTAAATGTAAATGTGGCCCTGTTGAATTTCCTGTAGATCCTACAGCTCCAATTGTTGTATTCGTATCCACTGTTTCTCCAACAGATACATATAATGAACTACAATGAGCATAATATGATTGTATTCCATTTCCATGATCTACAATAATTAATTTTCCATATGAACCTTTATATCCAGCATAACTTACAGTTCCAGAGGAAATTGGTCTAATTCCTGTTCCTGACGATGCTGCTATATCCAATCCAGTATGTGCTGATGATCTAATCTTACTCCTTGCTCCAAACCTTGATGTTATTGAACCATTTACTGGTATTGAAAGTGGTATTCCATTAATGCTACCACTTGATGCTACCCTTGTTGTTGTTTCTATGCTTTTAGCTTTTCGTTTAGAAGTAGCATTCTGTGCTGCTATTTTAGCTGCCTCTTGTGCAATCCTCTCTTGTTCAGCTTTTTGATTTTCATACTCTGCTAATTTTGTTACTTTTAATTGATTTAACATATTAACTGCATCTTCTTTAGAATTAACATTTAATTCTGTTGAATAAATATCAATTATTCCTAATTTTAAATCTACTTCTTCTTTTAAATCTAATTTTATTTCATTTATTATGTTTTGGGCTTCTTCTTGACTTCCAACAATAGCTTTCTGCTCTCCATCAGATGTAATGGCATAAGCTTTATATGTTGTAGTTGTCAAGTTCTGAATTGCTAACATAATATCTTTTTCTTCTGTTTCCTTTTCCCTATCAATTAGCTTTAATTCATACTCTGGTAATTCTGAGATTTCTCTAAATGCTATATTATTAGTAGTATCTTCTATATACTTTTCAATTTTAGCTTTAATAATTTCTACATTGTTTACAAATCCAATTGTTTCACCTGATATTGTAACTTCATATGCAGGTTTATATTTTATACATACTATAGTTATTACTATAGCAGAACCAATTGTAATAAGTTTTAGGGTTTTAACAGCTTCTTTTGTATAATATTTAACCCAATTTATTAAAATAAAATTCACTCTCCTTTTTAGCTTTTTAAAAAATGCCACTAAATATTATTATACTATAAACTGATTATGTTTTCAAATAAGAGATTTTGGTTTAAAACATTTTCAATGAGTTTTAATTGAAATTTTTCTTTTTTAACCAATATAAATTCAATGATATCTCTATTATACTTCTATTTACTCTTTTTTACTCTTATTTAATATGCATTAGATTTTTGTTTTTCAAATCAAAGTGGTTTTTTCTGTATATTTTAATATACATTTTCTATTATATTTCCCAAAAAATATAAAAAAAGTATACAAATTTCTTCCATTATTCCCACATTATATTTATATTCAAAAAGTAAAATTTATGCATTATAATTTTAAGATTTTTATAAATAAATACTTATAATTTTTTCAAAATACCTTGTATTATTTAGATCCTTGAACAATTTGTTATAATCCAAATAATAAAAGAGTATTAATATTTTTCTATATCAATACTCTTTTATTAACACTAATTTATTCTTTCTTTAAATTTTTATCTTTTATTAAAAGAAGTTTAGCTATTCCTTTTTCAAAACTAGTTGTTCTTCCAAATTGTTCATTAAGTTCTTTATATACTTGTAAATGTTTTTGTCTATATTGTTCTAAAGGTGGTAATGCTTTTCCCTGATTTTCTTCTATAATTAATTGATCTTTTAAACTCATATCTTCATATATCTCAGGAACTCTTGAAATAGAAAAATACATTATATCAAAAGGATCTATTTCTTCAGCATCTGGATTAATATCTTCTAATGCAAACTGCCTTACTCTTACTTGATAAACATCTTCTAACTTAATTAACTGTTCTTTTATTTTTTTTAGTCTTTCAATTTTAATCATATCAATTCTGTTTGGAACCCTTGTTGTTTTTGAAAAATATGTTTCATATCCAAGTATTTGCTTAGTTTCTAAACATATTTCAATTCCATCTTCATTATATGTACTTATAGTAGATATATTTTCATATGGACCTTTTTCAATTCGTAATCTCTTCAATTTATTATCTTCATTATCAATATAATACTTATTGCTTATTATACTACCATATTTCGGAGATTCCATAAAGTAAATTGTTTCTTCTTCAATTTTTGTTATTAAGTCTAAAAAAGTTATTGCATCATCTGTAAAAGGCCTTTTATTACTTTTATCTAATAAATTGCTCAACTTCCACAAAATAGATTGATATCTTGGATTTTTAACTATTAAATGTGATATGCCTTTTTTTATTAAATATTCATTTATAAATTCTCTATTTTGTATAGATTTAATTTTTTTATCTTCTAACATATTAATTCTTTCCTATTTCAATTTCATTGATAATAATTTACTAATTCCCTTTTCCTCCATTGTAATACCATAAACTGTATCAGCTGCTTCCATAGTTCCCTTTCTATGTGTAATTACCAAAAATTGAGAATCTATTGAAAACTTTCTTAAATACTCTGCAAATCTATATACATTTACATCATCAAGTGCCGCTTCTATTTCATCTAAGACACAAAATGGTGCTGGATTAATTTTTAGAATAGCAAATAATAAAGCAATAGCTGTAAAGGCTCTTTCTCCTCCCGATAATAACATCATATTTTGTAATTTCTTTCCAGGTGGTTGTACTGCAATTTCAATTCCACATTCTAATATATTTTCCTCATCCGCAAGTATTAACTCTGCTTTTCCACCGCCAAATAATTCTGAAAATACTTCACCAAAATTTTTATTAATAATTTTGAACTGTTCAGAAAACTGTTTTTTCATAGTTTCTGTCATTTCACTAATAACCTGCTTTAATTTATTACTAGAATCCTCTAAATCTAATCTCTGCTCACTCATAAAATCATATCTTTCTTTTAAGTCCTTATATTCTTTTATAGAATCAACATTTATACTGCCTAATTCCCTTATCTCACTTCTTATTGAATTTACCTTTTTTTGTACCTCTACTGGATTTTCGATTTTCTCAATATCTTCTACATTATTTGGTGTTAATTCATATTCTTCCCACATTTTATTTATAACTTGATTTAGTTCTAATTCTATTTTTGATTTTTTTAAATCTAGTTTTGAAATTTGTGTCTTTACTTCTTCTAATCTAGCATTTTGATCATCTATATCTTTTTCAATAGTAATTAACTTTTCGCTTTTTTGTACTCTTTCATTTTTTAATTTTTCAACTTTATCTGTACTTCCTAAAATATCTTTTTCTAAATTCTGTATTTTTTGATTTATTTCTTGTATCTTATTTTCTAATTCCGTATTTTCTAACAAAATTTTTTCTCTTAGTTCTACTTTATTATTTATACTTGTTGTATTATTTTGTATATCTAAATTAATTCTATCTACCATTTCATTTATTGATGTTTCACTTTCATCAAAAGAAGATACTGATATCCTTAAATTTGTTATATCAAAATTTAGATCATCTATATATTTTTGATTATCCTTATTTAATACAGTAAATTCTTCTATAATAGATTCTAACTCTAAGTTTTGTTTTTCCATTTCTTCAATTTTTTTGTTAATTTCTTGTTGCTGTTTAGAATTTTCTTCTTTCTCATTTTTTACGTTTTCTAAATCTATTCGTAAACTTGAAAGTTTACTATCTAATTTTATTATTTCTAAATCTATATTATCTATTTTTTGTTTTTCAGTAACATATATTATTTCTAGTTCCTGTGATTCTTTTTGTTTTTGATCAAAACTATTTAAAATTTCAGAAATGCTTTCTTCATAATCTGACTTTTCTTTTTCTAATTTTTCTATTTTTATTTTTATTTCTTTTAACTCATTTTCAAGCGATTTTATTTCTTTTCCTCTACCTAAAATACTAACAGTTTTATTTGCAACAGATCCACCACTTATAGCTCCAGATGGATTTATAATATCACCTTTTAATGTTACAATTTTAAATTTATAATGGTTTTGTTTAGCAAGCTTAACTGCACTATCAATATCTTCTACTACTACTGTTCTTCCTAATAAATTTAATATAATTCCCTCATATTTTTTCTCACTACTTACTAAATCTGATGCTATACCTATTACTCCATCTATACCTCTATAATTAACTCCCGTTATCCTTTGGCCTTTAACTGATGTTATTGGTAAAAATGATGCTCTTCCTAATTTGTTTTCTCTTAAATAATTTACTAGCTTTTTTGCATCTTCTTCTGAGTCTGTAACAATATTTTGAATAGTTCCTCCTAAAGTCATTTCAACAGCTGTTTCATATTTTTTATCTACTTGAATTAAATTAGCTAAAATTCCATGTACACCTTTAGATAAATTAAAATCTCTTTCTGTTGCTTCTAATAAAAGTTTTACACTTTTTGAATATCCTTCTTTTTCTTTTTCTGTTTCTAATAAAAACTTATATCTTGATTCTTTTATTCTGTATTCAGATTGATAACTGTTTATTCTAGTATCAAATTCTTTAAGTTTTGCTGAACTACTGTCTTTTTCAGCTTTCATAACTTCAATATTTTTGCTAATAGAATTTCTTTTCTTTTCTAATTCATAAAATACTTTTGAACTTTCTTCTCTATTTGCTCTAGAATTATCTAATTCTGAAATTGTGTCTTGTATATCTGTTTTTAAGCTATTTTCTCTTTTTATCAAATTATCAAAATTAGCTTTTTCTGTATTTAATTTTGCAACCATTTCATATTTATTATCTATATTAGTTTGAACTATTTGCTTTTTACCTTCTATTTCAACTTCTTTATCTGATAATGTTTTTGCATATTTTTCAAGTTCTAGTTCTTTTTCTTTTAATTCTTTTTCAAATTTTTCTTTATTATTAAATAAATTATTTTTCTTTTCTTCTTTTTGATTTTTTTCTTCTTCTAATTCTTTATTTCTATTTTCTAATTCTTCTATTTCTAATTCATATCTTTCATAGTTTTCTTTGTTATTTGATATTCTTTCATTAGTTATTCCTATTTCACTATTATATTGTTCTTTCTTTTGATTTGCTTCAAAATTTGAATTCTGTGTTTTCTCTATTTCTTCTATTAATTTATCTAATAATTCTTTTATACTTTCTTTTTCTGATTGAATATTATTCAAGTTCTGTTCTTCTTTTATTTTTTGTGTTTCGAAAATATCAATATCTTTTATTATTTCTTTTGTTTCATTTTTAAAATTATCTATATTATATAAAAATAAGCCAACTTCAATATTTTTTAATTCATCTCTTAAATTTAAAAATTTCTTTGCCTTTTCTGATTGAAGTTTCAATGGATCTATATTAGACTCAATTTCTGATATAATATCATTTATTCTAAGTAAATTTAGTTTCGTTTGTTCTAATTTTTTTTCTGATTCAACTTTTCTAGTTCTATATTTTACAATTCCTGCTGCTTCTTCAAAAATATGACGCCTATCTTCTGATTTGTTACTTAATATTTCATCTATTTTACCTTGTCCAATAATAGAATAACCATCTTTTCCAATTCCTGTATCCATAAATAATTCTAAAACATCTTTTAATCTACATGGTGTTTTATTTATAAAATATCCAGATTCTCCACTTCTATATATTCTTCTTGTAACTACAACTTCATTATATTCTATTGGCAATTTACTGTCAGAATTATCTATTACTAATGATGCTTCTGCATAACCTAATGCTTTTCTATTTTGAGTTCCTGCGAAAATTATATCTTCCGATTTCGCTCCTCTTAAAGACTTTAAACTTTGTTCTCCTAAAACCCATCTAATACAATCTGATATATTACTTTTCCCTGATCCATTTGGTCCTATTACAGTTGTTATTCCTGGTATAAGATCTAAAATTGTTTTATCTGCAAATGACTTAAATCCATACATTTCTAATCTTTTTAGATACATTTTTTATTTCCTCTATTTCTCATTCTATATACTAGTGATAATAATATTATATTTTTCTACTTTTTTCAAGCATTTATTATTAAATTACCTTGACCAAAATTTTAATAAGATATAAAATAAATATATAAAATTTATTATACAAATGAGGAGATTTTATGAAAGAAACTTTTGATTTTTATAACAGCACATCAATTAAATCTTATAATTTAGATGAAAAAATTCGTTATCAGTTAAAAATGTTAGATGGTTTAGATGCCTTTACAAGACGTCATACAGATAATGTTGCTAATATAACTTGTAGACTTTGTGAAAAGCTAGGTATGTCTAAGGGATTTACTGTTTATTGCACTACTTGTGCTTATTTACATGATTTAGGAAAACTATTTATACCACCTTCTGTTTTACAAAAACCCGGTAAATTAACTGATGAAGAATACAATATTATGAAAACACATACAAGTATTGGATATAAAATGTGTATGAATGATTTAAAATTACGTCCATACGCCGCTGGTCCTTATTATCATCATGAAGCATTAAATGGTACTGGATATCCTAATGGTCTTACTGCTGATAAAATTCCTTACGAAGCTCAAATTATTAGAGTTGCAGATGAATTTGAAGCAATAACTGCCAAACGTCAGTATAAAAGCCATATTGGTATTATTGATGCTTTAAATATTATGATTAGTAATGCTAGACCACCTGAAATAAAAAATGCTTCTGATGCAGTAAAGAATTTTAAAACTGCTAATTTAGGAAAAATTGATAAAAAGATATTAAAAGTTCTTTTTAAAGTTATTATTGAAGATACTGAATATGAAATAGTGGCTAGAACAGAATATGTAAACTTTTTGAAAGAAGAAATAAAAAGAATAAAAGCCTCAAAAAAATATTATGATAAAATGATTATAGCAAAATCACCAGATAAACGAGATTATTTAAAAGAAGAAATAAAATGCTATTTAAAACCTAATGAAGATCCTGAAAAAGTTCCTCAGATGTTATCTGAGTTTGAACATGCTCATAAGGTTAGACAAGAGCATATTGCTAAATTATATGATGAAATAAAACAAATAAAAAAATTGAAAATATAAAATTATATACTAAAAAGCTATTTACATTAAAATTGCATTATTTAATACTCATTTATATTTTTCAAAAAGAGATAGTCCTTGATACTGTAAGACTATCTCTTTCCATATATTCTTTATTAATATTGTCTACCCCAAACAATCATCTTATCAGCTTTTTTTCCACAAACAGGACAAACATCTGCTAAATGTTCTTGTTTAAAAGGAATACATCTTGATGGAGCACCTGTAACTTCCTTTACTTTATCTTCACATGCCACATCTCCACACCACATTGTTTTTACATACCCTTGATTTTCTTCTAAATTTTTCATTATTTCATCTAACGTATATGCTATTGTTGTTCTTTCTTCTCTTATTTTTTCACATGATTTAAACATACTTATTTGAATTTCTTCTAATAATTCTCCTAATCTAGTTTTCAAATTTTTAAGTTCTACTTTTTCTTTTTCTCCATTATCTCTTCTAACTAAAACTGCAACATTGTTTTCTATATCTTTTGGTCCCATTTCTATTCTAACTGGTACTCCTCTCATTTCCCAATCATTAAACTTAAATCCAGTAGAATAATTATCTCTATCGTCTAATTTAATTCTATAATCTTCTCTTAATTCATCAAATAATTTATTAGCATTTTCTAAAACACCTTCTTTATGCTGTGCTATTGGTACTATAACTGCTTGAATTGGAGCTACTTTTGGTGGTAATTTTAGTCCTCTATTATCTCCATGTGCCATAATAACTGTACCTATTAGTCTTGTAGTAATTCCCCAAGAAGTTTGATATGCATATTCTTCTTTTCCTTCTCTATTTTGGAATTTTACTTCAAAAGGTTTTGTAAAATTCTGTCCAAAATAATGTGATGTTCCTGCTTGAAGTGCTCTTCCATCATGCATTAATGTTTCTACTGTATATGTACTATCAGCTCCTGCAAATTGTTCTTTTTGTGTTTTAATCCCCTTTAATACTGGTATTGCTAAAAGATTTTCAATAACATCTGCATATATATCTAACATCATTAATGTTCTTTCTTTTGCTTCTTTTTCAGTTTCATGTATTGTATGACCCTCTTGCCATAAAAATTCTCTTGAACGTAAAAATGGTCTTGTTTCTTTTTCCCATCTTAATACATTACACCATTGATTTCCAAGTATTGGTAAATCTCGCCAAGAATTTATCCATTTCGCATACATTGTTGACATTATTGTTTCTGAAGTTGGCCTTATACAATATTTCTCTTCTAATTCTTCTCCTCCACCTATAGTAACCCATGCTACTTCTGGGGCAAATCCTTCAACATGATCTTTCTCCTTTTGTAACATACTCTTTGGAATAAGGACTGGCATATAAAGATTAGTTATTCCTACTTCTTTAAATTTTGTATCTGCATAGTTTTGTATATTTTCCCATATAGCATATCCATATGGCTTTATTGCTACAAATCCTTTCATATCTGTATAATCTGCAAGATCTGCTTTTCTTACAACATCTGTATACCATTGAGCAAAATCATCTTCTATATTTGTTATTTCTTTTACAAATTCTTGTTTTTTTCCCATAATTTAACCTCCAATTTATTATATAGTTTTATTATCACTTTATTTAACTATATAATTTTATTTTTCATTATTTTCCCCTTTTTCATTACTTTCGTCTTCCCTTTCGGGCATTGGAGCCTCCATTACTTCATCTATTACTATTTGTTCATTTTCATCTAATTTATATCTTGGAAGTTCTGGTAATTCTTCTAAACTAGATATTCCAAACATTTTCATAAAGTTATTAGTTACTTTATACATGGTTGGTTTCCCTGGTGCATCAAGTTTCCCAGCCTCCTCAATTAAATCAAATTCCAATAATTTGTATACTGTACCATCTGCACTAACTCCACGAATTGCTTCAATTTGTGATCTTGTTATGTTTGGATTATATGCTATTATTGATAGTGTTTCTAATGCAGCATTTGAAATGTTAGGTTTAGCTCTATTATCAAATAATGGATATATATATTCATAATATTCTTTTTTTGTACATAATTGATAATTGTTATCTACTTTAATGATTTCTATTCCACTATTTCTAGTATCATATTCTGATTTCATTTTTAAAATAATTTTATCAATATCTTCTGCTCCTATTTCTAATACATTCATAATTTCTTTTACACTTACTTCTCTTCCAGCAGCAAATAGCATTGCTTCAATTATTGATTCTTCTTTGCTAAACTCCATATTTTCCTCCTTTCACAGTATTTATATATTATTACACACAATTATTGAATTGTCAATTTCTAAAAGTAGTGTAATTTAACGTATTTTCAAAGTTTAATGATTTTATAAACCTTTTATAAGTTTTTGTATTTTTACTTGACAAAATGGAATAATACTATTATAATATATCTGCTAAGTTATGGCGACGTAGCTCAGTTGGCTAGAGCATCCGGTTCATACCCGGCAGGTCGTAGGTTCAAGTCCCACCGTCGCTACCATAAAAGGAGAGTTTTTGAAAAACTCTCCTTTTATTTTTTATCACTCTACAATTGATTTTACTATATTTTTAACTTTGCTTATATTTTATTTGTATACTAAAAATTTTTGCTACTGCATTACTTTTTTATCGAATAGTATTCCTTTATTAGTATCTCTATTTCTCTATCTAAGTATCCAAAATATTTTGAAATAGTAATCATATTTTCTATAATTTTTCCTTTTACACTATACCTTTTTGATAATCTTTTCACATCTAATAATTCATCTTTTAATACATTCACTTTTTTACTTCTCCCTGTTATATTTTTATTACCTCTTCACTTAATATAACAATTGAGAATACCAGCTAGTTGTTCTTGCGTTAAATTCTTTTCAATTCTCTTTTGTTTTATATATAGTTCTATCATATACAACATAGTATATGATAAAATTTCTATTGTTATCCGTTGCTTTCATATTATATTTTTCTCTTTTTATTGACACAACTTTCTTTTTATTATAAAATTTATTTAAGTTATTTTTAGATTGGCAATCCAACTTTCAGACAGGTGCATTAATTAGTAAATAATCACTTGTTTATTAGTTTATGCACCTGTTGTTATGTTTTAGCAGTGGTGCAATACTAAAGAAAGGAGGATACATATGATGCAATTAGATTTTAATACTTCTTTTTTTATAGGACTTATGATTGTATCAATAGGAATATTAGTTACTTTCGTAATTTGTTTTCTTATTGTTAATAAATACAATTTTAATGTTTCTATAGAAAAAGAAAAGGTTGAAGTAAACGCAACATACTCCAACCAATTAAAAAAATAACCTCGGACAAGACTTAGGTCTTGTCTTTTTCATTGGATTTACTCCAACAAATTAGAAAATACTGTTGATATGTAAATAGTTACATATCGGTTAGAGAACTTTTATGGTTCTCTTCCTTTTTTATTATTTTATGTATAATCTTTTGTAAAGTCAACAAATTTTGATTTACATTTTTTTAACATTTTTTTTACAAATGTAATTTTTTGTAGTATTGTGTCTAATTTTAGTATTTTTTACTAGTGCTGTCAATATAATTGTAGCACTTTTTATTAGAATTTTCAAGTGTTGTATAATATTATAATTCTAAAATTTATTTTATTCCAACACTATATTCCACAAAACCAGTCTTAAATTTATTAGTTCCATTAACCTTATACTTTACTAAATATCTTCCGTCAACAATATCTAAGCACTCACATTACTCATATTTATATAAAGATCCAGTCTTTAATGTTAATGCTGTATCTGCAAATACATTTTCTCTTGTACTTCCATTTTTATATACTTTTGCCATATTAAATTCCTCTCTTTCTTCTTTGATACTAATATTTTGATTTAATGCTATTGCTACTTTGTTTCTTATTTCTAAAAACTCATTATTATGTTCTACATAGTATTTAGGGCATAATTTTCCTGTTACATCATAATGTCTTATTATTTTATCTGCTGTTAAATTGTATCTTCTACATAAATCTACTAGTAGTTCAATTAAAGTATTATATGTAACACTATTAAACTTGCCTGTCCAATCAGGATGACATATCTCTATTCCTATTGAATTATAGTTCATAGTTAAGTTTCCTGCATGATATGCTACTTCATTTTCAGGCATACATTGAATCACTTCCCCATTTAAACCAATTATATACTGAGAACTTGCATATATATACTTATTCTTTAAACTTTCAAACTTGTATTAATTACTTTACTTGCTGTTTCTATTGTTTCATTATTTCCTATTGGTATATATGTATTATTTTTAAGAACTTTTCTTGCCTCTTTTTGAGCCTTCTCACCAATATACTCACTCTTCATTACACTTTCAGGATAGCTTCTTTGTTTTTCTTCTTTATATAATCTATCAGTTTCTCTTTGAAAAGCTCTTAAATCAGTATCTATATTTTCTTTCGTAGAAAAAGAACTCTTATTTGAGTTCTTGCTATATATTTTGTTTTCTAATTTTTTAACTTCATTTTGAATTTCTTTAACTAAATTTTTATCTAATTCATTAAATATTGTGTCTTCTATATTAGTATTGGAATTTACATATCCATTTAAATCAGCTATTATCTCTTTTGCTATTAACTCTAGTTTATCAATATAATAGTTGCTTACATCTTCATCTAATTCACCTAAATATTTTAAAAAAACATTTCCAAAATTATCATCATTTTGGATTTTCTCAATAAAATTATTAACTAAGCTATTTGAAACATCTTTATGATTTTTATACATATCTTCAAGTATTTCATGACCTTCTAAAAAATCATATCCAAAATCTTTTAATGCCGTCCTACCAAATAAAATAGTTTCATTATCTATTACAGATACTCCACCACCAAAAGAGGTCTCACTATCATCAAATATCAAAGCTTTTTTATTATATTTGTCTTTTATATTTTTAGAAAAATTTTGTTCTTCTACATTATAAATTACTCCTTGTTGCTTTCTGATTCTCTCTTCCTCTGCTCTATAGCTTTTGGCGAAATCAGTTTCTTCTTTGCTTCCCAAAGAGCTTTCTTGTATTCCATTGGTATTATTTCCTCTTCGTTCTCCAATTTCTGTATTCTTTCTTGTTTCATTTGAGATTGACTCTTTGGTAATCTCACTTCTTTCTTTTGAGGTAATTGAATCCTCTTGTTTTCCTCCATTTATTCCACTCTCACTTTCATTACTATTATAAACATTATTTCCTGTATTTTCAACATTATTATCTTCTTGGACTTGCATATTTTTTTCATTTTGTGCTATAATATTATTAGTAGTAGATACATTTTCAACTGTATCTACATAGGAGCTAAGACCCTCAGGCGATTGGAGCCTGGTTGAAGTGGATAGCTCTTTTATTATACCTTCATCTATATCATAAAGTAAATTTCCTTTTGCAATCTCTCCTTGCATAAAACTATCATAATTATTTTTACCATAAGCACTAGTTAATCTATTAGACAAAAATTCAATATTTCCTATCTGCCCCTTATAATTCATTTCTATACTTGCTATAATTGGTCTTTCCATTTTATCAGCTAAATCAGTTATAACAACTATACTATTCTCATTAGTTGATGATTTTAGAACATTTAATGGATTTGATATAGCTTCAGGTATTCTTTTTACTGTTTCAACTGGTAATCCATGTAAATTATCATTAGAGTTACTACTTTCTTGCAACATCGTTTTTAATTTACTTTGCTTCAAAATAATTTGATTATTTGGTAATCCTATATCTTGCAAAATCTTAGGAGTATTACTAACATTTATAAAATCACTACTCTTTATATTTCCAGAAACATAATCATCAACTTGTCTTGCAAACTTTTCACTATCTTGTTTTACTTGTTCGGAAACTTCATTTTGAGCTATTTTGATTTGTTCTTGAGTAACTTGTTGATTATCTTCTAAAACTTGCTTATTTTCAATCGTAGATTGTTCACTTTGATAAATTAAATCTTTTGTTTCCTCTAAAGACATATTTTTTCTTTAGCTACTTTTTTTAATTCTGTTTTTACATCTTTTGGAATATATGTTGCATTATTTACTGCATCTTGATATTGAGTTTCTTGAACTGTTGGCAAATTTCTTTTCCCCTCTGGTAGCTTTACTTCTCCTAATGCTGTTCTTGTTCCATCATTTATTTTATGTTTTTCTAAAAAATCTTCCAATTTTCCTTTTGTATTTTGAGATAATTTATTATTATCTTCTTTCATAGAAAAAGAACTCTTATTTGAGTTCTCTGTATTATTTTTATTTTCTTGCATAGAATATTTAGTGTTAGTATTGCCATTATTTTTTGTTTGTGGTATACTATTAATAGAAGATAAATTTTCTTTGTTAGTCGTTTGACTAAGAGGCCTTTGAGCCGTAACTGAAAATTTACTTCTATTTTTTTTGCTTAAATTATCTAGTCTTCCTATATTATAAATTGTATTTATATTTCCATTTTTTCCAACAGACATTGTTATTTTATAATACTGTCCATCAAAATCTTCAAAATATGCTCTTCTATAATCAAATCCATCTTTTGCAAATTTATGATTTTTAGTATCTGCAACTGGCAACTTATTTATTTTAGTAGATATTTTAGCTAATTCGTCAATATGTGTTTCTGCTGTAAGTTTCGTTAATAATTCTTCATTTGAAAGTGTACTTCTTGTTCCATCGGCTCTTAAAACTTCATTTCTAAATTGTGCTTTTCCAGCAGTATCTTTAGTTATAGTTAAAATATCACCAGTATCTGTAATAACATTTACGTTTTTTCCATTTCTTATTTTCCCGTTAATATAATTTCTAGTTTGCTTTTGCCACTCTCTTACATCATTTCCTGTTATAACCTGTCTATCTGCTTTTACATATTTTTGATTTTTACTATTAGTTACAATAGAATATTTGATATTTTCTCCCGAATCTGTATATTCTGTATTAAATGCATTTTCAAACTTATCTTTCAATCCTCTTAAATATGCCTCTTCTGATTTATACCCTGTTACTTTATCTAAAAAACTTACTATTGCATCATATATCTTTTGAGCTATATTTCTACTTTCTTTTCCATTTACTAATTCATTTATGTATTCTTGTGTTCCTAAATTGGTTCCTAAATAATCTGCAACAACCTCTTCTTTTATCATATTTTCAAATTCTTCTGATTTTGTATCATATAATATATTTCCATCAGTATCTTTAAATATTTCTGTATCTATTTTTGCCTTTATTCCTCTTGCATTAGGTAAATCATATAATGCATCTACTTTTTCATTGCTTATATCTAAATTATTTAAAATAGCTGCATTAAAAAAATCTTTTGTACTTTCATTTGATAAATATTTTTCACTTTTTAATTTATTTTCTAACTTTCTAGCATTTTCTTCTGCTAATTCTACTTTATTTTTCTCTTGAACTTGCATATTTTCTTTATTTCGTGATATACTATTATTAGTAGTAGATACATCGTCGACTGTATCTATATTAGAGTTGGTAAAGCTTGACAATTGTAGTCTTGGGTTATCAACTCTTTTTTTACTACCATATTATTGATATTTATTGCATTTTCGTTTTCATTTAATATTAAATATTGAGTTTTATTTTTATATTTATCTTTTATATCATAAATACTCTTTATTTTATTATTATTTTTATTTTCTTGTATAGAATATTTTATATTAGCATTGCCATTATTGTTTGATTATAGTATACTAGTATTAGAAAAATCCTTCTCGTGTCCCAAAATGGCTGAAACAGGCTGTTCTGACACAAGTTGGATTTTATTTACTTCATAAAAATGTTTGTTTCCTTCTTTCTTTATTTATTATTGTCTTTAAATGTTTTTGTGTCATAGTAATTGGCAAATCTGATAACCCAATATCTTTTAATGCTTGTGGTGTTTTTGATAATAAAGTTAACATATCTCTTTGTGGAAACATCCCCTTTTTAGCAATATCTACTTGTCTTGCAAAGTTTTGGCTATCTTTTTTTATTTGTTCTGAAACTTTATTCTACTTAAAACATATTGTGAGAGCAAAAGTAAATGGTTTTTATGTATATGTTCTAGCACATTTGGTTTAAATTCTCCACTATATGAAGATTTGCTATTTTTTAATAGTCCTTTTAAAACATACTTTTGATATCTTTTAATTCATTTTCCAACTGTTTGAACAGATTGGATGTTAAAATATTTTGCTGTACTTTCAATATCAATTCTTTCTTCATTATAATATTTAACTACTTTTAATTTAAATTGGTTTGAATATCTAAACACAAAATGCCCCCTCCTTATTAAACCTTTTGTCTAATAAGGAGGGGGAACTTCAGGATTAACTATACATGTAATTTTTTATTTTTTCGTAATCATGTGAACTGTTAATTCAGTAGTTTCAGTAATATCTTCAGGAATGAAGCATTTGGCATAAAAATGATATCCCTTTGATTCAGACTTGCCAATTTCATTAAAAATATTAGCAACATCTTTCATAATGGCACAAAATTCTTCTTCCTTAACATAGTCTAATAAGTAATTAGCTACTCTACCATGTTCTGATAATACACGACCATCACACCAATTACTTTTTATTGTTACACTATGAGACATCTGTGCTGAATGACAGCCCACCATAGACCACTCCAGTCTGCTAATAATCCAATAAAATAGTTCCTCTATTGCTTGTTCTTTTGGACTACAATCTGTATTTAACCGATTTTTATTTCTTTCCATCCCATTCTTCAAAAAACTCATCTAAATATTGTAGTAAAAAATTATGTCTATGTATTGCAATTTTTTTTGCCTCTTCTGTATTAATCAAATCTAATATTTTTAGTAATTTCTCATAAAAATGCCCTATTGATGTACCGCTATTATTATGATAATCTTTTTCAGATACAAAATCTCTAATCTTTATTTCAGGTGAATATATAGTTCTACCTATAGTTCCTCCATATGCAAAAGTACGAGCAATCCCCATAGCACCCATAGCATCAATTCTATCAGCATCTTGAACAATCTTTCCTTCTAAAGTTTTTGGAATACTAATACCGCTTCCTTTAAAAGAAATTTTAGTAATTTCATCACATATTAAATTTATTTTTTCTTGATTTATATTATTATTATTTAGAAATAGTTTTGTATTTTTTAATAATATACTATCTTTTCCAACTACTTTAAAGTCATCTATTTCATGTAAAAGTGCTATTAATGAAGTTAATTCAATATCTGCATTTTCTTTTTCAGCAATTTTAGTAGCAATCTTATATACTCTTAATGTATGATAATAATCATGTCCAGAATAATTATCTTTTAAAAATTCTTTTACAAATTCTACTGTATTTCCAATTAAATCATTCATATAAATATTACCTCCATATAACAAAAACTATAAAAAACTTTAATACAAAATAAAAAGCGTTAATAATATTGTACTAAACAAAAATTATATAACACTTCAAATTAAATTTATTTTTCTTCTGAACTATTCTTTTTTTTCTTCTTATTAACAGGTATTATAACTTTCTTTTTATCTGCATTTTTAGGACGTAAACTGTTCATGCAATCATTAACTTCAGATATATTTAATACTGATTCATCACCAATCACTATTTCAATTTCATTTTCATTTTTTTCACTTTTATTATTATGTTTATTTTTCATATTTTCACCTCTTAACAAATTCAAAATTATTATAGCATATGATAAATACTAAGTCAATTTATAAAACATTCTAAAAATTCTTATTAATTATTTATATAAATATACTTTCTCTAAATATTGTTAAATTTATTAAAATTATGTTATAATATCTCCATTATAGGAGGATTTATTATGGATTTTTTAGAATTAGCAAAAACAAGATATTCTTGTAGAAATTTCAAAAACAAACCTATTGAACAAGAAAAAATAAATAAAATATTAGAAGCCGCACATATTTCACCAACAGCATGTAACTTTCAACCACAACGAATATTAGTTTTAACAGATGAAAAAGAACTTTCAAAATTAAGCGAATGCACTAAATTTGGTTGGGGTGCACCTGTAATTATGATTATATGTTACGATAAAAATATTTCATGGAAAAGAAAATATGATGGAAGTGATGAGGGAATTGTAGATGCAAGTATAATTACAACCCATATGATGCTTGAAGCTACTGATTTAGGACTAGGAACAACTTGGATTGGTTCTTTTGATCTACAAAAAGTTCGTAAAGTTTATAATATTCCTGAAAATTACGAAATAATTTCAATTTTACCTATTGGATATCCATCCAAAGATGATGTTCCTAATAATAAACATTTTGATAGAGAGCCAATTTCAAAAACAACATTTTATAATAAATTTTAATGAAAATTTATTATAAAAAATAAAACATCTGATATCATTATTTAATATCAGATGTTTTATTTTTTTATTAGCTTAATTTCTATTATTTATTTTTTATTAAAATTCACAATTTTTTGGAGTTCTTGGAAATGGTATAACATCACGAATATTTTGCATACCAGTAATATACATCATTAGTCTTTCAAAACCAAGTCCAAATCCACTATGAGGAACACTTCCATATTTTCTTAAGTCTAAATACCACCAATAATCCTGTTCATCCATATTTAACTCTTTTATTTTATTTTGTAATATTTCTAAACTATCTTCTCTTTGGCTACCACCAATTATCTCACCTATTCCAGGTGCTAATAAATCAGTTGCTGCAACTGTTTTTCCATCTGAATTTAGTTTCATATAAAATGCTTTTATATCTGCTGGATAATCAGTAACAAATACTGGTTTTTTAAATATCTTTTCACATAAATATCTCTCATGCTCTGTCTGAAGATCAACTCCCCATGAAACTTTATATTCAAATTCATTATTATGTTTTTCTAATTCTTTTATAGCATCTGTATAAGTTATTCTTCCAAACTCTGAGTTTAAAACATTATGAAGTCTTTCTAATAATGTTTTATCTATAAAGTTATTAAAAAATTCCATTTCTTCTGGACAATTTTCTAATACATAATTAATTACATACTTTAACATACTTTCTGCTAAGTCCATATCATCTTTTAAATCTGCAAAGCATATTTCTGGTTCTATCATCCAAAATTCTGCTGCATGTTTTACTGTATTTGAATTCTCTGCTCTAAAAGTTGGTCCAAAAGTATAAACATTTCTAAATGCAAATGCATATGTTTCAACATTTAGTTGTCCGCTTACAGTAAGGTGTGCTGGTTTTCCAAAAAAGTCTTTTGAAAAGTCTACTTCTCCATTATCTAATTTATCTACATTTTCTAAGTTAAATGTGTTTAAATTAAACATTTCTCCTGCACCTTCTGCATCACTTCCTGTAATTATTGGAGTATGAACATATACAAAATTATTCTCTTGAAAAAATTTATGTATAGCATATGATACTACTGAACGAACTCTAAATACTGCATTAAATGTATTAGTTCTAGGTCTTAAATGAGCAATTGTTCTTAAATATTCCATTGAATGTCTTTTCTTTTGTAATGGATATTCTGGATCTGAGTTTGCTATAATTTTTATTTCTTTTGCTTTTATCTCAAATGGTTGTTTAGCATTTTCTGTTTTTACTAAGTTTCCTATTACTGTTATTGATGAACTTAAAGTTAATTTGCAAATGTCATCAAAATTATTCAAAGTATTATCAAAAATAATTTGTAAATTTTTAAAAAATGATCCATCATTAATTTCTATAAATCCAAATGTTTTAGAATCTCTAACTGTTCTAACCCATCCTGATACTTGTACTTCCTTTGAATAATAATTTTCTGAATTTCTATATAATTCTCTTATAATTATATTATCCATAATAATTCCTCCATTATAAATATTGCATATTATATAAGATTATAATGCATTTTTCAACAATTATACAAATTTTATTTTTTCTAATTCATCTATCTGTTCAAAACCTATTTTTTTATAAACTGAAATAGCAGCATCATTGTCTGGTTTTACATGTAATACTATATATTCATAATTACTTTCTAATAGTTTATTACATACTTCATATACACATCTTTTAGCATATCCTTTTCCTCTATGCTTTTTTAATGTAATTATACCACCAAGAGAACAACCATTTACTTGCTTTCTAACTGTTATAGCTTGACAAACTATCTCATTATCTTGATTTCTAAAAACATATACTCCTTTTCTTAAAAATGACCTTCCTATTCTTTCTATTTCTTCTGGTGTGCAATCTTCATCTTGGTTTGCTGCTTCATTCATATCTTTAATTAGTTCTTCTATACATTTTAAATTCTCGTCATTTTCTTCTAATCTTTCTACTTTTTCACTTTCATTTAGTATGTGCTTTTCATTAAATTTACTAAGTTTAAACATATATCTATATTCACTATCTAGCATACTTTTTCCTGTTTCGTTAATATATGAATTTGCTATATTTTTTGCATTTTCTTTAGATACTAAAATATCTTTTAAATCTACATTTAATCTAACAATATTATCTATTAAAAATTCTATTACTTCATTTTCAAGTATTTTATCTAATGAATATAATAACAAACCATTTCTATCATCATCTACTATAAAAATTAGCTTTACATCATTTTCATCTTCAATTCTTCCTAAAAGCCATCTATTTACTTTTTCAGAATCATGTTCCATAATAAGTCCAATTATTTTTTCATTCCTAGCTTCTTCTCTTAAAAGTATACTTAAATTATTTTCCAAAAACTCTTCTTTAGTTTCATATTTTATAAATTTCATTTGTATAATTATTCTCTCCTTACTTTAATTTTATATAATATTATCAATGAATTATTAAAAAATCAATATTATTTTACAACAAAAGTAAATTGGTGGGTATCAAGGTAACAATTATAAAAATAAGGGCTATAAAAAGCCCTTATTAATTACCCAATCCGAAACTGATTCCAATTGCATCATTAACTTGGTTCATAACCTTAGAATCCGCTATATGACCTATTTTCTCTTTTAGTCTACTTTTATCTATTGTTCTTATCTGTTCTGTTAAAACAACAGAATCAGATTTTAAACCATTATTATCAGATCCTATTTCTATATGAGTTGGCAATTTATTTTTACCCGTTTGTGATGTAATTGCAGCAGCTATAACAGTAGGACTATATTTATTTCCAGTGTCATTTTGTATTATTAAAACTGGTCTAATACCTCCTTGCTCAGAACCAACAACTGGACTTAAATCTGCATAAAACATATCTCCTCTTTTTATTACCATAATTTCTCTCCTATTAATTTGCATATAGAATAGAATTGTTGACATATTAAAATTATTTAATTTTTATATCATTATATATTATGCTTATTCGAGTCTTTTTGGTATTATCTTTAATTATTAATTCTTTTGGAAGTCCTGTTACTTTATCTAAATGTAATTCTTTAAATTTTATATATGTACTAGAGTTATTATTTAATTTAGTTTCTAAAATTATTTCATTATTTTCTTCATAAGTTTTTGATTCATTATTTTTATAATCTTCTATAAAAGTATCTAAAAATAAATTATTATTTAATACAAACTCATAATCATTATATATTTTTTCCATATTAATTCTAGTATTTGTAATTTTTAATACGTTATTATTTATTTCAACAGTCATATCTTTTATACTATCTGGACTATTCATTATAAGTTTACTATTATTTCCATCAACTTTTTGATTCATGCTATAATAATTTTCATTTTTATTACTTTTAACTGTTACTGATATACTTGCTTCATATTCTTTTATATTATTTAAAATATCATCAACAATTTCATTTTGATTTCTATTTTTATTATTTCCTAAAACACAAAAAATATAATAAAAAATGAAAAAAATTATAATACAAATTAAAACAAAAATAAACATAATCTTTTTTAAATTCATTGTCCACCTCAAAATTCGATAATTATTTATATAATAAAATCTATTATCAATTTTTTTATATATGACTTTTTTTCGAAAATGTTTATTTAAAAATAATACTGAGTCTGTTTAAAAAAACTCAGTACCTATTCAAGTAATTTTAATAAATTTTCATAAAAAATATGTATCTTATATTTACTCAATCCCCAAAACTTTACTTATAGTATTCTTCCAACATTCATTTAATTGTAAAGAATTTATATTTTGTACATTAGTATAATCTTTGAAATTGTCCTTAGAAATAAGGAGAAATCCATTTGACTCGTTATCTAACTTTATTTTTGGATAATCACTAAGCTTAAGTAATTATAAAGTAGCTGTGTAATGTACTTTATCACCATTTTCATATTCTATATCATGTTCATTAATTTCTAAAAAGTCAAGTTGTTCCTTCTTAATTTCAATACCTGTTTCTTCTCTTAGTTCTCTAATAGCTGTTTTAATAGGTGTTTCATTACTTTCAATTCCTCCACCAAATATTCCTAGTCTTGCTCTCTCATTAGCTCTAACTTGTAATAAAACTTTTTCTTTATTATTCCAGCTGACTTTAATTCTATAGCTATATGTCTGTCTATATTATGAATTTCTAACCAATCACGTATTTCTTTAAAATTTTTTCCACTAAAATAATTTTCTATTGTATTAAATGTTACGCACTTTTCTTTTTTTATTTTGTCTACTAATTCTATTTCTTCAAAATTTTCCATACTATTTTTTCCTTTTTAATTTTAAAATTGTATCAACAAACTTCTCCAAATTAACATTCAAAAAATTCCTTTAAAACACTTCTAAATTCTTTTTCACTCTCTACTTTATTTATCTTTTCTCTCATACTTGTTGCATTTTGCATTCCTTTTATGTACCATGCTATATGTTTTCTTATTTCTCTTGTTGCTGTATATTCTCCCTTTTCTTCTAATAATAATTTGAAATGTTCTAATATTACTTTGTATTTTTCTTCGTTTGATATTAAATCTAATTTTTCTCCATATTTTAAATAATATTCTATTTGTTTGAATATCCAAGGATTTCCTAAAGATCCTCTTCCTATCATTATTCCATCTACTCCTGTTTGCTTAAACATTTCATATGCATCTTCTTCATTTTTTATATCTCCATTTCCTATTACTGGAATTTTTACAGCATCTTTTACTTGTTTTATAATATTCCAATCTGCTTGTCCTGAATAAAATTCATTTCTTGTTCTTCCATGTATAATTATTGCATCTGCACCTGCTTTTTCTATTATTTTTGCTGCCTCCACTGCTACTATATTTTCTTTATCCCATCCTTTCCTGATTTTTACAGTTACTGGTTTATTTGAAATTCTTACAACCTCTTTTACAATATCTTCTACAAGTTTAAGATCTAATAATAGCCTACTTCCATCTCCATTTTTTACAACTTTCGGTGCTGGGCACCCCATATTTATATCTATTATATCTGCATAATTACATATAACTTTTGTAGCTTCACCCATTGTTTTTGCATCACTTCCAAAAATTTGCATTGATATTGGTCTTTTTTCATTATTAGTTTCTATCATTTTTAATGTTTTTGTATCTTGATAAACAATCGCTTTACTACTTACCATTTCATTACATACTAATCCTGGTTTTCCATATTTTTTGCATATTTTTCTAAATGGTAAATCTGTTATCCCTGCCATTGGTGCTAATATTATATTATTTTCTAGTTCAATATTTCCTATTTTTATTTTTTTTAAAAACATATTTTACCTCTTTACTAAAAAAATTACTACGTATATAATACGAAGTAATTTTTTCTTTTATTCTACAAAAATTGCTTTTTGTCTTCTACTACTAATATTTAATAATAATCCTATACATATAAAATTAGCTATCAATGAACTACCACCATAACTTACAAATGGTAATGGAACACCTGTTATAGGTAGTAATCCAATTGTCATTCCTATGTTTTCTGTCATATGGAAAAAGAAAATTCCTGCTATTCCTATTGCTATATATGAACCTATATTATCTTTAGCAGTTTTAGCAACATATATTGCTTTAGTTATTAATACAATATATAAAATTGTAATACTTCCTGTTGCTATAAATCCTAATTCCTCACCAATTACTGAAAATATAAAATCTGTTGTTTTAGGATGTAAAAATCCTAGTTGTGTTTGATTTCCTTTAAATAGTCCCATACCAAAAACTTCTCCAGCACCTATTGCTAACTTAGATTGCATAATATTGTAACCTGCTCCTCTTTCATCTAGTCCTGGATTTAAGAATACTTGAATTCTTTTTATTGCATGTTCTGGCAAATTATTATATATAATTGGAATTGCAATTGCTGTTATTATTAAAACAATAAATATATATTTTCTATCTATTCCAGAAACAAATATCATAAATATAATTGCTGTTAAATATGCTACTGCTGTACCATAATCTGGTTCTCTAATGATTAAAAATACTGGTATTATTGCAATAGTCATTACAAGGGCTAATTTCCAAATTTTATTTATTTCTTTTCTACCTCTTATTTGCATTTTATTAATTATAAATGCTAAAAATAATATTGTTATTACCTTTCCTATTTCAGATGGTTGAAATGTTAATGATTCACCAAATTTAAACCAACTTCTTGCTCCATTTATAGGATGTGTAAATAGTACCCCTATTAATAATCCTATTAAAACTACGTAAGCTAATGTAGAAAATCTAACAATAACATTATAGTCTATGGAAGACACTAATATTAAAAAAGGTATACTTATTAAAACCCATTGAATTTGCTTTTTGAATTCGTCATATTCTGCACTTTGAGTTGCTGAAAATAATGCAATTAAACCTATAATTGTTAAAACTGCACTTACAATAAGTATAGACCATTCTGTATTTTTAAGCAATTTTTTTCCCATTGATTATACTCCCTAATTATTTTTTCCCCTATTTTTCTTTTGTTTTTTTGATTTACTTTTATTATTATTGCTATTTTCATTTTCTGATTTATTTTCTTCTTTCTTTTCTGCTTCTTCTGCTGCTTTTAATAAATCATCAAAAGTAACATCATCATCGTCATCAATTTCTTCAAACATTTCTTTTACTTCTTCATCTTCTGTTTCATTTTCATTCTCTTCTTGTTTCTCTTTTATTTCTTTATTTTCTGTTCCATTTTCTTCTTGTTCTTCTTTTATATCTTCATTTGTATCTTTCATTTCTTGTTTGCTTTCTTCTTTTTCAGTTTCAGATTGTGAATAATCTTCTGAAAGTTCTATAACTTTAGGAGTTTCATTTTCTTCTTGCTTTTTATCTTTTTCATTTTCTTCTTGTTTTTGTAAAGTTGGTATTCCCATTTCTTTATTAAAGTCTATTCCCTCAAATTCTTTTATTTTTTCTGCCATCATATCATTTTTTATATTTACTATTGGTATATTAGCATATAATGATGGTGCTCCTGTTATTCCTTCTTCATTTGGTTGATTTGTAAGTCTTACATCTATTGAATCTTCATCAACTACTATGTATTTTTTTATTACATCTATTATCTCTTGTTTCATTAACTCTAAAAAGTCTGCTGAAACATTAGCTCTGTCTTGCATTAAAACCAAATGTAGCCTTTCTTTGGCTGCATCTTTAGAACCTAATTCTTTTTGTTGTTCTGTTTTAACCATTCTCTTGAAAAAATGACCTAAATTTTCAAACATTCTTTTATTTTACCTCCAACATTTTTATCTATGCTTTTCCAAACATTCTTTTAATACCTGCAAAAAAGCCTTTTTCTTTTCCTGGTACTGTTACTTCTATATTATCCCCTAATAACCTTCTTGATATTTCTATATATGCTCTTCCTGATGGAGCTTTTTTATTAGAAATTACTGGTTCTCCTTTATTTGTTTGTGTTATTATATTTTCATCATCTGGTACAACTCCTATTAAGTCTATTGCTAATAAATCTACAATGTCATTTACGTCCATCATTTCTCCTCTTTTTACCATTGTAGGTCTTAATCTATTGACTATTAGTTCCGGATTTTTTATTTCTGATGATTCTAATAATCCAATTATTCTATCTGCATCTCTAATTGCAGATATTTCAGCTGTTGTTACTACTAATGCTCTGTCCGCTCCTGCAATTGCATTTTTAAATCCTTGCTCTATTCCTGCTGGACAATCAATTAAAACATAGTCAAATTCTTCTTTTAATTTTTCTATTAAGTTTTTTATTTGTTCTTCATTTATTGCTGTTTTATCTTTAGTTTGTGCTGCTGGAAGTAAAAAAAGTTCTTTAAATCTTTTGTCTTTTATTAATGCTTGTCTTAATTTGCATTTTTCTTCTATAACATCTACTAAATCGTATACTATTCTATTTTCAAGTCCTAAAACAACATCCAAATTTCTAAGCCCTATATCAGTATCAACTAAAGCTACTTTTTTTCCTGCTAATGCTAATGCTGAACCTAAGTTTGCTGTTGTTGTTGTTTTTCCAACTCCCCCTTTTCCTGATGTAATAACGATAACTTCTCCCATTATTTTCCTCCTTATAAAACTCCTATCAATTAAATCATCATTTTTAACATATATATATTATATGTTTTTTTGTCAAAAGTCAATGAATTAACCCATTTTTTTGTAACATTTTTGTAACACAAAGGCGAGTCTAAGCTGAATGCTCAAACTCGCCTTTGCGTTTCCTTATTTCTCATTATTTCTAATTAGAAGAATGTACGATTGCAATCTAATTTTATTGTATCACTCATAGTAACTGGCACTTTTCTTTGGCATTTTGGACATCTTACATACCTACACAAATTTATTAAAAAGTAACTATACTTTATATTGACTTTAATTATTAAAAAATATATACTGTAACTATTAAAAGACTTAATTTATTTTAGTCATATGAATATAACATAATTAATACAATCTTACAAAACCTTTTTGTTATATAAAAAAATCTAATAGGAGGTTATAATGAGTAATTTAATTGAAATCAGATGGCATGGTAGAGGTGGTCAAGGTGCAAAAACAGCCTCACTTCTTCTAGCAGATGCAGCATTCAATACTGGAAAATATATTCAAGGATTTCCTGAATATGGTCCAGAAAGAATGGGAGCTCCTATCACAGCCTATAACAGAATTAGTGATACACCTATTACAGTACATTCAAATATTTATGAACCAAACTTTGTAGTAGTTGTAGATGATACACTTTTAGATTCTGTTGATGTTACAGCTGGTCTAAAAACTGATGGAGCAATAATAATTAATACTACTAAAGATGGTGATGAACTAAAAAAATCTTTAAAAGGCTATAATGGTAATATCTATAAAATTGATGCTAGAAAAATTTCTATGGAAGCACTAGGAAAATATTTTCCTAATACACCAATGTTAGCAGCAGTAGTAAAAGTAAGTAATATTATGACTGAAGAAGCTTTTTTAGAAGATATGATTGGATCATTTAAACATAAATTTGCAAAAAAACCTGAAGTTATTGATGGAAACATGAAAGCATTAGAACTAGCTTTAAAAGAAGTAACTAAAGTATAAAAATCATTATATCCAACATTATCTTAGTGTAAAATTACAAAATAAAGATAATATAGGATAAAAAGAAAGGAGATATTATGACAGAAGATAAATTAAATACAAAAACACCTATGGATGAACTTACAATAGGTGGTAATATCTATACAGCTGGTAATGCAAAAGAATTTAAAACTGGAGACTGGCGTTCCACTACTCCAATATTTAAGCCAGAACTTTGTAAACAATGTGGTTTATGTTTTCCTGTATGCCCTGATGATGCTATTCCAGTAAATAAAGATTGCAAAAGAGAAGATTTTGATTATGATGCTTGTAAAGGATGTGGAGTTTGTGCTAAAGTATGTCCTTTTAAGGCTATCGAAATGCAATAAATTAAATATAAAAAGAAAGGAAAAAAATTATGGGAATAAGAGAAAGATTAAGTGGTAACGAAGCAGCAGCTATTGCAATGAAACAAATTAATCCAGATGTTGTTGCAGCATTTCCTATCACACCTTCAACAGAAATACCACAATACTTTTCAACTTTTGTAAATAATGGTCAAGTTGATACAGAATTTGTTGCTGTTGAAAGTGAACATAGTGCAATGAGTGCTTGTATTGGTGCACAATCAGCTGGAGGAAGGGCTATGACAGCCACTTCTGCAAATGGTTTATCATTAATGTGGGAAATGATTTACATAGCTTCAAGCTTAAGATTACCAATAGTAATGTCTTTAGTAAACAGAGCAGTTTCAGGACCTTTAAATATACATAATGATCACTCAGATGCGATGGGAGTTCGTGATAGTGGTTGGATTATGCTATTTTCTGAAAATAATCAAGAAGCATATGATAATTTATTAATGGCTCATAGAATAGCAGAACACAAAGATGTACAACTACCTTTAATGGTATGTCAAGATGGATTTATAACATCACATTCAATAGAGAATATTGAACTATTAGAAGATGATTTGGTAAAGAAATTCGTAGGAAAATATAGTCCAGAGCATTACTTATTAAATGACAAAGAACCTATTGCTGTTGGTCCATTAGACCTTCAAGCATATTTATTTGAACATAAAGCTCAACAAGCAATAGCAATGAAAAACGCAAAAAAAGTAATAAAAGAAGTTTCAGAAGAATTTGAAAAAATTTCTGGAAGAAAATATGAATTTTTTGAAAAATATAAATTAGAAGATGCTGAAATAGTAGTTGTTTGTATGAATTCAACAGCTGGAACAACAAAAGCTGCTATTGATGAATTAAGAGAACAAGGTATTAAAGCAGGACTTTTAAAAATAAGAATGTTCAGACCATTTCCAGCTGAAGAAATTGCAGAAACTCTAAAAAATGCAAAAGCTATTGCTATTTTAGATAAAGCTGATTCTTTAAATGCTGCTGGTGGAGCATTATATGAAGATGTTACTTCAGGAATGTTTGTAAATGACATTAATGTACCAGCAATAAATTATATATACGGAATTGGTGGTAGAGATACAACAGTTTCAGACATAAAAAGTGTTTATAAAGATTTAGAAGTTATTGCCTCTGAACAAAAAAAACAATCAAACGGTAAAAAAATAAAAGTAGAAAAACCTTATAGATATTTAGGATTAAGGGGGGAAATTTAATATGGCATATAATCATAAAGAAGTAATAGCAAATAAACCTTCACGTTTTACATCTGGTCATAGAATGTGTGCTGGTTGTGGTGCACCATCTGTTGCTAGAACTGTATTAAGAGCTTTAAAACCAGAAGATCATGCAGTTATTGCAGGTGCAACTGGATGTATGGAAGTTTCAACTTTCATCTATCCTTACACATCTTGGACTGATTCCTTTATTCATACAGCATTTGAATGTGCTGCTGCCACTTTAAGTGGTTCTGAAGCCGCATATAAAGCAATGAAACGTCAAGGAAAATTACCTAAAGACAAAACTACTAAATTTATTGCATTTGGTGGAGATGGTGGAACTTATGATATAGGACTTCAAAGTTTATCTGGAGCTATGGAAAGAGGACATGATATGGTTTATGTTTGCTATGACAATGGTGCCTATATGAATACAGGTATTCAACGTTCTTCAGCAACACCAAAATTTGCAGATACTACAACAACTCCAGCAGGAACTGTTATTCCTGGAAAAATGCAATCTCGTAAAGATTTAGCTAAAATTATGGTAGGCCATCATATTCCATATGTTGCCCAAACAATAGCTATTAACAATTATAAAGATTTATATGAAAAATCTGAAAAAGCTATTTATACAGAAGGAGCCTGTTTCTTAAATGTATTGGCACCTTGTCCTAGAGGTTGGGGATATAATACAGAAGATTTAATGGAAATAAACAAACTAGCTGTTGAAACTTGCTATTGGCCTCTATATGAAGTTACTAATGGAGTTTATAAAATATCATATAAACCTGCTAAAAAACTTCCTATTGAAGAATTCTTGAAACCTCAAAAAAGATTTAAACATATGTTTAAACCTGGTAATGAATGGATGATTGAAGAATTCCAAAAAGAAGTTGACTCACGATGGCAAGAACTTCTTGATCTAGAGGAAATAACAAACAAAAATAATTAGTTTCTCATAAATGGAACATCAAAAGTCTTTGTATATATATGAATACAAAGACTTTTTTTATAATATTCATGGAGCCTTCACTTTACAATACTTATATTGATTTTTTACTCTATCACATCAAAACCTTTCTATACATTTATTTCATATACTAATTATGAAATTCGCTATTTTTCGACACTTTTCTTAAAGCCTACTTTGAAAAAGTCGTATAATTTTGATATATTTTTTTCAAAATATTCTATTGCAAGTTCTTGCAAAAATTTCCAATTTATAAAATAGAATATTGTAATATTAGCTAATATAAATTAGCTCTTTTCTGTACGAAAGAAAATTTATTTTTTTTTTCTTAATAATACACAAAAGAATTAAGATAGATGTATATCTTTTTTGTTCAATTAATTTCTTTTAATCATAAGTTATACAACTATCTTAATAAATATTAATTTTTTTCTAATTACTCACTTTATTAATTGAAATCCAAACAAAATTGTAGTACAATATAATAATCATAGATAAAAAGGAATATAAATATGAATTTAATTCAAGAAACAAAATTTATCCTAAAAAAATATAATATAACAGCTAATAAAAACTATGGTCAAAACTTTTTAATAGATGAAAATACTGTTAATACTATTGTAGAAGAAGCACAAGTATGTAAAGAAGATTTAATAATTGAAATTGGACCAGGTCTAGGTACACTTACCTCTTTACTTTTACAAAATGCTGGAAAAGTGATATGTATAGAACTTGACTCTAAAATGATAACAGTTTTAAAAGATAGATTTTCTTTATATGAAAACTTCGAACTAATTAATGATGATATATTAAAAGTTGATTTAAAAAGACTACTACATGAAAATTCTAATTTTAAAAATGTTAAAGTAGTAGCCAATCTTCCATATTATATTACTACTCCTATTATAATGAAATTATTAGAACAAAAATTGAACTTAAAAAGTATAACTGTAATGGTTCAAAAGGAAGTTGCAGAAAGATTAGCAGAACAACCTGGAGGAAAAGAAACAGGAGCAATTACATATACTATAAATTATTATACAAATCCCAAAATAATTTTAGATGTCAGCAAAGACTGCTTTGTTCCAAGTCCTAAAGTAGACTCTTCTGTATTACATTTGCTAATACTAGAAAATCCTAAAATTAATGTTAGTGATGAAAAATTATTTTTTAAAATTATAAAATCAGCTTTCCTTCAAAAACGAAAAACTCTTATAAATTCACTTAGTAATTCTGGAATAGCTAATAAAGGCTTTTTAGAAAAAATGTTAAATGATTTAAAAATAAATACGAAAGCAAGAGCTGAACAACTTACTCTTGAACAGTTTGGAGAAATATCAGACTATATAACAAAAATTGCCTAAAATTTAGGCAATTTTTGTTTTTATTTCTTCTAAAGCTATTGCTAATTGATCTGGACAAGAAGTGCCTCTTCCTGCACAATCAATTCCTTTTAATTTTTTTATTGCATCATTAATATTCATTCCTGCAACTAATATTGAAACTCCTTTAGTATTTCCAGCACATCCTCCAATTATATTAACTGATTTTATTATTTCTCCTTCTACTTCAATATCCATTTCCATAGAACAAACCCCTTTAGGTTGATACTTATATACCATATATTATTCCTCCTTTTAAAAACTTACAATTTCATTATATACTCTTACAATATATTGATCTGTCATACCAGACATATAATCTATTATTGCCTTACTATAATTTTTTATATCATTTAAATCATAAATAATTTTATTATAACAGTTCGCTATCTCTCTTCCATCAACATTTGCATATGTTTCAAGCCAATTTGAAAATTCCTCAGATAAAATAGGATAATATCTTTTCATTTTCTTTATATTCTTTATAGTATTAGTTCCATTATATTCTTGTTTCAAAGTATAAAAAATCTCATTCATTAATACAGTAAAATATCTTATTGTAGGTTGTATTTTTTCATTTTTATATATTTTTTGATTATTAAAATTTCTAATTTTTTCCATAACACTATGTGCTTCTTCTGAAAATTTTAATCCTTCCTCTACTGTACTATTTTTACATAAATCTCCTGTTAAATAACCTATAATACTTGTATTATTCACTCTAATATTTTCTATTTCTTTATCAATACTTTGAATGTCCCTGTCATTTAAAAGTTTCATCTCTTTTGCATCTTCTAAATCTCTACCTAAATATGAAATGTTATCTGCTATTTTTACTACACAAGCCTCCCAAGTAAATGGAGCAAATTTATTTGAATAGTTAAATTCATCTAAATCTATTACTTCTGTTCTTGGTTTTTGTCCTGAAATTATCGGATTTCCACAATGACCTAATATCCCGTCTCTAACAGCATATGTTAGATTTAAATTTCTTTTAATTCCTGAAACATCTCTTAATAACTCTAAATTATCAACAAAATTTAATCCATTCCATCCATGCCAAAATTTTTCACCATACTCCCTTTGAGCAATTTGTGATAATATCTTTTCTCCCTGATGTCCAAATGGACTATGTCCAATATCATGTGTAACAGCTATTGCTTTGGTTAATTCTGTATTTAAACCTAAATAATTTGCTATAGTATTACTTATAGAATCTACTAAATTTACATGTTCTATTCTTGTACATATATGGTCATTCTTCGGTGCAAAAAATACTTGAGTTTTATGCTTTAATCTTCTATATCCATTACAATTTATAATTCTTGTATAATCTCTATCAAATTCACTTCTCATTGGTGCATCTCCATGAATAGGATCATACATTTTTTCTAATCTTCTAATTGACTCTTCCCATTTCAAATTATCTTGAAACATTGCTTCCTTTTCAAATTTCTTTATCATTAGTTTTTCACCTTTTATATTTCATTTAATAATTCTTCTAATTCATCTTTTGAAAAATGATATTTTTTATTACAGAAATGACAAATTGTATCTGCTTTGCCATCTTCATCTATTATTTTACTTAATTCCTCTTTTCCTATTGATATAAGTCCTCTTTCAAACTTCTCTTTACAACAATCACACTCATACTTCATGTCTAATTCTTGTGCTAAAATTAGAATATTTTCATCACCTGTTATAATTTTAGCAATATCTTCTAATTTACTATTTTCAGAAATCATTTTACTAATACTTGGTGCTTTTTCTAATGCTTTTTCTATTTTTGAAATATCTTCTTCTGTTGCATCTGGCATTAATTGTATCATATATCCTCCTGCTGATTTCACTCCATTTTTATTAACCAAGACACCTAAAGCTATTACTGTTGGCTTTTGCTTAGACTTTGCAAAATATTCAGTGAAATCTTCTGCTATTTCTCCTGAAACTAATGGTACTAATCCTGTATAATTTGTGTCTGTTATTTCATTTTTATTAATTATATTTAAAAATCCATCTTTTCCAACTGCTCCTCCTACATCTAACTTCCCATTTGTTTTTAATGGTAATTCTACATGTGGATTATCTACACATACTTTTACTTTAGATGTGTTACTATCCCTCTTAACAACTGAGATTAGTTTTCCCATTGGACCATTTCCTTTTATTTGAAGTGTTATATAATCATCTTTTTCTTTTATATCTGTAAACCCCATCATACCAGATACAGTAGCAAATCTACCCATTGCTGCTGTTGTAGTTGGTGTTAAATCATGTAATTTTCTAATTTCTTCTACTAATTGTGTTGTGTCTGCACATATTAAACTTACTTTTCCATCATGTGCTAGAAATTTTGCAATTCTATCCATATTATCTCCTATTCTATTATTTGCTAAAAGCTTTTTTTACATCTTTATATGTAGTCATAAGCAATTCATATTTCATTGCTTCTGGTAATTCTTCATTATACATTGCATTTGAAATCGGAATTGTATATGAATTATATTTAGGCATAAAAAACCTAGTTTTTACTATATAATCAATTAAACAATCATTTTCTTTAGTTTCTACTTCATGTCTTTCTAAAAATTTTTTTAACATTTCTGTATATTCATCATGAAAATAATTAAAAACTTTGGTATATTCTTTTTTTTGTTCTAACTCTTTTAATTCTTCTTCTATTAGCACATTTCCACCTCATATATAGTCTAATTGTCAATGTTATTTTATAATAAAACTTTAAATTTTACAAGTATTTTATAATATATATTTGAATTCAAATTATACATATCAAAAATATATAACTTGTATATTATTTTCAATGTATATTTAATGTAACAAATTTTATTTTTTTAGAATACTATTAATAATAAATGGTTATTTTATTAACCTATATATTTTTAGAAAGGAAATAATATATGAATACTCTTCGATTAAATTCTAGAGGTCCTGAAGTAGAACTTTTACAAAGTACATTGTTAAAACTTGGATTTTATAATGGTGCTATTGATGGTATCTTTGGATTTCAAACTTTTAGTGCTGTACAAAGATTTCAAAGGGCTTTCGGTTTATCTGCTGATGGAATAGTTGGTACAAATACTTGGAATGCTCTAATGCCTTACATTAACGGTTATATTACTTATACTATTAAAAGTGGGGATACTCTTTATAATTTAGCTCAAAAATATTCAACTACTGTTGATGCTATTATATATGCAAATCCTGATATTGATTCTAATAATTTGTCTATTGGAGAAGATATTATTATACCTTTTGGCAATGTTGTTCCTACTAATATAAGTTATACTTCTCAAATCCTTAATATGAATATTTCTTCTCTACAAACTATTTATCCTTTTCTTGATATTTCTTCTATTGGAACTAGTGTTCTTGGTAGAAGAATTCAATGTATAAAGTTTGGTTCTGGCAAAAAAGAAGTTTTTTATTGTGCTGCTACACATGCCAATGAATGGATTACATCACCTTTATTAATGAAATTTATGGAAAATTTATGTAAAAGCTATGTAAATAATCTTAATATTTTTGGATATAATGCTCGTGAAATTTTTAATAATGTTTCTTTATACATTGTTCCTATGGTTAATCCAGATGGTGTCGATTTAGTAACAGGATTTTTATCTGAAAATTCTTGGGCATATAATAATGCTAAACGTATTGCAGGAAATTTTCCTGATATTCCTTTTCCAAATGGTTGGAAAGCAAATATAGAAGGTGAAAGTCTAACTAACTTCCACCATTTTATTTTCAAAAAATAATGTAGATTT
>CAOJJB010000004.1 GCA_948436975.1 uncultured Clostridium sp. | reverse complement strand
AAATGTTAAAACAAGCAGGAGAAAATGGAGTTTCAAAAATAAATGTAGATACAGACTTAAGATTAGCAATGACAGCATTAATAAGAAAAACATTTAATGATGAACCTTCAGTATTCGATCCTAGAAAATATTTAGGAGCAGCTAGAGATGAAATAAAAGTAACAGTTTCACATAAAATAAATGATGTATTCTGTTCAGCAAATAAAGCATAAAATAATATAATAATAAAATCCATTCTAATATATTTAGAATGGATTTTATTATTTAATTGTTAAAAAGAATTTTTTAAAGCTCTTTTTATTTTCATATCGGCATCTTTTTTTGCAATATCTTCTCTTTTATCATAAAGTTTTTTTCCTTTTCCAATTCCAAGTTCTAATTTTACTTTATTTCCTTTCATATACATTTTTATAGGGACAATAGAAATTCCTTTTTGCTTAATCATATTATAAAGCTTATTAATTTCACGCTTATTTAATAAGAGTTTTCTAGTACGAAGAGGATCTTTATTATAAATATTTCCGAATTCATATGGGCTAATATGCATTCCATAAATAAAAATTTCACCATTTTTTATATTAACATAAGTATCTTTAATATTTGATTTACCATTACGTATTGATTTTATTTCAGTACCAAATAAAACAATACCAGCTTCTAAAGTGCTTTCGATAGAGTAATTATGATATGCTGTTGGATTTTTAGCAAGTAATTTTTCTTCCATACAAACTCCTTTCTTATAAATACTTAAATTAATATAACATAATTTATAATTTTTATCAAATAATATTTATATGAATCAAATATTATACAATAAAAAAAGAAATAAAAAATTAAAATATATATTTAAAAGCCAGTTGATTATTTCATTAATAATTGCTATACTAATTGTAGTAATAATTAGTATAGGAAATAATGAAGAAAAACAATTAGAAAAAATGTCAAAATTTATCAATAAAAACATAGAATTATCATATATATATGAATCAAAAAAGCAAAATAAAGATGAACCATATTTTGGAAAAATATATATAGAAAAAATAAATTTAGAATATGGAATTTTTAATCAATTTAATGAAGAATTACTAAAAATTGCACCATGTAAATTTTATGGAGGAGAATTAGGTCAAACAGGAAATATATGCATAGCAGGACATAATTATAATGATAATAGATTTTTTAGCCAATTAGATAAATTAGAAATACAAGATGAAATAATATTAGTAGATATGAATGGAAAGATTTATAAATATATTGTATTTGATAAATTTGAAACAGATGAAAATGATGTATCTGTTTTATTTTCAAGTAAAATGTATGAACTTACATTAGTAACATGTAACAATATAAATAAAAAGAGAATAATATTGAAAGCATTTATGTCTATTAGTTAATGATTATAAATTTAAAAAATTAAAAATATAAAGAAAAGAGGAAATAATATGGAAACAAATAAAAAACCAGTAGTAACAATTGAAATGGAAAATGGAGAAAAGATAAAAATAGAACTTTATCCAAGCAAAGCACCAGAAACAGTAAATAATTTTATAAGTTTAATAAAAAAAGGATTTTATGATGGATTATTTTTCCATAGAACAATTCCAGGATTTATGATACAAGGAGGAGATCCAGAAGGTACAGGAATGGGTGGACCAGGTTATGGAATAATAGGAGAATTTAAAGATAATGGAATAGAAAATCCAATATCGCATTTAAGAGGTGTTATATCTATGGCAAGAAGTAGTATGCCAAATAGTGCTGGATCACAATTTTTTATAGTAACAGATGATTCTACATTTTTAGATGGACAATATGCAGCATTTGGAATGGTATTAGAAGGAATAGATGAAGTAGATAAAATAGTAAAAACGAGAGTAGTAACAAGAAGTCCATTTGGTGGAGGAAAAGATAGACCAGTTGAACCACCAATAATGAAAAAAGTAACAGTAGAAACTTATGGAATTGAATATCCAGAACCAAATTGTTTATAAGCTTAAAAATCGTATATATACTACTTATTAAATAAAATATAAAGGAATATAAATTGAATATATATAAAGGATTAAATGAAATAATTGAATACATAGAAAACAATTTAGAAAATGATATAAACTATTTAGAAATTTCTAGAATTATAGGTACAAATGAATATACTATGAAAAGAATATTTTCTCTAATATCTAATATTTCAATAACAGAATATATTAGAAATAGAAGATTATCAAATGCAGGATTTGACTTGTATAAGGGAAATGCCAAAATTATAGACATAGCAATAAAATATCAATATGAAAATGCAACATCATTTTCAAGAGCATTTGAGAAATTCCATGAAATAAAACCTAGTAAAGTTAAAAGCAATCCTGAAAAATTAAGAGTTTATACAAGATTACATTTTGATGAAAATATAAATCAAAATTCAAGTATAGAGTATAGTATTATAGAAAAAGATGAGATAGTATTTTATGGAAAAGGAATTAAAACTACTGAAAGTACCATAAAATTTGATACACCAAAACATTTTAAGTATATGCGTGATTTATATGATAGTAAATATGACTTACCAGATTATGGAATGGTAGTATATGAGGCAAGATTTGATAGTAAAAATTTGGAATATTGGGTTGGATATAAAAAAGAAATAAAAGAATTTAAGAAAATAATTATACCAAAATCTAAATGGTTAATATTTAAAATTAACTCACAAAAGGCATGTGATATTCAAAGAAAAACTAGAGAATTTTATGAAAATTTTGTACCAAGTTCTAAATTTAATTTAAGAGAAATTCCGGAATTAGAATATTATCATGATGATATAACAGAATTTTTAGTTCCAATAGAAGATTAAAAAGTTATAAATATATTTAACAAAAAACTGATTTTTTTGATTGTAAAAAAGTCAGTTTTTTTTATAATGAAAATTATATAATAATAAAGGGGGATTATATGAATTATAAATGGTTTGAAATATTTTTTACAACAAATTTTGTTACAGAATAAGAGTGGAACAATCTTATAATATATATATCAAAATTAAATGGAGTATTTAAAAAATGGAAAATATATATAAGATTTGAAAAAAACAAAGTTAGATATTTTATTAAAACCTATAATGAAATACCAACAACATTAAGTGATTTAGGAAGTTTTTTAATAAAAAAGATTGATAAACTAGAAAAAATAAAAAAAGGTAGTTTATTTAAATTACCATATTTTATTACAAATAAGGAAAAAACAATTATAGATATATATGATAGAAATGAAAGTAAAAAGAAAAGAACTCTACAAGAAGCAATAGTAACAATATGGCCATATAAAAGAAACAATTATTTAAGTTTTACATCTTTGTTATTTAAAAATAAGTATAATCATATGGTTTATAAAAAAGCTTTTTTTAATATTCCTCATATTTTCTTAAGTATAGATTTTTCAACACATACTAGATTTTTACATAAAAAAGATATTAATAAATATTTAAATATTGAAAAATCATTAAGTGCATTTGAAAAAGATAAAAAAAATAGTATTTTAAAATTAGATGGATTTCCATATTTTCAAGATGATTATTTTCTTAATTTAAATAATTATGATTTTGATAAACATTCTGTAATAATAGGAGGTTCAGGAACAGGAAAATCCAAACTATTAGCATTATTAATAAGTAATATAAGTAAAAGCTTAGAATTTAAACAAAAATATAAAATAGTAGTAATAGATCCACATAGTTCATTGGAAAATGAAATAGGAGGATTAGAAAATACTAAAGTAATAGATTTTAAAAGTAAAAAAAATAGTATAGATTTATTTAAAAGTGATAAAAAACATGTAGTTTCTGAAACAGAAAATTTATTAGATACTTTCAAAGACTTAATGGCAAAAGAATATAACTCAAAATTAGAAAGAGTTTTAAGGCATAGTATTTACTTATTAATTTATATTGATAAAATAAATTTAACAAATTTAAGAAAATTAGTAACAGATAATGAATTTAGAAATCAAGTAATAAAAAAATATAAAGAAATTTTACCAGAACCAATTTTAAATTTCTTTTTAAAAGATTTTACAGAATTAAAAAATAAATCTCATCAAGAAGCAATTTCACCAATAGTTTCCTTTATAGATGAAATGACTATATTACCAGTATTTAATACAAAAGAAACATTAGATAGTATAGAAGAAACAATTAAGGAAAATTTTTTATCTGTAATATCATTAGATGAGTCGTCTTTAGGAGAAAAAATAAGCAAAACAATATCTGGATTAATAATGACACAGTTATTTAATTTAATGCAAAAGTCAAATATAGAACAACATATTTTATTTATTATAGATGAAGTTGCAGTTGTACAAAACCCAATTATAAAAAGATTTTTATCAGAAAGTAGAAAATACAACTTATCATTAATATTATCAGGACAATATTTTAATCAAATTAATGAAGATATACAAAAAGCTATATTTGCAAATGTAGTAAATTATTATACTTTTAGAGTTTCAAGAGAAGATGCAATTATATTAAGTAGGAATATGTTAATGGAACTTGCAGTACATGATTCTCATTTTGCAAAAGTAAAGATATTATCAGAATTAGCAAATAGAGAATGTGTATTAAGAGTAAGTAGGCTAGGTAAAGTAATACCAGCTTTTAAAGCGGTTACTTTAGATACAATATCATATCCAAGAAAAAAAGAAGAAATAGAAGAAAATGATTTTAACATAAGTACTTTAAGAAATGAAAAGAAAAAAAGTAAGTTTTCAATAAATACTAAAATAAATTTAAAAGAAATAATGAAATCACAATCAACAGGAAGGAGAAATTTAGCAAATGAATAGTAAAGAAGCTTTAAAAGTTGCAAACCAAATTTTTCAAAGTATATTTAATAAGAATAATCCATATAATTTGGATGAATTGCTAAAAAAATATGCTTTTGACATAAAATTACCACATAAAGTAGTAGATAGTTTTACAGGAAAGATAACTTGGGCAGAATCTATAAATCCAACTAAGTTTATATCTCAAAATAATATGGAACTTTATGATAAACAACATGGATGGATGTTAAAAAAAAAGGAAGTATCCTCATTAGATGATGTATTAAAAGTTTGGAAGAAAATTAACTATACAACAACAGAAAGAATATATGACTCAGAAAATGTTTCAAAAAGTGATACAATATATAGATCTGAAAATGTATATAGATCATTAGATTGTAGAGAATGTAAAAATGTACTATTTTGTGATGGTTGTGGAAGTTCGGAATTTATATTAGGATGTCAAAGAACAGGAGGATCAAATTTTTGTATTAGAGTAGATGATTCAGGAGGTTGTATTAATAGTTACAATGTAATCTGTTCAGCAAAAATAAGTAATTCATTTTTTATACAAGACTGTAAAAATTTAGATGAATGTATATTTTGTTCACATATTTCAGATAAAAAGTATTGTATATCTAATATGCAATTTGAAAAAGAAGAATATTATGAAATAAAGAAGGAGATAGTGAATTGGATTTTGTCTAATTAAAGTTTGTTAAATTTTAGTTGTTACAAGCTAAGTATTTTTTTATTAACAAAATTTATAAAACTGAAACTTTAATAGTTTCAGTTTTATAAAACAAATTAATTATTAAATTAGATTTTTTATAAAATTTATTGTTCAAAAGTATTATCATCAGTATCAAAATTAAAATCATCATCAGTATCAGTAGTATTAGATATAGATGAATTAGTAGTATTTTCAGGTATAGTAGAAGTTTCATTAGTAGTAGTATTAGAAGGTTGTACAGATGTATTTAAATTATTATGAGATGGTTTTGATGAATTACTACTATTATTATTATTATTATTATTAGTTTGTGTAGGTATTTCTTGAACAGGTAAATCAGCATTAGGTTCTTGAGTTTGTTCTTGAGTTTTGGTAGTAGTTTTAGTATCAGTAGTATTAGTTGTAGTAGATTTTGTAGTTGTATATGTTCCAGTATGATCAGTACAATATAAAGTAGGTATTGTTCCATTTAAGAAATATTCTGTATATGAATTTGAACATCCACTATTACTTAGTAAACCAGATTTAGGACATATTTTAACTGCTTCAAGTCCAGAGTTTGGAATTTCAAAAGTACGATTATCAAGATTAGAATGAATTTTTTTCATTACATTAGCCCAAATTTCTCCAGAAGGATTTTTTCTATTAAAATTAATAGTTTCATTCAAATCAAAACCAAACCAAGTGGCAGCAGAATAATATGGGGTAAAACCACAAAGCCATCTATCATAATCTTCATTAGTAGTACCAGTTTTGGCAGCAACATCAATACCAGAAATTTTACAGTAATTTGCAGTTCCAGAAGAACCTATAACTGGTTGAGATAGTAAGGATTTTAGTAAAAAAGCAACTTGTTTAGAAAAAACGTTCTTTTTTCTTTGTTTTGATTTAACAACTGTTTTACCAATATTATTTTCTATTTTTGTATAAAATGTAGGTTCTATATAAACGCCATCATTAGCAATACAAGCGTATGAAGCCGCCATTTCTAATGGACTAATACCTTTATCTAAACCACCCAAAGCTAAATTCAAATTTTCATCTATTTTTGTAAGAGTAGTAATTCCCATTTTTTTCATATATTCAATAGATATTTTGGGAGTAAGTTCTTCCATAACTTTTACAAATGGAATATTTTGAGATGATTCTATGGCTTGTCTTATTGTAATAGAACCTTTATAATCATTATAATCGGTAGGAGAGTATCCTTCATCAGTGCCATCATTAAAAGTTGTAGCTTCATCAACATATATACTAGCTGGTGTTATTAGTTTTTTATCAATTGCAGGTACTAAAACAGTTAAAGGTTTACTAGCAGATCCTATTTGTCGTAAAGCTTGAGTAGCACGATTAAATCCTCTAGAAGTTTCTTTTTTTCCAAGCCCACCAACACATCCAACAACATAACCAGTTGAATGATCAATTATAACCATTGCTGCTTGCGAAGTAACAGAAGGATCATTTTTTGATTTTAGAATATATTTATTTTTAGAAAGTTCTGTTTCTATTTCATTTTGTATATTTGTATTTTGTGTACTGTAAATTTTTAGTCCTGCCATATTTATATAATTTGTTGCAAAATCAGTAGAAATATGTTTTGTTTTAGAAATATCTTCTATAATTTCTGCAATTAGAGCATCAGTATGATAAGAATATATTGAATTATTATTTGAAGATTCAATTTTTCCATTTTTAAATTTTAGACCTTTATCCACTGTAGCAATTGCTTCATTATATTCTGTTTCAGAAATATATTTTAATTCATACATTTTAGAAAGAACGGTTTTTGTTCTTTTATTTATTTTTTCTGTGTTATCTTTTTCACCAAAGGGATTATAAGAATTAGGTGAATTATTGATTCCAGCTAAAAAGGCACATTCTGCTAAATTCAGTTCATTTATATTTTTATTAAAATAATATTCAGAACCTAATCCAACTCCATATATGTTTGGACCAACATATATAATATTCAAATAAGATTCTAAAATCTCATCTTTTTCCAATACACCTTCAATAGCTAAAGCTTTTATCCATTCATTTATTTTTCTAGTTACTTTAGATGAGTTATCACCAGTTAAATTTTTAACTAATTGTTGAGTAATACTGCTTCCACCAAAAGAAGAAGATCCTAAATTTTTAATATAAGAAAAAATTGCAGCAGTAGTTCGTGGAAAATCAACTCCAGGATGTTTATAAAAACGTTGATCTTCGATGGAAATATAAGCATTTTTTAAATTATTTGGTATATCAGTTAAAGAAACATTTTTTATATTTTTATTATTTCCTATTTCAGTAATTACTTTTCCATCAGCATCTAAAACTTGTGAGGGAGAGTTTGCTATCATATCTTGAGCTAAATTTTGCCATCTTGATACAGATATACCAGTATATATTGCAAGTAATATTATTAAAGTAAAAATTATAATTAAAATTATTTTTATTTTTTTGAAAGTTAAAGAATGAGTTTTTTTATTTTGTTCTTTATTATTTATATCATTTTTTATTCTATTCAAAATTCATCAACCTCTTTTTAAAAAATTACTTAAAGCATATCAAAAATATAAGAAAAAGTAAAGGTTATTAGTTCTATTATTTTATCTGTATAAATATATTGAAAAAAATATAATATAAATATATAATGAAAATAATATAAATTTTGGAAGGAAGAAATGGAAAGTAAAAAAACAAAAGGGATATTAGCACTAATATTAGTGTTAGTGGTTTTAATACTATGTGGAATTGCATATGTCTATGCAGTAACAGATGTATTAAAATCACCTGAAAAATTATTCAAAAAGTATTTAGCAAATAATGTAAAAGAATTAAAAGAAACAAACATAAAACCTTTAGACGAATTATTTAAAAGATCACAAAAGGAGAAAACAGAATTTAATTTTGATATGGATGTAAAATCAGATGAAACAACTATATCATCAAATGCAAAAGTAAAAACAGATGTACAAAATAAAAAAGAACATGCAAAAATAAGTGTATATGATAAATCAAATGAATACTTTAACTTAGAATTTTTATTATCAAATGAAACTTTAGGAATTCAAATAGATGAGTTACATGAAAAATATTTAGCATTAGAAAACAGAGATTTAAAAAAAATAGCAAGAACTTTAGGATTAGACGAAGCAACAGTTGAAGAAATACCAGATAAGTTAGACTTTTTAGAAACAGATTATTCACAAGAAGATATAGAAAAAATGAAAGAATTACAAGACAAATATATGAAGAAAATAAATGAAAAAATAAGTAGTGATAAATATAAAGCGGAAAAGAAAGTTACAACAGAAGTAAATGGAGAAGAAGTAATAGCAAATAAATATACACTTACACTAACAACAAAAGAAATAGCCAAAATTGAAAATGAAATTTTTACAGAACTTTTTGATGATCCAGAATTTATAGAAATATATGAAAAAACTATAGATAAAGATCAAATAGAAGAATTAAAAGAAGATATTATTATAACTGAAAATCAAATAGAAGATTTAAAAGATGCAGATGTAAATATTTCTGTATATGAGGTAAATTCAAAAACAGTAAAAACAGAAATAGTATGTGAAGAAAGTGAAATAGAATTTGTAATAAACAATAAAGAAAATGAAAGTACAATATTATTAACTATAACATCATCAGAAATAGAAGATGAAGATATAGAAGAAACAATAAAAATTACTTTAAATCATAGATATGAAAAAGAAATAGGAACTACTACATTAGAAATTGAAAATATTTATAATAAAGAAGATGTAGAACAATCTTATTATCCAGAAGATTATGAAGATGAAAATTATAAAATAATATTAACAACAGAAAAAAAAGATAAAAATAATATATTTATAAATATTCAATTAGATGATATAAATAAATTAATGGAAGATATAGAAATATCAAAATGTGAATTATCATATGAATTTGACGAAAACATAGAAATTGAAGATTTTTCAGAAACAAATGCATTAGTTTTAAATGATTATTCAAAAGAAGAATTTGCAACATTATTTGGAGAAATAATAAAAAATGCATCTGAAAGTTATTCAAAAAATCAAAATTCATTAATAGGTATGTTAGTTAGATATTATATGGTTATGAGTAGCTTATCTTCTGTAACACCAAATACTAATTATTAAAATTTAGGGGCTTTTATAAGCTCCTTTTTCACATTTTAATATTTTAATGAATATTATATCAAGGGTGATTTTTATGAAGTTAGGATTAAGCCTATCTGGCGGAGGAATAAAAGGAATTTCACATGTAGGAGCAATAAAAGCATTAGAAGAAGAAAATATAAAATTTGATTATATTTCAGGTACATCATCAGGAAGTATTGTTGCAACATTATATGCATGTGGATATAAAACAGAAGAAATTTATAACATATTTAAAAGATATGCGAAATCTATAAAATATTTAGACTATAGAAATATATTAAAACTACTAAAAAATATTTTTACAGGAAATGGTTTTAATGTAGATGGATTAAATAGTGGTGTTACAATAAAAAAATTAATAAATGAGATGTGTAATAAAAAAGGAATAAAAAATATAAATCAAATTAAGATGCCATTAGTAATACCAGCTGTAAATATATCAGATGAAAAAGTGTATGTGTTTTCAAACAATATATTAAAAAAAACAGGAGAAGAAATTGAATACATAAATAGTGTAGATATAGGAACAGCAGTTCAAGCAAGTTGTAGTTATCCAGGAATATTTTCACCTTGTAAATATGAAGATGTACTTTTAGTAGATGGAGGGATAGCAGAAAATCTTCCATGGAGAGAAACTAAAAGAGCAGGGGCAGATAAGGTTTTAAGTATTGTATTTACAGAAGAAACTAATAAAAAATGCTGTAAAAATATATATGAAGTAGTAAACAAATCATTTTCTATATTATGTCATGAATTATATAAATATGAATGGGATGGAACAGATTATTTACTTAAAATAAAAGAACCATCAGTAGGATTATTAGATACAAAACAAATAGATAAATTATATAAAAATGGATATGATCAAACAAAGAAAAAAATAAAAGAAATAAAAAAACAATTAAATATATTGACTGTAAGAAATTAGTATGATAACATACAAACATAAGTTCTAAAAATGGAGAATAATATGGAGTATATAAATAACAAATTATTTGAGTTAAAAGATGAGAAATATAAAGAATTTAATATAAAATTGTGTCCTGATACAAACAAAGAAATGTTAGGAATAAGAATACCTAATTTAAGAAAACTAGCAAAAGAAATATTAAAAGAAAGAAATAATTGGGAAGAATTTATAAAAAATGAAAATATAAAATATTTTGAAGGTGTAATACTTCAAGGACTTATAATAGGGTATAGTAAAATGGAATTAAAAGAAAAAGAAAAATACATAAAAATGTTTGTTCCCAGAATAGATAGTTGGGCAATAAATGATACTTTTGTTCCAACACTAAAGATTAATAAAAAAGATTTAGAAGAATATTGGAAATTTATTTTACCATATACTAAATCAAAAAAGGAATTTGAAGTTCGATTTGCAGTAATTTCTATGTTGGATTATTTTTTAACAGATGAATATGTAGATAAAGTTTTAAAAGAGCTAAATAAAATAACGCATGAGGGATATTATGTCAAAATGGGAGTAGCATGGACCTTAGCAGAAATTGGAATAAAATATAACGAAAAAGCAATGAAATTTTTGAAGGAAGAAAACAATTTAGATAAATTTACTTATAATAAAACTTTGCAAAAAATGATAGAATCATATAGAATAGACAATGTTCAAAAAGATATATTAAGAAAAATGAAAAAGAAATAATTGTATAATTTTTATATATATGGTATATTTTAATATAATAATTTATCAAGGAGTAAATATGATAGAAAATTTAGAATTATATATATTATTATTTTTTACGTATTCATTTGCAGGATGGTTTATGGAATCAGTTGGAGGAATACTAAATGTAAAGAAGTTTGTAAATAGAGGATTTTTAATAGGTCCATATTGCCCTGTATATGGTGCAGGAGTTATATTAATAACAATATTATTAAACAAATATACAAATGATATACCAGCATTGTTTATATTATCAACATTAATTTGTGGAATATTAGAATATCTTACAAGTTATTTTATGGAAAAATTATTTAATGCAAGATGGTGGGACTATCATAACAAAAAATTTAATATAAATGGGAGAATATGTCTAGAAACATTATTACCATTTGGAATTGCAGGAACAACAATACTTTGCTTAATAAATCCATTTTTTATAAATATATACTCAAATATACCAGAAATATACAGACATATAATTACAACAATATTAAGCATAGGATTTATAATAGATAGTATAATTTCCTTTAGTATAATAATAAGTTTTAAAGGAGAAATATATTCTAATAGAGATAATACAGAAGAAATTGGAGAAAAAGTAAAAGAAAAAACAGAAGAAGTTTTAATGAAAGCAAGTTCAAATGTAATAGTATTTGGAAGAAGATTAAAACTTAAAGAACTAAAGTTTTATAGAAAAGTAAAATATACTAGAAATAAGGTATCAACTACAATATTACAAACTCCAAAAGAATTAGCTGAAAAAGTAAATAAACATAGAGCAATTATAAATAGTAAGATATCAAAAGAAAAGGAAAAATTAAATTCTAAAGTAAAAACAAAAAGAGCCGAATTTGAATTAAAACAAAAAGAACAAAAACAGATTATTGCAAAAGCAATAAAAAATAGAAAAGAATCTATACAAGAATTTTCTAAAAATACAATTGATAATACTATGGAAAATATAAAATTAACATCAGAAGAATTAACAAAACAAATAAGAGAAAATTTCAAGAAGAAATCAATTTTACGTAGTAGACTAATGGAAGCATTTCCAAGTTTACAAATAAAAAATATAAAAGATAAAAATAAAGATTAAATGCTTGAAGTAATGGATTATTTGTGTTAATATACTTAGAAATTATAAAAAGGGAGATATTATATGAATGAAAATGTAACTGATGAAAAATATATTAGTTTAATATGTAATGGTGAATTTAATGCTATACCAGACTTTAAAATAGGAGAATTATTCGAATCATTTTTTGATAATATTAATTATAATGTAATAAAAGAAGAAAAACAGGTATATGTAGATTTTACAGGAGAAGCAATATGTGATGATGAGCCCTGTACAGTAATAATAAGATTTAAAATAGAAGAAAATGTAGAAGATTTTGAGATATTAGAAATAAAAGTAAATAATGAATTGCTTAGTGAATGTGAAACATTAGACTTATTAGAAGACATAGCATATGTAGGAGGAGCAGTAATGGAAGAGGATTATTGTTCAGAATGTCTAAATGGAGATTGTGCAAATTGTTCCCATGAAATATATGAATATGAAATTAATGAAGAAGATGAAGAAGATGAAGAAGATGAAGAATAAACTAATTATTTTTAAACACTTTGAACTAAAAAAGTTTAAAGTGTTTTTTTATTATGATAATCACATAATAAGTTGAATTTTAATATTATATATAAAAGGAGGAAGTATAAATGTTTTTTTGCAAGTTTAAAAAGTTAATATGTGGAATATTAATGGGACTAGGAATAGGGATATTATTAGTATTATTTCTTCCTCCAGTTGCCTGGATATTCATTATGGGAGTAGGATTACTAGTAGGAGGCATAAAATTTTTACTAGGTAAATAGGAGGAATAATATGACAATTGTTGTTAAAAAAGTACCAAAATTCTTAAGAGGTTTTGTTAAGTTTATTTTTGGAATAAAATCTACATAAGAAAAAAAGTTTGCTAATTAAAGCAAATAAAAAATGAGGCATGTAAATTCATTCAAATAAATTTTTAAACAAATTTACATACCTCATTTTATTTTTATAAAATTAAACTGCTCTTTTAACTTTTCCAGAACGTAAACATTTTGAACATACTGAAACTCTTTTTACTTCTCCATCTATAATTGCTTTTACTCTTCTTAAATTTGGTTTTACAGTTCTAGTTGTTCTTTTACTTATATGTGAACGAGTGATACTAAGTTGTTTTCCAAAGCTAGTTTCTTTTCCACAAATTACACATTTTGCCATATCTAACGCACCTCCATTAAATTAATAAACTGACTATTTAATAGTCTAACATATATTTATAAAAAAAACAAGTAAAATTTTAAAAAATATTAATAATGATGTTTACATAAATCAAAAAAAGATTGACTTTTTACAAAAATATAGTATAATAAAAAAGATAGAGGTACTAGAAATAATGAGAGGAGAAATATATGCTACCTAAAATTTGGAAAAAAGTTTTACTAGCAGTATGTATTATAGCTTGTATATTTAATTTAATGATAAAACTAGTAAATAGACATTCTTTAGAAAGTAATTTAAAAAGAGCTAATGATGGAAATACTGTTTTAGATGCTATAAAAAAAGATGAAAATTCAAAAAATTTAAATAATGTAAATAATATAGATAATAATTATAAAAATGAAGAGAAAAAACAAGAAGATATAGAGAAAAATAGTGATGAAAATGATGTAGAACAAACAAAGGAAGAAAATAAAACATATAAATATACAGATTTTAAAGTAACATTTTAAAAAATACTTGAAAAGAAAAAAATAATATGATATCATATACAAGATTGTTTTAAAAATGAAGAAAGAGGTGAATTACATGAAAAAAGATATACAACCAAATTATGTGGCTTCTAAGATAATATGTGCATGTGGAAATGTAATAGAAACAAATTCAACAAAACCAGAAATGAAAGTTGATGTTTGTTCAAAATGTCATCCATATTGGACAGGAAGCTTAAAGCAAAATACAACAGGTGGTAGAGCAGATAAATTCAAGAAAAAATATGGTCTTGCTTAGAAAGGCAAACTAAAATAAAATTTATTGCGCAATAAAAGTCTAGGATTTGAAATGTATTTTATTATAATATAAAATGTATTTCAAATTCTAGACTTTTTATATATTTTACAGGACAAAGATGCCCTCATTGTGGGATATGGACACCAGTTCCTTTTTTACTGTATTGAGAAGTAGGAGGGAAAATTCCATGTGAGGAATAAAAAAAGCAGGATTAATAGCAGATATTTTGCCATTGATCCTGTTTTTTGATTTTAATCTCTTAATAAATTAAGCCAATTAGTAGCAATATAATTAAAAGTATTTAAAAGAGTCTTTTTACTTATTTCACTATCAGAAACTAAATTTACAGAAGTTATAAGTTTATCATCTATATAATAATTCATAGTACCGTAAAACATCTCCACAATTAATAGGTGCTTCAATATTCTCATTTAAAATTAATTCTTGCCTAATTTCAGAAGAGCTATTCTTTTTTACTAAAACACCACTATCATTTTCAAATACAATATTAGTGGTACTTTGAGTACCTTTATTAACATTTATACTTTGAAGAACATCACCTTGAGTAGCAATTTTCTTAAAATTATAAGAACTAAATCCATAATCTAATAGCAATTTAGCCTCTGAAAAACGAATTTTAGGAGTAGGTGCTCTTAAAACAACTGCAATTAAAGATAGGTTATCTCTAGTTGCACTAGCAGATAAATTGTATAAAGCTAAAGAAGTAGAGCCAGTTTTCAACCCAGTTGCACCTTCATAAGTTCTTATAAGTTTGTTAGTATTAACTAATTCAGATTGACCATCACGAAGATTATCCATCCAAATGGTTGTATAGTTAGTAATACTAGGGTGATTTTGTAATAATTCTCTAGACATTAAACTAATATCATAACTAGAAGTCAAATGTCCATCCTCATCAATACCATGACAGTTTTTAAATGTAGTATCATTCATACCAAGTTCTCTTGCTCTATCATTCATTTTTTGTACAAAAAGTTCTTCACTTCCAGCTAGATATTCAGCCATAGCAACAGTACAATCATTTGCACTAACAACACAAATGGCTTTAAGCATTTCATGTACTGATAAAGATTCTGTACTATCTAGCCAAATTTGAGATCCACCCATTGATGAAGCTTTTTCACTACAAGGTATTTGTGTTTCTAAAGTAATATCACCTCTATCTAAAGCTTCCATAATTAAAAGAATAGACATTACCTTAGTTACACTAGCTGGTCTTAGTTTTTCATGAGAACTTTTTTCAAAAAGAATTTCACCGTGTTGTTTGCTCAATTAAAATTGCACTTTCAGATTCTAAATTTAAAAAATTTTCAGTAGTAGTATTTGCATTAACTTCAGCTGTATCTAATTCTGACCAAGTAGGAATAAAAAAAGCTAGAGAAGATGTAGAAACTAGTATTAAAATAAATAATATTATAAATGAATAAATAAATTTGTTTTTCATAATTATATTTATCTGTTATAAATTAAACAGAACCTCCTTAAAAAATATATCTAAAAAAATTAGATATTAAATTATATACTTGTATTTCAAATATATTCTTGAAAATTATAAATTTAAAAAAATGCTTGTATTATATTTAGAAAATGTATATAATAAAAACAATATATAAAGAAAATAAACAGGGGGAATATAGAATGGAATCAAAAGTAAAAAAAGTTGCTATATTAACTAATGGAGGAGATGCACCTGGATTAAATGCAGTAATAAGAGCAATAGTAAAAACAGGTAGAACTTATGGGGTAGAATGTTATGGATTTATAGAAGGGTATAAAGGATTATTAAATAATGACTATGTAAAATTAGACTTGCAAGGAAATGCATCTGGTTTATTAACAAAAGGAGGAACAATAATAGGAACATCTAATAGTACAAATGTATTTAATTATAAAGTAACAAAAGAAGATGGAACAGTAGAATATAAAGATATGTCAGATATATGTGTACAAAATATAAAAAATGCAGGATTTGATTGTATATTTACATTAGGTGGAGATGGAACCCAAAAATCAAGTAGAGATTTTTCATTAAAAGGAGTAAACTGTATAGGAGTACCAAAAACAATAGATAATGATGTTGCACATACAGATGCAACTTTCGGATATAATACAGCAGTATCAGTTGCAGCAGAAGCACTAGATAGATTACACACTACTGCAGAAGCACATCATAGAATAATGGTATTAGAAGTTATGGGAAGATATGCAGGATGGTTAGCATTAGAATCAGCAATAGCAGGAGGAGCAGATGTAGCGTTAATACCAGAAATCCCATATGATATTAATAAAGTAGTAGATAAAATTAATGAAAGAAGAGCTAGAGGAAAAGAATTTACAATAGTAGTAACATCAGAAGGAGCAATGCCAAAAGATGGAACACTTACAGTAAAGAAAACTTTAAATGATGGATCAGGACTAGATAATATAAGATTAGGTGGAGTTGGAGAAAAACTAGCAACTGAATTAGAAGAACTAACAGGAATGGTATCTAGAAATACAGTATTAGGGTATGTACAAAGAGGAGGTACACCATCAGCATTTGATAGAATACTTTCAACAAAATATGGTTGCAAAGCAATGGAACTTGCAATGCAAGGAATATTTAATGTATTAGTAACTTATAAAAATGGACATATGGGACATGTTTCTTTAGAAGATGTAGTTGGAAATAATAAAGTAGTAGGAGCAGCGTCTGGTAACACAAAAGAAAGCAATATAAGAAAAATTCAAATGGATAATGATTTGATAAAAATAGCAAGAGATTTAGGAATTTGTTTAGGAGATTAATATAAGTTTAAAAGATAGTAAAATGAAAATATTTTTGAAATTTTACTATCTTTTATTATATAATGAAAATTTATTATTATAGAATAATAACCATATGAATACACAAAAACTTGCATTTACTAAGAATTGCTAAAAAATACTTGATTTTTATTTATGCTGTGATATAATGTATAAGCTATTTGTAAAATAGAAAGAAGATGGAGGAAATAAAATGAGTGTAAAAGTAGAAAACACAGAAAATAAAAATGAATTAAAATTAGAATTTACAATTGAATCAAAAGTATTTGACGAAGGAATAAAAAAAGTATTTAATAAAAACGCAAAATATTTTAATATACCAGGATTTAGAAAAGGGAAAGCACCAATAAATATAGTAGAAAAATATTATGGAAGTGAAATATTTTATGAAGATGCTTTTAATGAAATAGTACCAAAAATATATGATGAAGCAATAAAAACAGAAAAACTAGACGTTGTAAGCAAACCACAAATAGATATAAAACAAATGGAAAAAGGAAAAGAATTAATATTTACAGCAATAGTATCTGTAAAACCAGAAGTAAAATTAGGAAAATATAAAGGAATTTCATTAGAAAAAGTTGAATATAAAGTTACAGATAAAGATATAGAAGAAGAAGTAAATAAAATGGCTGAACGAAATAGTAGAATGATAACAGTAGAAGGAAAACCAGCTGAAAAAGGAAACACAGTAGTTATAGATTTTGTAGGAACAGTAGATGGAGTTGAATTTGAAGGTGGAAAAGCAGAAAATCATGAATTAGAATTAGGAAGTAATACTTTTATACCAGGATTTGAAGATCAAGTAATTGGAATGAAAAATGAAGAAGTAAAAGATATTAAAGTAAAATTTCCAGACGAATATTTTTCAAAAGATTTAGCAGGAAAAGATGCAGTATTTAAAGTAACACTTCATGAAATAAAAGCAAAAGAATTACCAAAAATAGATGATGAATTTGCTAAAGATGTTAGTGAATTTGATACATTAAAAGAATTAAAATCAGATATAAAAAATAAAAAAGAAAAGCAAAATGAAGAAAGAACAAAAGCAGAATTAGAAGAAAAAGCAGTTAAAGCAGTAGCAGAAATTTCAGAAGTAGAAATACCAAATGGAATGGTAGAACTTGAAATAGACAATATGGAACAAGAAATGAACAGTAGATTATCATATCAAGGAATTACATTAGATCAATATTTACAAATGCTTGGAAAAACTAAAGAAGATTACAGAAAAGAAAGTGAAGAACCAGCAAAAGAATCTTTAAAAATGAGATTAGTATTAGAAGCAGTTTGTAAAGAAGCAAAAATAGAAGTAGAAGAAAAAGAAATAGAAAGTAAAATTACAGAATTAGCTACAAGCTATGGAAGAAAAGAAGAAGATCTAAAAAATAATGAAAATTTAATTGAACATATAAAAGAAAATATAAAATCTGAAAAAGCAATTAATTTAATAATAGATAATGCAAAAGTTAAAACAGTTGAAGAAAAAGCAGAAAAAGAAGTAAAAGAAACAAAGAAAACTTCAACTAAGAAAACAACAAAAAAAGAAGAAAAAGCAGAAAAAGAAAGCAAAGACGATAAAAAGGAAACAAAGAAGAAAACTAAATAGATTATAATATAAAAGAGGCTTTAATTTTTTAAAATTAAAGCCTTAAAATTTATTTATGATTAATAATGTCAAAAAAAGACGAATTATAAGGTTTAAATATATGAAATTTTATAACAAATGTATTGAAAAAAAAATCTATTTAGTATATAGTAGGTAAATGTAGAATAAAGCATTATAAATAATTAAATAAAAAAAGAGAAAGGAAGATTAAAATGATAGAAAATAGTTTAGTACCATATGTTATTGAACAAACAAGTAGAGGAGAAAGATCATATGACATATTTTCAAGATTATTAAAAGATAGAATAATATTTTTAGCAGAAGATGTAAATCAAGCATCAGCAAGCTTAGTAGTAGCGCAACTTTTATTTTTAGAATCAGAAGATCCTGATAAAGAAATTAGTTTATATATAAATAGTCCAGGAGGATCAATTACAGATGGAATGTCAATAGTAGATACAATAAATTATATAAAATGTCCTGTATCTACAATATGTGTTGGAATGGCAGCAAGTATGGGAGCTGTATTATTAGCATCAGGAGAAAAAGGAAGAAGATTTGCAACTCCAAATGCAGAAATATTAATACATCAACCATTAATTGCTGGTGGAGGACTTTCTGGTCAAACAACAGAAATTAAAATTCATGCAGATCATATGGTTAAAACTAGAGAAAAATTAAATAAATTATTAAGTGAAAGAACAGGTCAAAAATTAGAAACAATAGAAAAAGATACAGAAAGAGATAATTATATGACAGCAGAAGAAGCACTAAAATATGGATTAATAGATGGAATATTAGATAAAAGAAATTAAAGGTTTATAGATTTTCCAAAAATCTAAATAAAACATAAAAGGAAACCTTAAATGTCTAAAAATCAAGAAAGAATAGTAAAATGTTCTTTTTGTGGAAAACCACAAGAAGTAGTAAAGAAGATAATTGCAGGACCAGGGGTATATATATGTGATGAATGTATATCTTTATGTCAAGATATTATAGATGAAGAAATATATGAAACAACAGAAACAAAATCAGAACCAGTAGAAATGCTAATACCAGCAGAAATAAAAAAAGTTTTAGATGATTATGTTATAGGGCAAGAAGAAGCAAAAAAAACTTTATCAGTAGCAGTGTATAATCATTATAAAAGAGTAAATAACAAAGAACTAATAAAAGATATTGAAATACAAAAAAGCAATATATTATTATTAGGACCAACAGGATGTGGAAAAACCTTATTAGCTCAAACATTAGCCAAAATATTAGACGTTCCATTTGCAATAGCAGATGCAACTACACTTACAGAAGCAGGATATGTTGGAGAAGATGTTGAAAATATTCTCTTAAAACTTATACAATCAGCTGATTATGATATAGAAAAGGCTCAAAAAGGAATTATATATATAGATGAAATAGATAAAATAACAAGAAAATCTGAAAATCCTTCTATAACTAGAGATGTTAGTGGAGAAGGAGTTCAACAAGCACTACTTAAAATTGTTGAAGGAACAGTTGCATCTGTTCCACCACAAGGAGGACGAAAACATCCTCATCAAGAATTCATACAAATAGATACTTCAAATATATTGTTTATTTGTGGAGGAGCATTTGAAGGATTAGAAAACATTATAAAAGACAGAGTTGGTAAAAAAACTATTGGTTTTGGGGCAAAAATTGAAAGTAAAACAGATATAAATAAAACAGAAATATTTAAAGAATTATTACCACAAGATCTATTAAAATTTGGTTTAATACCAGAATTCGTAGGAAGGTTACCAATTGTAGCAACTTTAGAAGGACTTACTAGAGAAGCTCTAATAGATATAGTAACAAAGCCAAAAAATGCTTTAACAAAGCAATATAAAAAGCTATTTGAGTTAGATGGCGTAGAATTAGAATTCGACAAAACAGCATTAGAATCAATAGTAGATAAAGCAATCGAAAGAAATACAGGAGCGAGAGGGCTACGTTCTATTATAGAAGAAATAATGAGGGACATAATGTATGATATTCCTTCTAATGAAAAAATATCAAAATGTATAATAACAAAAGAAACTGTTATTAATAAATCAGAGCCAGAAATTATAATAGATGAAAACAAAAAAAGAGAACTTCCAAAAAACAGAAAAAAAACAAAGAATTCTAAAAAGGAAGAAACAGCATAAATAAAATAATAAGTTAAAGCAATAAAAACCCTCATTAGAGGGTTTTTTTGTGTTTAAAAACAAAAACAATTTTTAATGTGCATCATTAATATAATAATAATATGTGCAAATAGTAAAAAAATATGTATTTACTGTAAAAGATTTTTATAATTGTTAAATTGTGCTATCCAAAATTGATTTCATATCATTTGGTAAGCAAGCCTCAATTATAATATGCTTTTTGGTTATAGGATGAATAAAAGTTACTTTATAAGCATGCAAAGCTTGTCTTGATATCAAATTAGAAGGATTACCATAAAGCGTATCTCCTAAAATAGGATGACATATATATTTTGAATGAACTCTAATTTGATGAGTTCGTCCTGTTTCCAAAGTTATATGTACAAAAGAAAATTTGTTAAAATTTACCTTAAAATTTTTAATCAAATTTATATGTGTTATAGAAATAGTGCCATTATCATTTACTTCTCTTTCGATTATAGAACCAGCTTTTCTAGCAATAGGAGCATTTATTGTTTGAGATGCATTTTGAATATGTCCTTCTAAAATTGCATAGTATTCTTTTTTGAAAATGTTATTTTTCATTTGTCTAATAAGACATTCTTGAATATATTCGTTTTTAGCAAAAATAACAATTCCAGAAGTATCTTTATCTAATCTGTTTACAGGTCTTATTTTTGTAGTAATATTATTTTCTTCAAAATAATATTGAACACCATTTGAAAGACTATTATTAAAATGTAATATTGAAGGGTGTACAGGAATATTAAAAGGTTTATTTATAATTAAAAAACTATCATCTTCAAATAAAATATCCAAATTCATTTTTGTAGGAAAAATATTATTACTTTTTTCATTAAAATTTAAGTCAATTGAAATTAAATCTTCAATTTTAATTTTACAATTAACATATGTTACTTTATTATTCAAATAAATTTTATTATTTTTTTTTAATTTAGTTAATAATCTATCAGAAATTGAAAAATAAGATTTTAAAACTTCTTTAATATTACAATATTTGTTATCAATAACTTTATATTTTAAAATCATAAAAACTCCTTATACTAATAATTTATATTATTTTATCATATTATGTATTTTTTTACAAAAAATGACAAATATTAAGTTTATGTAAAAAACAGGTTACAATAAATAGTATTCGAAAAATATATGATATAATTTAAAATAAATATTAATCTGTGTGTATTAAGAGGGGGTAAAAATGGAACTTACAAATGAAGAGAAATTAAAAAAGAAATTAAAGCGTTGTAATATAATAAAAATAATAACTAAAATTATATGTATAATATTACTACCTATAATTGCATATAACATTTTTATAATGATTAAATCTATTATAAATCCTAATGATTTTCCAGCTCTTTTTGGAATAAAAGCATATGTTATGAAATCAGAAAGTATGAAACCAGATTTAGAAAAACGGAGATATAGTTCTTTTAAAAAAAGTTTCAGACATCAATAATGTAAAAACAAATGATATAATAGCGTTTAAAAGGGGAAATAGTGTTGTTACACAAAAAGTAATAGAAATTGAGGATACAAATCAAGGAAAAAAGGTTATTACAAATGCTAATAATAGTAGCAATCAAAATTCTATATCAATAAAATATGAAGATATAGAAGGAATTTATATTTATAAAATACCAAAAATTGGACAAATGGTTTTAATTCTTCAAGACAGAATTGTAATAGCATATGTAATATTATTAATATATTCAATGTATGTAGAATATAGATATAAGAAACTAAAATCAGATTTAAGAAGAGAAAAGAGAATAGTTTTTAATGAACATTATGAAAAGGAATTTTTGGATAAAATAGCTAATACTAAAATAATTTAGAACTTAAAATATAAAAATACAAAAATTAAAAAAGTATAGATTTAAATAAATGCTATACTTTTTTTTTTGTAGATTTTTATATAACAGCAAAGTTGCTTTTATGTTTGTACTATAAATTAAAAACTTTTATTTTTATTTAATAGGATAGTCCTTTGGACTTCCTATTAAATAAAGGCTTACGCCAACATTTGCACACAAATTTATTTCATAAATTTGGCGCTTTGAACAATGACGTGGACAATACAATATAGTTTTGTCTTTTACAGATTATATATTGTCCACTATTGTTCTTAAAACAAAAGTTTTTTATACTGACCTACCAGTATAAAGATAAAAAAACAAAAATATGATATAAATGTATAGTAGGAGAGAAAAATGAGTAAAAAATTATATGAAATTATGCAAATAACAGATTTAAAAGACATGTTAAATAAATCTGGTAAAAAATATGCAGATAGAATTGCATATAAAATAAAAATTGAAGATAAAAAATATAAAAAAATATCTCATAAAGAAGTAAGAGAAATGATAGATGCATTAGGAACAGCTTTAATAAACATAGGATTAAAAAACAAAAGAATAGCAGTTATAGGAGAAAACAGATATGAATGGGAAATAGCATATCTTTCAATAGTATGTGGAACTGGAATAGTAGTACCACTAGATAAATCATTACCAGAGAATGAATTAAGAACATTAATAGAACGATCAGGAGTTGAAGCAATATTCTATTCTAAAAAGTATGAAGATATATTAAAAAGTATAAAATGTGAAGGTATAGGAAAGTTAAAACATTTAATATCAATGGATTTATTAGAACATAAAGAAGGAATATATTCAGAATTAGAATTAATAGAAAAAGGAAAAAAATTAATAAAATTAGGAAATAAGGAGTTTATAGATGCAAAAATAGATAATGAAAAAATGAATATAATGTTATTTACATCAGGTACTACATCACAATCTAAAATTGTATCTTTATCACATAAGAATATATGTTCAAATTTAATGGATATAGCATCAGTTTTAGATGTTAGTTCTGATGATATATTTTTATCTTTCTTACCTTTACATCATGTTTTTGAATGTACAGTTGGGTTTTTGTTTTCATTATATTGTGGGGCACAAACAGTATTTTGTGATGGTATAAGACATATTGTAGAAAATATGAAAGAATACAAAATATCTGTTATGGCATCAGTACCAGCAATATATGAAAGAATTTTTAAAAGTATAAGAAAACAATTAGAGAAAGAAGGAAAAATTGAAGAAATTCTTCAAAAAGAAGAACAATACAAAGATTGTTCTATGGAAGAAAAAAAGAAAGCTTTTAAAACAATACATGATATGTTAGGTGGAAACATAAAAATAATGATAAGTGGAGCAGCAAGTTTAGATAGTACCATAGAAAACAAATTTAGATTATTAGGATTAAATTTAGTGCAGGGATATGGTCTGACTGAAACTTCACCTGTAGTAGCAATTGGAAATAAAAAATATTATAAAGTAGGTTCAATAGGAAAAACAGTTCCAAATGTAGAAGCAAAATTAGTAAATGTTGATAAGACAGGAATAGGAGAACTTATTGTAAAAGGCCCTAGTATAATGTTAGGATATTATGAAAATAAAAAAGCAACAAAAGATGCAATAGTTGATGATTGGTTTTATACAGGAGATTTAGCTAAAATAGATGACGAAGGATATATATTTATCTGTGGAAGAAAAAAAAGTGTAATAGTATTAAAAAATGGTAAAAATATTTTTCCAGAAGAAATGGAAAACTTGGTAAATAGAATTGAAGGTGTAGAAGAATCATTTATTTTTGGAAAGCAGATGTCAGAAGATAAAAATGATATTAAGATATTTGTAAAAGTAGTATATAATGAAGAAATTGCTGAAAATGTATATAAAGTTAAAGGTGAAGAAAATATTTATCAAAAAATAAATGAAAGAATAAAAGAAATAAATCAGACTATGCCAAAGTATAAGGCTATAAGAGGATTAATTTTAACTAAAGAACCATTAATAAAAACAACTACTAATAAAATAAAAAGAGAAAAAAATTTAGAAGAAATACTAAAAAAAGAAAAGGAATAAAATGAATTTAAATACTAAGTTTTTAGGAAAAGAATTTAAAAATTACAAAGAAATAGATTCTACACAATTAGAAATTTGGAGAAGAATTGAAAATAATAATATTAGTAATGGCACAATAATTTCAGCAAATATACAAACAAATGGAATTGGTACACATGGAAGAATTTGGCACACTGATCAAGAAAATGATATTGCTTTTTCATTTTTCATACAAACAGATTGTAATATATGTAAATTAGATGGAATAACAATTGAAATTGCTGAAACAATTATACAAGTTATTAAGAAGCTATATAATATAGAACTTCAAATAAAAAAACCAAATGATATAGTTTTTAAGAATAGAAAAATTGGTGGCATCTTATGTCAAACAAAATTGATTGGAGAAATTGTAAAATATATTGTTGTAGGAATAGGGATTAATACAAATAAAACTTATTTCACAAAGGATATAAATGAAATTGCTTCATCTATAAAAAAAGAATTTGGAATAACAGTAAATAACAATGATATTATAGTAGAGTTTTGTAATGTATTTGAAGAAAAAATTATTAAAAGGATAGGTGATAATTAATGAAAATAGGATTTCTATTTCCTGGTCAAGGTTCTCAAACAGTTAAAATGGGGAAAGATTTATATGAAAAGTATGAAGAAGTAAAAAAAGTTTATGACGATGTAAAAAAAATAACAGGAATTGATGTTGCTAGAATTACTTTTGAATTAGAAGAAGATTTAAATCAAACAAAAAATACACAAATTTGTATTTTAACAATGAGTTTAGCTATATTAAAACTGTTAGAAAAAGAAAATATAAAAGCTGAAATTTCAAGTGGGCTTAGTTTAGGAGAATACTCTGCTTTAATTTATAGTAAAGCAATAACTTTTGAAGATGGAGTGAGTTTAGTAAAAAGTAGAGGAGAATATATGCAAAATTTAGTACCAGCTGGAGAATGGAAAATGGCAGCTATTCTTGGTATGAATGAAGAACAAGTACATGAAGTTTGCAAAAAGATCACAAAAGGATTTGTTACACCAGTTAATTTTAATTGTCCAGGACAAATAGCAATTTCAGGAGATAAGCAGGGAATTGAAGAAGCTGAAGAAATAGCAAAAGAATTAGGAGCAAAGAAAGTAAGAATTTTGAATACTTCTGGACCATTTCATACAGAAAAATTAATTGAAGCATCTAATGCTTTAAGAAAAGATTTAGACACTTTAAAAATAAATAAATTTGAAACACCAGTAGTAAAAAATCTAGATGGTACAATATATAACCAAAATGATAATATAAAAGATATATTAGCAAAACATATTATTAGTCCAGTTAGATTTTCTAGTGGATTAGAAAATATGATACAAAGTGGAGTAGATACTTTTATAGAAATCGGACCAGGAAAAACGCTATCAGGATTTGTAAAAAGAATACCAACACAAAAAAATATAAATGTTTTAAACATTAATAATGTGGAAACACTTGAAAATACAATAAATTTTATAAAAAAGGGAGAATAGATTATGAATAAAGTTGCTTTAATAACAGGGGCTACTAGAGGAATTGGAAAACAAATAGCACTTACACTTTCAAAAGAAGGGTACAACATAGTTCTTAATTATAGAACAGAAAATGATGAATTAAAAGAATTAGTAAATCAAATAGAAAGTAACAATGTAGAATGTTTAACAGTAAAGGGAGATGTTTCAATATTTGATGATTGCAAAAATTTTACACAAAAAGCAATAGAAAAATTTGGAAAAATAGATGTATTAGTAAATAATGCAGGGATAACTAGAGATACATTACTTGCTAGAATGACAGAAGAAGATTTTACAAAAGTAATAGATGTAAATTTAGTAGGTACATTTAATGTAACAAAAAACGTAATATCATATATGATGAAGGCACGTTCAGGAAGGATAATAAATATTTCATCAGTAGTAGGTGTATCAGGAAATGCAGGGCAAACAAATTACTCTGCTTCAAAAGCTGGAATAATAGGATTTACTAAAAGTTTAGCAAAAGAAGTATCTTCGAGAAATATTTTGGTAAATGCAGTAGCACCAGGATTTATTGAAAGTGATATGACAAATGGATTAAAAGATGAAATAAAAGAAGAAATATCTAAAAATATACCATTAAAAAGAATAGGAAAACCAGAAGATATTGCAAATGTTGTAAAATTTCTAGTATCTGAGGAAAGTTCATATATAACAGGTCAAGTTATTAATGTTGATGGTGGTATGTTAATATAGTAAATTAAAAAAGTAATTGTTAGTTGACCTCTTAATTTAGAAAGGAAAATAAATATGGAAAGAAGAGTAGTAGTAACAGGATTAGGAACTATAAATCCTATTGGAAAAAATGTTAAAGAAACTTGGGAAGGAATAAAACAAAAAAAATGTGGTATAGACAATATTACATTATTTGATGCAAGTGATTTTAAAACAAGCTTAGCTGGCGAAGTAAAAAAGTTTGATCCATTAGAATATTTTGAATTAAAACAAACTAAAAGATTAGACAGAAGTTCACAATTTGCATTAGTAGCATCAAGAGAAGCTTTTAAAGATAGTGGCATTACAAAAGAAAATACTGATTTTGAAAGAGTAGGAATATTTGTAAGTACAGGTATAGGTGGTTTAAAAACTATACAAGAACAATGTGAAATAAATTATGTAAAAGGACATAATAGAGTTTCACCAATGTTTATACCAATGGCAATTGCTAATATGCCATCAGGAAATATTTCTATCGACTTAGGTGTAAAAGGAGAATCTATTTCAATAGTAACAGCTTGTGCATCATCAACACATGCAATAGGAGAAGCATATAAAACAATAAAATATGGATCAGAAGATGTAATAATAGCAGGTGGAACAGAAGCTTCAATATGTGAAATTGGAATTGCAGGATTTGAAAATATGAAAGCTTTATCAAATACTACAGACAAAACAAGAGCAAGTATTCCATTTGACAAAGAAAGAAGTGGATTTGTAATGGGAGAGGGAGCTGCAATTCTTATATTAGAAGAATTAGAACATGCCAAAAAAAGAGGAGCAAAAATATATGCAGAAGTAATTGGTTATGGAGCAACTTCTGATAGTTACCATATTACATCACCATCACCAGATGGAGAAGGAGCAGCTAGAGCTATGGTAAAAGCAATAAAAGATGCAAATATAGAAGATAAAGATATTGATTATATAAATGCACATGGTACATCAACACACTTAAATGATATGTATGAAACAATGGCTATAAAAAAAGCTTTAGGAGATGCAAGTAGTAAAGTAAAAATTAGTTCAACAAAAGGAAATACAGGACATCTTTTAGGAGCAGCAGGGGCTATAGAAGCAATATTTTCAATAAAAGCAATTGAAGATGGAATAGTTCCTCCAACAATTAATTATAAAGTAAAAGATGAAGATTGTGATTTAGATATAGTACCAAATGAGTGTTTAAAGAAGGATATAAATATTGTTATGTCTAATTCATTAGGATTTGGTGGACATAATGCTAGTATAATTTTAAAAAAATGTCCAATTCAGTAAATTTTGGACATATGTTTAGGAAAGGAGTAAAATTATGGAATATGAAAAAATAAAACAATTGATGGATGATATGGGAAATTCAAAATTAACTTCTATTGATATAGATTTTCCAGATGGTACTAAAATTAGTATGAAAAAAGAACCAAAAGAAGTTATAAAAACAGTAGAAAACCCTAAATTACAAGTTAAAGAAAATTCTAAAATAGAAGATATAATTGATACACCAAAAGAAAACATAGTAAAAGAAGGTAATATAGTAAAATCACCAATGGTTGGAACTTTTTATTTAAAACCATCACCAAATTCTAACCCATATGTTGAAATTGGAAAAAAAGTAAAAAAAGGTGATATACTTTGTATTATTGAAGCAATGAAATTAATGAATGAAATAGAATCAGAATTTGATGGAGAAATAATAGAAATATTGTTAGAAGATGGTGAAACTGTAGAATATGGTAAACCATTATTTAGAATAAAATAGTGTTAGGAGAAATACTAAAATGTTAAATCGTGAAGAAATAGAAAAAATAATACCACAGAGAGATCCTTTTTTAATGATAGATGAAGTAGAGGAATATATTCCAGGGGAAAGTGCTGTAGCATATAAATATGTTAAAGAAGATGAATGGTATTTTAAAGGACATTTTCCAGGAAATCCAATAATGCCAGGTGTTTTAATAACAGAAAGCTTAGCACAAACAGGAGCAGTTGCAATTCTTGGAATGGAAGAAAATAGAGGAAAGAATGCTTTATTTGGTGGAATAGATAAAATGAAATTTAAAAAAATGGTGGTACCAGGAGATAAACTAAAGTTAGAAGTTAAAATAATTAAAAGAAAAGGACCTATTGGAATTGGTGAAGCAATAGCAACAGTTGATGGTAAGATAGCTGCAAAAGGAGAATTAACTTTTGCAATAGTATAGATTTAGTATATCCAAAAATCAAATAAGATTTTTATAATATTAAATATATTAAGAGAGGTAAAATCAAATGAATAAAATTTTGATTGCAAATAGAGGAGAAATAGCAGTTAGAATAATAAGAGCATGTAAAGAAATGAATATAAAAACAGTAGCAATTTATTCTGATATAGATAAAGATGCTATGCATACTCGTTTAGCAGATGAATCAATATGTGTTGGACCTGCAAATTCTACTAAAAGTTACTTAAATTTTAAGAATATAATAGAGGCAGCCAATATAACTGGTGCAGACTGTATTCATCCAGGTTTCGGATTTTTGTCAGAGAATAGTCAATTTGCAAAAATATGTGAAGAGTCAAATATAAAATTTATTGGACCATCATATAAAGTGATTGAATTGATGGGAAATAAATCAAATGCCAAAGAATTGATGAAATCAGCAGGTGTACCAGTAATACCAGGTTCGGATAGTAGTGTTAAAGATATAAATGAGGCATTAAAAATAGCTAAAAAAATAGGATATCCAATAATGTTGAAAGCAGCTGCTGGTGGTGGTGGAAAAGGAATTCGTATAGTAAATGTTCAGGAAGATTTAGAAAAAAACTTTAATTTAGTAAAACAAGAAGCAAAAATATCTTTTAATAATGATGAAATTTATATTGAAAAATTTATAAAAAATCCAAGACATGTAGAAATACAAATCTTAGCTGATGAACATGGAAATGTTATTCATTTAGGAGAAAGAGATTGTTCAATTCAAAGAAGAAATCAAAAAATAATAGAAGAAACACCATCAACAGCTATTGATGATAAATTAAGAAACAAAATGGGAGATGCAGCAGTAAAAGCAGCAAAAGCATCTAAATATAGTAGTTGTGGTACAATAGAATTTTTAGTAGATATTGATAAAAATTTTTACTTTATGGAGATGAATACAAGAATACAAGTAGAACATCCAATAACTGAAATGAGAACAGGAATTGATATAGTAAAAAATCAAATAAAAATTGCAGCAGGAGAAGAATTAAAAATTAAACAAAAAGATGTTGAATTTAAAGGACATAGTATAGAATGTAGAATAAATGCAGAAAATCCAAATAAAAAATTTATGCCATGTCCAGGAAAAATAACTGGACTAAACTTACCAGGTGGAAATGGTATAAGGATTGATACAGCTATATATGAAGGTTATACAATACCACCAACATATGATTCTATGATTGCTAAAATAATTACACATGGAGATACTAGAAATGAGGCTATTAGTAAAATGAAAAGAGCTTTAGAAGAAACAGTTATAGAAGGAGTAAATACCAATATAGATTTTTTATTTGAAATTATAAAAAATCCTAATTTTATACGAGGAAATTTTGATACATCATTTATTGAAAAAGAGATTTTAAAAAATAGTTAAAATTAATTATCATTAAAAGGAGAGTAGAAATGATAGTTGACAAAATGAAAAAAAGAGCACCCACAGCAAAAAATAAAGAAAATAAAGTTGATATACAAGTTGGAAAATGGGTTAAATGTGATAAATGTCAAGAAATTATATATAAAGAAACAATGAGAAACAATTATAATATATGTCCTAATTGTGGTGCATATTTTAGAATGCATATTAACAGAAGACTAGAAAGCATTATAGATGAAGGAACATATAAAAAATTTGATTTAAATATAGATACTACAAATCCATTAGGACTAGAAGAATACACGAAAAAAATTAAAGGTTTAAGAGAAAAAACAGGATTACAAGAAGCAGTAAGTGCAGGTACAGGAAAAATAAATGGAGAAAAAGTTGTTATTTGTGTTATGGATAGTGGATTTTTAATGGGAAGTATGGGGATAGTAGTTGGAGAAAAAATAACTTATTCAATAGAAAAAGCAATAGAACTAAAACTACCAATAATAATTTTCTGTGTATCAGGTGGAGCTAGAATGCAAGAGGGGATAATTTCACTAATGCAAATGGCAAAAACAACAGCAGCTATATCTAAATTAAATGAAGCAGGACAATTATATATATCTGTACTAACAGATCCAACTTATGGAGGAGTAACAGCATCATTTGCAAGCATAGCAGATATAATATTAGCAGAACCAGGAGCAATGATAGGATTTGCCGGAAAAAGAGTAATAGAACAAACAATAGGAGAAAAATTACCAGAAGGATTTCAAACAGCAGAATTCTTATTAGAACATGGATTTATTGATAAAATAGTAGAAAGAAGAGAATTAAAAGACACAATAAGTAAATTAATTAGAATGTCAAAATGATTTTATAAATGTATAGGAAAAGAGGTAAGCAGATGAGTGATAAATTGTCAGCTTGGGAAAAAGTAGAGATTGCAAGATCCCCAAAAAGAAAGACAGCATTAGATTATATAGATAAAATATTTGATGAATTTATAGAACTTCATGGAGATAGAAATTTTAAAGATGATAAAGCAATAGTATGTGGATTAGGTAGAATTGGAAACACAAATTATACTATTATAGCAGAACAAAAAGGAAGAACAACAAAAGAAAATATAGAAAGAAATTTTGGAATGCCAAATCCTGAAAGTTATAGAAAAGGAATTAGATTTATGAAACAATCTGAAAAATTCAAAAGACCAATCATAACTTTTATAGATACAAAAGGTGCATATCCTGGAATAGGAGCAGAAGAAAGAGGTCAAGGAGAAGCAATTGCAAGTTCAATGCTTGAAATGGCAAAAGTTAAAGTTCCAGTAATTGCAATAATAATAGGAGAAGGATCAAGTGGAGGTGCTCTTGCATTAGGACTAGGAAATAAAGTTATAATGTTAGAAAATGCAATATATTCTATACTATCACCAGAAGGCTATGCTAGTATTTTATGGAAAGATTCTTCTAGAGTAAAAGAAGCAGCAGAAAAAATGAAATTAACAGCACAGGACTTGCATGATTTAAAAATAATAGATAAAATAATAAAAGAACCAAGAGAAATAACAGAAGAAAGTTTTGATAAAATTACTAAAAACATAAAAAAAGAAATAAAAGACATAATTTCAGAAATGAAAAGTATGACCCCACAAGAAATAGTGGAAGATAGATATCAAAAATTTAGAAATATGGGAGAATATATTATAATTACAGAATAAAATAAAAAGGAGAGAGAAAAAATGTTATTAGAAGGAAAAAAGATTTTAATTATGGGAATAAGAAACAAATGGAGTATTGCATTTGGAATTGCAAAAGCTGCTTATGAAAATGGAGCTAAATTACTTTTTACATATGTAGGGGAAGATAATAAACAAAAAATGGAAGAACTTATTTCAGAATTTGAAGGAAGTAAAGCTTATGTATTAAATGGAGCATCAGAAGATGATTTAGTAAGAGAAACTTTTGAGAAAATAAAATCAGAAAATGGAAAAATAGATGGAATAGTTCATGCAATTGCACATGCACATACAGAAGATTTACACAATGATTTTGTTTTTACAAGTAAAGATGGATTTGCACATGCATGTGATGTTAGTTCATATTCTTTTGTATTAGCTGCAAGAATAGCAAAAGAATTAGAAATGTTAAATGAAAATGCAAGTTTAGTTACATTAACATATTATGGTTCTACTAAAGTTTTAGAGGGATATAATGTAATGGGAGTTGCGAAAGCTGCTTTAGAAGCAAGTGTTAGATATTTAGCTGATAATTTAGGAAAGGAAAATATTAGAGTAAATAGTGTTTCAGCAGGACCAATAAAAACTTTGTCTGCAAAAGGAATAAAAGATTTTAATAGTATTTTAACAATAGTAGAAGAAAAAGCTCCTTTACATAGAAATGTTACTACAACAGAAGTAGGAAATGTCGTAACATTTTTATTGAGTGAAATGTCAAGTAGTATTACAGGTCAAGTAATATATGCTGATAATGGTTACAATATAATAGGATCATAAGGATCAAAAAAAAACAAAAGTTTTACTTTGAGTCTTTATAATATAGAAAATTTTTGATATAATCTTTATTAAGATAACTAACTTATCAGAAAGGAGAGATTTTATGACACGGAAGAAATTTTCTTTATGTTATAAAAGTTTCACAGTAGCCTCTTTATTAATTGGTATAGTTTTAAATCTTTGGAATACAAGATCTATAGTAGCAATGCTATCATATTATACATTACAAAGCAATATAATATGTTTAATAGTATTTTTAATTTTTGAAATACAGGAAATAAAGCAAAAAGAGTATAAAAATGAAATATACTATCTTGTAAAAGGTGGTATAATTATAATGATTGTAATAACAGCAGTTGTATATCGATTTGCTTTAGCCCCTGGTGGTTTTGAAATGACCTCATTAAAACAGTCTGTAAGTAATAAGATAGTTGCTAATTTCCTAGTACATACTTTATCTCCAATTCTAGTGTTATTTGATTATATTTTATTTGATGAGAAGGGAAAATTCAAAAAATATTATCCAATGATTTGGATATTCATTCCTTTGCAATATGTAATTTATGTATATACATATAGTGCAAGTGGAGGAGAATTCTACAGCATAGGAGGTTCTAGAAAATATGCATATCCTTTTTTAGATTATGAAATGATAGGTTATAATGGAGTTATAGTTTCAATTTTGTTTTTTGCAATTGCTATACTGATAATATCATACATATTGATATTATATGATAATTTAAGAGGAAAGAAGAAAAGGGCAAGTTAAAGCCCTTTTTATATTTATATTAAGAAGTTATTAGCTTATTAGGTATAGAAAGTTATTCATTAGTATTTACAAGGTTGACGTAAAGTGATATAATAAAAAAGGCTTATAGAGTTTGAAGTCGTTAGTTTCATTTATTACATTTGAAGATAAAGGAGGAAGGATAAAGATGAAACTTAAAGTAGCAGTATCAACACATCTGAAGATTAATAAGTATTTGGCAACCAAAGTGATCCTTGAAATTCCACAAGGGGTATATAGGGCTGAATTTAGTACCAGAAGAGTGGACTTTTATAAGGAGACAGCATTGGAAAACTTTGTTACAGGAGATTTCATGGAGTTTGAATTTTCTGAGGAAAACCTGCGAAAAAAGGAAGAAATGGAAAATGTTTTCTACTATCCATGTGTTATATGGAATTTACCAGAGCAGGAAGAGCAACATGAAATTGTCCGGCAAAAGCTTGTAATAGAGTATTTAAAGGGCGAAATTGATTTGCGTAATCCTGACTACCAACCTGGGGAACAGGGAATTTATTTTCCGTTAACTCCGCCATTTGAAGCGGCGTTTGATAGATATGACTATTCTAACGGGGAAGTAAGTGAAACATTGGCAATACGTTTATGTAGGAGTGTTGCCTAAGCGACAGTACATTATTTAATAATGTAAAACAAAAACCCCAGCAACCTAAACAATAATTGAAGTTTAAGTTGCTGGGGAGTGTCATATATACTTATATAAATTGACAAAGAATAGTTGAAATGCTAGAATTACAGTAAAGGTGTAAAAATGAGTATGAAAAATAAAAAATTAATATTAATTATATCAATAATCATCATTATAGGAATAAGTTTTACTTTTTATATTATTACAAAAGAAGATAAGAAATACATGAATTATAGAGATTTTAATTATGAACTAGAACAAGAAAATATAGAAAAAGTAATAATAGAACAAAACACAGTATCTTTTATGAAAAAAAATGATAGTAAAATTTATTATACTGAAAATCCTAATTATGATGAATTTAAAGAAAAACTTTTATTAAAAGGGATAGAAGTTAACACATATTCAGTAGAAGAAAATATAACTTTCATATTAGACTTATTATTCTATATATTTTTCTTTGGTGTGATTGGATTTGGGGTATATAAATTAGTAAATATAAATTCAAAAACTTTTTCAGTAATAAAAAAAACAAATGTTAAGTTTGAAGATATAGCTGGAATGGATGAACTAAAAACTGAGATGATGAAATTAGTAGAAATTTTAAAAAGTCCATCAAATTTTAAAACTAAAGGAATTAGACCAATAAAAGGAATTATTTTAGAAGGTAATCCAGGAAATGGAAAGACTTTATTTGCTAAAGCACTAGCAGGAGAAACAGATGTTAAATTTATAGCAACAAAAGGGGCAGACTTTCAAAGTGCTATGATGTCTATGGGAGCAAGAAAAATAAAAATGCTTTTTAAAAAAGCTAGAAAATACAAACCATGTGTAGTTTTTATAGATGAATTTGATGGAATTGGAGAAAGAAGAAATTATGCAGGAACAGGTGTAGACAAAGAGAACAATAGAATAATAACATCTATGTTAAATGAAATGGATGGATTTGAAACTACTGATGGAATAATAGTTATAGCCGCAACCAACTCATATGCTTCATTAGATCCAGCACTAATAAGACCTGGAAGATTTGATTTAAAATATAATATTTCAAATCCAGATATTAATACTAGAATTAAATTAATAGACTTATATACAAAAGGAAAAATATTATCAGAAAATTTAGATAAAAATAAAATGGCAGAGGCTTTTGAAAACTTAAGCTGTTCTGCAATAGAAACTATTTTAAATGAAGCAAGTATTTTATCAATTTTAGAGAATAATAAAGAGATAACAAAAGATCATATTATAATTGCTTCAAGAAAAGCTAATTGCAATATTAATTTAAAAAAAATATAGAAAATAACTAACTCAAATATAATAAAAATAATTATATTTGAGTTAGTTTTATTATTAAATAATAAAACTTGGATATAATAGGAAAAAATAATTAAAAAAACAAAGAAAATTAAAATACTTATTGAAAAATTTTTTACAAAGAAATATAATGTACTAAACAAAAATAACATATAAATAGGAGAGTGAAATATGAGTAAAGAATACAAGATTGTTGATAGTGTAGAATCATTAGAAGAAACTATGAGAAATGTAAAACAAGCACAAAAAGAATTTTCTAAATATACACAAGAACAAGTAGACAAAATCTTTTTAGCAGCAGCAACAGCTGCAAATCAAGCTAGAATACCATTAGCAAAAATGGCGGTAGAAGAAACAGGAATGGGAGTTGTTGAAGACAAAGTTATAAAAAATCATTATGCAGCAGAATACATTTATAACAAATATAAAAATGAAAAAACATGTGGAGTAATTGAAGAAGACACATCATTTGGAATAAAAAAAGTAGCAGAACCAATAGGATTAATAGGAGCAGTTATACCAACAACAAATCCAACATCAACTGCAATATTTAAAACATTAATTTCATTAAAAACTAGAAATGGAATTATAATAAGCCCACATCCAAGAGCCAAAAACTCTACAATAGAAGCAGCAAAAATAGTGTTAGAAGCAGCAGTAAAAGCTGGAGCACCAGAAGGAATAATAAGTTGGATAGATGTACCATCTTTAGAATTAACAAATACATTAATGCAAAATTCAGATACAATTTTAGCAACAGGTGGTCCTGGAATGGTTAAATCAGCATATTCTAGTGGAAAACCAGCTTTAGGAGTTGGAGCTGGAAATACACCAGCAGTTATAGATGAAACAGCAGATATCATATTAGCAGTAAATTCTATAATACACTCAAAAACATTTGATAATGGAATGATATGTGCATCTGAACAATCAGTTATAGTAATAGAATCAATATATAATACAGTAAAAGAAGAATTTGCAAGAAGAGGATGTTATTTCTTAAATGAAGAAGAAAAAGAAAAAGTAAGAAAAACAATAATAATAAATGGGGCATTAAATGCAAAAATAGTTGGACAAAAAGCACATACAATAGCAGAATTAGCAGGAATTCAAGTTCCAGAAAATACTAAAATATTAATAGGAGAAGTAGAAAGTGTAGATATAGCTGAAGAATTTGCACATGAAAAATTATCTCCAGTTTTAGCTATGTACAAAGCAAATAACTTCAATGAAGCAATTGAAAAAGCAGTACGTTTAATAGATGATGGAGGACTTGGACATACATCATCACTATATATAAATACTATATCTGAAAAAGAAAAAATAGAACAATTTTATAGTAATATGAAAACCTGTAGAGTAATAATAAATACACCAGCATCACAAGGTGGTATAGGAGATTTATATAACTTTAAACTAACTCCATCATTAACACTTGGATGTGGTTCATGGGGAGGTAATTCAGTATCAGAAAATGTAGGAATAAAACATCTATTAAATGTAAAAACAATAGCTGAAAGGAGAGAAAATATGCTATGGTTTAGAGCACCTGAAAAGGTATATGTAAAAAGAGGTTGTTTACCAGTAGCCTTAGATGAATTAAAGAATGTAATGGATAAAAAGAAAGTATTTATAGTAACAGACACTTTCTTATTTGAAAATGGTTATACAAAATGCATAACAGACAAATTAGATGAAATGGGAATAGCACATACAACATTTTCAAATGTTGAACCTGATCCAACACTTGCCTGTGCAATAGAAGGAACTAAAGCTATGAATCAATTTAAACCTGATTGTATTATAGCAATAGGTGGTGGTTCTGCAATGGATGCTGGAAAAATTATGTGGGTAATGTATGAACATCCAGAAGTAGACTTTATGGATATGGCAATGAGATTTATGGATATTAGAAAAAGAGTATATACATTTCCTAAAATGGGAGAAAAAGCTTATTTTATAGCAGTACCTACATCAGCTGGTACAGGATCAGAAGTAACACCATTTGCAGTTATAACAGATGAAAAGACAGGAACAAAATATCCATTAGCAGATTATGAATTAATGCCAAAAATGGCAATAATTGATAGTAATATGATGATGAATGCACCAAAAGGATTAACATCAGCTTCTGGTATAGATGCTGTAACTCATGCATTAGAAGCATATGCATCAATGCTAGCAACAGAATATACAGATGGATTAGCAAAAGAAGCTTTAAAAAATATTTTTAAATATTTACCAAGAGCATATGATAATGGAGCAAATGATCCAGAAGCAAGAGAAAAAATGGCTAATGCAGCAACAATGGCAGGTATGGCTTTTGCAAATGCATTTTTAGGAGTATGTCATTCAATGGCTCATAAATTAGGAGCATTTCATCATTTACCACATGGAGTTGCAAATGCATTAATGATAAATTATGTAATAAGATTTAACAGTAGTGAAGTTCCAGAAAAAATGGGAACATTCCCACAATATGATCATCCACATACACTAAGAAGATATGCAGAAATATCAGAAGCTTTAAATTTAGGTGGAAATAATGATGAAGAAAAAGTAGAGAATTTAATAAAAGCAATTGATGAATTAAAAGAAAAAGTAGGTATTAAGAGAACAATAAGAGATTATGGAATAGATGAAAAAGACTTCTTAGATAAATTAGATGAAATGACAGAACAAGCATTTGATGATCAATGTACAGGAGCAAATCCAAGATTACCACTTATGAGTGAAATAAAAGACATGTATTTAAAGGCATATTATGGTGAATAAAATACGTATAAATTAGAATTTATATGTAATCTCAAAAAATGAAAAGAAGGGAATAATCAATAATTATGGAATTTAATTTAGATACTCCAATAATGGAAAGAAAAACAAAAACAGTTTATAAAGATGGAGATAAAACAATAAAATTATTTGTTGAAAATTATTCAAAATCTAATATACTAAATGAAGCATTAAATCAAACAAGAATTGAAGAAGGAACAGATTTGAATGTTCCAAAACTTATAGAAATAACTAAAATAAATAATAGATGGGCTATAGTATCAGAACATATTGAAGGTACACCACTTGATAAATTAATGCAAGAAAATCCAAACAAAGAAGATGAATATATAAATAAATTTGTAGATATACAATTAGAAATATTATCAAAAAGTGTTCCATTATTAAATAGAATGAAAGATAAATATAAAAGATTAATAAATGAAACACAAGATTTAAGTAATGATGCAAGATATGAATTACAACAAAGACTAGATGGAATGAAAGATCATACAAAAGTATGTCATGGGGATTATAATCCAAGTAATATAATAATAAAAGAAGATGGAACAGCATATATAATAGATTGGGCACATGTTACACAAGGTAATGCTTCATCAGATGCTGCTAGAACTTATTTAATGTTTAAATTAGAAGGAAAAGATGACTTATCAGAAAAATACTTAAAATTATTTTCAGAAAAAAGTGGTATAGGAATTGATAATATTCAAAGATGGATACCAATAGTAGCTGCTGCACAAAAAGCTAAAAATATAGCAGAAGAACAAGAATTTTTAAATAAATGGATTGATGTTATAGATTATCAATAAAGGAGAATGCTACTAATGAAATCAAGTAAAATCATAACAATAATATCAATAGTTTTAATAGGAATTAACATTTTTGTAATGTTAATTCCTAATATTTATTTATCAACTAGAATTACTATTCTTTCTTTTATTATTCCCAGTGTAATATTGATTTTTGATATGATTTTAAAAATAATAAAAGAGAAAGATATAAACCAAAAAAGTAAAATTTTTATTTTAGAATTAAAAAGTTTATTTATAATTTATTGTCTATTTCTAACATATGTATTATTTTTTAATATAAATTATAGAAATGGTTTTAGAATGGTAAATTTAGAACCTTTTGCAACAATAAATAGATATATAAAAGCTTTTAGAAATAATTATATTAATCCTATAATTGTTTTTATAAATATAGGAGTAAATATAGTTTTATTTATGCCTATGGGATTTTTTGTACCAATATTATTTAAGAAAAAAATAAAAAATATAGTATCTTTTTCAATATTAAATTTAATTATAATTTTCTCAATAGAAGTAACTCAATATTTAACTTGTACTGGTTCAGCAGATATAGATGACATTATTTTAAACATAATTGGAGCGATAATTACATATATTGTAATAAAAATTAAAGCTGTGAAAAATATTATTAGAAAATTATTTTATTATGAATATTAAAGATGTAAACAACAAATTATTAAATATTAAATAAAAAAGTTAGTTATATATTAAGTTAATATAACTAATTTTTTTATTTAATAAGAAAGTCCTTTGGACTTCCTATTAAATAAAGGCTTACGCCAACATTTGCACACAAATTTATTTCATAAATTTGGCGCTTCGAACAATGACGTGGACAATTCAATATAGTTTTGGCTTTTACAGATTATATATTGTCCACTATTGTTCTATACTAATAAACTAATATATAAAATTTGATATATTGGAAAGTGAAAATGCAGGTTATTTTTTAAATAAATATATAAATATAAAAAATTATATATTATAATATAAATATATTTTAATGAAAAGAGGTATTTTAATGAGTAAAAAAGTAAAAATAATAATTTTTTTAGTAATAATTATATCATTAATTATTGCAGTAATATTTGGAGTAAATACATATATATAAAGACAAAGAAAATCAAAAAAATACAATTGTATAACATTAAACTGTACAGAGGGGAATTTATTAATAGTAGGAATGGTAGAAAATAGTCAAAATAATAGTAGTGGTGGTAGTCATTATATAATTTCAAAAATTAAAAATATATTAGTTAAATAAATTTTTATAAAAAATTCTGATAACTAAAAAAAATTTTTTGAAACCAAAACCTATTTTAATTTGTATTTATAGTAAATAGGAGGTTTATTTATGCAAAACGAAAATTATATTAAAGAAATAATAGAAAAGTACGCAGATATGGTATATAGAATAGCGCTAACCAGATGTGGTACTGTTGAAAATGCAGAAGATATATTTCAAGATGTATTTGTTAAATTTAGTGAAAAAATGCCAATATTTGAAAATAGTGAACATGAAAAATCATGGTTTATTAGAGTTACAATAAATTTAACTAAAAATATGAAAAACAATAATTGGAATAAAAAAATAGTATATTTAGATGAAGATATAATATTTGAAAATAAAGAAGAAAATGATGTATTTACTATTGTAAATGAACTTCCTAAAAATTATAAAACTGTAATATATTTACTGTATTATGAAGGATATAAAGTAAAAGAAATAGCTAGTTTAATGAAAATAAATGAAAATACTATAAAGACTTGGTTATCAAGAGCAAGAGAAATGTTAAAAGACAAATTAAAAGGAGGTTTTGAAAATGAATAAAGATAATTATAAAAAAGCATTAGATCAAATTCATGTAAGTGATAAAATTAAAAATGAAACTTTTGAAAAAATAAAAAATACAAAAACAAATAAAAAGATTTATTATTTAAAATATTTATCAGCAGTAGCAGTATTTTTGATTATATGTTCAGGAATATTTGTAAAATTAGATAATAAAAATATAGATGATATTGCAGCTGTTCCTAAGAATAAAGAAACTATTACGCAAACAAATATTTTACCAAGATTTCAAAATATGGAAGAATTAAGAAAAGCATTAAAACAAAATAATAATATGCATAATAAATCAACTGTATCAGAATTTGCAACACAAGAAATAGATATAATTACTACAGATACTTTTAATGGAAATAGTAAAGAGATGTCTAAAGTTGAAGAAAGTGAAATTATTAGTGATTATTCAACTACAAATATACAGGTTGAAAATGTAGATGAAGCTGATATAGTAAAAACAGATGGAGATTATATTTATTATGTTACAAATAATAAAATATATATAGTAAAATCAGATATATTAGAAATAATTTCAATAATAGATTATAGTAATGAAAACAAAAAAACATTTTCACCAAATGAAATTTATATAAATAAAGATAAATTAATTGTTCTTGGAAATTATTATGAATATACTACTGAAAAAAGTAAAAGAAATGAACAAGATATTATGAATGATTATATAGAAATTAAAGACAAAAAAATGGCAAAAGCTATTATATATGATGTTTCTAACAAAGAAACTCCTAAATTGTTTAGAGAAGTGGCATTAGAAGGTAGTTATATTAATTCAAGGATGATAGAAGATGATATATACTTTATAAGTACAAAACTTGTATATTATAGTAATGATTTAAAAGATGAAGATATTTTGCCATTACAATCAGATACAGCAAGAGAAAAGCAAACTCAAACAATAGAATGTACAGATATAGCTTATTTTAAAGATACAAATAATTATAATTATTTGTTAGTTGGTGGTTTTAATATTAATAATAATGATGAAGTAAAAGTAGAAACTTTTTTTGGAGCAAGTGATAATATATATGCTAGTGAAAAAAATCTATATATAACTCAAACATCTTATGATGGAAGCTACAATTTTAACAATTGTAAAACAATCATATATAAATTTAATATAGAAAATTCAGAAATTAGATTACAATGTAAAGGGGAAGTAGATGGATATATAAATAATCAGTTTTCAATGGATGAATATGATAATAATTTAAGAATAGCAACCACAGTAAGAAAAAATAAAAATATTGTAACTGATGTATTAGAAGAAATGGATATTATAGAAGGTACAGATGAAAAATCAAATAATTTAGTAATTTTAGATGAAAATTTACAACAAATAGGAAAAATTGAAAATTTTGCTGAAGGTGAATCAATATATTCTGTAAGATTTATGGGGAAAATAGGATATGTAGTAACATTTCAGCAAATAGATCCATTATTTGTTATTGATTTATCTGATCCTACAAAACCAACAATAAAAGGAGAATTAAAAATTCCAGGATATAGTTCATATTTGCATCCATATGATGAAACACATATAATAGGAATAGGTTATAATACAGAACAAAATAAATATGGTGGAATTATAAATACTAATATGAAAATGTCTATGTTCGATGTATCAGATTTGGAAAATCCAAAAGAAATGTTTAGCATTGATATTGGAGAAGATTATGCAAATTCAAATATAACTAATAATCATAAAGTATTATTTTACAATAAAAATAGAGATTTAATAGGATTTCCAATAAATATGCGAGATAAAAGATATAGTGAATATAAAAATGGATTTGTTATCTTTAAAATTAATTTAGATAATGGATTTGAAAAGTATGGAGAGATTTTACAAAAAAATGATTATAAAACAAATATAGATAGAGTAATTTATATAGAAGATACTTTATATACAACATCAGATTTCGAAATTATTTCATATAATTTAAATACATTAGAAGAAGTAAAAAAACTAAATTTGAATAATTAATAAAAGTTATATAAACAAAAATCAAAGAGCTAGAAATAGAGGTGTAGGACCTTAATTTCTAGCCTTTGATTAAAAAATTCCATATTTTCTAGTTATTTATTTAAGCCAAAATTTGATCAATGCTTTCCAATAAATCTTTTACAAGATCTTTAGAAAAGCCATAGATAAGATACTTTACAAGTGCATCAGTCATCCACATAGGTGAAGAATATTTTGATACTTTACCAGATATAGGTACCTGACATTTTTTGCTTTTTGAAAGCTTTATCCAATATGATGCTGGACGAGGAACAGTTCCGAATTCTCCACCTAACATAAGGTTACTCATTGTAACATTTTCACCAACAGCAGTTATGTTCCAATAAGGAACTTCACCAAAGTTCTTAAGCTCGAAACGTTCATCGGCAGTGTGTCTACCAGCAAAAAACATGCATTCATTAAATATTGAAATATAATCATATTTTTTTGCAGGACACTTTTTAATTTCACCTTCAAGCATGTCTTGATACAATGAGACAATATTAAATAATTCCACTGTGTATTTAATTGCATCGACAGACTTTTTTGGTACATTACCTAAAGTTTCAAGGTCTTTTTTCATATTGGTCAATGTTTCTAAAACATTTTCCCAATAGAAAGTGTTGGCTTTTTCCTGCTCTTGTAACTTCTGAAAGTATTTTCCATACCTGCAGGGCTTTCTTTTTGGAATTTTCCGTGTGTTAATCTTTTTTTTGCTTGGAATACCTCGATACACTATAGAATCACTCCCTTCTGTTTAATAGGTATCGATCAGAGTAAAATTTCTCTCTGAATTAATTAGTAAATTTACAATCCCAAACAATTATAATATATTTTACATAATATTTCAATAAAAAAGTAGTTTTTTGTTATTTATTAATTTTATATTAATATTTTATAAAAATATTCTATATAAAAAAAATTGTGATATAATATAATAAATACAATTAAAATATCAATAAATAAAACAGCAAAGGAGAAGAAATGAAGCAAATATATTTAGTATTAACACATACTGGAACAGTATTGTCTAGAATAATAAGAACATATACAAAAGATGAATTTACACATGTATCAATTTCATTAGATAAAGAATTAAAAAAGATGTATAGTTTTGGAAGATTAAATCCATATAACCCATTTTTTGGAGGATTTGTACATGAAAGTATAAAATATGGAACATTTAAAAGATTCAAAAATACACAAACCAAAATATATTCATTAGAAATAGACGATACAGAATATGAAAATATAAAAAGTTTAATAAATTATATAAAAAACAATAAAGAATTACACAAATTTAATATTATAGGACTATTTGCAGTAGGATTGCACAAAAGAATAAAGTTTGATAATTCATTTTATTGTGCAGAATTTGTAAAATATGTAATAGAAAGATCAGGTATAGAAACAAATTTACCAGATATAATAAAACCAGAAGATTTCAAAAAATTAGATAATATAAAATTAGTATATCAAGGAAAACTAAAAGATTATGTTCCATCAAGGATGTTAGTTAATGAACATTTTTGTCCATTAAGCAACATATGTATATAAAAATATTAAGTGGTACTTTATATAAAGTGCCACTTTTGATATAATAATAAAATAGCTATAACTATTGAAAATACAAGTATGTTAATTTTAGTTGACAAATTTCAAACTATAATTGGTAGAATGCAACTTGTAAAAAAAGTATAATTTTTAACAGAAAGGGAAAGGTGTAAAAATGAATATAGGAGAAAAATTATTTGAATTAAGAAAAAAGAAAAATTTATCACAAGAAGAAGTTGCAGATAAATTAAATGTAACAAGACAAACTGTGTCAAAGTGGGAAACAAATCAAAGTACACCAGACTTTGATAAAATAGTACCACTTTGTGAATTATTTGAAATAAGTACAGAAGAATTATTAAAGGGAAGAAAAACAGAAGAAAATGTAAAAAATGAAAGTGAAAAAGGACTTACAAAAGAAGAAGTAAAAAGAAAAACAGCAGAAATTATAAGTACATCTGTATTTACTTATATAGTGGCTGTAGCAATTTTTATAGTAGCAATAGATATGATAAAAATTAATGAAATAATAATAGTATCAATATTCTTATGTGTTATTGCCTGGCCAACAGCACGAATAATTAAACACTTTATATCAGTTCCAAAATTTGAAGAAACAAAAGAAGAAAAGAGGGAGAAAATAATTATAAAAGAAATTAATTCTATTATTGGAGCTATATGTGTAGTAATATATTTTTTAGTAAGCTTTACAACAATGGCATGGCATATAACTTGGATAATTTTTATTATAAATGGTTTAATATGTGAGATTGTTAAATTAATATTCTTATTAAAGGAGGATTCAATAGATGAAAAGTAAAGTAGGGATAATAACTTTAATAATAATTTTAATATTATTAGTAGTATCACTAACAACATTTCTATATATATATTTAACAGATCAATTTGGATTTACTAGTATAATTGGAAGTTTTGGAAAAGGTAGTCATAGTCAAGATATAGTATTTGATAAAATATATGAAGAAGATATAAAAAAAATAAATATTATATCAGTAGCAGGAGATATTGATTTTAAAGAAAGTACAGATGAAAATATAAGAGTAATTGTATATGGAGAAGATAATGAAAATTTAGAAGTTGAAGTAAAAAATGAAAATGAATTAATAATTGATTATTCAAAAGAAAAAAGACATTATTTGGGAAAAATTTATATAAAAGATATAATTATTTATATACCAAAAAAATATTCTAATCAAATAGATATAGAAGCTAAATTTGGTGATATAAATATAATAGATTTAGAAAATGCAACAATAAGTATAAATGAAGACTGTGGAGATGTATCATTAGGAAAAGTAAAAAATATAAAAATAAATAATTCTTATGGGGATATTAAAGTTGACACTATTTTAAATAAAGTTGAAATGGAAAATAGTTGTGGGAATATAAAAATAGTTGAAGTACAAATAAAAGAAAATTCAAATATAGAATCTTCTTTAGGGGATATAAAAATAGAGAATACTAATGATATATATATAGATGCAAAAACAGATTTAGGAGATTTAGATATAAATGAAAATAATAGACATTCAGATATAATTTTAAAAATAAAAAATAGTTGTGGAGATATAAAAATAAATCATTAAAAATAAATATTTTATCTATTTTTATTAATTGACATTTTAAAGAATTTATGCTAAAATTATAATATCTACGGTATTAGTAAAAGTTACCAAAAGTAGATAAAATTTCTATAAGGAAGGTAAGATTTATGAATCTAAAAAAATTAGTAGTTATTTTTTTACTTATCGCACTTTTTGTATCTCAAATAAGTTGGGTTACATTAAGTGGCTTTGCTTATGCAACAGAAGAAAATCAAGGACAAGGTAATTTTCATTATGATCAACTTGATTCTGATGCAAAAATAATATATGATGCATTATACAATATGTATAATCAAGGTATATTAAAAACAGGAACACAAGATTATGATCTTGTAAAGAATGGTCATTTTACAGAAGACCAAGTAAAACAATATGAAAATGGAAATAGTAATTTAAAATCAGCGATGTATGCAGCAAGATATGCTTTTTATGCAGATCATCCTGAAATGTTTTATGTAAATTTTCAATGTTTAGAAATCAGAATAACTAAAGATGCAGAAAACAAGTATCATGCATATTTAGGTTCTGGAAGATATGCAAATTATTACATATCAGGGTTTAACAATGAAAATGAAGTTGAAACAGCTATTCAAGAATTTGATGCAAAAGTAAATGAAATTGTTGAAAAAGTAAATAATATTCAAGTAGAAGCAAATAAAAATAAACTAATACAACAAATTAAATTAGTGCATAATGAAATAATTTATAACACTGGTTATAGATTAGAAAGTGATTGTACAGAAGGATTTGAAGGATTTTTAGGAACACCATATGGAGCACTTGTAAAAAATCAAGCAGTATGTGAAGGTTATGCAAGAGCACTAAAAGTAGTTTTAGATAAATTAGGAATTAATAACATATTAGTTCAAGGAACTCACCAATCAAGAAATGCAGCAGCTGTTCCTCATATGTGGAATTATGTTGAAATAGATAAAGAAACAAATTCTAGATCAACTGAAAAGATTTGGTATGCAATTGATGCTACATTAGATGATCCATTTTTACGTGATACAACTATGGATCCTACACATCCAGATTTTGTACCAGGAAGTGATATAACAGAAGGATTTGAAAATACAAGATATTGCTTAGTTGGAACAGAAACTATGAATAAAGAGCATGTAGCTTTAGGAACAGTTGAAGCAGCAGGAAACTATACTTTTAGATATCCAGAATTAAATATAGATGATTATGGACTTGACAATGTAACAAACAATAATGGTTTAATAGTAAAATTTAAACAAGATGGAACAGAAACACAAGAATATGAAGCAGGGGATTTCTATGTTAGTTATAATAACAAAGGTTATGCAGAAGCTGCTAAAGATGGAAAATATTTGTTAATAAAATATCACGAATATAGACCAGGTGATGATATATGGATTGAAGGTAAATGGGGATATATGAACCCAGAATTATATGCACCAGGAGCATTCAAAGATAATGGAAATCATGTATATATCTCTGTTCCAAATTCAGAATATATGGAATTTGCAGTAACAACATTAGAACCAGAAGAAGGATTAGCAGGATTTACTTATCAAGGTGATGAATCTGATTTTGTAGCTCAATCAGGAAAATTATATAATCCAAGTGGAACATATAAATCTGCTCCATATATAAAAACTCAAACACCACCAGCAACAGCAACACTTGAAGTAGGACCTACTTATCATGTAGATGTTACTTATGATGATGATTTAATATTAGCTGATGGAGCAACAGAAGCTGGTTATAGATTGGAATCAACAGGAGCAACAGGTGCTGCTGAATCTAAAATAACAAACTTTAAATTTGATGGAAAAAATAGAATAACATTTGATTTAACATTTAGTAAAATGTTTGCAGATGATGATGCTATGTATAGAATTTATATAACAGGTTTAGTAGGAAAAAACAGTAATAAAGAACCAAATTATATTTCTTATGGTGCTGCTAATACAATTGCTTGTGCTTTCAGTATGAATGCAGCAAAAAGTTGGAATGTATTTGCTACCCCAACACTTCTTGAAAATGAAGATTTATCATTAAATGGATGGCAAACAAGTGATGGAGAATCTGTATCAGAAAAATTAAAAAGTAGAATTGCATTAGTAACAACAAGAACAACTCAGACAGAAAAAGAATCAATGAATAATTTAATGGAAGATCAATTAGGTGAACAAAGCTTAATTACAAGTGAAACATATAATATTTCATTAAATGTATGTAAAAAATATGTTGTAAAAACAGGACATAAACTAAGATTATCTTTAGGATTTCCAGCAGGATATGGACCAGACGATGCAGGAGTTACATTTAAAGCATATCACTTTAAAAGAGATGCACAAGGAAATGTAACAGGAGTTGAAGAAATTCCATGTGTAGTAACACAATACGGATTAATTGTTACATGTGATTCATTTAGTCCATTTGCAATAGCAGTAACAGAAAATGATGGAACACCAGTTCAAGAAAAAGCAGTAATAGTATCATCAACAGATGGTGGAATAGTAAATGGAGCAAATAGAGAAGAAGGAAATATTATCACATTATCAGAAGGTGAATCAATAACTCTTAATATAGTTCCAAATGATGGATATGAAATTGAATCAATAACAGCATTTGGTAATATATTAGAAGTATCTAATAAAGATTCAATGGATCTTACAGTAAATTATGAAGATGTTAAAGATGGAAACAGTATAGTTGATGTTAAATTTGTATCAAAAGCAGTAGTAGAAAAAGAAGCAGAAAGAGAAGAAACACCAGTTCAACCAGTAGCAGTACCAGCTGAAATAACAATGCCAGCTGAAAAAGATGTAATAACAAGAAAAAAATTAAAAATTGAACCAACAGTAACACAAACATCAGGAATTCAAACATATCAATGGTATAAAAATGATGTAAAATTAGAAGGAAAAACAAATAAAATATTAGAAATTGAGAATACTAAAATAGAAGATGCTGGTAACTATATATTAAAAGTTACAACAACAGTAGATACAACAAGTACAGAAGTTACTAGTACACCATGTAATGTAACAGTAATTTCAACAAGTTTTGCAACTGTAATTGAAAAAATGAATGATGAACCAATACTTGCAGGTACAGAATTTGAAACAAATGTATCAATACGTGATTTAGAAAATATAGGAGAAGGATTAATAGCTATAACAGGACAATTAGAATATGATACTAATCTTATAGAACTTGTATCATTAGAAGGAACTAATGGATGGAATGCAGACATGGAAAATGGATTTAATCCAGAAAACTATAAATTTGTTATAGATAATAATAAATATGTAACTGAAAATAGTCCTATTTTTAAAATGAAATTTATGGCAAAAGAAGATATTACATCAGAAACAAAAACTCTAATTAAAATAAAAGAAATTAACGGAAGTAATGTTCAAAATGATATTTCTTCAAATGATGCAGAATTAGAAATTACTATAAAACCAGTACCAACAGATATATCATCAGATGTATATGAAATAGAAGAAAACTTTGTTTCAAAAATATTACCAGAAACTAGTGTTGATACTCTTAAAGAAAATATTGAAACAAATCAAGAAATAACAATTAAAAATAAAGATGGAAACACAATAACAGGTGAAGAAATTATAGGAACAGGTATGACTTTAGAAGTAGGTGATAAAGTATACACATTAATTGTTACAGGGGATCTTGATGGAAATGGACAAATAACAGTAACAGATTTATCACAATTAAAATTACATCTTGTTGAGAAACAATTATTATCAGATATTGCTATAAAAGCGGCTGATATGAATGATGACCAAGATATAACAGTAACAGATTTAGCTAAAATGAAATTAGTTTTAATAGGAAAATTAGAAATTAAATAAAAATTGAGGAGAAATTATGAAAAAAATAATATCTTTAGCTTTAATTTTAATAATAACTTTTGTTACAATTTCATATGCATCATCTTTTAAAATAGTTTTAAAACCATCAAAAGGTGAGGTAGATAAAAAAAGTGAATTTTATGTAGATGTCATACTATCAAATATTCAAGATGAAAAAGGACTTACAAGTCTTATCTCTACTCTAGAATATGACAAGGATAGTTTAGAATTAAAAGGAATAGAAAGTCAAAATGATTGGTCAAAACCAGTATACAATGAAGATAATGGAAAATTTGTAATCGAAAAAGGTGATTTTACAAAGAATGACGAAACTGTAGTAAGAATTACTTTTTATGTAACAGATAAAAGCAAAGAAAATCCTAAAATTACTATAAAAAATAGTCAGGCTTCAAATAGTGATATTGATATCACACCTGATGATGTAAGTATTTCTGTTAAAGTAAAAAATGGAACATCAAACCCAGATAATACTGATAATTCAGGAAATAATAACTCTGAAAATAATAATAACAATAATAATGGAAGCAATAGTAGTAATAATGGAAAAAATAATACTGTAAATAGTTCTACTAACAATAACTCTAATACCAATAAAAGTATTGTTGCAAACATTAATAATAATGCTGACAACATGAAAAATGGTATATTACCAAATGCAGGTACAACATCTATAATATTACTTGTATTAGGAGCAGCTATTATTATTGCATTAATAAGCTATACAAAATTTAAAATTGTAGATAAAGAAAAATAAGAAAACAAATGATTTATTAAAATATTAAAGTATAACAAATAAAAAGACATATAAATTCAATAAGAATTATATGTCTTTTTATCTATTGTTATAAAATTTTTTATAATAATTACTTTTATTGAACATATATTTTTATAAGAATAAAAATTTGGAGAATTTAATATGTTTATATGGTTAAGTTTAATAATTGTAGGATTTATTTTTCTTATAAAAGGATCAGATTTTTTAGTAGAAGGTGCAAGTAGTTTAGCTAAAAAATTTCATATTCCAGAAATAGTAATAGGTCTAACAATAATATCAATAGGTACTTCTATGCCTGAATTATTTGTTAGTATAACATCAGCATTAGAAGGATATTCAGATATGTCTATTGGTAATGTTGTTGGAAGTAATATTGTTAACTTATTATTTATTTTAGGAATATCATCAATGTTAAGTCCTATAGAAATAAAAAGAGAAACAAAATTAATAGAAATACCAATATGTTTATTTATAACAGTAGTTTTTATAACATTATGTAATATAGGAAAAGATATAACTAGAATAGAAGGATTATTTTTAATTACATTATTTATACTATTTATATTATATACAATAATTATATCTTTTAAAAAAGATAATTATAAAGAAGAAAATTTAGAAGAAAAAAAGAGTAGCATATTTAAAGATATATTTTATATAATAATAGGAATTATTTCATTAAAATTAGGTGGAGATTTAGTTGTAACTAATGCAGTTAATGTAGCAAATTATTTTAATTTAAGTGAAAAAATAATTAGTATAACAATATTAGCTATTGGAACAAGTTTACCTGAATTAGTAACAAGTGTATCAGCAGCCATAAAAGGCAAAAGTGATATAGCAATAGGAAATATATTAGGCTCAAATATTTTTAATATGTTATTAATAATAGGTGTATCATCTATTATCCAACCAATTACATATAATATAAGTTATAATAAAGATTTATGTATTTTAATAATTGCTACTATATTATTATCATTATATACAATTATTTCACCAAAAAATAAAATGAGTAAATTTAAAGGGTTTTTATATGTTTTTATTTATATAGAATATATGTTTATATCAATTTTTTAAAGTTATCATTAACAATATTTAAATATGATTAATTTATTACATATCAATAAAATTGGGACTTTATTTTATTAAAGCCCCAATTTTATTATTGTCCACTATTGTTCTAATTAATAATTATCTTTACAACATCTATTATTACATAAGACACAAATAATAGTAGTTAGTGCACTAATTAAAAGATAAACCAAGAAAAAAGCAACAATACCTATTAAAATTGCAGTAGCTATAGTTAAAGTTGGTAAAGTAGTAACAGCTAAAGCAAATATACTAGTTATTACAGCTCCAACAGAACTTGGTATTAAGTTTGCATTAATAATACAATCACAATTTTTGTTTTTATTACAAACAATTGAAACTATAATTGAAATTATTCCTAAAATACCTAAAATTAAAGTAATATATATTAAAATTGATATTGAAGTTAGAAGTCCTGTAAAAAATACAGCAGCAATTCCAATACCAGCAAATAAACTAAATAAAACATTTAATATACAATTACATATACTATTTTGTTTATACATAAATATCCCCCCCTTACCTTATCATTATATGAATATGAACAAATCATTGTGAAAAAGAATAATTGTTGAAAAAGTATATAATTTTTGATATTATGAATAAAAAAGCAAAATATAAAAACTACAAAAAGTTTAAATATTAAGATTATATTAATTATTATTAGTTTATTTAAATATATGATATATTATATAAAACTTACAAAAATGTAAGATTAATGTAATATAAATCAATATGAAATATAGTAGGAAACATATATAATTATAATAATATGGAGATAAAAATGAAGAAATCAAAAATAGTAGAAGAAGCAATAGTAATATTTTGGTTATTTATAATAGGTAGTTTTTTAGGGCATCTTTTTGAAATAATAGTAGTTTTTTTTCAAAAAGGTCATTTTGAAAAAAGGCAAGGACTATTTTATGGACCATTAATACCAGTATATGGAATTGGAATAATAGTATATTATATAATATTAAACAATATAAATACTAAAAATAAATGGAAAATATTTTTAATAACAATGATACTTGGAGGTTTAACAGAATATGTATGTTCATTTGTTCAGGAAAAAGTGTTTGGTACAATATCTTGGGATTATTCATATTTAACTTTTAATTTTAATGGTAGAACAAGTTTATTACATTCTACCTATTGGGGAATTGCAGGAGTATTATATGTTAGCTTAATAGATTCTTATATCCAGAAATTAAAAACAAAAATAAATAAAAAAGAATTACAAATTATTACATTATTATTTGCAATTTTTATAATTTTTGATATTATTATTTCATGTATTGCAACATATAGGCAAACAGAAAGAAAAAATAACATAGCTCCTAAAAACCAAATAGATATTTTATTAGATACTTATTATACAGATGAATTTATAGATGGAATTTTTACAAACAAAAAAGATAGGAGATAAACATGCAAAAAATACTAATTATTGAAGATGATGAAAAACTGAGAAATGAGTTAGAAATTTTTTTAAATAATAATGGATATATAGCAAATATTTTAAATAAATTTGATAATTGTATACAAGATATATTAACAAGTAATAGTGATTTAATTTTATTAGACATAAATTTACCATTTTCAAATGGTGAATTTATATGCAAAGAAATAAGAAAACATTCTAATGTTCCTATAATTATGATAACAAGTAGAAACAATGAAATTGATGAATTATTAAGTATAAATTATGGTGCTGATGATTATATAACAAAACCATTTAATACACATATATTACTTGCAAGAATAGCTTCGATTCTTAAAAGAATAAATAAAAATAATGAAAATAAAATAACTTCAAATAATTTTATTCTTAATATTTCAGAAAGTAAATTAGAAAAAGATGGTAAAGAAATTGAACTTACAAAAAATGAAAGAAAAATTTTACAATGTTTATTAAACAATAAAAACAAAATAGTTTCAAGAGAAGAAATGATGGACTTTTTATGGAGTACGAATGAATTTATTGATGATAATACATTAACAGTAAATATAACTAGAGTAAGAAATAAATTAGAACAAATAGGTTTAAAAGAATTATTAGAAACTAAAAGAGGACAAGGATATATATTAAAATGAATTTTATTAACTTTATAAAAGATAAAATTATAAATATTTTTTTAATATTATTTGCATTATCTACTATTGAAATTTTATTAATGATATATGATTTAGATACATTAATAAAAATATATATACCATTTAGTATAATATTAGTATATTTTGTAGGATTAATTATTGAGTTTTGTATAAAGAAAAGCTATTATACAGATTTAGAAAACGAATTAAATGAACTTGATAAAAAATATTTAATAACAGAAATTATTAATGATGCTCAATTTTTAGAAGGAAAAATTTTAAAATCAATATTACAAGATAGTAATAAGTCAATGTTAGATAATGTAAATTATTATAAACACTTACAAGAAGAATATAAAGACTATATAGAACTTTGGATACATGAAGTAAAAATTCCAATAGCAACAAGTAAATTAATAGCTGAAAACAATAAGAATGAAACAACTAAGAGTATAAATGAAGAATTAGATAAAATAGAAGATTATACAGAACAAGCTCTTTTTTATGCTAGAAGTAACAATGTTGAAAAAGATTATATAATAAGAAAAATAAATTTACAAGAAATTATAAATAATGTTATAAATAAAAATAAAAATCAATTGATATCTTTAAAAATAAAAGTAATTATAAAAGAAATAAATCTAGAAGTATATACAGACAGTAAATGGATAATATTTATCTTAAATCAAATTATTATAAATAGTATAAAATATTCAAATAAAAATAACAGTGAGATAATTATATTTAGTAAAGAAATGAAAGATAATGTTGTTTTATATATAAAAGATAATGGAATAGGAATAAAAAAAGGAGAGATAGCTAGAGTATTTGAAAAAGGTTTTACAGGAAGTAATGGTAGAATTAATGGAAAAAAATCTACAGGAATAGGATTATTTTTATGTAAAAAATTATGTAATAAATTGCAAATTGGTTTAGAATTGAATTCAATAGAAAATGAAGGAACAGAAGTAAAAATAATCTTTCCTAAAAATAGTCATACCAATTTTTTAAATAATTTAAAGGAGGAATTTTATGGCAAAAATACTTATTAAAAGTAATAAAGAAAATAATTTAGTAAATGCTTTAATTTATTATATGAATATTGAAAAAATAGAATTTGAAATAGTAAAAAACTTAGATATAATAAAAAAAGACATAACAAATATTATATATATAAATGAAAATAATGATTTTGAAAATGAAAATTTAGATATCAATATTCCAATTATATTAATTAGTAATGAAAAATATATAATTAATAAAGAAAAATTGTTAATAAATTATATTATTACTAACTTAGTTAATGATAATAATATATATTCTAATGTTCAAAAAGAATATCTATATAGAAAAGGAATATATAGTATTTTTAATAAAAAAGTTGATGAATTAATAAATAATCATAATAATTACAATAGATTAATATATGATTTGACTGAAATAAAATTAAAACCAGAAGATTGGACTTTTAAATTTGAATCAATAAATGAAACTTATTTTTGGTTATCTAAAATGAATAGAACTAATAGTAGTAATAAATATATAAGTTTTTACAGCACCAAAGTATATGATGATTCTGTAAAAGAAATAAATTATCTTACAGAAAAATTAATAGATGTAAAAAATAATAAAAATATAATAGATATATTTATACTTACACCAGCAGAATTAAAATTAATGAAATCTAACTACTTTTTTAAGATTTTATTAAATAATATATCATCTAATTATAAAATGTATTTTATAGATAAAAATAAATTGATTGAAAAAGAACCAAATATAATAAATAAATTAAGAGATGGAATAATTATATATGAAGATTGTGTATATAAAGACACATATGATGATGAGTATTCTTTAGGAATTGTTAATTGTAATAAAGAGATTGTTGAGCAATATAATAATTATTTTGATTATATTTTAGATACATATGCTCAAAAATTAAATTCGGAAGGTGATATAAATGAATTTTAAAAATAAAGTAGTTTTAGTAACAGGATCTTCAAGAGGAATAGGAAGAAGTATTGCAGTTAAATTTGCAAAAGAAGGTGCAAATGTAATAATTAACTATAAAAGTAATACAAAAGAAGCAGAAGTAATTACTGAAATTATTTCAAGCTATGGTAATAAATGTTTATGTATTCAGGCAGATGTATCAAATGATAAACAAGTAAAAAGTATGATTGAAAAAATTATAAAAGAATTTGGAAAAATAGATGTAGTTGTAAATAATGCTGGAATTGCTATTGATATGGAGTTTAATGATAGAGAAGTTAGAGATTGGCATGATACATTAAATACAAATTTAATTGGAGTTTTTTTAGTTTCTAAATATGCTGGAAATTATATGAAAGAAAAACAATATGGAAAAATAATTAATATATCATCAACAAATGGAATTGATACAATTTATCCTGAAAGTATTGATTATGATGCATCAAAAGCAGGTCTTATTAATTTAACTAAAAATTTGGCTATTCAATTTGCACCATATGTAAATGTTAATGCAGTTGCACCAGGCTGGGTAGAATCAGAAATGAATGAAGATTTATCTAAAAGTTTTTTAAAAGAAGAAAGAGAAAAAACGTTATTAAAACGCTTTGCAGAACCTGAAGAAATAGCTGAAATTGTGCTATTTTTAGCATCTGACAAAGCACGTTACATTGATGGTGAAATAATAAGAGTAGATGGTGGCTTAAAGATTGAATAATTTTAAGCACAAATATACTATAAATATAATATTAATTCTATAAATAAAAATTTGATTATAGAAATAGAATTATAACTATTGATGAAATTATAAAATTATGATATTGTTGTTATCAAACATATTAATTATAAAAGGAGTATACGTATTATGTTCATATCAGTAGTTTTAATAATATTTGGTTTTATATTACTTATTAAAGGAGCCGATTTTTTAGTAGATGGAGCTAGCAATATAGCTAAAAAATTTCATATACCAGAAATAATAATAGGATTAACAATTATTTCAATAGGTACATCAATGCCAGAATTATTTGTAAGCATAACATCTGCACTAGAAGGTCATTCCGATATGGCTATTGGAAATGTATTAGGAAGTAATATTTGTAATTTATTTTTAATTTTAGGAGTATCTGCAATATTAAATCCAATTGCATTTAAAAAAGAAACAAAATTAATAGAAATACCAATGTGCTTAGGTATATCTATTATATTTATATTCATATGTAATATAGGACAAGATGTTTCAAGAATTGATGGAATTATTTTAAGTGTTTTATTTGCATTATTTATAATTTATACAATAGTTATAGCATTTAAAGGTGATGAATTCGACAAAGATGATGAACATTCAGAAAATACGCAAACAAAAGAAACATCAACATTTAAAGATATTATATTTATAATATTAGGAATTATATCATTAAAAATAGGTGGAGATTTAAGTGTAGATAATGCAGTAAAAGTAGCAGAGTTTTTTAATTTAAGTGAAAAAATAATAAGTGTAACAATACTTGCAATAGGAACAAGCCTACCAGAATTAGTAACAAGTGTTTCAGCTGCTCTAAAAAGAAAAAGTGATATTGCAATTGGAAATATACTAGGATCTTGCATTTTTAATATGTTATTAATTGTAGGAGTATCTTCAATAATTAACCCAATTATATATAATTTAAGTTATAATAGAGATTTAACTATTTTAATAATTGGAACTGTAATATTAGCTTTGTTTCCTTTTATTCCACCAAAAAATCAAATGAGTAAAGCAAATGGCTTTATATATTTGTTATTATATATTTTTTACATGATGAATTTATTTATGATATAAAACAAAATTAAATATAATTTTAAAAACCATAAACTGTAATAAAATTTAGTCAGTTTGTGGTTTTTATTTTTATATAAAATATACTATTTTATAAATTAAACAAAAAACTATTGACAGTTGAGTATATATTCACATATAATGTAATTATAGTTGAGCGATTATTCAATTATATTATTAAAGTAAAATAAACAAGGAGGAAATAATGTCAAAAAATGAATTTGTATGTGATTGTAATGTAATTCATAAAACAGTAGTTGATAAGACTTCAAAAAATATGTTAGAAGAAGATACTTTTAATAAATTAGCTGAGTTTTTTAAAATTGTTGGGGACACAACAAGAGTTAAAATTTTATTTGCTTTAGATCAAAATGAAATGTGTGTATGTGATATAGCAAATGTACTTGGTATGAGTAAATCTTCTATTTCACATCAATTAGGAACTTTAAGAAGAAGTGGAATTGTTAAATGTAGAAAATCAGGTAAAGAAGTTTTTTATATGTTAGATGATGAACATGTAAAACAAGTATTTGAAATTGGTGTTCAATATATAGAACATAGAAAATAGGATTTATGGAGGAGAAAAGTTATGAAAAATAAATTTAAAATAAAAGGATTAGACTGTGCAAATTGTGCAAACAATTTAGAAAGACTAATACAAAAAATAGAAGGAATAGAAAATGCAAATATAAATTTTATGTCAGAAAAAATGGAAATCGAATGTAATATAGAAAAAAAAGAAGAAATAATTGAAAAAATAAAAAAAGTTATAAAAAAAGAAGAACCAGATGTAATAATAGAAGAAATTTAGGAGGAAAAACTAATGAAAAAAAGAGGAATTAAAATCCTAATATCACTTATGATATTTTTAATTTCAATTATAATAAAGTTTAATAATGAATTAATAAATAATGTACTATTTATTATATCTTATATTATTGTTGGTTTAGACATTTTAAAAAAAGCAATAAGAAATATTTTTAGAGGTAAAATTTTTGATGAAAATTTTTTAATGTCAGTTGCAACAATTGGTGCTTTTGGAGTTGGAGAATTTCCAGAAGCAGTTGCAGTAATGTTATTTTATCAAATAGGAGAATTATTTCAAAGTTATGCAGTTGATAAATCAAGAAAATCAATAGCTAATTTAATGGATATAAGACCTGATTTTGCAAATGTAGAAAGAAATAATGAAATTGTAAAAGTAAATCCAGATGATGTAAAAGTAGGAGAAATAATTATAGTAAAGCCAGGTGAAAAAGTTCCTTTAGATGGTAAAATAGTAGAAGGCAATACAAACTTAGATACTAAAGCATTAACAGGAGAAGCATTACCACAAGAAATCAATTTAGGTGAAGAAGTTTTGAGTGGCTCAATAAATTTAACAAGTTTGATAAAAATAGAAGTATCTAAAGAATATGGCAAATCAACTGTAAGTAAAATATTAGATTTAGTTGAAAATGCAAGTAGTAAGAAATCTAAATCAGAAAACTTTATTAGTAAATTTGCACGATATTATACACCAACAGTAGTAATAATTGCATTAGCTCTTTTTATAGTACCACCAATTATTATAAAAGAAACAAGTTTTTTAGACTGGTTATATAGATCTTTATCATTCCTTGTAGTATCTTGTCCTTGTGCACTAGTTATATCAATACCATTAAGCTTTTTTGGAGGTATAGGTGCAGCATCAAAAATGGGTATATTAATAAAAGGAAGTAACTATTTAGAACAATTATCTAATACTGAGATAGTAGTATTTGATAAAACTGGAACATTAACAGAAGGAATTTTTGAAGTACAAGAAATAAAAGCAATAGGAATAACAGATGAAGAATTACTAAAAACAGTAGCATATGCTGAAAACTATTCAAATCATCCTATATCTATATCTTTAAAAAAAGCTTATAATGAAAAAATTGATGAAAAACAAATTATTAAAACAAAAGAATTATCAGGATTAGGAATTATGGCAACTATTGATAAACAAGAAGTTTTAGTAGGAAATGAAAAATTAATGAAGGAAAAACAAATTAATTTTATAAAATGCGATAAAATAGGAACAATCTTATATACAGCTATAGATGGAAAATATGCTGGATATATTTTAATTGCAGATAAAATAAAAAGTGATTCAAAAAGCACAATTCAAAATTTAAAAAGTAATAATATAAAACAAACAATAATGTTAACAGGAGATAAAAAGCAAGTAGGAGAAAACGTATCAAACAAATTAAAATTAGATAAAGTATATACAGAATTATTACCAGATGGTAAAGTAGAAAAAGTTGAAAATTTATTAAAACAAACATCTAAAAAAGGCAAACTTGCTTTTGTAGGAGATGGTATAAATGATGCACCAGTTTTAGCATTAGCAGATATAGGAATTGCTATGGGAGGAGTGGGATCAGATGCCGCAATAGAAGCAGCAGATATTGTTATAATGACAGATGAACCATCTAAAATAGTAAATGTTATAAAGCTATCTAAAAAAACAATGCGAATTGTTAAAGAAAATATAATATTTGCTATTTCTATTAAAGTTGGTGTTTTAATTTTAAGTGCTTGGGGAATGTCAACAATGTGGGAAGCTGTTTTTGCTGATGTTGGTGTTTCTGTAATAGCAATAATAAATGCATTAAGATTATTGAAAGTAAAAAAATAAATTTTATAGAATTATCTATACTAATTATAACCTTACAGAAATGTAAGGTTATTGTAATGTAAATCGATGTTACAAAAAAATAAAATATTCTATAATAAAAGTATAAAATGAAAGGAGAATATTATGAGTAATGTATTAGAAGTCAAGAATATTGAAAAATACTATGGAAATAAATCTAGCTTAACAAAAGCAATAGATAATATTAGTTTTAAAGTAGAAACTAAAGAATTTGTAGGAATAATGGGAGCAAGCGGTTCAGGAAAAACTACACTTTTAAACTGTATATCTACAATTGATAAAGTAAGTTCAGGACATATTATAATTAATGGATTAGATATAACAAAATTAAAAGGAAATAATTTAAATAAATTTAGAAGAGAAGAACTAGGATTTATATTTCAAGATTTTAATTTATTAGACACTTTAACTGCATATGAGAATATTGCTTTAGCATTAACTATACAAAAAGTAAATCCAACTCAAATTAATCAAAAAGTTACTAGTATAGCAAAAGATCTTGGAATAGCAGATATATTAAATAAATATCCATATCAAGTATCAGGAGGCCAAAAACAAAGAATTGCATCTGCACGAGCAATTATAACAAATCCAAAAATAATATTAGCTGATGAACCAACAGGGGCTTTAGATTCTAAATCAGCAAGACAATTATTAGGAACTTTTGAATACCTAAACCAAAAATTAAATGCTACAATTCTTATGGTTACACATGATGCATTTACAGCAAGTTATGCAGAAAGAATTATTTTTATTAAAGATGGAAAAATATTTAATGAACTTATAAAAGGAAATGATACAAGAAAACAATTTTTTGAAAAAATAATTGAAGTACAGACACTTCTTGGGGGTGAGTTAAACAATGTTATTTAAATTATCATTAGAAAACATAAAAAAGAGTTTTAAAGACTATGCTATATATTTTTTAACATTAGTGTTAGGTGTAGCAATTTTCTATATGTTTAACTCATTAGATAGTCAACAAGCAATGTTTGAAATATCAAAATCTCAAAGAGAAATTATAAAACTTATGATAGATATGCTGGGTATGGTATCAGTTTTTGTAGCAGTAATATTAGGATTACTAATAGTTTATGCAAATAATTTTTTAATTAATAGAAGAAAAAAAGAATTTGGAATATATATGACACTTGGAATGGGGAAAAGGCAAATATCAAAAATTATACTAATAGAAACAATATTTGTAGGGATAATATCACTTGTTATAGGAATTATTATAGGAATATTTGCATCACAATTTATGACAATACTTGTAGGTAAAATGTTTGAAGCTGATATGAGTAATTTTGAATTTGTATTTTCAAAAGAAGCTTGTATAAAAACATGTATATATTTTGCAGTAATGTATTTAGCAGTAATGATATTTAATACAATGAGTATTTCAAGATACAAATTAATAAATTTATTAAATGCCATAAAGAAAAATGAAACAGTTAAAATAAAAAATCCAATAATTTCTATATTAGTATTTGTAATAGGTTGCATAATACTTGGATATGCTTATTGGAAAGTAACAGCTGATATACATACATTAACTACAGCAGACAAACTATTACCACCAATTTTAATGGGAATTATAAGTACAATTCTAATATTTTGGTCTTTATCAGGTTTTATATTAAGCATAATAAAATCAATAAAAAGTGTATATTATAGAAATACAAATATGTTTGTATTAAGACAAATAAATAATAAAATAAATACAACAGTAATAAGTATGAGTGTTATATGTTTAATGTTATTTATGACAATTACAATTTTATCTTCAAGTTTAGCTTTAAGAAATACAATGCAAAGAGATTTAAAAGAAATGACTCCAGTAGATTTAAACTTATATAAAACAGCAAATTTACCAGAAAAAATAACTACTAGAAATGGGAAAGAAAAAATATATACACCTGATCAAAGGGAAGACTCAAAAATACAAATACAAAATACTTTAATAAACAATGGACTAAATGTTAATTTATTAAAAGATTTAGTAGAAATACCAATATATTCATCAACTAATTTAACCTGGGAAAATTTTTTTGGAGAAAAAATAGAAGAAGTAAAACAAATATATCCAATGTTAAAATATGATACAACAGAAATGATAGTAAAAATATCTGACTATAATAAAGTAGCTAAATTATATGGAATAGATGAATATAGTTTGAATGAAGATGAATATATAATGTTATGTGATTTTGAAAGTATGGAAAGTATAAGAAATAAAGTATTAGAAGAAGGAAATCATACAATAGAAATAGAAGGTAAAACCTATAAATCAAAATATACTGAATGTAAAAGTGGGTTTATTATAATGTCAACAAGTCATACAAATACAGGAATATTATTAGTACCAGATAGTTGTAATTTAACAGAAGATATGAAAGAACAATATTTTTTAGCAGCAAATTATAATGCAAATACAGATGAAGAAAAGGAAGAAATAGAAAAGAATTTTACAAGTGATGATTCTTCTTTTATACAAAACTTATATAATAATGGTTTTGAAATAGATGGGTTAACTAAAATAAGTATAATAGAAGCCAGTGTAGGGTTAGCAACAATTGTAACATTTATAGCAATATATTTAGGAATAATATTTTTAATTGCAAGTTCTGCTATATTAGCATTAAAACAACTAACAGAAAGTTCTGATAATAAACAAAGATATACAATATTAAGAAAAATTGGATGTGATGAAAGAATGATAAACCAAGCATTATTTAGACAAATAGGAATTTTTTTTGGAGTTCCACTATTACTTGCTATAATACATTCAATTTTTGGAATACAATTTGCACTTTCAATATTATCAGGAATAGCCTCTTCAAAAGATTTATTACCATCAATAATAGCAACTATAATAATTATGGGAGCTATATATGGAGCTTATTTTATAGCAACATATACAGGAAGTAAAAATATAATAAAAGACTGACCAATTGGGGACGTTAGTTAATGGACATTTTTGTCCATTTAGGAATGGATGTTTGTAAATTTTTAAAATGACCTATACAAATTAGGTCATTTTTTGTATAATTAAAAAAATATTAAAAGAGGAGGAAAGAAAAATGAAACTAATTTTATCTTCACGAGGATTTACAACAAATGATATTGCAAATAAAGTTTCTGAATTAGTTGGAAAACCATTACAAGAAATTAACATAGCTATAATAAATGAAGCATACACAGCTTTACGATGGAATACAAGTAAAGATTGGATGATAAAAGAATTATCAAGAGTTATTTAATATATTGGAGGTAATATAGATTTTGTAAATTTAAGAGCATATAGTAAAGAAGAAATCAAAAAAAGATGTTTATTAGCAGATTTAATCTATATTGTTGGTGGTAAACAATTTATATTACCAGAAATTTTCAAACAAACAGGATTTGATGAAATATTAAGAGAAATTTCAAAAGAAATAGTTATTATGGGAACTTCAGCAGGATCAACAGTTTTGGGCAAACAAATAGAAAGCAATAATTATTGGCTTAATAGATACAAAACAAATATTTCAGATATAAAATATAATACTTTAGGATTAATAGATGTAAATATAATACCACACTATATGAGAAAAGACCACCTTCAATGGGATAAAGAATTTTATGAAAGAGCATTAGCAGACAATCCTTTTACAGTATATGCACTAACTGATTCACAAGCATTAATATATGATAATGGAAATACATATTTTGTAGGTGGAAAGCCAGAAATATTTGGCAAAATAAAATAATAATATCCTAGAGAATATCCAACATTGACATTATTCCGAATTTCGTATATTATATAAATAGGTGATGAAAATGGATTATTTAACAGTAAAAGAAACTTCAAAACTTTGGAACATAAGTGAAAGAAGAATTATTTATTTATTAAATAATAATAGAATTCCAGGAGCCTATAAAACAGGTAGAAGATGGAATATTCCTAAAGATGCAAGTAAACCTATGGATAAAAGAACTAGTTATTCAAAAGAACATAGTGATAAAAAAATTATGGTTATTGCTGGTATTAATTCTGAAATAGGAAAAGAACTTGCTAAAATTTTAATTGAAAAAGGTTTTTATATTATTGGTTTATATCAGAAGGGAAGTATAGTTGAAAAAAGTCTAATTCATAAGGATATTAAACTAAAACCAGTTGATTATTTTAATAGAAAAACACTTAAAAAAACTGTAGATGAAATATCTGGAGATGTTTATGGATTTGTATTTATGGAAATATATTTTGAATTAGAAGATGCATTAGATTTTGATTACGACAAATTTGAAGACAGTTACAAAGTAAATGTTTTTTCAGCTAATTTGTTAGTTAGAGAAATAGTAAAAAAAATGAATTTTGAATCAAGTATTGTTATAGTAAATAGCATTGAAGCATATCGTGGTTCATTTGGAGCATCTGCTTATGCATCAGCACAAGCAGCAAAAGTTAATCTAGTTCAAACATTTGCAAATGTTTATACTGAAATGTATGGAGTTAGAGTTAATTCTGTTGTAGCAGGATGGATAGGTGGAGTCATGGAAAATGATGATACATTTAATAAAACTAGAGATTCAATTCCAATGAAAAGATTAGGATATCCTCACGAAATTGCAGATGATATATATTTAATGCTTACAAGACACAAATATACTAATGGTAGTTCTCTTATCTCTGATGGAGGTTATTTATCAGTTGATGAACAATCAAAAACTGAAGATTTAGATTCAGGAAAATTTTACCGTATACTAGATAAATTCTTTTCTGAAACAAAAAAAGGTTCTGAAATGTGGATTACATCTACTATGATGGATAATGAATGGAATGAAGATCCAGCTGAAAGAAAATTTATTCAAAGTAATTTTGATGCAGTAAATCGTGGAGTCAAAATGGAAAGAATATTCATATTTAATAGAAATCATGTTAAAGAATATATAAAAAATCAATATATTCAAAGATATTTATCAAGTAATAAAATAATTACAAATTTTGTTGATTTAGATGAATTGAAAAAAAATTATCCTGAACTTTTACAAATTATTAAAGAAGGTTGGATTGGAATAGATGATTATGCTTTACTTGTTGATTTACCAAGTGATGGAACTTCAAGAGGGTATGTTACAATGAATAAACTTGAAATAAAAAAAGCAAAAGAATGTTTTAAAGAATTAAGAAAACTTGCAATACCATTAAAAGATATAATAAAATAATATTTTTAAGTAAGAAGGTAATTATATTGATAATTACTTTCTTTTATGTTATTATAAACTAAAAAAATTCAAAGGAGCTTTATAAAAATGTTTATATTAGCACAAATATGTGGAATAATAGCATTAATATTAACTGTAATATCTGTTCAATTTAAAACAAAAGAAAAAATTGTAATGTGTTCTATATTTGCAAATTTTGTAGTTACCATACAATATTTCTTATTAAACGCTTTAACAGGAGCAGTAATATCTATAATAAATACAATAAGATGTATAATATTTTATTATTATAAGAAAAAAGATAAAAAACCATCACTATTAGTATTATTAATATTTGAAATTATTGCAATAGTATCTGGTATTATAAGTTGGCAAAATATTTGGAGTATAATTCCTATAATAATAACAGTTATATATACTTATGGATTATGGCAAGACAATGTAACAATTATTAGAATAACAACAGGAATAGCTGGTTTTGGATGGACTATTTATAATATTATAGTTAAAGCTTATGTTGGTGCAATTCAAGAAGTTTCACAGTTAATATCGGCTATAATTTCTTTAATTAAAAATAAAAATAAGGAGTAAAAAATGAATAAATTTAAAAATATAATGATAACAGGAACAATTACAACAGCATCTGAAGATAGTTTAAAAATATATGAAATCTTAGTAAAAGAATTTCAAAAATATACTGAAAAACTATACTCTCCTATTGATACAATAAAGTTTAAAGGAACAAACGAGGAAATGTATAAAAGAGTTATGAAGCTTTTAAAAGAAACTGATTTAGTAATTGCAGAAATGAGTAGTCCTTCAACTGGTCAAGGAATGGAATTGCAAGAAGCTGTGAGATTAGATATTCCTATTATAATAGTGGCTAAAAATGGAAGTAAAATATCAAGCACGGTTTTAGGTTCACCAAAAATAAAAAAAGTTATCTTTTATAATGATATAGATGATATTAGAGAAAATGTATCTAATATTTTAATTTAATAACTTTTTTAAAATAATAAAATAGAAAATTAAGTATAATGTTATATTACATATTATAATACATACTCCAAATAAAGAACACAAAAACCCTTTTAGTTTTATTTAGTTTACTGAAAGATGACTAAATAAGCCTAAAAAAACTAAACAAAAAAGCTTGTGGACTAATTCGTGTAATGAAAAAATATAGAGAAAAGAAGGGGCTTATGATCGAAAAGAAAAATGAAATTATTTTATTTGAAAATCAAGGAGTAAAATTAGAGGTAAATTTAAAAGAAGAAACAGTGTGGCTTACTCAAGCACAAATGGAAGAACTATTTGATGTAAAACACTCAACAATAAGTGAACATATTAGTAATATTTTCAAAGAAGGAGAACTTGATGAAAAAACTTCTGTCGGAATTTCCGACAAAAGTTCTGGTGGTAGAAAATCTAAATTATATAATCTTGATGTTATAATATCTGTTGGCTATAGAGTAAAATCTAAAAATGGAGTGATTTTTAGACAATGGGCAAATAAAGTTTTAAAGGATTATATGCTAAAAGGGTATGCAGTAAATCAAAAAAGATTGGAATACCTAGAAAAAGCAATACAATTAATTGATATTGCAAATCGTATAGATAAAAGATTAGAAGGAAATGATGCAAAAGAAATTTTAAAAGTAATTGGCAATTATTCAAAAGCATTAGATTTATTAGATCATTACGACCATAGAACTTTAAAGAAAATAGATGGCAATATAGATGAAAGAAAAATTGAATATAAGCAATGTATAGAGATAATAAATAAACTTAGATTTAATGAAGAAAGTACGTTGTTTGCTGTTGAAAGAGATAAAGGGCTAGAATCAATTATAGGAAATATTTATCAAAGTTTTGGTGGACAAGATATATACAAAAGTATAGAAGAGAAAGGAGCCAATTTCTTATATTTAATAGTTAAAAATCATGTTTTTGCAGATGGAAATAAAAGAATTGCAGCAACTCTGTTTATATATTTTTTAAATTTTTATGATATTTTATATAAAGATGGTAAGCAAACAATTGATAATAACACATTAGCAGCATTAACATTGCTAATTGCAGAATCTAATCCAAAAGAAAAAGAAGTAATTATTGATTTAGTGATGAATTTCTTAAACGATGATTAATAAAGAGAAATATAGTTTCAAGTTTATCGAATTCGGTTAGCAGTGCTGACCAAATTCATATAAATAATTGTTTGTTAAGCCTTTAAATACATTAATACAAATACAAGAAATTATTAGTAATAAAAAATAAAATGCTAAGATAATGAAAAATTATCATAATAATAAAGCGATAAGATGTAAAAGTATAAAGTTTATGACCCAATTCGTATAAAGGGCATTTTTTTATAAAAAATGTTTCTTACTAATTGTCGTAAAGTTGTTAGATTACACAAATTATTGTAACCAATACACGAATTTATGGGTTGACAGTAATCATTTTGATAAAATCATAAGGAGGAAAAATGTTTAAAATTCATTCAGAATATAAGCCAACAGGAGACCAACCACAAGCAATAGATTATTTAGTAAATGGAATAAATAAAGGTAAGAAATTTCAGACGCTTCTAGGAGTTACAGGCTCTCGGAAAAACGTTTACAATGGCAAATATAATAGAAAGAACACAAAAACCAACATTAGTTTTAGCACATAATAAAACTTTAGCTGGACAACTTTATAGTGAATTCAAAGAGTTTTTTCCAGAAAATAGAGTTGAATATTTTGTGTCTTATTACGATTATTACCAACCCGAAGCCTATCTAGCCGCTTCAGACACATATATAGAAAAAGATGCATCAATAAATGATGAAATAGATAAACTACGTCATTCAGCAACAGCATCATTATTTGAAACACGAGATGTAATAGTAGTAGCATCTGTATCATGCATATATGGATTAGGAGATCCAATTGATTATGAAAATATGATAGTTTCATTACGTCCAGGAATGGAAATAGATAGAAATAAGGTAATGAAAAAATTAATTAATATGCAATATACAAGAAATGAAATGGACTTTAAAAGAGGAACTTTTAGAGCCAAAGGTGATATATTAGAAATTTTTCCATCAAATCAAGAAGAAACAGCAATAAGAGTAGAATTTTGGGGAGAAGAAATTGAGAAAATATCAGAAATAAATCCATTAACTGGAAAAGCAACTGCCACAAGAGAACATGTAATGGTATACCCAAATTCTCATTATGTAACAAGTAAAGACAAGCTTGAAAAAGCTTTAAATAATATCGAAAAAGAAATGGAAGAGAGAGTAGAATACTTTAAAGAAAATAAAAAATTAATAGAAGCACAACGTATAGAGGAAAGAACAAACTTTGATATAGAAATGTTAAAAGAAACAGGATTTTGCCAAGGAATAGAAAATTATTCTAGACATATAAGTGGTAGAGAACCTGGTAGTCCACCATATACTTTATTTAATTATTTTCCAAATGATTTTCTATTACTAATAGACGAATCACATGCAACCATACCACAAGTAAGAGCAATGTATAATGGAGATAGAGCGAGAAAGGAATCATTAATCAATTATGGATTTAGGTTACCATCTGCATTTGATAATAGACCACTAAAATTTGAAGAATTTGAAGAAAGAATAAATCAATGTGTATTTGTAAGTGCTACACCAGCAGACTATGAAAAAAATCATAGTAAAGAAAATGTTGTAGAACAAATTATACGTCCAACAGGACTATTAGATCCTAAAATAGAAGTAAAACCAACTGAAAATCAAATAGACGATCTTATGGAACAAATAAATATACAAGTAGAAAAAGGAGATAGAGTATTAGTAACAACACTTACAAAAAAAATGGCAGAAGATTTAACAGCATATCTTAGAAACGCTGGTATACGTGTACGTTATATGCATTCAGATATAAAAGCCTTAGAAAGGATGGAAATAATAAGAGATTTACGTATAGGGGAATTTGATGTATTAGTTGGGATAAATCTTTTAAGAGAGGGATTAGATATTCCTGAAGTATCATTAGTAACAATACTTGATGCAGATAAAGAAGGTTTTTTGCGATCAGAACGTTCACTAATACAAACAATTGGTCGTGCTGCTAGAAATACAGATGGACGAGTAATAATGTATGCAGATGAACTTACAGAATCTATGGAAAAAGCAATTAGTGAAACTAATAGAAGAAGAAATATACAAGAAAAATATAATCAAGAACATGGAATAACACCACAAACTATAAGAAAATCTGTAAGAGATGTTATAAAAGCTACAATTGTTGAAGATATACAAAGTAAATATAATATAAATAAAGATGAGAGTATAGAAGATATAATTTCAAAATTAACAGATGAAATGTTAGTATATGCTAGAAATATGGAATTTGAAAAAGCAGCTGAATTGCGTGATAAAATAAAAGAATTAGAAAAGTTTGAAGATAGAAGTTAATATAACTGAAATTATTAAGATAATTCTTAAAATATAATAAAATTGAACCCAAAAATAGATAAAAGCCTTAACACCTTTCGGTGCTAAGGCTTTTTTTAGCTTTAAATCTTAAATCAGATTATTAAAAAAGGATTTTATAACAATCCCACATAATACCTGTACTTACTTCAACAACATCCTTCTCAAATATGTGTTTAAATATCATGGCATATATATATGACTGCATGCTGACTAACTGCTCATCACAAATTATCTGTGTGGCATATTTACGACTGCTCAGAACCTCGTGCAGAGCTACCTGATACTCTTTTTTATTAAAAGTTTCAGTATCCCAAAAAATGGTTTCCTCATCAGGTATGCCAACATCATTTATTAATGCCAGCTCATACTCACCTGAGTTGGAGTTTCGGATAAATCCAAAATTCAGCTGAGTTTCGGCTAATATGAGGCCTCTTTTTAAAGCATATTCATGCATAAACTCATACACTTCCCGCGACACATTTTCAACACACTCTGATAATTCTTGGGCTTCTAACTCGACTTCTGCATCAGATGAGAGATTTAATTTTTTCTTTATAAAATCAGAAAGATATAAAATCTCTTGTTGTAATGACTTAAATGGATCAAGATTGCCACGATTTTTCATAAAAGGCAGGTAAATTGCCTTATCCAGTTTATGTCCTCGTGAGTCCGAATACCCTCGAACCAAACATGAAATAGGAATTGGTATGCATGTTTTAACCAGCGTAGAATTCCCTATAAAATCAACTGGAACTCCATAATTTAAGAGATCTGCTGGCTCTTTTGGCACTAAATCAGTAGCAATTTGTAAATGCTCTTCTACAAGCTGCTTCCAGTTCCCAGATAACTGATTTAATGTCAGGCCTTTGTAAGGCACATTCTCATCAAAAGATAGGCCTCCCACACAAAAAGTATCTGTTTTACAACGTAATCTTATTTCACCATTAATCCGATAGATTTGGGTGTTATTATTACTTGGTTTTACAAGTTGCATATTGTTATAACCTCCTTCATATTTTTTGACATCATCAACTATAATGCACTGTCAAATGATGTTATAAATTTTTTAACATATATATAATACCACAATATTGGCAAAAAGTAAACGAAAACAACTGATATATCAATTAAATAAAATTTTTTTGATTTTTTATATACAAACTTTTGTTTTTATGATATAATATTTCTGTTTTATATTTATAAAAATAATATTAATTTTATAAACTATAGTAAAGGGGAAAAAAATGAACGATAAAATTATTATAAGAGGGGCAAAAGAACACAATTTAAAAAACATAAATATAGACATACCAAAAAGCAAACTTGTAGTAATAACTGGACTATCAGGATCAGGAAAGTCTTCACTTGCATTTGATACTATATATGCAGAAGGACAAAGAAGATATGTAGAAAGTTTATCATCATATGCAAGACAATTTTTAGGACTAATGGAAAAACCTGATGTAGAAACAATAGAAGGACTATCACCAGCAATATCAATAGATCAAAAAACAACATCAAAAAATCCACGTTCAACAGTAGGAACAGTAACAGAAATTTATGATTTCTTACGTTTATTATATGCTAGAATAGGAGTACCATACTGTCCAAAATGTGGTCGAAAAATAGAAAAACAAACATTAGATCAAATAGTAGATTCAATATTAAGTTTAGAAACAGGAACAAGAATTCAAATATTAAGTCCTATAGTAAGAGGAAAAAAAGGAGAATTTACAAAACTATTAGAAAGTATGCAAAAAGAAGGATTTGTAAGAACAAAAATTGATGGAGAAATCTATGAACTATCAGATGACATAACTTTAGATAGAAATAAAAAACATAACATAGATATCATAGTAGACAGATTAGTAGTAAAAGATGAAATAAGAAACAGACTTGCAGAATCAATAGAAACAGCAATGAAACATTCAAACAGTTTAGTTAAAGTGGACATACCAGAAAAAGGAGAAAGACTTTTTAGTGGAAACTATGCGTGTCCAGACTGTAATATTAGTTTTGAAGAACTATCACCAAGAATGTTCTCATTTAATAATCCATTTGGAGCATGTCCAGATTGTACAGGAATAGGGTACCTTATGAAAATGGATGAAGATTTAATTATACCTGACAAAAATAAAACACTATATGATGGAGTAAAAGCATTTGGATCAAGTACATTAAAAAAAGGCGACACAATGGCAAAAATGTATTTTGAAAGTATAGGGAAGTATTATGGTGTTAATATAAAAAATAAACCAATCAAGAAACTTCCAAAGGAATTTTTAGAAAAGATATTATATGGAACAGGTGAAGAAGAAATAGATTTTAGATATGAATCTCCAGCAGGAGTAAGAGAATTTACGCAAGCCTTTGAGGGAGTTTTACCAACACTAGACAGAAGATATAGAGAAACAAAATCAGATGCTATGAGACGTTTTTATGAAATGTATATGAGTAACAGTCCGTGTTATTCTTGTAATGGAGCAAGATTAAAACCAGAAGTTTTATCAGTCAAAGTTGGAGATAAAAATATAAATGAAATTACTGAATTATCTATAAATAACTTAAAAGAATACTTAAATTCATTAGAATTAAGTGAAAAAGACAAAATGATAGTAAATGTTATATTACAAGAAATAAATGCTAGACTACAATTTTTAATGGATGTTGGATTAGAATATTTAACATTATCAAGAAGTGCAGGAACATTATCAGGAGGAGAAGCACAACGTATTAGACTAGCTACACAAATAGGATCAGGTCTTTCTGGAGTATTATATATACTAGACGAACCTAGTATAGGATTACATCAAAGAGATAATGACAAACTTTTAACAACTTTAAAGAAATTAAGAGATTTAGGAAATACATTAATAGTAGTAGAACATGATGAAGATACAATGTATGCAGCAGATCAAATAATAGACATCGGACCAGGAGCAGGAGTACATGGTGGAAATGTTATAGCACAAGGAACAGCAGAAGAAATAAAAAAAATAGAAGGATCAATTACTGGAAAATATTTAAGTGGACGAGAAAAAATAAAAATTCCTAAAAAAAGAAGAAAATCAAATGGTAAATCAATTGAAATATTAAATGCACAAGAAAATAACTTAAAAGATATAACAGTAAAAATCCCTTTAGGAGTATTTAACTGTGTTACTGGAGTGTCAGGATCAGGAAAATCAACATTAGTAAATGAAGTATTATATAAAAATTTAGCAAAAGAATTAAATGGTGCAAATGAAAAACCCGGAAAATGTAGTAAAATCAAAGGTATAGAAAACATAGATAAAATAATAAATATAGATCAATCACCTATAGGAAGAACACCTCGTTCAAATCCAGCAACATATACAGGAGTATTTGATATTATTCGTGATATTTTTGCAGGTACAAATGAAGCTAAAATGAAAGGTTACCAAAAAGGAAGATTTAGTTTCAATGTTGAAGGTGGAAGATGTGAAGCTTGTCAGGGGGATGGAGTATTAAAAATTGAAATGAACTTTTTACCAGATATTTTTGTACCTTGTGAAGTTTGTAAAGGTCAAAGATATAATAGAGAAACTTTAGATGTAAAATATAAAGGAAAAAGTATAGCAGATGTTTTAAATATGACAGTAGAAGAATCACTTGAATTTTTTAATAATATACCTAGAATAAAACAGAAAATTCAAACTCTAAGTGATGTTGGATTAGGATATATAAAACTTGGACAACCATCAACTACATTATCAGGAGGAGAAGCACAAAGAGTAAAACTTGCAACAGAACTTTCTAAAAGAGCAACTGGAAAAACTTTGTATATATTAGATGAACCTACAACAGGATTACATATAGCAGATGTTCATAAATTGGTAGATATATTACAAAGATTAGTAGATACAGGAAATACAATTTTAGTAATAGAGCATAATTTAGATTTAATAAAAACAGCAGATCATATTATTGATTTAGGATCAGAAGGTGGCGAAAATGGAGGTCAAATAATTGCAATTGGAACCCCTGAACAAATATGTAAAAATGAAAAGTCATATACAGGAAAATTTTTAAGTAAATATTTAAACAATTAATATTTATATAAAAATCCTCTTCATATTAAATTTGAAGAGGATTTTTCCTTAAACAGTATCTATTTAAACTTTATATTTTATATGACTTAAATAATAAGTATATATTAAAATCTTTTAAACTATATTAAATATAAAATATGAATTTTTTTAATGTAAACAAATATATTTAGAATAATAAAGATTTATTAAAAGCTTAAAAAGTCACTATTTAAAAACTAATTATTAGATGTTGTGTCATTACCATTGTTGTTATTATTGTTTGAACTTTTTGATTTATTTTTCTTTGACATCTCAGAAAGCACCTCCTTTTGATTCAAAAATAGTATTTGTAAAAAATGAAAAAATATTCAAAAATTTTTTATATGAAAAAACATCTACCAAAGTAGATGTTTAATTTGAAATATCTAAATTATTAAGTGCATATTCACAACATTGTACAACTAGACTATTCATAGATACTTCCTGTTCTTGAGCTACTATTTGTAATTTCGAAACAAGTTCTACTGGTATACGAAATGTTTTATTTATTGTTTCTACTTTTTCGATTTTAAACATATTATAGATACCTCCTATACAATATTATTATATATAAGAATTTTAATATTTAATATACGTTATTTTAGCACACACAATAGCGAGTGTAAAAATATTAGGTAAAAAAAGGTTTGACAATCAAAAACAATTATGTTATTATAGCATATAATATAATAATCTTAAATCGTTGATTCAGAATAGTAAATAGTACCCAAATTAATAGAGAGTAATTGTTGGTGGAAATATTACAAAACTAAGTATTATTGAATGGACTGAGGAGTGCAACCCGAAATTTTATAAAGTAGGCGTTGACGGAAACCTAACCGTAAAATAAGGACATATATGTTAGTATATGAATGAGAGGATACTAATTTAGTATCAATTAGGGTGGCAACGCAGAAGTTAAAAGCTTTTGTCCCTAAATTTATAGACATCTATAAATTTAGAGATAAGAGCTTTTTATATTATAAAAAAACATCTTAAAATTTTATAACATAAAAAGCTTATATAAGTATTTAATTTAGAATAATCCGGAGTTCTAAGAGATACTTTAAAACATAAATAGAAGGAGGAAAAGAATATGAAGAACATACCTTACAGAACATATCTATCAGAGGAGGAAATGCCAAAAAAATGGTATAATCTTAGAGCAGATATGAAAGAATTACCAGCGCCAATGTTAAACCCTAAAACTCTAAAACCAGCAACAAAAGAAGATTTATTACCTGTATTTTGTGAAGAATTAGTAAATCAAGAATTAGATAATACAACAAAATATTTTGATATACCAATAGAAATACAAGAATTTTATAAAATATATAGACCATCACCATTAATAAGAGCTTATAATTTAGAAAAAGCATTAGAAACACCAGCTAAAATATATTATAAATTTGAAGGAAATAATACATCAGGAAGTCATAAACTTAATTCAGCTATTGCACAAGTATATTATGCAAAAAAGCAAGGAATAAAAGGCTTAACAACTGAAACAGGAGCAGGCCAATGGGGAACTGCATTATCAGAAGCATGTGCATACTTTAATATACCACTTACTGTATATATGGTAAAAGGATCTTACAATCAAAAACCATTTAGAAAAGAAATAATAAGAACTTTTGGTGCAGAGGTTATTGCAAGTCCAAGTAATACTACAGAAGCTGGTAGAAAAATTTTAGAAACAGATCCAAATACAACAGGAAGTTTAGGGTGTGCAATTTCGGAAGCAGTTGAAAAAGCTGTAACAACAGATGGTTACAAATATGTATTAGGTTCAGTATTAAATCAAGTTTTATTACATCAATCAATAATAGGTCTTGAAACTAAAAAAGCAATGGATAAAATAGAAGAGTATCCAGATATTATAGTAGGATGTGCAGGAGGAGGTTCAAATTTAGGTGGACTGATTGCACCATATATGCAAGATAAATTATTAGGAAAAAGCAATCCATATATCCTTGCCATTGAATCATCATCATGTCCATCTTTAACTAGAGGAACATATGCCTATGATTTTTGTGATACTGGAAAAATGACACCTCTTGCAAAAATGTATACATTAGGAAGTGGATTTATACCAGCTTCAAATCATTCTGGAGGATTAAGATATCATGGAATGTCGCCAATAATATCTAAATTATATCATGATGGTTATATGGAAGCAAAATCATATGAACAAACTAAAGTTTTCGAAGCAGCTAAACTATTTGCCAAATATGAAACTATCCTTCCAGCACCAGAATCTTCTCACGCTATTAAAGGTGCTATTGATGAAGCACTAAAATGTAAAGAAACTGGAGAAAGGAAAACTATTTTATTTGGACTAACAGGTACAGGATATTTTGATATGACAGCATATTCTTCTTTTAATGATAAAACCATGACTAATTATATACCAAGTGATGATGAACTAAAAAAAGAAATTTTTAAATTACCTATAATAAATTAGATATTTATAATATATTAAATACTATAATATAAAAAACATTACAAATATATTATAATTTTCACATTTAAAAATTATAATATATTGAAGAAATAATCTTTATCTGATATAATTTTATATATTAATGAAAGGAAACAAAAATGTCAAATATAGTTATTGGAATAGAAGGATTAGTTGGAGCAGGAAAAACAAGTATATGTAGAGAACTTATAAAAACATTGCCTAATACAATATTATTAAATGGAGGAAATTTATATAGAGCAATAGTATATGCAATGATGCAAAATGGTAAACAATTAGACCAATTAAAAAAAGAAGGTAAAAATCTTGATATAAAAAAAATGATGGATTTATTCAAAATACAAATAAAAATTGAAAATAATGAAACAATAATATACATAAATGGAAAAAAAGCAGAAGAAGAAAAGTTACAATCAAAAGAAGCATCATTAGCAGTTTCAACTATAGGAGGAAGTGCTAATAACAAAAATTTATTTATATTTGCACAACAACTCATAGATAACTTAAAAAAAGATTATAATGTTATAGTTTCAGCACGAAGTGTTATGAAAATATATCCAAAATGTAATTATCACTTTTTTATAATAGCTGATTTAGATGAAAGAGTAAAAAGAAAATGTAAACAATATAACAATAAAGAAGAAGAAAAAGAAGTACGAGAAAATATAGTAAAAAGAGATATTCTTCAAGAAAAAGCTGGATTTTATGAATATGATAAAAAAACAATAGAAATAGATGTAACAAAATGTAAAACAGTTATTGAATCTACTAACTTGGTACTCGAAAAAATAAAACTACCAGAAATGGTATAAAATTAGGAGGTATAATGGAATACATAAATAAAAAATTGGTAGAATTTAATGAATATTTAAAAGGAAGAAAAGTTGCTATAATTGGACTAGGAATTAGTAATATTCCATTAATAGAATATCTCCATAACTTACAATCAATAGTAACTGTATTTGATGGAAAAGAAATAGATGATATAGATAAAAAAATAGTAAATAAAATAGTAGATTATGGAATGGACTTTTCATTTGGAGAAGGATATTTAAAAAAACTAGTAGGATTTGACATTATATTTCGTTCTCCAAGTTGCCTACCAATAATACCAGAACTTATAAAAGAAGCCCAAAGAGGGGCCATTATTACAACTGAAATAGAAATGGTAATAGAACTTACACCAGGATTAGTAATAGGAGTTACAGGAAGTGATGGAAAAACTACTACAACAACTTTAATATATGAAATATTAAAGCAAAATGGACACAATTGTTTTTTAGGAGGAAATATAGGAGTACCTTTATTTACCAAAATATCTGAAATGCTTCCTGAGGACATTATTGTACTAGAATTAAGTAGCTTTCAATTAATGAATATGAAAATAAGTCCTAAAATATCTATAATAACAAACATAACACCTAATCATCTAAATATCCATAGTGATATGGACGAATATATAAAAGCCAAAAAGAATATATTCAAATATCAAGATAAAAATGGACTATTAATATTAAATTATGATAATGAAATAACACGTGAATGTGCAAAACAAGCACATGGAAAAGTAGTATTTTTCAGTAGTAAAAATAAAATACAAAATGGATATATATATGATAAAGAAGATGGAAAAATAAAAATATGTGAAAAAGGACTTAGAAAGCATGTATTTGACACAAGAAATATGAAATTAAGAGGAATTCATAACTTTGAAAATGCTTGTTCAGCTATAATTGCAACAAAAAACTTAGTAGAAAAAGAAAGTATTGAAACTGTATTAACAGAATTTAAAGGTGTAGAACATAGATTAGAACTAGTAAAAGAAACAAAAAATAGAATAAAATGGTATAACGACTCTGTAAGTTCAAGTCCAACAAGAACAATAGCTGGTTTAAATGCATTTGCTTTAAAAAATATTATATTAATTGCAGGTGGATATGACAAAAATTTAGATTATACTGTACTTGCAAAGCCTATAATAGATAATTGTAAATCATTAGTTTTACTTGGTCAAACATCTACTAAAATTGAAAAAGCAGTATGTACAGAATTAAAAAAATCTAGAAAAGAATTACCAATATATACCTGTGAATCTTTAAAAAGTGCAGTCGAAATAGCAAACAAAATCGCATTACAAGGTGATATAGTATTATTTTCTCCAGCAAGTGCTAGTTTTGATATGTTTAAAAACTTTGCTGAAAGAGGAAAATTATTTAAAATATATGTAAAAGAAATCGTTAAATAAAGTATAATTCAAAACCTCCTTCATATAATGAAAAAAAGGAGGTTTTTTTATGTTTTATTCAAATAATGATAGCTACATGCAAGATTTATATTTCTATAATCAAACACCAAACAATACATATATGAATAGTATGCCTAATAATATGATGAATTATAACAATATGCCAAATACACAAATGATGGGAAATATGAATAATAATATGACAAATCCAAATATGAATTGTATGTATAATGGAAATCAAAATATGTATGGAAATAATATGGGGCAAAATATAAATAATTTATATCCTAGTATATATAGAATTATTGCTCCTGTAGCTTCAAAAGTTGTAGCCAATAGCAATTATCAATATTTAAATGAGGATGCTTTAAATAATATGGTTGATACAGTTTATAATATTGTCGAAGGACAAATAGAGTATGATGATGAAAATTCATCTACAATCACACAAAATACTAATACACAAAATTCGCAAAATACTAATAATTCTTCATCAAATACAACATCAACTACAACTAGAACATCTGAAACTAGACAAGTAAGTAATTCACAAACTAGTAATTCAAGAAGTAATAGAAATGATAGCTTACTTAAAGATATTATCAGAATTCTTATCTTAAGAGAAATTTTAAGTAAAACTCAATATCAAAACAATAGACAATTTAACAATAATATTAACAATAACCCTTATATGAACAATCCATCTTGTAATATTAATTTTTAATTATCACATATCATAAAATACCTAATTTCTTATAACATAAAATTAGGTATTTTTTTATATATTTTGAATATAATGTAAATAGGAGAATAAATATGGATTACCTAAATATATTCAAAAAAAGTCTTATAGGAATATTTTTAATTTTTATATTTTTAGTTGGTTGTAAACTAACAATATTTTATATTCCATTTTTAATAGCATATATTATATCCATTATAATTGAACCTTTAATAAAATGGATATATAAAAGGACAAGCTTTAGTAGAAAAGTAAGTAGTATTATTGTATTAGTAATAATTTTTAGTATATTAACAGCAATTATCATATTTGGTGGAATAAAATTAATATCAGAAACAACTAATTTATTGTCTGGATTAAATACTTATTTAGAAACAATTATGAATTTTATTGATAGTAAAACTTCTAATATTAACTTTGAAGAATTACATTTATCAAATGAAGTAATTTCTATTTTTGAAAATTCAACAAACGAATTTTTAAATACTCTTATGACACAAGCCAAAAATTTATTAAGCAAAGTATTAGATTATATAACATCAATTCCTAATATGTTTATAAATATTATAATAACTATTTTAGCCACATATTTTATAACATCAGATAAATTCTATATATTAGATAGAATGGAACATCACTTATCTAAAAAAATGGTAGGGAAGATAATGACACATGTTAGAGATATAACATCTTCATTAGTAGGTTATTTAAAAGCAGAAATAACCTTAAGTATAATTACCTTTATAATTGTTCTAACAGGATTAAATATTTTCTATCTTTTAGGAATGGAAATACAATATCCAATATTAATGGCAATATCAATAGGTTTTATAGATGCTTTACCTATTTTAGGAGCAGGAAGTGTAATGGTACCATGGTCATTATTACTTTTCTTAAAAAGTAATAATTCGCTGGCATTCTCAATTTTAGGACTATATGCTTTCATTTTAGTAGCTAAACAATTATTAGAACCAAAACTTGTAAGCAACAATATAGGAATTCATCCAATTTTTACATTATTAGCTATGTACACTAGTTTTAAAATAATTGGAATAATAGGATTACTTGTTGGACCTATTATTCTTATTATTTTAAAAAATATTTTTGCTGAAATATTAGATAAGGGAATAGTGAACTCAATTGTAGATATTTAATATATAACAGCTGTTGGAACATATTCATCATCTGGTGGAAAAACATTTGTATTATCAGGTTTTGCACATTTTTCAATACTTGTTATTTTTATAACAGGCATTTCTGAATTATTATAAAAACCTTTAGTAATTTCACCTGTAATATTTACCCAAGAGTACATCTCAAAATCTTTAGATTTTTCAGAAGAACATAAAAAACCTACAATTAATGTTTGTTTATTTCCAATATCCATATCTCTTGCTAATACAAATTGATCATCAGAAAATCCTGATACTCTATAGACATATCCTGAAAATGATATTTTTTGACCTATGTAAGTATCAATATCATCATGAACAGCCTTTAAAACATTTGTATAATTTTCAGCAGTTAAAACAGCTACCTCAGAAGAAGGAATAGCATCTTCAATTAAATTATTATTTTTATTTTCAAAAGAACTTAAAACTTTATATAAAGCTGCTATACCTATACTTATACAAATTATCAACATTACCGCCAAAATTGTTTTAAAAATTAATTTTTTATTTAATTTTATATTATAAACTAGCATATCATAAAATCTCCTTTTTAGTTTTTTATAAATCATATGCTAGAATATAGAAAATATACTCATATTTTCTTGCAAAAAAAAATAAATAGTGATATAGTAATTGGTATATTTTAAAACGAATTTAGGAGGAAAACAATGGGACTTTTTGGCAAGATTTTTGGAAGTTATAGTGAAAAAGAAGTAAAAAGAGTTATGCCACTAGTAGAAAAAATTAATAGTTTAGAACCAGAAATGGAAAAACTATCTGATAAAGAACTAACAGCAAAAACAGCTTATTTTAAAGACGAATTATCTAAAGGAAAAACTTTAGATGACATATTACCAGAAGCTTTTGCAGTAGTCAGAGAAGCTTCAAAAAGAGTATTAGGACTAAGACATTTTGATGTACAATTAATAGGTGGTATTATATTACATCAAGGTAGAATATCTGAAATGAAAACAGGTGAAGGAAAAACCTTAGTTGCAACATTACCAGTATATTTAAATGCACTTACAGGAAAAGGTGTTCATGTTATTACTGTAAATGATTACCTAGCTAAAAGAGATAGTGAATGGATGGGAAAAGTATACAGATTTTTAGGACTTTCAGTAGGACTTATATATGGTAGAATGCCACATTCTGATAAACAAAAAGCATATAATTCAGATATTACTTATGGTACAAACAATGAATTTGGATTTGACTATTTAAGAGATAATATGGTTATCCATAAAGAAGAGATGGTACAAAGAGAATTAAACTATGCCATTGTAGACGAAATTGATAGTATTTTAATTGACGAAGCTCGTACACCATTAATTATTTCAGGTAGAGCAAATAAGTCTTCTGATTTATATAAACAAGCAGATCGTTTTGTAAAAAAACTAACAGCTAAAATAATTATAGAAGAAGATGTAAAAGATACAGACCAAATCGAAGATAATGAAAAATATGATTATATAGTTGACTTAAAAGCAAAATCTGCATCACTTACACAAAAAGGTATAGAAAAAGCAGAAAGAGAATTTAATTTAGAAAACCTAAATGACATATCAAATACAGACATAGTTCATAATATAACACAAGCATTAAGAGCAAATGGAATTATGAAAAAAGACATAGACTACATTGTAAAAGATGGGGAAGTACTTATAGTTGATGAATTTACTGGACGTATTATGTATGGAAGAAGATATAATGATGGATTACATCAAGCAATAGAAGCTAAAGAGAATGTAAAAATAGCAGATGAGTCAAAAACATTAGCAACAATAACATTCCAAAACTACTTCAGAATGTACTCAAAACTAGCTGGTATGACAGGTACTGCTATGACAGAAGAGGGAGAATTCAGAGAAATATATAACTTAGATGTTATTGAAATTCCTACAAATAAACCTTTAGCAAGAATGGATCAAACAGATATTATATATAAAAATGAAGAAGTAAAATTTAGAGCTGTTATCGAAGATATAAAAGAAAGTCATAAAAAAGGTCAACCTGTATTAGTAGGTACAGTATCAATAGAAAATTCAGAAAAATTAAGCAAATTATTATCCAAAGAAGGAATACCACATGAAGTATTAAATGCCAAAAACCATGAAAAAGAAGCTGAAATCATAGCACAAGCTGGTAAATATGGTGCTGTAACAATAGCTACAAACATGGCTGGGCGTGGTACTGATATTATGCTTGGAGGAAACAGTGAATACTTAGCAAAACAAGAAATGAGAAAGCAAAAATATGAAAATTATCTAATAGAACAAGCAACTGCTTTCAATGAAACAGAAGATGAAGATGTTTTAGAAGCAAGACAAAAATTTAAAGACTTACAAAATAAATTTGATGAAGAAATAAAAGACGAAAAAGAAAAAGTAATAAATGCAGGTGGTTTAAAAATTATTGGTACAGAAAGACATGAATCTAGAAGAATTGACAACCAATTACGTGGACGTAGTGGACGTCAAGGAGATCCAGGTGAAACAAGATTTTATCTTGGACTAGATGACAATCTTTTAAAAATATTTGGTGGAGATATGATTACAAGAATTTTCGATAAAGGAAATATTCCAGAAGATATGCCAATAGAAGTAAAAATAATTTCTAAAACTATAGAAAGTGCTCAAAGCAAAGTAGAAGGAAGAAACTTTTCTATAAGAAAACACATATTAAGTTATGATGATGTTATGAACATTCAAAGGGATATTATCTATTCTCAAAGAAGAAGTGTTTTAGATGGTAATAATATAAGAAACAATATAGTTGATATGATTGAATCAGCTTGTGATATGATTGTTGATACTTATAAACAAGAAATAGAAGAAAACAAAGTAAATAAAGAAGCTTTATTAAATGAAATTAAAACAAATTTAAATATTGAAGAAGTTGATGCTTTAAAAGACGATAAAATAGATAGTAATAAACTTTTATCAGAATTGAAAGAAAAAACTCTTGCAAACTATGAAGCAAAAGAACAGGAATTTGGAGATAATATAAGAGAATTAGAAAGAGTTGTATTATTAAAAGTAGTAGATACAAAATGGATGGAACATATTGATAGTATGGATGAATTAAAAAATGGTATTGGATTACGTGCTTATGGTCAAAAAGATCCTGTTGTTCAATATAGATTTGAAGGTGGCGAAATGTTTGATGAAATGATAGGACAAATCAAATTAGAAGTAGCTAAAATTATGCTTCATGTTGTAAAATCAGGAGCAAATGTTCAAAGATCATCTACTGTTAACATTACTAATGAAAGTTTAGATAATTCAGCTATATCAGGTATGAATATAGAAAGTGAAAATATTGTTCCTAAAACAAATCAAACTGAAAAAAAAGAACCAATAGTTAATGATGCTCCTAAAATTGGGCGAAATGATCCTTGCACTTGTGGTTCGGGCAAAAAGTATAAGAATTGTTGTGGAAGAAATCAGTAATAGCAAAGATTTTTGTCATCCTAGATTTTAAATTGCTGACAATTTTTATATAAAAGGATGGTTTTATATGAGTAAAGAAAATCAGAAAACACTTGAAGTATATAAAAAGAAAGCAAATGTATATTTAGAAACTAGTATTAAACATGATAATCTTGATCCAAACAAAGCAAAAAGAAAACGTGAAGAGCTAGAAAAATTTATTAAGAAAAATATTAGTTCATTTCCTAAAGGGTCAAAAGTTTTTGAAATTGGTTCTGGAGATGGTTCAAATGCAAAATATATTGGAAAATTGGGATACAATGTATTAAAAGATGAATTTATGGACAAATATTCTGCTATGTTTTGCTGGAGAGTATTTGTTCACTTTACTAAAGATGATGCATCAATGTGTTTACAAAAAGTTCATGATGCACTTGAAGATAATGGAATATTTATATTTAACGCAATGAATCATGAAACAAATAATGTTGATGATGAATGGGTTGACTTTCCCAATGAATATCATATGGGAGCTGAACGTTACTATAACTATTTTAATGAAGAAAAATTAACTAAAATTGTAACTAAAATAGGATACCAGATTTTAGACTTTCATAAAGAAGGCGGAGAAAATAATAACAAATGGTTAGTGTATGTTCTTAAAAAAGAGAGGATATATCTTGAATAATCAATTAATAAATAATAACGAAATTAATAACATGTTTGACAAATAGAGATAGGAATTGTGATTATGATTGAAAAATGGGAAATATTAGATAATAATGGTAATCCAACAGGAGAAATAATGGAAAAATATGATAAAAAAGTATTTGATAGAGGATTATACCATTTAGGTGCAGATGTATGGATTATCAATAATGAAAATAAAATATTGATTCAAAAGAGGTCAGAACAAAAGAAACTAGAACCAAATGTATGGGTAATGACAGGTGGTTCTGTAATGTTGGGAGAAACCTCTAAAGAAACGATAGTAAGAGAAGCAAAAGAAGAACTAGATATAAATATAAATCCTAGTGAATTAAAGTTTATAACAAAATTTAAAACTGGCAATGTATGGATAGATACATATACTTTAAAACATGATTACGACATATCAAAAATGAAATTTCAAGAAGATGAGGTATCTAATGCGAAATGGGCAACTTGGGAGGAAATTGATGATTTAGTTAATAATGGACTATTTATTAAACATAGATGGGAATTTGTTAATCAATTCCTTAAAGAAGAAATTGCAAAAAGGGGAAAATAATAATGGGTATAAAGGTATTTTTATAAAATTATTATATACTAATTTCATAAATCAAATGTAAACATTGCTTGCATTTTGTTTGACTTTTTTCTAATATCAACATTTTGTCATACTAAAATTCAAATTACTAACAAATTTTATATAAAATTTATAGGAGTATGTTATGACTGAAATAGAAATTATTAAGCCACAAATTAAAGATCAAATTGAAATAAATAACTTAGCAAAACAAGTACATAAGTTGCATGTTAATTGGAATTCAGATATTTTCTTAGATATTGACCAAATAATTACTAAGGAACGACTAAAAAAATTACTTGAAACAAACAGTATATATGTTGCTAAACAAAGTAGCAAAATTGTTGGATATATTATTATAAATATAATTGAAAAACATAGTGAATTTAAAAGATATAGAAAATTGTTGTGTATCGACACATTATGTGTTGATGAAAAATATAGAGATAGGGGAATTGGAACTAAAATGCTTAATTTTGCAAAAAACTTAGGCAATAATAATAAATGTACCGATATATATTTAACTGTTAATCCTCAAAATAAAAATGCTATTATAGCATATGAAAAATTTGGAATGGAAATAGATAGTATTACTTATATGATGAAATTATAATTTTTTTGAAAGGAACTTATATAAATGAATGAAAGATTTGCAATACCAGCAATTGGAGCAATAGTTGAAAGAACTATAAATGGTAAAAAACATATTATAATTCAAGAAAGATGGAAAGAAAATGGTGATGAAACAAATGGTTTATATGAACTACCAGCAGGTAAAATAAGAGAATATGAAGATGCATATGATACTGTAAGAAGAGAAGTTTTTGAAGAAACAGGATTAAAGGTTACATATATACAAGGAGAAGAAGAAAAAATATATAATGAAGAAACAAACACAATAAATTTTATGCCTTTTTGTGTAACTCAAAATGTTAAAAATATCTATTCAATAATATGCAATCACTTTATATGTGAATCTAATGGTGAACCATTAAAAGAAACTAATGAATCAAGAAACATTCGATGGATAGAAATTACTGAATTAGCAGAATTATTAAAACATAATAAAAGTAAATTTTTTACTATGAATGTAGATGCATTAGAAAAATATTTAAAATTAAATAATTTATAAATATATCAAACTATTTGTAAATGGAGGAAATTCTATATGGTATATAATGATAAATATAAATTTGTAGCAGTAATCAATGAAAAAATAGAAACAGGAAAAGCATTAAATGCAATAGCACATATGGGGTTAGGATTAGTTAATATTGCTGATGACACAGTAAAAGAAAAAATGTCTTTTATAGACTTTGATGATAAAGATCATAATTCACACAAAAGTATTTCTGGTTTATCTCTAATTGTTTTACGGTGGCAAAAATAATGAGATAAAAAAAGTTAGAAGAAAATTTGAAGAAGAAAGCATATTATTTGTAGATTTTACAGAAACAATGACAGGAGATACTTATGAAGAACAACTAATAAAAACAAAAGAAATAAATACAGAAGAACATAACTATTATGGAATATTAGCATTTGGAGAAATAGAAAAAATAAATCCAATCACAAAAAGACTATCATTATTTAAATAATTAAATTAATATTATAAGGAAAGGAATATACTGTTATGAAATTTTACATAGGAACAGGTTTTCAAAATAAAGATTTAGTTAATAATGTATCAAAAAAATTAATATCAAAAGGTCTACATCATACTTATAATTGGGCCTCTAATATCTCTACTCATGAAACAATAGACGATATGATTAAATCTTCTGAATTAGAACAACAAGCCATTATTGACTCTGATATTGTTATTATTCTATTACCAGCTGGAAGAGGTACACATATAGAATTAGGAATAGCTTTAGCATTAAATAAAAAAATTTATTTATGTTCTTTAGATGGAAAAGATTTTGATGTAGAAAATTCAGTAAATTTTTATCAAAACCCAAATATTATAAGATTAGTTGGAAATATTGATAGTATAATAGAAAAAATCGTAAAATAACAACATAAAAAAATAGCTTATCTAAGGAGAGAATGGATCACTTTTAGTGAAACTGTTCTCTCTTTTGAATATTAATTATCTACTTTTTACAAAATTTATTGTATCATCTATAAAAATAATATATAATATTGAAAATACTTAAATATATAAAATATATTATATAATAAACTTTTTATATAACTATGAAAGGAATAAATAATTAATGATAGAACTAGAAGAAAATTTTAAACTACTACAAGAATTAGAAATAAAAATTAAGCAAATACAAACTTCAATAAAAATCGAATCTTTAAAGAGTGAGTTAAAAAACTTAGAAAATCAATCACTAGAGGACGACTTTTGGGATGATTCCAAAAATTCAAGTATAGTATTTGCTAAAATAAAAACACTTCAAAAGAAAATTAAGACATATGAAAACTTACAATCTGAATTAAAAAATCTTATAGAAATGAATAATCTTCTAACACAAGAATTTGATGAAGAACTATTAAAAGAATTATTAATACATACAACAAAACTAGAAAAAGATATAAACAATTTAGAAATTCAAACATTATTCTCAGGCAAGTATGACAATAATAATGCAATAATTACCTTACACCCAGGAGCAGGAGGCACAGAATCTCAAGATTGGGTCCAAATGTTATATAGAATGTATGGAAAATGGGCTAATTCCAATGGTTTTTCTTTAAAAGAACTCGATTATTTAGATGGGGATGAAGCTGGAATAAAAAGTGTAACAGCCTTAATATCTGGAGATAATGCATATGGGTATTTAAAAAGTGAAATGGGAGTTCATAGATTAGTAAGAATATCACCATTTGATAGTGGAGGAAGAAGGCATACATCATTTGCATCATTAGAAGTATTACCTGAAATCTCAGATGATATAGAAATAGAAATAAATACAGATGATTTAAGAATAGACACATATAGAGCATCTGGAGCTGGAGGACAACATATAAATAAAACAGATTCTGCTGTTAGAATAACACATATTCCAACTAATATAGTAGTATCATGTCAATCTGAACGTTCTCAAACAATGAATAAAGAAACTGCAATGAAAATGTTAAAATCTAAATTATTAGACTTAAAAGAAAAAGAAAATAAGGCAACAATATCAGAACTAAAAGGTATTCAAAAAGACATAGCATGGGGAAGTCAGATACGTTCTTACGTTTTTTGTCCATATACATTAGTTAAAGATCATCGAACAAATTATGAAGTTGGAAATGTTGAAGCTGTGATGAATGGAGAAATAAATGAATTTATGAAAGAATATCTAAAAATGATTTTAAAAAACTAAATTATTATATTGCCAAAAAAAATGTTTTATAATATAATTAAATCCTGAAATAATTAATTTTATAAAAATAAACTATAAATAAATGGAGGAACCATGGAAGAAATCGATTTAAAAGAATTTATTGCAATATTTTTAGAAAAAAAATTTTTAATAATTGCAATTGTAATATTAAGTGGAATATTAGGAGCAGTATATACACTTAAATTAGTAGTACCTGAATATCAATCATCTACAAGTTTAGTATTAGTACAAGTAAACAACTTTAATTCTGAAGATGCAGCATCTATAACAAGCAGTGATATTGCATTAAATTCAAACTTAGTTGATGATTATAGAGAAATAGCCAAAAGTAAATCAATTGCATCTAAAGTAATTGAAAATTTAAATTTAGACATGAGTTTATCACAACTTCAAAATGCAATATCAGTTTCCTCAGTTTCTGACACAGAGCTTATAAGAATAACTGTAACACATACTATTCCAGAACTTGCATGTACAATAGCAAATGAAGTAGCTAAAGTATTTATAGAAAAAGTTGATGGTATATATAAAGTTAGCAATATACATGTATTAGATAGAGCTGAAGTATCATATAATCCATCAAATATACATCTAACCAAAAATATTGTTATATTTGCTCTAGTTGGATTTGTAATAATATCTACATATATATTATTAATAAATATGCTTGATACTACTGTCAAAACAGACAGTGATATTGAAAGAATTCTTAAAGTACCTGTATTAGCATCAATTGCAATATCAGATGAAACAGCAAATAAAAAATCAAAATCATCTAATTCAAATACAAACTATAATAATAATAATAATATTCAAATGTCATATCAAAATGCTAATTTATTTACAACATTACAAAAAGACAGTAATAATCTTAATAAAAGAGCTAAACATAGCAGAGGAGGTAAATAAAAATGAAAAAAGAAGTAGTTGTAATAGAAAATCCAAAATCTCCTGAAGCAGAAATGTTTAGGAATTTAAGAACAAATATACAATTTATGAACGCAGATTCAGAAAAAAAAGTTATGGTAGTTACGAGTACAGTACCTGGTGAAGGAAAAAGTTATGTAACATCTAACTTAGCAGCGGCATTTGCACAAATTGACAAAAAAGTTTTAATTATAGACGCAGATATGAGAAAAGGAAGACAATATGGCATATTTAATTTAAGACCACGACCTGGTATATCAAATTATTTATCAGGAGTAGTAGATCAGATATTTAAAGACAAAAAAGATGATATAAAAAATTATATACAAGAAACAGAAGTAAAAAATCTTTATCTAATAACTGCTGGTAGTGTTCCACCAAATCCATCTGAATTATTAGTATCAAACAAAATGAACAACATTATAGATGACTTAACAGAAATATTTGATATTATAATATTTGATGCACCACCATGTTTAATTGTTGCAGACGCATTAATACTTGCAAGATTAGTAGACTTTACCATAATTGTATCAGCACAAAATTATACAAGAATGGAAGACCTTAACAAAGTAAAATTCTCAATAGAAAATGTTGGAGGAAAAGTAGCTGGAGTAGTATTAAATAAAGTACAAATGAATTCAAAAACATATTCTAATTCTTATTATTATGGAGAAAAGCTAACAGACTTTAAACCAAAACAAAGAAAATAAAATCAATGCAAAGGAAAATAAATATGATAGATTTTCATTCTCACATATTACCAAATGTTGATGATGGTTCTAAATCAATTGAAGAAACAAAAGCCTTATTAAAAGAAGCAAAAAACATAGGAATAAAAAAAATTGTGGCAACATCACATTATGCATCACAATGTTTTGAAATACCAGAATACAAAAGAAAAGAAATAATCAAAGAATTAAACCAAGAAGAAAATATTCCTGAAATTATTTTGGGTAGTGAAATATTTTTAACATATAATATAATAAATTTATTAAATGAATATAAAGCTTCAACAATAAATAATACAAACTATATTCTTTTTGAACTTCCTTTAAAAGAATCATTTCCAAATTTAAAATTTGTAATAAATCAATTAAAAGAAAATAATTATAGATTAATATTAGCTCATCCTGAAAGATATTCTGTTGTTCAAAAAAATTTAAATCTTTTACATGAACTAAAAGATATGGGAGTAATCTTTCAATCAAATTTTGGAAGTATTTTAGGAATATACGGACTAAAAGCAAAATCAACTTTTAAAAAGATGATAAAAAACAATTTAATAGATTTATTAGGTTCTGATGTACATAGAGAAAAATCAATATATCCAAAAATTCCTCAAGCAATCGAAAAAATTTCAAAATTAGTTTCACACCAACAGTTAGAAAACTTAATAGAAAATAATGCAGAAAAAATTTTATTAGGAGAAGATATATATTAAAGGGCCATTCACTAAAATATTTTTTATAAATATACTATAATAAATGGCTATTACAATAAAAAGCTTACATAGTAATTTTTAAACTTAAAATTTGCTATAATTTTATTTACAAAAAGAGGTACACCATATGGGAATTATTGTACAAAAATTTGGTGGTAGTTCTGTATCAAGTATCGAAAAACTAGAACTTGTTACAGAACATATAATTAGAGAAAAAAACAAAGGAAACAAAATTGTAGTAGTTGTTTCAGCACAAGGAAAAACCACAGATAAACTAATATCTGAAGAATCTGAAATAACACAAAATCCAAGTCGTAGAGAACATGATGTTTTAGTATCAACTGGAGAACAAATAACAACTTCAAAACTAGCTATGTTATTAATAGAAAAGCAACATCCAGCTGTATCATTAGCTGGGTGGCAAATTCCAATAATAACAAATAGTGAATACTCAAACAGTAGAATTAGATATATTCATAATGAAACAATACAAGAATATTTAAATTCTGGAAATATTGTTATTGTAGCTGGATTTCAAGGAGTAGATGAAAATGGGAATATAACGACTTTTGGCAGAGGTGGTTCAGACACAACAGCAGTAGCATTAGCAGCTAGTTTAGAGGCAGAAAGATGTGATATATATACAGATGTTGATGGAGTATATACATCTGATCCTAGAATTATTAATGATGTTGAAAAAATAAAATCCATATCATATGATGAAATGCTTGAAATGTCTAGTATGGGAGCTAAAGTTCTTCATAATAGATGTGTAGAAATTGGAAAAAAATACAATGTTCCAATCTATGTAAAATCAACTTTTGAAAAAGAAAGCTTAGGAACATTAGTAAATAATAGTAGTAATTTAGAAGATCTTGTAATAAATGGCGTTACAAAAGATGACTATATATCTAGAATAACAATAGTTGGTTTAGAAAATAAAATTGGTAAAACATATGAACTTTTTAAAATATTATCTAAAAATCTTATAAATATAGATATTATATCACAATCTTTTGGAGAACATATAACAAAAGACATAGCTTTTACTGTAAAAATGAATGATTTAAACAAAACACTAAATGTTTTAAATGAAAATAAATCAATATTAGGTATTGAAGAAATATTACACAGTGAAAACTTATCAAAAGTTTCTATAATAGGAGTAGGAATTGCAAATAAACCAGGAGTAGCCGCAGATATGTTTGAAACTCTATATGAAAACAACATAAACATGCATATGATAACTACATCAGAAATAAAAATTTCTGTCTTAGTAAACTCTAAAGAATCTGATTTAGCCGTAAAAGCTATTCATAAAAAATTCTTTGGAAAAACATCTTAATAAAGTATATATTAGATTTAATAATAAAAATTTTACACAAATTTTTAAGCATATAACAAATTAATTGTATTTGTTGTATGCTTTTTATTATTTTTTAGTTCTAAATATTCTTAAAGCGCATAAATATTATAATATATAATATTAGGAGGTGCTACATATGGAAGATATAAGAAATATGAATAATACAACTACTTTTCAAAATATAGTATTAGAAAACCGTGAGAAATTAAATATTACAGGTATAATTGATGTTTTCAGTTTTGATGATCAAATAATAATTGTTGAAACAGAATTAGGATTATTAACCATAAAAGGAGATAATTTAAAAATAAATAAACTTAGTATAGATACTTCTGATTTTATTGTAGATGGACATATAAGTAGTTTAACTTATTCTAACTCAGATGTATCCACTAAAAAAGAAAAAAGCATTCTAAGTAAAATATTTAAATAAAATAGAAAGAGAGGGGTCCATGTATAATTTTTCACAAGAACAAATATTTATATTCTTTTTTATTATTGGAATAATAATTGGACTAATCTTTGATATATTTAAAGTTTTAAGAAAATCTTTTAAAACACCAGATATAATTACTTTCATAGAAGACTTAATATTTATAATAGTTTCGGGAATTTTAACCATATGTGGAATTATAAAATTAAATAGAGGAGAAGTAAGGTTCTTTCTGTTTCTAGGAATTTTTTTTGGAATTATAATTTATATTTTGACAATAAGCAATTTATGTGTTATAATTTTATACATATTTGTAGAAACTTGTAAAAAAATATTAAAAATTCCATTTTGCTGTTTAAAAAACATTTTTATTAATGTTAGAACGGCAATTAAAAAGGATTTATAATTTTTTTGTAGAATAATATAATATAAAGATGATTAATGGAGATACATATGATGAATATTCTTGAAATTAATAAAATATTAAATTTATTATTAATATTAATTATAATTTACTTTATTTTTACTTTTGTAAATCAACAAACAAAGTTAAGTGCATATAGTAAAGATATCTCTTATTATACTACTCAAATTGATCAATTAGAAAATGAAAAAAAAGAACTTTTAGCTATACAAGAAAATGTAAATTCAAAAGAATATATAGAAAAAGTAGCTAGAGAAAAACTAGATATGTATTTACCAAATGAAACAGTTTATGTAGACATTAACAAATAAGTTTTCATATTTTATTTATTGAGTAGTTTAATTTTAAATTAAATTACTTTTATTTTATTTCTAAACAATATCCACTAATAAAATTAAATAATATAAAAAGGGGGCAAATAATATGGAACTAGATGGTTTATCTCTTATTGACTTAAGAAATTTAGCCAAGGATAAAGGAATATCTAATGTATCTAAATTAAAAAAATCTGAACTAATAGAAACAATATTAAGTAATTATAATAATACACAAAAGAATAAGAGTATTGAATCTCAAAATGAAAGTCAAGAAAAGAATTCTTCAAATGAAATAGAATACAAATTAACTAGTGAAGATGATGAATATGTTGAAGGAATATTAGAACTCTTACCAGATGGTTATGGATTTTTAAGAGGAGATAATTATTTATCAACTAATAAAGATGTATATGTATCACCTGTACAAATAAGAAGATTTAAACTAGATACAGGGGATATGATAAAAGGTATAAAACGAACACCAAAAGAAGGAGAAAAATTTCCAGCACTTATATATGTAGGAGAAGTTAATGGAGAACATCCAGAAAATGCAATGAAAAGAAAAAATTTTGATGACTTAATTCCTATATATCCAATAGAAAAATTAAAGTTAGAAACAGTATCCAATGAATATACAATGCGTTTAATGGATTTAATGTCTCCAATAGGAAAAGGGCAAAGGGGAATGATAGTTGCTCCACCAAAAGTTGGAAAAACTACTATTTTAAAGAAAATAGCAAATAGTATAACAGCAAATAATCCAGAAGTATATTTAATAGTATTATTAATAGATGAAAGACCAGAAGAAGTTACAGAAATGAAACGCTCTATAAAAGGAGATGTAATATACTCAACTTTTGATGAACAACCAGAACACCATGTAAAAGTTGCTGAAATGGTTATAGAAAGAGCCAAAAGACTTACTACACAAAATAAAGATGTAGTCGTTTTATTAGATAGTATTACACGTTTAGCAAGAGCGTATAACTTGGTTATACCATCTTCAGGAAGAACATTATCAGGTGGTTTCGATCCTGCTGCATTACATAAACCAAAACGTTTTTTTGGAGCAGCAAGAAACACAGAAAATGCTGGTAGTTTAACAGTTCTTGGTACTGCACTTATTGAAACAGGTAGTAGAATGGATGAAGTAATTTTTGAAGAATTTAAAGGTACAGGGAATATGGAAGTATTCTTAGATAGAAATTTATCAGAAAAAAGAATATTTCCTGCAATCGATGTTAATAAATCAGGTACTAGAAGAGATGATCTATTACTATCTAAAGAAGAATATGAAACAATTAACCTTGTACGTAAAAATTTTTCAGGATTAACTACTGCAGATTTTACAGAAAGATTATTAAATAAAATAACTAAAACTAAAACTAATAAAGAATTTATTCAAGAAATCTCTAGAGGATTAAAATAAAAGAAATAAGTCAATCTTTTGATTGACTTATTTACTTAAAATTTTGAGTTTCATACAAAACAAATATAGGGAGAACAATAATATTATTATGTATTTTATAATTATACAACTTTGCACAAAATCAAAGTTTTGTGCAAAAAGGAATAGGAGTAATATATAAAACAGCCAAATACCTATACTCTTACATATATCTAGTATTTAGCTTTCTTAATACTGTTATTATCCACTTATATAACTTTATTTCTTTAGCATTTATATTCTCATATATAATCTTTTATATTACTTATATATCAATATTTCTATTAAGCTTTAAAATCAAATTTTAGCCGTTTTAATTATTTATCTATATAATTTTATTATTATAAAATTTTTTATCTTTATTTCTAAATTTTATCTTATAATTTTTCAAAAGTCGTTAAAAACCTTGAAGTTCTAAAATAGTCCATATTTTTAGACAACAAACTATATGCCTAATTTTTAAAAACGCCTTAAAATCGATTCTCGTGCGTTGTTTTTTTGGCACTTTTGAGAGTTTTCCTAATATCATAAATTTACTATATAGATATAAAATTTTTATAGTAAAATTACTAAAATAAACAATGATTAGGATAAACAATTATTTTAGACAACCATTAATATTTTTTATTTAATATTAATATTAAATATTTTATAAGTACCAACTAATTATAATTTTTAAAATTTTAAAAACTTTATTTGTATATAAAAAAATTTATATATAACAAATGTTCGTTTTTTAAAACATCAAATAAATTTGTTAAATTAAATTTAGAATTTTAAATTTAAGATTTTGAATTTATAATTTATAAATTTATTATTTTATTTTTATTATTTTAATAATTTTCTATTTTTTTATTTTCTTTTGAATTCGAAATTGGATTTTGAAATTATGTTTTTTTATTTAATAAAATTTCTATTGTTATATACAAAATATTTTGATTCCCTCTCTCCTACTCTGCTTGCTTTATGTAATTTTAAAACTTTATATAACTAAGTGTCTTTCTTTAATATGAATTTTATTTTCATTAATTTCAGCTTCAATAAATACACCATCTGGAAATCCATTTTGTTTTATATTTTCAACAATAGATCCAATCATATAGTAATCTATTCCATCTTCTGTTATTTTTTTTGTCCAATGCTGGTGACCTACAAAAACAGCTATTATATCTTTATTCTTTACTAATGATTTTATTTCTTTTCTATTTATAAGCATTAAATTTTTACCGTTATCTATTGACCAAAAATTATCTGCTATATTTACATCTTCGGCTATTCCAAAATGTGAAAATATAAGTATTCTTTTATTTCTATTTTGCGTTAGATCCTTTTTTAACCAATTTAAATCTTTTTTAGATATGTATTGTGTTTTGAATTTTTCATCTTTATTATTTACATCTGTTCCTAAAAAAATTAAATGAGTATCATTTAAATCAATTGAAAAAGTAGCATTTTCATATCCAATAAGTTTTAGTACTTCTTTGTTATTCGTTTCTGTTTTTAATTCATGATTTCCTAATAAAGTAAAAAATGGTACTTCAAAAAGCTGGCATTTATTCCAAACATAACTTATATTTTTTAAATTTTGTTTTCTATCATTCGATGCTTGGATCATATCACCTAAATGCACACATATATCAGGTTTTATATTTCATTATTTACTTTTCTTATTAATTTTTCTAATAATGGCTCCGCATATTCTACTAATTTTTGCTTTTTTTCCCATTTAGGCTCTTTATCAATGTAATGTATATCTGAAAATATACATAGTTTTAATTTATTCATATTTATATTATACCTTTCTTCAAAAATCTATATTATTATCATAAAAAATAGTTTGTTCAAAACTTATAAATGTACATTCACCATTTTCAATCATTTCTTTAAATTCATCTATAGTAACATATTTACAATCCATAACTTCATTTTTATCAAGTTTAAAATCTTCTAATGGAATATTCTTTTTAAGAATATAGACATCTCGAAATACATTTTTCTTCTTAATAGTTTTAACTAATTTTAGTTCACTTTGTTTTATATTTATTCCTATTTCTTCTTTTAGCTCTCGTATAATACCTTCAATACTTGTTTCTTTTGCTCTTACGCCGCCATGTGTATCTTCCCATTTTCCTCCACGATTTGTATTTAAGCTTCTTTGATATTGATACTATATAGATACAATTTTCCAATTTCTATAGTATTCTTATATCTTACTCCTGATCATTCATCATTTTTCGTTTCATGTTTTTACTTCTTTAAGTATTATTAATTTACTCATTTATATTTACCATTTATTTTAAAGAAAAACTATTATTTATAAGTAAAGTGCTATAAACAAATAACACATCTTTATTATTAAATTCAATATAATTAGCTAATATTTTTGGAGATATGTATCTTGTATCAATTACTGTTATCTTATGATATCCATTTACTAATAATGGTACTAAACTACTACCATATGAATCTCTAAAAACTATTAATTCTTTATCTTGAGCTACATTTGGATTTTCTATTGCTAATAAAGGTGTCGCACCTGATAAATATATGTCATACTTATCTAATGCATTTTTCTTTTCTAAATCATATATTGCTGTTGTTTTACTTGTTTCATAATTATATACTGTACATTTTGATAATACATCATTTGTTAATATTCGTATTTCATCAGTTTCTACTTTTATTGGAAGTTGCCCTGAATATATACCTTTAAAATCTACTATCTTCTTTTCCTTGTAATTGTTATCTAGTATTAAATTCATTTGAGTGGCCATTTTATCTATAACTTTTTTTAAACATTCTTGTTTCCAATGAGAATCTGTTTTATAATAACAAGACAAATCCAAACAATCAAATATGTTAATATATTGTGCCCACTCTAAATTCATTATATCTTGCAATTTTTGATAATCAAGTTTTAAATGATTATTCATTACAAAATAATTCTTATCTGGAATAATTGAATAATATACATTGTTTGTTTCATTCAAATATTTTTCATTAATTTCACTAATTTTTTTTACCATATTATTTATAGATTTTTCATTTAAAGGATATATCTGCTCAATTAAATTTTTATCATATTTGTAGATATTATTACTATCTTGCTTTTTAAATACATTTACTTCTGTATTGGCTTTCACACTTCTAAAAAATTCTCTTTGTATAAATTGATCCATTGTATACTTATCAAATTTTTCAAAAAAACTTCCATTAAATAATGTTTTTACTGAAAATTCTGGAAATTGTTGTAATCTTCTTCGTTCTGATAAAGATATTACTGTATTTTCTTTCATAATGTTAGCAATTAATACAATAATAATTACAAAAAGGAAAGATATTGTTGATACTATATTTTTTATTCTATCACTCATAAAATATCTCCTTCTAAAATCTAAAATATAAAAATGGATTATATGAATTGTCTACCAAATATGCTGTTACTATTAAAAGTAAAATTATCATATATAATGGTTCTAATGCATTGATCACCTTATCTATTTTCTCAGTTTCTTTTAGTTTGAATATGATATTTCTTAAAACTGGAGTAGCTCCAATTATTGCTATAAATAGCACAATGCCATAACTTTTTAAATAGTATATTGTATATGTATTTACAATACTTTCACCATTTGTACCAAATAATCCTATAATATTTTTCCATGCTTCGCCCATATTATTTGCATTAAATATTACAAAACTTATCATAACAATAAATAACACATATAGCCTTCTAAAAAAGTTAGGTAATTTTTGTAGATATTTTTCTAAAAATATTTTCTCTATAATCAATATTATTCCAAATAACAGACCCCATATTACAAAATTCCAACTTGCTCCATGCCATATACCAGTAAGTCCCCATACAATTAATATATTTCTTATTTGTTTTTTTATCCCTTTTCTATTTCCACCAAGTGGTATATACACATAATCTCTATACCAAGAACTTAATGATATATGCCATCTTCTCCAAAACTCTGTAATACTTTTTGAAATATATGGATAGTCAAAATTCTCTAAAAAATGAAACCCAAAAATCCTACCTAACCCTATTGCCATATCAGAATATGCCGAAAAATCAAAGTAAATTTGTAAAGTATAACTTATTGCAAATATCCAATAAAATAATACACTTTTCTCATCTGTGATAGTAAATATCTTGCATAATTCTCCTAACATATTAGCAATTAGCACTTTTTTACCAAGACCTATTGTAAATCTACTTGCACCATATGAAAAGTTCTCAAAACTATGTTCTCTGCTATCTAATTCTTCTTCTATTGTTTCATATCTTACAATAGGACCTGCAATTAACTGAGGAAATAATGATACATAAGTTGCAAGTTTAAAAAAACTTTTCTGAACTTTTACTTTACCTTTATATACATCGATTACATAACTTAGAATTTGAAAAGTATAAAAAGATATTCCTATAGGCAAAGAAATTTTTAAAAGTGATAACTTTACATTTAATATATCATTTACATTTTGTATAATAAAATCTGTATACTTAAAAATACATAATAAACAAATATGTATAAAAACAGTAAATACTAGCAAACTTTTTTTCTTGTACTTATCAATCAATATTGCTCCAATATAAGCAACTAGAATTTCAGCTAACATTAAAAAGATATACTTTGGCTCACTATAAAAATAAAATATTATTGATGAAATAAGTAGCACAATATTCTTCACTTTTTTAGGTACAATAAAATAAAAAACTATTACAATGGGTAAAAAATAGTATAAAAAGCTAATACTTGTAAATAACATATTCTCCTACTTTCTGATTAACAATAGAGCTTCCATTAATTTTGGAAGCTTTATTGTTAAATACAAAATTACATTTCTATTGGAATCTCCATATCCAATGTTTCAGATTTTTCTAACTCTTTCCCAATGTCATTTTTAACAAAATTCTTAAATTCTTCATACACTGGTTTTGCCCATTCTTCACTAGACATTACTAAAAATATAATATTTTCATAGTTTGTAATATATAACTTTTCTGCTGATACACAAATCCATCTTCTCATATCAATATTATCTAACATCTCTTGTTTCATTTGCTCAATATCAGCATTTTCACTTACTTTAACAACTGCAAGAGAATATGCTTGCGAATTCATAAGTGGTACAGATATAACTAATTCTTCAACATTAACATTTGATTTTAAACCAGTAAAAACATTAACCTGAGTTTCATCATTTACATCTATTATTTCTGTATCTAAAGATGGTAACTCTATGTTCCCACTAGCATAAATTTCATTTATCATATTTTGCATTTCTTCAACTGTTTGAAGCTTTTTCTCTTTTGACTCTACATTACTATTGCTATTATTGCTGCTATTATTTTCATTTTTCATTAATACAACTCCACACACAATAGCAACTACTACTAAAATAATTGAAATAACTATAATAATTGACTTTTTCATAATTCTCTCCTTTTATTATCTTAAATCTTTTATACAATAAATTTTATTATATAAATCTATCTTTGTAAATACTTTTACATCTATCTTTCTTCCTAATTTATATTGAAAATTTTATTGAATATTAAGATAGTATGATTTTTAAATATTTGGCTATATAAATAAGAAATTAACATTATATATATATATATTGTAATTTTCTACACTAATTGTTATAATACTAGTCAAATTATAAGAAAGGTCTAAGATAATGTCAAATATACGTAAATTAAACAATAATGCAAATATAGTAGGAAACAATATAAAAAAAATTCGTAAAGAAAAAAATATTACACAGTCTAAACTATGTATAAAACTAGAACTTCTTGGTATTACTTTATATTCATCAGATATTTATGAAATTTAAAACAATAAAAGGTTAGTAAAAGACTTCGAAATTAAAGCAATTTGTTTGGCTCTTGATATTAGTATTGATAAACTCTACCAAAATACAGATAGATTTTTTGAATACTAAAATATTACGTTCTATCTATTATAAAATTTACACACCGATTTTGTTTTACAAAATCGGTGTAGTTAATTAAAAATCTATATTTATATTTTCACTTTATCTATTACATCTTCTTTTCCCATTATGGTGTTGATAGTTTTTATAATTTTCTTCTTTATTGCAACTTTTTGGTGAATTTTGACTATTTTCTATAGAATTACTATACATTGGACATATATCACTAGATACACAGTTATTATCTTGATTATATCTAGGACAATCTTCATTAAATTCACATTCGCTTCCATTATTGTATATTGGACAATCAGCATCATATTGACAATTATTAATACAATTTATATAATTGTTTTTTTCTACATTATTATTAATATTGCTTTCATCAGTAATTTTATTATTTTCTATATTTTGTACAACTTTATTTCTTCTTGTTTGAAATACTCCTTGATTATATACTGCTTGCACATAATAGTTAGCAAATATTATAAAAGCAAATACCATTACAATAAAAAAGATTATTTTCTTTTTCATGAACTTATCCTCCATTTCTTTTATTTTATATTAAAATATTATATCATATTATTATAATTATTTTCAATATTTATATATTTTTTATTCTGAAATATTTATAAATTTGACAAAGGATTACTTTCAACAGCATTTCTTATTTGATCATTATCAACATGAGTATAAATTTCTGTTGTTGATATACTTTCATGTCCTAACAGTTCTTGTAATGCTCTTATATCAACATTTCCATATTTGTACATAAGTGTTGCTGCTGTATGTCTTAATTTATGTACAGAATATTTATTTGCTTTTTCTATTCCCGTTAATCTTAACTCTTCTTTTACTATATATTGAACTGTTCTTCTACTTATACGCTTTTTCTGTTCACTTAAAAATAATGCATCTCTTGAATCAAATTTTATTCCATCATTGGGTCTGACAGATAAGTATGAATTTATTGATTTAATACAAGCATTATTTAGGTATATTATTCTTTCTTTATTTCCTTTTCCTATTACATTAAGCTTATTATTTTCAAAATCTATATCACTAATATTTATTCCAACTAATTCAGATAAACGTATTCCACAATTTAATAAAAGTGTAATCATTGCAAAATTTCTTTCTGAGTTATTATGATTTCCATGTCCAGTATTATTTACAGGATTTGAAACATTTTCTAATAATTCTTTACTTTGTTCCAAAGTTAAATATTTAGGTAATCTTTTTCCAAGTTTTGGTGTTTCTAAATCTTGTGCTGGGTTATTTTTAATTTTTTTTGTTTTATTACACATATATTTAAAAAAGACTCGTATACTAGCGGTTTTTCTAGCTAAGGTTGTTGGTTTACTAGAGTAACATGCTTTTAAATATGCTAAAAATGCATGAATATCTTGAAGAGTAATTTTTTCTAAAGTTGATAGTTCAAAATCATTTATTTTTATTGTTTTTATAAATTCTTCATCATCTTCATTTGTTAATCTAAATTTAAATTTTATATATTTTAAAAAATGTGCAATATCATAATTGTACTCTTTTATTGTATTTTCAGATTTATTTAATATGGTTGAACTATATGCTAAAAAATCATTTAAAAATTCTGGATTTTCTTCTTGATTTATCATATTTTACTTTCCTTCTAATCTTATTTTATATCTTTATCATCTCAAGTATTTTGTTCTACCTGTTTTTCAGATACTTGATAAACTTCATATAATTCCTTAAGCATTTTTTCATTAACCTATCTCCTTAATAAAATTTATAATTATAATATCAAATTTTAGATATTATTGCAAATACTTATTTCAATTCAAATTATAATATCAATAGCATTTTATAGTACTACTATTTTTTTAATCTTTTAACAATTACTCTTTCATCTTCTTATCTTTCCCTTTTACTATATTTTGAACATCTAGTTTTCCTGCTCTTGTAATAGAATTATATCCATATTTATTTTTTATATTATCCAATACATAATCTAGTTTCTCTTGCTTTTTATCATTATTAAATATTGATAGTTGTATTTCATCTTTATTTTCTAAGTTATCTACTCTTATTCCTACTAATCTTATTGGTTCATTTTTATACATTTCTAATAATATTTCTTTTGATAATTCTAGTATTAATTTAGTTGAAGAAGTAGAAAAATCCAATTGTTTTTGGTGTGAATAGTCTTTAAATTCCTTTGTACGTAATTGTAGATTTACTGTATTTGCTACTAAGTTATGTTTTCTTAGTCTAAAAGCAACTTGATCACATAATGCTATTACAATTTTATATATTTCATCTATATTTGTTATATCTTTTGGTAAAGTTACTGAATTTCCTATACTTTTTGGTTCTTCTATTTTTGTTTTTACTTCTGAATTATCTATTCCATTAGCATAATTCCACATAAGTATGCCAAATTTTCCAAATTTTTTTACTAAGAATTGTTGATCTGTTTTGGCTAAATCTCCTATTGTTTTTATTCTTAAATTATATAGCTTTGGTACTGTTTTTTTACCTATCATAAATAATTCTGAAACAGGTAATGGCCACATTTTATCTTCGATTTCATATCCATATAGTGTATGTATTTTATTAGGCTTTTCAAAATCTGATGCCATTTTGGCTAACAGTTTATTATTAGATATTCCTACATTTACTGTAAATCCTAACTCATGTTCTACTCGATAATTTATTTCTTTTGCAATATCCATTACTTTTCTTGTACATAAAGAATGAGTTATATCTAAAAAACATTCATCTATACTAAATCTTTCGATTTTATCTGTATATTCTAAAAATAAATTATACAAATCATTTGAATATTTATTAAATATATTAAAATCACCCGAAAAAACTTCTAATTTATTGCATTTCTTTTTAGCAAAATATATTGGCTCTCCTGTTATAATTCCAAATTTTTTTGCAATAGGACTTTTGGCTAATACTATTCCTGATCGACGTTCTTCATCTCCACCTATTATTGATGGAATTGTTCTAATATCAATTGAATATCCATTTTTTAACATATTTACTGCTGTCCAAGATAAAAAAGCATTATTTACATCTATATGTAATATTTTTCTTTCTATTTCTTCTTCCATATTGACCTCTTAAAATTATAACCAAACATAAGTTTTATATTTGAATTTTAACACCATATTTATAAAATGTCAACATTAAAACGAATTTTTGTTTGTAAAAATTTAAAATAAGAAAACAACTCATAATATTTTGAGTTGTTAATTATTTTTTTTATTTAATGTTTCTCTTTTATCTTCTATAAAATCATTGATTAAACTTGTATATATTGTTAAATATGATATAGAAACTAAAAATCCTGCTATTACATCAGTTGTATAGTGTACACCTAAATAAATTCTACTTATTCCTACAAGTAAAATTAATAATCCTAATAATGTTATAATAATAATTTTTTTCTTTTTACTTTTTACATTCTTATATACCAAATATATATAAAATCCATAAAAAGCAGCACTCGCCATAGAATGTCCTGATGGAAAACTATATCCTGATTCATCAATTAATCTAAACCCAATTGGTCTAGGTCGTTGAACAATATATTTTAATATTTGATTTAGGCTACCTATAATAAATAAATTTAAATAAATACTTATTCCTATTCTTTTGTTCTTAATTAAAATTGTTGATATAGTAGCTAAAATAAATATTACAATTAATCCTCCAAATTGAGTAATAATTTTTACAATTGGTGTAACAAAATCAGAAATAAGATATTTGTTTACTATTTCATAACCTATAATATCTCTTTTCATAAGTTCATTTGAAAATACTCCTAAAGATATTTCTAAAAATCCTACTATACATATAAATAAAATTATCCATTTTAATTTTGTTAATTTTTTTATTTTTTTAACTTCAAATTTCATTTTAAACCCTTTATTTTAATCTTATTATTGCATGTGTCTTACTTTCATCTTCACTTTTTATTGTAACATAATAATATTCTTCTTTTTTAGAATAAATTACTTTTACTGTTTCTCCAAGTTTTATTTCATGTTTATACATTACTTCAAATTCATTGGGTTCTTTTAAAAGTGCCACTTCATTAGGCAAAACTTCTTTTGCTAAATCTAAATAATATATATTATGTAAGTGATTATTCACATCTATCATGTTCTTAGTTATTTTATATTCTATTATATTAATGAATTCTTTTGGTTCATTTATTTTTTCTAAATCTTTTTCCATAAATACAGATAGTTCTTCTGGATGATATTTATTAGATATCTCATCAGTTACTTTTACAATTTTATTTTTTTCTATATCTATAAAAATCCATTTTGAAGTTGCAATACATATTAATTCATTTTTTTTATTATAAACTGAAAAATCACGAAAAGCATAAAACTTATCTATTAATCTCGACCAAGTTTTAACTTTCACTATTTCATTAAATTTTGGTCTTTTTATTACTTTTATTTTCCAAGATAATAGTACCCATGTCCTTTTTATTTTTTCCATATTAGAAACACCGTATCCAGCTATTTCTGAATGCATACATGCTACATCTTCTAAATATGAAAGTAAACTAGTATTTGATAATTCTTTTAAATAATTTATATCTCTTAGTCCCACATAGAATTCATGTTCTACAAACATATATATACCTCTTTTCTCTTTTAACAACAAGAATTATATCATATTTAAAATAAAAAAAACAAGAGAAAAGGAATTAATATTAATTCCTTTTCTCTTGGTAATTATATTCATAATAATATCGGCTGTATTTGTTCTTTATCTAAAGCATATTCTAAAGTTTTTTTAATATATGTTGGATCAAAAACCACTGAATTAGGTTTTGTTATTGGATTATCTTGTTTAGCTGGCACAAAATAATAATTTTTTCTATTAAGTAATCTTCCGTATATTTTCTGCTGCTCCTGATAAGGCATTGTTTGTAGATACTGCAATTACTACTGGTCTATCATTTCTTAAATGAGATTTTACTGCCATTGTAGCTGGTGTATCTATAATATCATGTGCAAGTTTTGCAATTGTGTTTCCTGAACATGGTGCAACTATTAATATATCAAACATTTTTTTGGGTCCTATTGGTTCTGCTTCTTGAATTGTATGAATTATTTTGTTTTTTGTTATTTCTTCAAGTTCATTTCTAAAATCTTCTGATTTTCCAAATTTACTATCCAAATTATAACTATTAAAACTCATAATTGGAGTTATTTCTATATTATCTATTTTCATCAATTCCTTAATTTGTTCAATTGTTTTTTTGAATGTACAAAAAGATCCTGTAAAGGCAAATCCTATTTTTTTCCCTTCTAAATTCAATATATAACCTCCTCTCTTAATAAATCTGTACAAAATTAAATACTGTACATTTAATACTAAATAAAAAGAACATATGCTTTATATATATGTTCTTTTTATTATAGTTTATGAAATTATGTAAAGTAAGGTTATATTTTATTTAGATTTTATATATAAATAATATTTAATTTTTATATATAATTTGTTTTTATATTAAAATGAACCCTCTATGTTTTATTTAACATTTTGGGTTCATTTTATTTTAATTTACTTTAAAAATTTAATTTTTAGTTAACTTCTGATGGAATTTCAACATTTACTGTTGTTTCTGACGAATTATTTGATGTTATTGGTTCACTTCCATCTGGTACAGTAGAAGTAGCATCATCTACTGTAGAATCAGATGTTTGTTCATTATCTGTTGTTGTATTTGTTGATCCTTCTGGTAATACAGTAGTATTTGTTGATTCTGTTGTTGTATTTGATATTGTATTGTTTGTTACTTCATTTTTAGATGTATTGCTTACTGTATTATTTGTTGAAACAGTATTTGTAGCAGATACTTCATTTGTTGTATTTGTTACTTTATTTTCTGATTTGTTATCTGTTGTTACTTTATCTTCTTCTGATTCTTCATCATCTAATTTTGTTGTAGTTGTTCCTAATGATACTATATTAGCTTTTAAAGTAAGTTGAACAGTACCAGAATTCATTTTTACTGGAATATCTATAAAATCTTGACCTTGAACTGCTGCCTCATCTGTTATAGCTATACCTATTGCTACAATATCAGCTGCTCCTCCAGTTAATTCAGTTTTAACACCATCTACTAAATTGAATTTTGCTAAAGATACAGATTTACCACTTGTATTAACATATATTTTTTTAGGTTGAGCATTAAATATAGGATTTACACCTATATTAGCTGAATTAACAATTTGTCTATCTCCATCTGTATCTACTTGAGCGATATCAATTAATGTATATATTTTTCCATCATTTCCTCTTATAGTATTTGCTGGAAGAGATGTTGCATTACCAGTATATACTGTAACTTCTGCTGTTCCATTTGTTCCTGTATATTCAGTATTATTTAATACTAGCCCATTTCTATCTAACTCTACTGTTTTTGCATTAATAGTTGTTGTAAAATTAGAAACTGTAATAGTTAAAGTACCTGTTACTCCTGCTGATATATCATTAGGATTTTTTGTTACTAATGATATGAATTTCTTTCCATTTTCTTCTTTTAATGTTTTTACTGCTTCATCTAATCCAGCATCTACATAATCTATTTTTATAGTATTAGCTTCTATTTGATTAGTTATATTAGCTGAAACTCCATTAGAATAGTTATGGTATAATTCTATTTCTAATTGTCTAGATTGATCTGCATTACCAGTTATAGATTTTTTAATAGGAACATCTATTACATCACTACTATTTTGATATACATATTGATCTTTATGTTTTAATTTAATAGCATTTACTGTAATGTCATCTTTTACTTGGAATTTTATTGTTACATTTGATGTAACTTGTCCACCTTTTACATTATCACCTGTTGCAACTGCTATAATTTCATAATTTCCTGCATAAGTAGGATTTACTAATATAGTAATTACTCCATTACTTTCATTATAAGATAATATGTCATTTGAAACTTGAGTTCCATTAACTTTTACAATTGATGTATTTAATGAATCTTTAGTAAGAGCAACTTGATTATTAGTAGAAACTACTTCTCCAACACTAAAAGCATTACTATAACGAGTAATATCTTGTAAATTAGTAGCTGGAGTAACATTTAAACTTTCAATTAAACTTTCTTTTCCTGCTGGTTCTTCTGTAATTGGTTTATATATTTTTAATATAAATTTTTGTATATTTATTGCATCTTTTCCATCTACAATTCCATCTTTTTTTACATCAGCTGCTTCTTTTTGAATAGCATCTAATGTATCTTTATATTTATATATTGCTAAAGCATCTGATGTTGTTATTTTTCCATCTTTATTAACATCACCATAAATTAAGATTGTATATACTGTGCCACCAATTTTAAATGTATCTCCTGTTTTTGCAATAGCTGTAGAATTTATAGACATATCTGTTGCATTTGGAAATTCTCTTTTTATATCACTTCCATATAAAACTTCTTCACTGTCTGAGAAAATATATGGAACTACTGTATAACCTGTAACTAATGATTTATATATACCTACACATGATTTTTCATTAGTTTGTGGAAGTGTTGTTATAACTTGTCCAGCATCGTTTACATATTGAGGTTGTCCTGCTCCGTTATTAACATTTCCTCCTGCTCCATTGCTATCTTCACCTATTTTTGCTACTTTAATTGTTAATCCTTCAAGTTTTTCTGTAGCATTTGCTCTACCATTTTCTCCTAATTCAACTACTCCTGTAACAGTAAATGGTACCGCTGTTCCTTCAGCTATTGCTTCAAATTCTAATGTAATATCATCTGTTTTGTTTAGTCCTGTATCTATTGCTGATACTCTAACAACTCCTGGTGCAATTTCATGAGCCATAGCTGAATTTAAATCATCATCATTTAACATATAATTTTTAGGTTCAATAAATTTGTATTTTTTGTTATCAAACTTTAAATCAAATTGAAATGATTCTAATTCTTCTTTTGTAGAGATTGTAACTTGTACTTTTTCCCCTACTTTCATATTGTCTTTGTCCACTTTTAATTCAGCAGCATTTAATGTTATTGGACATATTGCTGCTAATAATAGCATTACTGCTAAAAAATTTAAAAATAATTTTTTCATTTTATCCTCCTTAAAATATATTGAAAATTATTTTTGTTTAGTTTTTTGAGAAATTTATATTTCTCGTGCTTTAACAATAAGTCTTGTTAATCCGCCAGGATTACATGTTATAATTGTTACTTCTCGTTTATTATCTGTTTCTTGATTTAAACATTCTAAGTCTGTAGGGTTTACAGTATATTTATCATAGATTTCATATGTAATTTTTCTATCTTTTGCTTTATCAATAATATAAAAAGTATCTTTAATATCTAGATCATCCAAATTTGCAAAAGTTTCTTTATAATTATGCCCTGTAATACAGAAATTACCTATTTCATTTAAATTACAACCATAAAATTTAGTAGCTGATAAATTTAGTGAATCATCAGTTGTTTTATCTAAAATATTTTTAGTAATTCCTATTTTGTCAATAACAATTGCTCCTAAGACTTTATAATCTCCCATTTTATTAGGAATTTCTATTTCTACATCATTTTCTAATTTCTCTTTTTTATTTTTATCACTATTTTCATCTTCTACTATACTAGTATCACTATTATTTTTAGTAATTTTATTCATAAAAAATATATTTTGTATAATATATACTGAAAATAGTATTATTATAATTAAAAGAATTAGTATAGAAATTCTTTTTCTAGATATTTTACTTTTCTTTGAATCTTCCTTTTTTAAACGCTTTGCCAATTATAACTTCCTTTCCTATTTTTTAATAAAGTATTATACTTTTATCATATGAATTATATCAAAAATATATTTTTTTGTAAACATGTTTTTGATAAAAATCATACTATTAATTGGCTTTATTTTTTTTATTTATATTACCATTTATTTAGCAACATTTATTTCAAAAATTAAATTATTATTATTGTTTACTAATATTGCATGTGTACCTGGTTTTTCTATTACAAAATCTTTTTTTATATCTTCTACTACTTGTTGACTTCCATCTTCATAATATACTGTTGCATTTGTAACTTTATTAGTATCAAATTTTATTGTAACTTTATTGGTATGTTCTCCTTCTAGTTCAAACATTTTGATAACTGTTTCTGGCTTTTGTATAGTTACTTTTCTTGTTGTTCCTGCAACTGTTATTTTATATGTACCATTTTCATTTAATTTGCAGCCTTGCTCACAAGTTTCTTTTCCATTTGGACCATTAATAGTTGCTTTTTCATCAAGTTCTTCCCAAGTTATTTTCGCTCCATATTCTAAAACTATATTTTTTTCTGATGTTAATTCTATTTCTCCTGTTCCTATGTCATAATAAATTTTTGTGTCTCCATTTTTTTTATTATTTTTGATTATCATGTTTATAATTACAATAACAACTACTATAATTGCTAATAATATTTTAATTATTAATACTTTTTTTTCTTTATCTTTTTTATTATTTTTCTTCATTTTTTCTCACTTCTATTCTTTATATAATACTTATTTTATTTTATCTAATAATTATTATATTTGTCAACAATAAATTATAAAAATCTTCATTTTGTATACAAAATACAACATTGGCATTTTTTTATATAATTGTAAATTCAACAAACTTTCCTAATATATAAAAAATGAAAGTAGATTAAAAACCTACTTTCATTTTTTATTCAATATACTAATATACTGTTATTTCTATTATAATATCAAAGTCATTATTAATAACTATTGCATGTGTTCCAGTTTCTTTCATTGTATATGGTAAATTTGATAAGTCTATTTCTTCTACTGAACCACTTTCATAATAGATTGTTGCACTTGTTGCTAATGGATTAAATCTAGTAATTATGTTTCCTTCATATTCAACCCATTGAGTCATTGAGTCTGGTATATTAACTATTATTGTTTTTGTTATATTACCAACAGTTACTACATAAGTTCCATTTTGAGTTAAGTTATTTCCTGTAAATGCCACTCCATCTTTAGTTATAACTGCATTTTCGTTAGTTCCTTTCCAAGTTATAATAGCTGCACGATCTAAGTTTTTAACATCTTCAGTTATTTCTATTTCTCCTGTTCCTATATCATAGAAAATTTGTATTATATCTTTAACTGTTATTGTAACTGTACATGTTTGTCCTTTATATCCTAATGTTATTACTTTTGTTCCTACTTCTGCTGTTATATTATTTGGAATACTATCTGGTTTTACATTTGTATAACCAACTCCTGATTTTGTTATAGCATTTAATAATAAATCATTTTCTCCTACTTTTTCTCCAACTGTATAAACTGTTTTAGAACTTGGTGATATACTTATTGATTTGATAGGATCTGTTACTGTTATATCATATGAAGCTGTATGTCCTTGATATGATATTGTTACTTTTTGTATTCTTGCAACAGTTATTATTGTATTTGGATTGTATGTAATTTCATTAACTGGAACTGTTGTAGTTTTTCCTGATTTCCATGTTGCTGTTACTACTATTCCATCTAATGTAATTTGATCTCCATATTCATATGCTAATTTTGTTGGGTTTGTTGTTATTGCAATTCCTGTTACTTCATCTGTTACTACTGGTATTGCTGTATAGTGTGCATATAAATTAAAGTCTTCTGTTACTACTGTATTAAAGTCATATTTATTTGTAAATCCTTCATCTGTATACCATCCTTCAAATTCATATGTGTATTGTTCATCTGATGGTTTTGTTGGATTTTCAGGTGCTGTTACTTTATAGTCATTATCTACTGTTGCTGTTGCTGTTGCTACTGTTTGTCCTTCTGATATAAATGTTATTGTGTATTCATTTTCAACTATAATTTCTTCATATTTTGCTGTTACTTCAACATCTGCTGTTACTACTGTATCTGCTGTGAA
>CAOJJB010000003.1 GCA_948436975.1 uncultured Clostridium sp. | reverse complement strand
ATATTATATCATGAAAGGAGTTGCTTCGCTACAAAGCTAAAGCCTATGTTACTACCGGCATAGCCGGAAGGTTATATACACACAAAAAAGTTAGAAAGTTTTTAACTTTTCTAACTCTAATATTTTTTTATTTTAATTCAATTTTATAAATATTACATTTATCTTTTACTTTTTTTAATCTTCAAATAGTAAGATTTCCACCTAATGCAAATATAATTCCTACAATATCATGTTTAGCATTTTCTATATATTACTTCTTCCATCATTTATATCCCCTTGCAGTTATTATTTTATTAGTGCTAACACTAAAACACATATAAATATTCCTAATATTGCTAAATATTTTTTCCAACTTATCTTTTCTTTTAATATAAGTCTTGATGCCAGTAATGTTATTACTATTGAACTTGTTTCTATTACTGAAATAACTGAAACATTTCCATCTAATATAGCAAATCTATTAAATATTGAAGATGTAGAATCAAATATTGACTGTAATATAAAGTATTTCTTTCCATTTATTTTTCTTATATCTATATATTCTAAGTTTCTAGTTACTATACAATAAATTAATATTACTACAATAGTTATAATTGCATAATTAAATATAACATATAATGGATTTCCACAACTTGTTACATATACTTTATTTAAAGTTTTAGATATTCCATTACATAAAACATATCCAAAAGCACATAATATAGATTTTCTTTCTAGTTCTTTATCAATTGTTGATGACTCTTTCTTAGTTTTCGCTAACATAATGGATAACAATAACAACAAAGTAGAAATTATTATTTGTAGTATTGTAAATTCTTCTTTTAATACTATAGTTCCTAATAAAAATACTACAACTACATTACATTTTTTTACTGATGATGTTATTGATACTTTTCCATATTTAGTGGCTGAAACAACAAAATAAAATCCAATTGATTGCATTATTAATCCTGGTAGCATTTCTAACATATGTATTATATTCAATTCTAAAATAAATTTTGGATTTATTGCTAAACTTACTGCAAACATTATAAAATTATATAAAAATAAACCCATTATTGCCATTCTTTTTGGTTCATTATTTGAAGATTTTTTTAGTGCAACTGAAGTAAATCCACCTATAACTGTTGATAATAAACACCAATATAACCACATATTTTTCTCCTTTTATTACTTCTATATTAAATATCCATATATGCATATTTACTTATTTTCATATTAATATATTCATCTATATTTTTTCTTGCTCTACTTGAAATATCATACACTCTTCCTTTATTTGTTAGTGGATTTATGTATCTTCTTTTTACTTTTCTACTTACACAAAATTTATTGTCTACAAGTCTTTCACTTTCTATAAAATTTTTATTATTATACTTCATAAATTTATTAAATAAATCTGAAATTGTTTTGTCTTGACAATTTTTTATTAAATCAATTATTTGTTTTTCTGATAATTCATATAAATCATTTTTAGTTATATACTGTTTATTGTGCATTTTTTTTATTATATCTCCAAAGAAAATACATAGTTATTGTATCTTCTGAACTAATCCATATTGGCCATAACTTACTTGCTCCTTCTATGAATTTCTCTGCTATTTCTACTGTTTTAAATCCTAATTCAGAAACATTATCTTCATTTTCTATAATTTCAATATCTTCATAAATCTCTTGTATTGTTGTTAAATCCCATACTTTTCTTAAATATGTTCCATTCATAAAAGTATATTCTAATCTATCTGCTGATAGCTTTGGCATTTTATTATCTGCTATTGGATAAATTTTATAATCACTTACTTCTAATAAATCTATTTCATCTCTTTTTAATAATTTCATTATTTCTTCTGAATTTCTAATAAAATCTATAGTTTGTTCTTCTGTTAATTCTTGATTTTCTGCATCTCCATTTAAATAGTCAATACAATGTTTAAATGCTGGACTTGATATATCATGAAATAATCCAGCTATTGTTTGTTTTTTATCATGTGTAAAATTCCATATACTAAGTGCTACTCCTACACTATGCTTTAATACTGAATACATATTCTCATATATGTTATCTTTTCTCCAATAGCTTCCACATATTTGATTAATTCCATCCAATTTTTGCATTTCTCTTGTATATATATAATCATTTAAAAAGTTTGGAAATTCTTTTGATAGGATATTATAATACATCTTTGTTTGTTCATTTTGTTCTTCTAAATAATTTTTCATTGTTTTCTCCTATAATTTTATCTATTTTTCTTTTTTCATTAATTTTGATATATATTATTTATATTTATTTTATATCATAATTTAATATTTTTGTAGTATTTTTTAATAATAACCAAAATAACATTTGAAAAGCAAATATCTTTGTTCTATACGTCAAATTTACACAGTAAATTTGTGTACAAATATTAGAAAAACATTTATTATGTATTATCTTAATTAATTTTACTTACAATATGATTATCATTTTCAAATCTTAATATTTCTTTTTCAATAACATCTAAACTCTGTCCGCAACATAAATTTGCAGTATTATGGCTATTATGAGCATTTAATAAATTACCAATTCTTTCTTTGTAAGTTTGTCTTAATTTTTTTGGAAATGTTCTTAAAATTTTATCAGTTTCATCTTCTAAATAACTACTTAATTCTATTACATCATTAATACTTGGTTCTAATTTATTAAAACCTTTATTAGGTGCTTTAAATGGTGAAAGAATAACATAACAGCCTAATTTTGTTAAATCTTTAATTGCTTTTTTTACATTACCGTTAGAATTTAGCCCAACAATTAAAGAAGATCTTATATTATATTTTCCAAATACATTAATTCCTGCTTTTATAAAATCTATGTATCCATCATGACCTATTTCTGATTTCGTTGTACCAAAATTTACACCATTGGTACTAATTGAACAAAATCTATTTAACTCTTCTTGTGTCCATAACTCCATATTAGGGGAAATTGTATTAACACCAATAGATTTTAAAAATTCCAAATATTTTTTATATTCCTTATATCTAACAATATTATCATATACATAATTATCAAATCCTCTAGGAGTTAACATAACGTCAACAGATCCATTTGGTATATACTTTTTAAAAACATCTATACTATGTACAACAAATTCAGTCCATTTTTTCATATCCTTTAAACTTGGATTTCCTCCAGTTATAAATAATGTTTGAACTTTTTTATTTAAAGTTAATTGTTTTATCTCATTAGTAATATAATCTTTAAAATCTTGATTAAGAGTATTGTTAATATAATTTTTATAAGAATTACCAAAATCACAAAAGCTACATCCGCTTATACAATTTGCCCCACTTATACTAACTCTAAGTCTAATTCCTCCTGCTTGCAAAATAACAGGATTATCTTTATATTTTTCTTGTAAAAAAACGCCACAATCTTCTAATTTAATATGATATATTATATTTTTATCAACATATTGTCCAATAATATATATTTTTCCTTCTTTGTTAATATCTAACATAAAATAACTTTTATTTTTTAAATTTTCTTTATTCACAAATTTTTCTCTTTTTAAAATAGCAGTTGTATATTCTCTAATTTTTAAATATTCATCATATGAAATAGATTCTGAATCATCTGTTAATAAAGCAATTTTAGTATTATTTAATTTTATTTTCTCAAATTCTTGTCTTGATAAAGTAGCACCTAATTTCATAAAAATCCCCATAGTAGTACGGTATCCCTTATATTGCGAATTATTTAATAATTCAAATAGTCTATCTGATACAATTATTCCATTTAAATATAAACTATTCTTTAAAATTGAATTTAGTGGTTTATCAGCAATTTTTTTGATTTTTACCATTAATTTCTCCCATAATTATTTAATAAATTTTTTCTACATTCTTAGTCTTATTATTTTTCTTTAATATGATAATTATTAGTTATTTTCATTATAGGTTTATCATATATATATGTAGATAAATAACTAAAATCCTCATATTCTATATCTTCATTAAATTTGTCTAATATTTCTATTGGTTCTATTTTAATCTTATTATTTGTTGTCCCATATTCATTAACATAACTACTATAATTTACATCACATGGTTTTAAATTTATAGATTTATTATAAAAACAATTATATTGTAATTCTTGTAATGATGGTAAATTATTATCCTTTAATGCTTTATTTATAATAGTAGAAGAATTTTGAAATCTTGGATTAATTTCCATAAAATATACTTCACCATTATATATTATACTATCTATTCCAAGAATTCCTCTATATCCTTTATTTTGCAACATTTTGCCTACTATTGTTGCATATTTTTTTAATTTTGAATCTATTTTATTATCAACAATTTCTTTATATTCAATAAAATCACTACCTTTATACATTAGTCTATTTTCTGACACTTCTATATTTTGGATTGATGGTACCAATAGTGTTATTTCAGTTTTTGAAACTAAAACATGTATGTTAACAGCAATATTATTTTTACAATATTTTGTAACCATATATATTTCATTACTATTTAATCTAATAGTGTCCTTATTATTTTCATTTAATAATAAGGTTCTAAATCCTCCAGAACTTTCCTCTGATTGAATAACAAATTCATAAGTTTTAAATATTTGTTTCAATTTTTCTAATTCATATTTTCTTCCTCTTATAAAAATATAATCTAGTACAGGAATATATTTTTTTAAATACTCTTTTATTTTAAATTTATTATTAATAAATTTAATTAATTTTGGATCATTCATACATATTACATAGTCTAATAGACCTAACTTATTTATACTATCATAATTATATATCTGACTATAATTCATAAATTTTATATTTGGATTTTTTTCTATTTTGTTAATAATTTCTTTAATATAAAAATCAGCTATAAAATTATAATACTTTTGATTATTATGATTAATAGTCTTTTTTATTTGATTTTGTAAAGAATTACTATTACTTCCAAATATGCTTATAGAATTATTTATAAAACTAGAATACTTTACTTCTGACTCTCTTATTCCTAACCATACTAAATTTTCCAAATTAACCTCCATTTTAGATTATTAATATTTATTTTTTAATATATAATATAAAAAATAGACTTTTATTTATTTAAAACAATAAAATTGTTTTGCTAAATAAAAATCTACTTTTAAAAAATTTATAAAGTTTTTAGAGTAGTATGTTTTTACTACTCTTTTTTTTCCTATTAAATTAATACTGTGTGTGTGTGTGTGTGTGTGTGTGTGTGTGTGTGTGTGTGTACAGTATCAAGGCATTCATGACATTCTCCTTTTTTCCAATATATGTATAATTCTGTTTTCTATGTATTATAACACATTTTGAATAATATTTCAATTTATGTTAACTACATTCTATATAGTAATTACACTATTATTTTATCCATTTTATATAATTTATATTTATTTCTATTCTCAAAAAACACAGCTTCATTATCTTTTAATTTTATTAATCTATATTTTGCATTATATTTCTTAATAATATCTTGATGTATTTCTAAATACTTTTCTTTACCATAATGAGGTATAATTACATAATCAATTATATTTAAGCCTCCAAAATCAGTTAATTTATCTGCTTTTTCAGGATTATCTAAAGTTCGATATAGTTCTAATGTAGGAGAACATAAACAACTTCCTGCACTTGCACCTACATATAATTTATTTTTATTTATAAATTCTTTTATTTCGTATTTTAAACTCTTTTCTTCTATTTGCTGTTTTAAATAAAATGTATTTCCACCTGCTATATATAAGCAATCTACATTATTTATTAATTCAATACTTTCATTAGTTGAATTATTAGTAATGTCTATATTATATATTTTATATCCATATTTTAATAATAAATTTCTATCCTCTTCTATCCAAATTGGATTACTATAAACTTCTCCTGCTGTTGCTATAAAACCAATTTTACTATGTAAAGGTTATAATATCTATTTGCCTTGATAATAATAATACTTTCATTATCTTTTCTCCTATAAATCAACAAGTTTTAATTGTAATCCTGTATTTCTCTTTTTTGTATCACAATTATTAATCATAAATTCAATTAAATTACTATTTCCAATTACAATTAACATTTCTTTAGCTCTTGTCAAGCCAGTGTAAAGCAAGTTTCTTGTAAGTAACATATTTGAAGTTTGTGGTACTACTAAAATTACAATATCAAATTCACTTCCTTGTGCTTTATGTATTGTAATAGCATATGCATGTTCTAATTGCTCTAGTTCTGAAAAAGCATACCAAGCTATTTTTTTATCATCAAACTCAATTTCTATTTGTTTTTCTGTATAATCAATTTTAGAAATTCTTCCTATCTCTCCATTAAATACACCTGTTCCAGATTCATATGTATTTAAATTACTTTTATCTCCTCTTTCCCAAAAAATATCATAATTATTTTTTATTTGCATTATTCTATCACCTTCTCTAAAAGTAATATCTCCATACGTTTTTTCTATAATCTCATCTACTTTAGGATTTAATTCTTGTTGAAGGCTTTTATTTAATTCTTTAGTTCCCATTCTACCTTTTTTAGTAGGTGTTAATACCTGTATATTTTTAAAAAATTCATAATCTCCATAGTTTTTTAATCGTTCTTTACTTAATGATAATACTTGATAAAGCATTTTATCTTGATTTGATTCATTAATATAAAAGAAATCATTTTCCATATCTTCATCATAATCTTTATTACCTATAAAATTTATTCCATTATTCACTTTATGTGCATTTACTATTATTTTACTTTTAGCTGCTTGTCTGAAAATTTTATCTAAATGAACAGTAGTAAATTTTTCAGAACTTATTAAATCTTTTAAAATACTTCCCGGTCCTACTGATGGTAATTGATTTGGATCTCCTACAAATATTATTTTTGTTCCTAAAAATATTGCTTTTACTAAATAATTCATTAAAAAAACATCTACCATTGACATTTCATCTATCACTAAAATATCAGAATCCACTGGTGTTACATCTGAATCTATACTTTCTAATTTATCTTCTTCAAATTTCCCTATTTCTAATAATCTATGTATTGTTTTTGCTTCTTCTCCAGTTGTTTCACTCATTCGTTTAGCTGCTCTTCCTGTTGGCGCACATAATACTACTTTCTTTTTATGTGATTTATAAATTTCTATTACACATTTTATTATGGTTGTTTTTCCAGTACCTGGCCCTCCTGTAATTATACATACATTATTCTCATTTATTTGTTTTATTGCTTCAAATTGCTTTTCTGAAAGCTGAATATCTAATTTTTTTTCACTTTTTTTTATTTCATTTTCAAAATTTTTTATTAATTTTGTATTTTTGCAATCTCTAATTGCTGTTAATTTTTCTGCTATATTTTTTTCAGCTTTATATAACTGCTCTAAAAATACAAATTCTACATTATCTTTTTGTATTATATGAATTTCAGATGATACATTTAAATTTACAATATTATCTTCTATTCTGTTTTCATCAACTTCTAATACACTTTTTACATATTGAACTAAATTTTCTTTTTGTACACATGTATTTCCATTATAGCTTGCTACTAATAATGCATATTTAATTCCACTTTTTATTCTATAATCGCTATCCATTGGTACTCCAATTTGCATAGCTATTTTATCTATATTATTAAAATTCACTCCATATACTATATCTACTAAAATATATGGATTTTCTTGTATTTTTTCAACTGCATCTACTCCAAGTGTTTCATATACTTTTTTACTATTATTAGCACCTATTCCAAACCCTTCTAAAAAACTTACTATTTGCCATACTTCCCATTTTTCATTAAATTCTTCGCCAATTTCATATGCTCTGTCTTTAGTTATTCCTTTTATTTCCGCTAATCTTAGTGGCTCAAATTTAAATACAGTTAATGTTTCTTCTCCAAATTTATCAATAATTTTTTTTGCAGTTGCTGGTCCTATACCTTTTATTGTGCCACTTGCTAAATATTTTTCAAGTGCTTGCGCACTTTCTGGCATTATCTTTTCAAATGTTTCTATTTTAAATTGCTCTCCATATTCTTGGTGTATTACCATTTTTCCTTCAAGTTTTAAAGTATCTCCAACTGCAATAAAAGGTAGATAACCTACTACTGTTACTACCTCTTGTTTTTCTTCAATTGAGAATACTGCTATTGAATAACTATTAGATTCATTTTGATAAATAAATTCTTCTATTTGTCCTTTTAATTCCAAATTATTATTTCTCCATTATTTAGGATTTTAATTATTAAAATAATTATTTTTCTTTTTTATCCAAATATTCCTTTTTTCTTTACAGGTGGTTGTTCATTCATTGTTTTTGCAAGTTCTGTTAATAATTCTCTTTGTTCACGTGTTAATTTCTTCGGTATTTGAACTATAACAGTAAATACAAAATCACCTCTCCAATTTCCATTTATACTCTTAAACCCTTTATTTTTTATTGTAAATTTCGTGCCAGTTTGAGTACCTTCTGGAATTCTATATTTTTCCTTTGTTCCATCTACCATTGGTATTTCTATATCTGTTCCTAATGTCGCACCAGTTATTGTAATTGGTATATCACATAATACATGCTCAGATTTTCTAGTATATATATTATGTCTTTTTATATGAACAACAATATATAAATCTCCCTTTGTTCCTCCATTTGTACCTGACTCACCTTCACCTTTTAATACTACTGTTTGACCATTATCTATTCCTTCTGGTATTTTAACTTTTAGTTTTATAGATTTTTTTACTACTCCTCTTCCATGACAATCTGTACATGGTTCTTTAATTACAGTACCTTTTCCACCACATTGACTACAAACTTTTTGTGTTGCCATTTGTCCAAATGGTGTTGTAACCACTTGTTTTATTTTTCCTGTTCCATTACATACAGAGCATTTTTCTGGTGATGTTCCTCTTTTTGCTCCACTTCCATTACAAGATGAACATTTTTCACTTCTATTTATATTTATTTCTTTCTCTACTCCTAGATATGCTTCTTCAAAAGTTATATCTAAGTTTATTTTTAAATCAGCACCTCGTTTTACTCCATTTGAACTTCTACTTCTTGAAGCTCCACCTCTAAAAAATGATGAAAATATATCTCCTAAATCTCCAAAATCACCAAAGTCTGAAAATCCTCCAAAACCATCAAATCCTGATCCATATGAGTAATATCCGCCTTGACCTCCACCAAATCCTTGTGGTCCATCAAATCCAAATTGATCATACATTTGTCTTTTTTGTTTATCTGAAAGAGTTTCATAAGCTTCATTTACTTCTTTAAACTTTTTCTCTGCTTCTTCTTTATTATCAGGATTAGCATCTGGATGATATTTTTTTGCAAGTTTTCTAAATGCTTTTTTTAATTCTTCATCAGTTGCATTTTTATTTACACCTAAAACTTCATAATAATCTCGTTTTTGTGCCATTTTTTCAATCTTCCTCCCATAAATTTATACGTATTTTTTCTTATTATCTTCTTCATAGTTTCTATTTAAGTTTGTATGATATTTATCTAAATAAATTTTAGTAAATTCTTCTGATGATATGTTTAATCTGTTTAAAACTTCTATGTAATACATTAGTATATCACTCATTTCTTCAATAAATCTATTTCTTATTTTTTCATCATTCATTACACTGTCAATTTTTTTCTTTTTTATGATTGATATACATTCTCCAATTTCTTCAATCATATATAATATATGATCTTTAGCATATTTTGGTTCCATATCATTCCATTTTTCTTTATTAAGATTATATAGTTTTAATTGCATTTCTTTTAGTTCTGAAATTTTTAAATCATTTTCCATTTTATCATACTCCTATATAATAGCTATATAGAGGTCAGATCTTTTCTGACCTCTCTTATAACCATTATAATTAATATATGTTTTAATTTTTATCTAATTCTATATTAATATAATATATGTTTATTATTGGACATTATTTGTTATCATCATTATTGTCATCTTCTACTTTATAGTCTGCATCATATACTGTTCCTTCTTTTGCTTCTCCATTGTCTGTTGTTTCTGTAGTAGATTCTCCATTTGCTGCTTGTGCTGAATATAATTTTTCTGATAATTCGTAAAATACTTTTGTTAATTTTTCTGTTGATTCTTTTATTTCTTCTACATTTGATCCTTCTAATGTTTTTCTTACATTTTCAATTTCTTCTTCAACTTTAGCTTTTTCTTCCCCACTAATTTTGTCGCCTAATTCGTCTAATGTTTTTTGACTATTATATACTAAACTTTCTGCATTATTTCTAACTTCAATTTCTTCTTTTCTTTTCTTATCTTCTGCTGCATGTGCTTCAGCATCTTTTATTGCTTGATTAATATCATCTTCTGAAAGATTTGTACTAGCTGTTATAGATACTTTTTGTTCATTTCCTGTTGCTTGATCTTTTGCTGAAACGTGTACTATACCATTAGCATCTATATCAAATGTTACTTCTATTTGTGGTACTCCTCTTGGTGCTGGTGGAATTCCTGTTAATTGAAATCTTCCTAATGTTTTATTATATGCTGCCATTTCTCTCTCACCTTGTAATACATGAACTTCAACAGATGTTTGACCATCTCCCGCTGTTGAAAATACTTGTGATTTTTTAGTTGGTATTGTTGTATTTCTTTCTATTAATTTTGTGAATACTCCTCCATATGTTTCTATTCCTAATGATAATGGTGTTACATCTAATAGTACCAAATCTTTAACATCTCCTGATAAAACACCACCTTGTATAGCAGCTCCTATTGCTACACATTCATCTGGATTAATTCCTTTGTCTGGTTCTTTTCCTGTTATTTTTTTAACCATTTCTTGAACTAATGGAACTCTTGTTGATCCACCAACTAATAATACTTTATGAATTTCATTTGCTGTTATTCCAGCATCTTTCATAGCTTGTTCTACTGGAACTCTTGTGTCTTCTACTAATTTTCCTATTAATTCTTCAAATTTTGCTCTTGTTAATGTAATATCTAAGTGTTTTGGTCCTGCACTGTCTGCTGTTATAAATGGTAAATTAATTTGTGTTTGTTGCATTCCAGAAAGTTCTATTTTAGCTTTTTCCGCTGCTTCTTTTAGTCTTTGCATTGCCATTTTATCAGCTTTTAAATCTATTCCATCTGATTTTTTGAATTCACTTACTAAGAAATTGATTATTGCTTCATCAAAATCATCTCCTCCTAAGTGTGTATTACCATTTGTAGATAAAACTTCAAAAACTCCATCACCTATATCTAATATAGAAACATCAAATGTTCCTCCACCTAAGTCATATATCATTATTTTTTGATCTTGATCTTCTTTGTCCATACCATATGCTAAAGCTGCTGCTGTTGGTTCGTTTATTATTCTTAATACTTCCAATCCTGCTATTTTTCCAGCATCTTTTGTTGCTTGTCTTTGACTATCACTAAAATATGCTGGTACAGTTATAACAGCTTGTGTAACTGTTGTTCCTAAATAATTCTCAGCATCAGCTTTTAGTTTTTGTAATATCATTGCTGATATTTCTTGTGGAGAGAATTCATCTCCTTCTATTTTTACTTTTTCATTAGTTCCCATTTTTCTTTTTATAGATATAACTGTGTTGTCTGGATTTGTAACTGCTTGACGTTTAGCAATTTGTCCTATTAATCTTTCTCCATTTTTTGAGAAAGCTACTACTGATGGTGTTGTTCTGTTTCCTTCTGCATTAGGTATTACAACTGCTTCTCCACCTTCCATAACAGAAACGCATGAATTTGTTGTACCTAAGTCAATACCAATAATTTTTCCCATTTTGAAAATTCCTCCCTTTAAATTCTTCATATTAATTTACACATAATATTTTTATATTATGCTTGACTTTTATACCCCTTTATAGGTTTTTATTTTTCTTTTGTTTATATATAATAATTTTAAATTATTAACCTTTTAAACTTTTTTAATATCAAAAACAAATATTGATATGTAATAAATAATAAATCAATTAGTATACATATTCTATATTTTGATTTTTTATTAAAAATTATCAATCTAAGATATTTCTATTTATATTAATTAGCTACTATTACCATAGAATGACGTACTACTTTATTACCTATTTTATAACCTTTTCTATATTCTTCAACAATTTCTTGTTCTCCTTTTGTAGTATCTTCTATATGGCTAACTGCTTCATGATATTCTGGATTAAATCTTTCTCCTATTGTTTCAATTTCTTCTAGTCCCATCCTTTTTAGTGCTTCTTGAAACTGTCTTGCTACTAGTTTTACTCCTTCTTGATATTTTTCATCTTCAGTTTTAGCTTCTGCTGCTTTTTCAAGATTATCCATAATTGGAAGCATTGTTGCTACTACATCCCCTGTAATCATTCCATATATGCTATCTCTTTCTTTTTGACTTCTTTTTTTATAATTTTCAAATTCGGCAAATAATCTTTTATATCTGTCTTCTAATTCATCATATTCTTCTTTTAGTTTGTTTTCTTTTGCAATATTTTTTGTTTCGTTAATTTCTTCTGAATTTTTAACTTCTTTGTTTTCCTCGTTTTCCAAATTTCTTCCTCACTTTCTTAAAATTTTCCTTTTTTAAAATCATCATTTAGTTTTTTACTTATATATTTCATAACTGATATAACTTTTGAGTAATCCATTCTTGTTGGTCCTATTATTCCAATTGTTCCTATATCTTTATCTTGTAATAAATGATTAAATGTTACTATACTAAAATTTTTTAGTTCTTCTTTTTCTGTTTCTGAACCTATATATATTTTTATGTCTTCTGCCATTCCTGTATTTAGTACATCTGCAACTAAGTCTTTTGCATCTAATACATTTAAAAAATCTTTTGCTACATCAACTTTTTTAAATTCTGGCATGTCCACAACTTTATTTGCTCCATCTAAATATATTTGTTGTGATTCTAATATTATTTTATTTATTTCTGATATTACTTTTTTTATTATATTTATACCAGTTTTCATCTCTGACATTATAAATTCTTCTAGTGGTGAATTTAATTGTTCTAATGGTTTCCCTACTAATTTGTTTTTGAATAGATATGTTAAGTCTTCTACTTGCTCTTGGTTTATGTCTTCATCAAATTTTATTATTGATTCTCTTATTATTCCTGAATCTGTTAGTATTACTGCCATTAATACTCTACTTCCTAGTAAAACAAATTTTATATCTACTATTGTATGGTTGTTTACATCTGGGCCTATTGTTATTGTTGTATAATGAGTTATTTCAGATAATGTTGTTGTTGCTATTTTAGTTAAATCTTCTAAGTCATTTACTTTTGTTTCTAATCTTTCTTTTATGATTTCCATTTCTTTTTTGCTTAGTTTATCATCTCTTATTAATTCATCTACATAAAACCTATATCCTTTTTGTGAAGGAATACGCCCTGCTGAAGTATGTGGTTTTTCTATAAAACCTATTCTTTCTAGTTCTGCCATTTCATTTCTTATTGTTGCACTACTACATTCTAATTCTTTTACTAAGTTATTTGAACTTACGGGTTCAGCTGTTTCAATGTATTCTTCTATTATTGCTTGTAATACTCTTTTTTTCCTTTTATCTAAATCTTCTGACATCACTTCACCTCTTTTTAGCAAACTTGATGTTTGACTGCCAATATAATATAACTTTATATGAATTTTGTCAATAGTAATTCCCTAAAATAATATATATTTTTATATAAATTCTTCAAATACAATATTAGCAAAATCTAAACCTTTTTTGGTTAATTTTATATTATCCAAATCTACTTCTATTAATCCATTTTCTGTAAGTTTATTAATTTCAAATCTAAAATAAAATAACGGATTAATTCTAAACTTTCTCTCAAAATCTGAAATACTAACTCCTTCTATCTTTCTTAAACCTAATATCATAAATTCTTTTGCTTTTTCTTCTCTTGTTTGTTTTTCGTGAATTTGAATGATATTATTAAAGTTTTTACATTTTATATATTCTTCAATATCAGTTGTATTTGAAATTCTTTTACTATTAATATATGAATGTGCTGCTAATCCAAATCCTATATATTCTTCTTGATTCCAACAGTCTAAATTATGTTTAGACTCTAATCCTTTTTTTGCAAAATTAGATATTTCATAATGATTATATCCGTTTTTTTCTAGTATTCTTTTTGTATCCCAATACATTTTTCTTTCTGTTTTTTCATCTGGTATTTGTAATATATTTTGTTCAATCATTTTTTGTAGTTTTGTTCCTTCTTCTAAAATTAAAGAATATATTGATATATGCTCTGGTTCTAATTTAATTATATTTGTCAAACTTTCTATTAATTCTTCTTTTGATTGAGTAGGAAGTGCTAACATTAAATCAGTATTTATATTTTTAATTCCCACTTCTCTACATAAATTGTATGTTCTTATAAAATCTTCATAATTATGAATTCTACCTATTAACTCTAATAATCTATTCTGTGTACTTTGAAGTCCTATACTAACTCTATTTATACCTACTTTTTTATAATCTAATAATTTTTCTTTTGTAATTGTTCCTGGATTTATTTCTAATGTTATTTCTGCATTTACATCAATTTTAAATTTTTTATTAATATTTTCTAGTATTTCTACAATATATTTTGAATTCACAAAAGAAGGTGTTCCTCCTCCTATATAAATAGTATTTACGTTTTTATTTTCAATTTTTTTGCTATTTATTTCTTCAATTAATTTTTCAAAATATGTTTGTATTTTTTCCTCATTAGAAAAAAAAGAAACGAAATCACAATATTTACATTTCTTTTTACAAAATGGTATATGTATATAAATTCCAAATCTATCCATATTACTGACCTTAATTTATTATTTTCCTTCTTTTAATTCCTCTGCAATTTCATGAATTTTCTTCAATCTATGATTTACCCCAGATTTTCCTATTGGCTTTTCAAGCATTTCTCCCAATGTTTTTAAACTAGCATCAGGATTTTCTATTCTTACTATTGATATCTCTTTTAAATATTCTGGTAATTCCTCAAATTTCTTTAATTTTTGTATAAGTTTAATATCATTTATTTGGTTTACTGATGCATTTACTATTTTATTTAAGTTTGCAGTTTCACAATTTACTAATCTGTTTACATTATTTTTTATCTCTTTTGTAATTCTAACTTCCTCAAAAGCTATTACTCCTCTATTTGATCCTAGTAAAGCTAAAAATTTTGAAATTTCTTCTGCATCTTTTATGTATAAATATATTTTTTCTTTATTTTCTAATAATTTTAAATTAATATTAAACATATGACAAATATTTAAAATAAATTCCGCATTATTTTTTTCTTGAAATAGTATTTCTAAATGATATTGTTTATTAGGATCTGTAACAGAACCTGCTCCTAAAAACGCACCTTTTACTATTGATTTTTTTATATCAATATTTGAATTTATTTTTATATTCAAATATTCATCAAGTAATTTATTTTTATTTATTGTAGCAATATATGTTTTTCCTTTTATATTAGGTTCATATTCTATTCCTAAATTAAATAAAATTTTATAAAATCTTTCTATATTAAATTCATTTTCAGTAATAAATTCAAATGTAGCACTATTATTTGTTGTATTTCCTGTTAAAATATATCCTAAAAATTCTGCAGCTAATATTTCTTTATTTTTAAAATTATTTATCTTACTTAATTCTTCTTTTATATCTGATGAAAAAGACATATTTTTATCCTTTCTTTAGATTAATTTTATGTGTTGTATATTTTTTATAACAACATTCACAAAAATGTGAACATTTTGTTAATTAAATAATGTGCTCAGTTTTCGTTTGTGCTATTACTATTCTATCATTTTGTGATAGATCCTTTTTAGAATATACATTTTTATAGTTGTTTTCTTTTAGCATATTTTCTACTACTTCTTTTTGATCATATCCTATTTCAAGTGCTAAATATCCATTTTCATTTAGGTACCTTTTAGCTAGAATTATTATCTTTCTATAAAAATCTAAACCATCTTGTCCACCATCTAAAGCAATTTTTGGTTCATGTTTTACTTCTTCTGATAAATTTTTTATTGTTTCTGTTTCTATGTAAGGAGGATTTGAAACTATTATATCAAATTTATTAGTAATTGAAAATTTTTCAAAAAGATCTGATTCTATAAATTTCATTTTAACTTTACTATTTCTAGCATTTTTTTCTGCGACTTCCAATGCTAATTTACTTATGTCTGATGCATAAATAGATGCTTTATCTAGGTTTTTAGCTAAAGCTATTCCTATTGCTCCACTTCCTGTACATAAGTCTAATATTTTTATTTCTTTTTTTTCTATATTTTTTATTGCAATATCTATCACTTCTTCAACTAGTATTTCCGTATCTGGTTGTGGTATTAAAACATTTTCATTAATAAACAAATTAATTCCCATAAATTCTTGCTTATTTAATATATATTGAATAGGTTCATTATTTTTTAATCTTTCAATTAATACAAAAAATTCTTTTTGTTTTTCTATGTTAATTTCTTCTTCATCATGTATCATTATATATTCTTTTGATTTATTCAATATATTAGATAATATCATTCTTGTTTTTAATACAGGTTGTTCTATACTATTTTCCTTTAAAATTTCTATTGCTTTATTTAATATATTTTTTATTTTCATATTTTCCCTACCATAAAACAAAAGTATGCTATTTGGCATACTTTTACCTATTTTAAAATTTGTTCCATTCTTTGATATACCAAATTTACCCATGTTGCTGATGCTGGACAAAATTTCGTTTTCACACCTTTTAATGTTGAACCATAATAAAATCTACCGCCTGGTATTAAATAATTCTCATGTAAAGTTTTGGCTGCTTTTTCTATTCCATTTTCTACTGATGTAAATTTTATTAGTTTACCATTTGACATTAAACTTATATAATTAAATGTTTTTCTGTGTGCTTGCTCTATATTCCATCCAGATTCTGCTGATATTAGACCACACAAAAATATTTCATTTATTTGATATTTTTCACACATATCATAAATTAGTCCTGCATTTTCTTTAAAAAAGTTTGATGTGTCTTCTTTTAATTTAGATATTAAAAGTATGAAATCTTCTCTTGATAATCCCGTTCTTATTGTTAAATCCATATCTTTTGATATTTTTACTTCTTCTATTGGTGTAGTATTTATTTTTAATTCTTCTATCATTTCTTCTGATTTATTTTCTACTATTTCTTTTTCAATGTAAATATTGGGATTTCCATCTCTTTCTGCTGAGGATCTTGAACTTACTAATATTCTTCTTTCCTCTAATGTTCGTTCTTTTATTTCTTCTTTTAACGAATTTTCTTGTTTTATATTTAATTTACTTTGTATACTCATTTCATTATTATTTTGTTTTTTTTGAAATATTTTTATTCCTACTATTGTTATTACAATTATTCCTAATATGATTAGTGTTGATAATTTTATTGATACTATTTTTTTTCTATTTTCTATGTTCATAATATTTCCTTTCATTACGGAAACATTATATTCTAAGTTTTAAAAAAAATCAATATATCTATTAAAATACTTTCACTGTACATTTTAATAAGTTGAAAATTATATCTAATATACATTGAAAATAAGTTAAATAATATATTAGTTATAGTATTTCAAGAAAATTAAAATCAACTTATTTTACTAATATTTTCAAGACAAAAAAACCCCACGTCTAGCCGTAAGGTTAAAGAATTTTTATGGACCTGTACTCACACAGGTGGGTGCTTTCCTAAATACTTTTGGGTTTCTTACATAAATGCAAGCATACACGCCATACTCAGAGTTCAAGCTCCCTTCTCCAAAACTTGTAGGTTCTAAAAATTCAGTCTATACGCACTACGCAGGGATTTTTAATATTTATTTCATATTGTATATTTATAATAACATATATAATTTATTGTTTCAAATTTAATTTTTGTCATTTTTTCTAATTTATTCTATTTTTTTACTTAATCTAATAGTATATATATCTTTTTCTAATTTTTTCATATCATTTTGTTATTTGTACGATTATTAGATCTATGTTATAATTAATATATTGAGAGTTTTTGTGCTCTCTTTTTATTATGCTCTATTATCTATATTTTATATATAATTTTTATTATATTTTATATTAAAAATTAGGAACGTATTTTTCTTCATTTTCTCCTAAATCTTGTATATATCCTTTTATATCTAAATCTAATACATATCTTTCTATTTCATCATATTCTTCTTTAGTTAACTTTCTATTTATATCTTCTGTTTCTAACGCTATATTTGTTGGAAAATATTGTGCCATTACACTAACAAATATATTTTTATCTAAATTTTTACTTATCCATTTTAAAATCATTTTACTGTTTTGTATATGATTTGGTAATACTAAATGCCTAATTATTAATCCTTTTTGTATTATTCCTTTTTCATTAAATTCTGGTATTCCTACTTGATTATACATTTCTATAATTGCCTTTTTTGAATTTTCAAAATAATTTGAAATTCCTGATAAATTTTGTGCTATTTCATTATAATAATATTTTAAATCTGGTAAATATACATCTATATATCCTTCTAGCATTTTTATGCTTTCAACTTTTTCATATCCGCTAGAATTATATATTATTGGAATTTTTAATCCTTTTTTCTTGGCTATTTTTATTACTTCAATAATTTGTGGTATATACATTACTCCTGTAACTAAATTAATATTATTCGCTTTTAAGTTTTGTAATTTTATAAAACTTTCTGCTAGTTCTTCTATAGTTATTTCTTCTCCACTTAATTGTTGACTTATTTTATAATTTTGACAAAACTTACATTTCATATTGCATCCTGTAAAAAAAATAGTTCCTGAACCTTCTTTTCCACTTATACAAGGTTCTTCATAATAGTGTAAGTTTGCTAATGCAATCTTTATTTTACTATCTACCTTGCATCTTCCTTTTTCTCCATTAATTCTATTTACTTTACATTCATGTGGACATAATGTGCATTTTTCTAATATATTCTCTTTATTCATATGTTTTCTTTCTTTGTTTATTTGCTTTTATTATATATTTAATTCTGATAAATATCAATATAACGAATATATCTATTAATTTTTCTTATTTTATATTTATTAAAAATTAATAGTAAATAATATTTAAAAAATAAAAAAGAACTTGAATTTTATTTCGAGTTCTTTTGAATTTTCATTACTTTTAATATTATTATAGAATATTTTTATTATTCCTTTATTTCTCTTGCTAATTTTCCTATTGCTTTTGTTTCTATTCTTGATACATATGAACGACTTATATTCATCATTTTTGCTATTTCTTTTTGAGTTTTTGGTTTTTTGCCATTTAATCCAAATCTTAATTCAATTATAAGTTTTTCTCTTTCTTTTAATATTTGTTTCATTTTTTCATACAATGTTTTAATTTTAAATTTTAAATCAACTTCATCTTCTACATTTCTTTCATTATTTTCTAATACTTCTTGAAGTGTTACTTCATTATCATCTTTATCTTTTCCTATTGGTTCATTAAGATATATATCATATGCTCTTTTTTTGTTGCTACGTAAATACATAAGTATTTCATTTTCTATACATTTTGCAACATATGTAGCTAATTTAAAGTTTTTATCAATATCAAAACTATTTATACCTTTTATTAATCCTATACTACCTATGGAAATTAAATCATCTTGTTCTACATTAGTAGAAGCATACTTTTTTGAAACATGAGTAACTAATCTTAAATTTCTCTCAATTAATATATTTCTTGCTTCTTGATCTCCTTCTTTCATCTTTTTTAAATATATTTTTTCCTCTTCTGGTGTAAGTGGTTCAGGAAATAGATTATTACTTTGAATATATCCTACTCCAAATGCCACTTGAGTAAGAGCCATAAGATTTATAATTAAAAAGTTTAACATTTATATACCTCCAACAATACACTTATAAATTAGTATATGTTGGTTTTATCTAATAGTGCCTGGCTTACTAAAATTTATTTATGCTATTTCTTTTAAGTTCATTTTTCTTAGTTCTTTTGCATGATTTATTGAAACATCTGTTATTGTTCCACTAGATATTCTTGCTATTTCTTCTAATACCTCTTGTTCATTTAATAATTTTACTTTTGTAGTTGTTTTTTCATTTCTTACTTCCTTACTTACAAAATAATTATAGTTTCCTTTTGCAGCTATACTTGCTAAATGAGTTACACATAATACTTGATGTTTTTTTGAAATTTGTTTCATTTTTTCTCCTGTTGAATTTGCTGCTATTCCACTTATTCCTGTATCGATTTCATCAAAAATTATTATTGGTATTTTGTCTACATCTGTTAATACATTTTTTATTGCTAACATTATTCTTGACATTTCACCTCCTGATGCTATTTTTATTAATGATTTTGCTGTTTCCCCAATATTTGTAGAAATCATGAATTCTATTTTATCTAAACCACTATAATTAAATTTTCTTTCTTCTATATGCTCTATATTCACAATAAAGTCCGCATTTTTCATTTCTAACTCTTTTAATTCTTTATTTATTTTTGTGCTTAATTCTTTTGAATATTTAATTCTAATTCTATGCATTTTTTCTGATATTTCAAACATTTCTTCTTCTATTTTATTTAACTGTGCTTTTAATGTTATAATATAATTTTCTAAATTTTTTATTTCATATATTTCTTTATTTATTTCTTCTTTATATTTTAATATTTCCTGTACTGTATTGCCATATTTTCTTTTTAATGAGTTAATTAAATCTAGTCTCTCTTCTATTTCTATTTGTTCTTTTTCATTATAATATGTTTGTTCTGTAAAATTTTCTATATCTCGTCCTACCTCTTGTATTTCATAATAACTATCTCTTAATCTTTTTGATAATTTTGCATATTCTTCATTATATTGTTCAATTCTTCCTAAAGCTTTTATTGCTACACTTATACTATCTATAATATTATTATTTATTTCTTCTTGTGCTTCTTGCAAATTATTGTTTATCTTTTCTGATGATATTATTATTTTTCTTTTGTTTTCTAATTCATCTTCTTCTCCTTCTTTTAGATTTGCTTCTTCTATTTCTTTTATCTGATAATCTAATAAATCTAGTTTTCTTTGCTTTTCTCTATCATCTCCATAATTCTTAGCAAGTTCTGATTTTATTCTTTGATATTCTACATACAAATTTTTATATTTTTCTTTTTCTTCTTTTATTTCTTTAGATGCATACTCATCTATTAGTTCAATATGTGTTGTAATATCTAGTATTGATTGATTTTCGTTTTGTCCATGTATATCTAAGATTGTGTTCATGAATTTTTTTAATTCTGCTACTGTTACTAATCTTCCATTTATTTTACATATGTTTTTACCACTTATATTTATTTCTCTTGATACTACTACCATATTATCTTCAAATTCTGAGTTTTGTAAATACAAACTTGCTTCTACAAAAGAATTTTTTTCTCCATTTCTTATCATTTCTTTTGAAAATCTTCCTCCTGATAATATTTGTAATGATCCTATTATAAGTGTTTTCCCTGCTCCTGTTTCTCCTGTTAATACATTAAAACCTTCATTTAGATTTATTGTAATATCATCTATTATTCCTATGTTTTTTATATGTAATGTGTTTATCATACTTTTCTCCTTATTTTTATTCTATACGAATTTATGTTCGTATAATTATTATACATCTTTTTCTTTTTTTGTCAATACATTTGTTTGGTTTTTCTTTTAAAAAAATAAAGAGAGGATAAGATAGTCTAATATATAGCTTGTCTTATCCTCTAACTTCTACTATTTAATAAAATATTATTGATTATTCTAATATCCTAGTTGCTTAAATTTTGTAAATAATTCATTCATTGCTAAATCTCTATGATTATGTACTGATGCATATTCCTTTTCGTCCATATCTCCCATGGGTTTTTTAAATCCATTTGGAATGAATACTGGTCCATATGTTAGTCCTCCTAATTTTCCTGGTTTTAATGCAATATATCCTTTACATTCTCCTCTAGATACTATTTTTTCTCCATTTGGTAATATTGCTGTTAATACACATACAAATTTACATGTTCTTTCTTCTATTTTTTCATATTCTTTCATATTATTTAATAATTTATTTAAATTTTCTTCTTGTGTTGGATGTTCTCCTGCATATCTTCCTGTATAAACTCCTGGTTGTCCATTTAGTTTGTCCACACACAATCCTGCATCATCTGTGATTATAATTTTATCATTTATATTATTTTCTATACAAAAATTTCTAATAGCTTCTGCTTTTATTAATGAATTATCTTCAAAGGTTTCTCCATCTTCTATTATTTCTTTATTAAATCCTATGTCTTTTATTGTATATAACTCTACTTCAAATCCATGTGTTTTTATTATATTTTTAATAGCTTCTACTTTTCCTTTATTTCCTGTTCCATATAAAATTTTCATATTTTTACTCCTTTTATTTATTATTTAATTCATTATACATCTATATATTATAACTATTTTTTTATGCTCTATAAATTAATTAAGGTGCCTTATGGCACCATAATTTTATCATTTATGTCTTTTTTCTAATTTCTCTTGTATCTCCATTTTAAGTTCATATGGCATGTTTCTTATTATGGTTGAAAGTGTACTTTTGGTAATTCCTAACTCTTCTGCTATTGTTGCTCTATCTGTATAATTTTCTTCTAATACCATCTGTTTTATTGCTTTTAAATAATAATTCCGTACCATTTTCCCTCCAAATAGCTATTTAGCTATTATTTATATATTTAGTTTCATTTAATATTATAACACTTTTTTATAAATTTTACAATTATTTTTACAAACTTCTAGTTTATAAAAAACACTAAAATTTCCAAGTATAAAATTACTTTAAAATTTTAGTGTTTTTTCTGTGGTGACCCCTACGGGAATCGAACCCATGATTAAAAAAGTAGCTTTTCATATTAAATTAAGTAACAATAAAACTAAGCATTTTCAACACTTTTACAATTTTTCAATAATAAGTTTTTTTAAGTTATTATAAACTGAGTTGATAAAAAAGTGATAATTTTTATTTATTCTAAATTACTATTTTAAATTTATTTACCATCAAAAATCCCTAATAAATAGCTTTTTTCATATAATATAATGTCTTTTTGTATTTTGTCAATCTCTTTTTCTTTAAATACATTACTCCCTTTCATCCTATTAATAAATATTTTTTCAATATTTTTTTCGATTATTTCTTCTTTCATTTTTATTCCCCCTAATTGTTATATTTTTTATTACCTCTTCACTTAATATAACAATTGAGAATATCAAAAGGTGACAGAATTTAAAAAGAACCGCTTTAGCGGTCAAGTATTTTTTTAAAACTGCTTATATATCAACAAAAATTTAAAACTAAAACTACTTTAGTAATTTTAGTCTTCTTCATATTTATATAATTCTTTAATATCGACATCAAGAGCCTTTGCTATCTTACATAGAACTGATATTGTAGGCTCTTTCTCTCCTCTTTCTAAATCTCCAATGTAACTTTTAGATACTCCACTTAAGTTAGCTAGTTGTTCTTGCGTTAAATTCTTTTCAATTCTTTTTTCTTTTATATATAATTCTATCATATAGTTAGTATGTAATAGAATTTACAGTTTTATGCATAAAAAAAATACCTTACAGGTATTTTTTATAAACTAATCGCCTTTTACATGATGCCAATACATGGCACTTACCTAGAAAACGGCACGTATAAAGGACTTACTGTTAGCTTATATTTATAATAATATGAAAAAGTTGCTTTGTCAAGTACTTATTGGAAAAATTCACACAAAAAATATTTTAGACCAGTACAATTACTAATAAAGTGTATTAATTACATAATACTTACTAATAAAATAGACTTTTTATTAGATTTACTGTTATACTGGTCTTAATATATTATTCACAAAAGTATAAAATTAATACTATTATTTTTTCTTAAATACCGTTTTAAATTTTCTATCTTGTGGAAATTTGAAATCTTCTATAATATAACCATCTTGTTGTAATTTTGTTAATATATCCTTATAAGAATTATTTGTTTCATAATCTGAGTATTTAATATTTGAAAACACATCAGCTACTTGTATCAATTTGCTTTGTGATGAATCATAATATTGAACAATTACATTTTTTACTATATTAGCTTCTAATAATAATTCTTGATTTAAATAATCTTCAAGAGAAAACTTAGAATCTGTTTTTACATTTCTTTCATCTATATGTAAATACAATTCTCTATCAGTTATTATTTTTTTATGAATTGTATTTATTAGAAAAATTTTCATTAAATAATTAAAAGTTCTAGCTTTATTTTCAATAAATCTATCTTCTAATTCGTCGTTATTTAATATAATATATCTTACTTTAAATAAGTTATTTCTACAAAAATACCTTAGGAACTTCATCTTCATATCTCTGTCAAAAGATGAACCTTTTAATTCTACAAATGAACCATCCTTTCTAAATATTTTATTGTTCCTATCTAGTTCTTTTAATCTTTTTAGATTTTTACTTACAAATCTTTTGTATACTCTTTTTAATCTTTCATTATCTATAGGTATTACAATAGATATTATAAATTTTTTATGACTTTTTGAATTTATACTTCCTGATTCATCAATATATATATTCATTAGTTTCCCCCTAAAATACATAAACATTATACAAGGGTATTTTTCAAAATGCAAGTTTTTATCTTATTTATATAAATTATTTTTAGTCTTTATTTTACCCCACCACTATATGCCACAAAACCAGTCTTAACTTTATTAGTTCCATTGACCTTATATTTTACTAAATATTTTCCATTAACAATATCTAAGCACTCACATTGCTCATATTTATCTAATGATCCAGTCTTTACTGTTAATCCTGTATCTGCAAATACATTTTCTCTTGTACTTCCATTTTTATATACTTTTGCCATATTAAATTCCTCTCTTTCTTCTTTGATACTAATATTTTGATTTAATGCTATTGCTACTTTGTTTCTTATTTCTAAAAACTCATTATTATGTTCTACATAGTATTTAGGGCATAATTTTCCTGTTACATCATAATGTCTTATTATTTTATCTGCTGTTAAATTGTATCTTCTACATAAATCTACTAGTAGTTCAATTAAAGTATTATATGTAACACTATTAAACTTGCCTGTCCAATCAGGATGACATATCTCTATTCCTATTGAATTATAGTTCATAGTTAAGTTTCCTGCATGATATGCTACTTCATTTTCAGGCATACATTGAATCACTTCCCCATTTAAACCAATTATATACTGAGAACTTGCATATATATACTTATTCTTTAAACTTTCAAAATAGTTTCTGTTTCCAATTGCTGAACTTCCTGCATTGCCCGTCCAGTGGATAATTATATTTTTTATACTATTTAATTTGATACCTGGTCTACTATATTTATTTATAGTTAAAAACTTTTCTATTTTATTCATTATCATCACCTCTTGCATCTTCCTCTACTAATTCCATTTTGTCTAATATTTCATTTTCTTCCATTTATTTTTCTTCCCTATTATTTAATTTATCTTTTAAAACAGGTATGTCAAATCCTAATTTGTCGCAGTTCTCGGCAATAGAATTAAGTTCCATATAGCATATATAAATAACTAAAAAATACATTACTGCATCTACTCCAAAAGCTAACTTAAATAGTACTCCTAGTAATATGTACACAAGTTCTGCACATTTTTTTCCTATTCCATCTCGCATTTTAGAACTATCTATTTTCTTTGTTTTCCACGCATTAACATATCCTGTTACAATATCAATTAACATTAAAATCAAAGGTAATATAAATACCCATATAATACTTGTAAATTCTAAACTTTGTAAGTATTCCATAGTCTAATCCTCCTTTTCTTCTTCCATCTCTATAAATTTATTCTCACATTCTTGTATTGTAAAAGTTTTTGGAATGTAAGCTTGTTTAAAATAATATTTTTCTTTAATTTCTGTATCTTCTTTATCTATTAAAATTTTGCCTCCTTCTGCTATTAACATATTAAATTTTTCTTTCTCTAATATTCTCATAAACTCCTCCTATTTTAATATCCAATTCTTATTTGTTGCTATTGCTTTTTCTTCATCTGTTAGTTTCTCCAAATTATTAGATCCTAATGTTAAGGTTTTATTTTCTTTATCTGTTAAGTCTACTAAAGCATTTAATATTCTAATCAAAGTTGAATGACTTAGAAAAGTACAAGCTGAAAAAGAAATATCAGTATTTATAGCTGTTATATCTAAAATTTCTATTAAAGAATTACAATTAGTAAACATTATAGTAGAATTAGCATTATTCGGAATATTTAAGCCTGTTAATTTCTTTAAGCTAGAACAACCGTTAAAGGCACTATTAAAATTTTCTATTTTTAATGCATGAAGTAATGTTACTTCATGCAAATTACTACAACTAGAAAATATAGCATTAATATCAATAGCATTAGATAAGTCTAATATCATTTTTCGAAGATTGTAACAACTTCCAAACGAATTACTAAAAGTAATACCATTCAAAGTTTTTAAACCTTGAACTTTTTGTAAACTGCAATCTCCTAAAAACATACTATTAAAACTAGTTCCCTCAAAAGAAACATTATCTTTAAATTTAACAGCTTGTAAAAATCTTTTACTTGACAACAAGTTAATTGGTTTTAAAATTGCACCATCAAAAATACAATAAATTATATTGCTAGGAAGTGTTATAGATAAGACTTCATTAGAATTACTATAAGCTATTATGTATCTAGTCTTATATCCCTTTTTACAACTTTTATCTTTTGTAGTATCAAATATATCATTTATATCTAAAGTAGTTGTTGCTGATTTATTAATCACTTGTCCATCACTTAGTTTATATTTAGTAAAACCTTTTATTGAATTTGTTGTTGATTTATCATCTAAAAAATCTGCTAATAAAAATATAGCTTTTTGTGTATATTCTTCTGTATCATTTTCAAGTATTGTTTCTATATCAAACCAGTCAGGCTCAGGTTGCCATTCATCTGATAGAGTTGTTGGATTACTTCCTGCTTTAAGAGTTCTTATCTTATCTACACAATTTCTTAATACATTTTCTTGTAATTCATCTTTTATTGAATTTGTTGTTTCTATAAGGTAATCCCATTTATCAGATATTGACATTAAATCACCTCCCCGTTAATCTCATCTAATATTAGTCCTAAATTATTATTAACATTATTAGTAATAGTGTTTGTTATTTCTGTTATTTCTTCTGTAGTAAAATAATCTATTCCTTTTTGAGGTGTATAACCATTTATTCCATCTTTTCCATTTTTACCTATTAAATTTGAAGTTTCAAAAGTTCCATTTTTATTAGTAATTTCTAAAATGTATTCTTCATCTGTATCTTTTTTTACAGTTATGTTAGGAGAAAAGCCATCTTGTCCATCTAAACCATTTGTGCCGTCCTTACCATTAACTCCATCTTTACCATTTAATCTATCTACTCCATCAGTTCCATTTCGACCTTTTAAATTAGGAGTCTCAAATATTCCTTCTTTATTTGTTATTTCTAAAACATATTCCTCATTTGTATTAACTTTTTCTGTTATCATTGGGGAGAAACCATCTATTCCATTTCCTCCACCAACTTCTAATTTGTTATTAATTTCTTCTATCTTAGTATCTAAATCTTCATTTGCTTGTTCTATTTTTAAAAATAATTCATTTGTTTTCTCTATCATTTTGTCAAAAGCTGTTTGAGTTGTTTCTACTTCTTCGTCACTTTCCTCGTCTGTATATGAACCTATTACAACCTTGAAACTTGTTGGTTCAGGTGAGTAAATTAATTCTTCTTCTTTAAAGGCATAAACACCAATTTTTACATATCCTCCGAAATTTAAAACATCTTTAGGTATTACACATTCATTATCTACAAGCATTTGCTTATATACTTTATCTATACATGTAAATACTGCTACACAACTTAATCTTTCATATTCCTGTGGTAAATCAAAAACACACTTTATTGTATTTAAACTATTTGTTGTAATCGGTACAGTTTCTGATATTATAGAAACTTTATTTGATTCTACTTTTACATTTATTTTATACATATTTTTTCTCCTATTCATTTACTTTTGTATATTCTAAAATAACATCTATTGGTATACTATTAAAAGTTGAATTAGTATGGTTTACAGTTATACTTCCTGCCTTGGAATATATTGAAACTATTGAATTTGGAATTGGAGTTTGATTACCAGATACAGTACGTATAATTGCTTTTAAATCTACAATATTATCTATATTACTATCGGTATAAACTGTTTTTTCTGTATTAGCTGAACTTCCAAGAGTTGAGGAAACTACTTTTCTATAAATTGTTTTTCCATCTTTCCATGTACCAACTTTTGTTTCTTGTGCTGAATATACATTGTTGCTCTCTAATATTTCCATAATAGCATCAATATTATTGCTAATTAAATTCATTTCTGATTTTATATTATTTTGAAATGTATCCATTGTAGCTTTATTAAGTTTTGTTACTCCATTAATCCATTCTACAAGCTTAAATGCCATCTTAAATATCCTCCTTTATATATTCTTCTAATTCTTGTTTACAGTTTAATTTATTAATAAAAAAATCTATAACTTTTTGTTGCTTATCTACTTTTTTATTTAATTCTTGAATTGCTTTTGTTGCAGTAGATAAAACATATAATGTGTTAATCTGATAAGTATCTAATTTTTCATTATGAACAACAAAACTAGGATTTATTTTTATAAGTTCTTGTGCTATATAACCACAATCTATATGTCCCTCTTCTGTTGTTTTTAATGTATCCCAATCAAAACTTACATGATGAATTTTTTCAATTGCTTTTAACGCTTCTATTTCTGTATCTACTATATTCTTTTTTAATCGTTCATCTGATGAACTTGTCAATATTTGATAACCATTATTAACATACACAGTTCCAGTAAACCAAGCTGTCATTGAATCTCTTTCTATATAAAATATTGTTGCATTTCCTGCACCGTTAATGATTTCATATCTTTGAGCATCATATAAAAATATAGCATGTGAAGAAGCGTCTCCATTTCTGAAAGCTATTCCTTCATATGTCCATCTATTTCCATTGCTTAAATACCTATTTATTCCTTCTTTATTTATTTGCATTGCATGATTTCCATTATCATAATCTACATAAAAATAACCACTTTCTCCATTTACTCTAAACCATTTAGCATTTATTAATCCTTCATGAGTTATATAAGTGTTTGCTTTCAGTAATGATGTATTACCTGATGAAATGTCTAAACCTGCATAAAGAAATATATCACCTATACTCATTCCATTTTTTGAATATAATCCACTTTGAATTGTCTTATTATTTGATGTAGCATTACTATATAAATGTGAAGCTGTTAACAACCAGTTTCCTAGCTTTGCACTTATTGTTTCCATATATCCATTTTTATATAATTTAAAAGTATCAGTCATTATTGATAAAGTATTTGTTATAAATTCGATTACTCCTTGCCCATCTGTTATTGCAATATTCACAGAACTTATAATGTCATCTTTTCCAACTTTTTGACTAACAACTAAATTTATACTATCTGCTAATTGTGTAATAGCTGACTTAAGTTCAATAGTTGTTGCAAATTTACTTGTAAAATCATTTATAACAACATACTTAGCTTTCATATTTGCAACATAATTAGGAATTTCAATATAGTTTGTACCTTTTTCTAATAATATTGTTAATTCCCCTAAATCTTCGATTATTTCATTTTCTAATATGTATTTATTATCTTCATCGTCTACACTAATTCTTCGTATTATTTGAGCTTTATTATCTTTAAATACATACTCATCAAATACTCCTTCAAATTGTCTTAAAACTGTATCTATTCCTAAATCAATGGTTTCAGACACTTCTTTTATATCTTCTCCATCTTTTACTTGTCCCGTTATCTTTATTAAACTATCTCCAAACAAGTCTACATCATCATCTAAATACAAGTCATCTGATAAATATTGACTGTCAAAAACTGTATTATTACCATAAATATGTAGTTCTATTAATTCTCCTGCCATACAATCATCAAGTACAATCTTTGTTGCTCCATTTACTTCTCTTGTTAAATCTGCTACATTTTCTACTTTTTGTGTTATTGAATCTACACTCACTTCTAACTCTGCAATTTTATTGTCATAATCAGATACTTCTGTTGCAAGTAAATTTATTTTTCCTTCAACTTCATCAACTTTAGCTTCTGCATTTCTTATTCTTTTTTCTATTCCTCTATCAATATTTAAAGTACTTTCAACTTCTGTTAATTGATTAGAACTAATATAAGAATCAATTAAAGTTGGATATTTTATGCAAATTGTATCAACTAAAACTTTATTTCCCGCACATTGAATAAAAGAAAAAGGTTTAACTGAATAAGCCTCATGTGTTTCGATTTTTTTACAATAAAATTCTAGCCCATGCAACTTATTATAAATAGATTGCAAAGCTAGCTCTCTATTATCATCAACTATTAAGTTATTTGTTATCTTGACCATACAACTTTTATTTTTGGCTGATAAAGCTGCATCATTTAGTTCTTTATAATCTTTTATAGGTTCTCTTGCTAAATTTACTCCAGTTATTGGACCTACTTTCACAAACTTATCTGATGAAAAATATTCTTCAACAACTAAATCAGAGTCCACAAAGCTTCTAATTTCTAGTTCATCATCTCCATTTATAAAAGCATTTCCTCCAGCTATTGCTGCTATCATTGCAATTATCTCTCTATTTGTTCTTTTGCTATCAGCCATTTGTCTGTATATCATAAAATCACTATTTGCAAAATTTGTATCTTTTAAAGGTACTCCCACTTTATTACTCACATTTTGAGCTAATTCTCCTGCCGTGCAAGGCAATGTTTGAGTCCATTCAAAATCAGTATCAAATAAAATAGATTTATCATATCCTTTTATCTCAAGTTCTTCTGTTGTTTCTTCGTCACTTACTGGATTTAATATAAAAGTAGGTAATTTACAATTTTTATTATTTATCTCTAATTGAAATTTTAATGTTTTTGGAATTACTATATCATTTTTATTTAAATTTAATGATATATTCCAAGAATTGAATGAACCTACAAAAGTATCTTTTTTTGTTTTGAATAAAAATTCAACATTCTCTATGTATTCTTCAAAATTATTGTTATTGCACATTAGTTTAGGTATCAGTGTTATATCATTAGCCATAATAACCTCCTATCTTATCCAATCTGCTGACTGATTAGCAGTAAATACAAGTGCAATGTCATCATATTTAAGATTATCACCTCGTATAAGTCTTATTTTCATTTCTGTATCTTGACAATAACAATTTTGAACTTTTTGAGATGAAGAATACTCATCATAAAATTCCACATTTATCTCAGGTTTCATAATTTTTTGTCTTAGTGATGATACAAATTCTTTACTTAACTTTTTATTGCTTAAAGTAAATTTTATTTCATATACTGCCCCCAATAAAACTTTTACCATTCTTAAGGAAGATCCTCTACTACGTTCTGCTTTTGAATATACATTTTTAGGAGTTGCAGAATAGCTTTTAGGCACTATAGCATTATCGGGTATATATAAATCATCTATTTTAATATACAAATGAACCACCTCCATCTAAGTCTGGACTTGTTATTTCTTCATCTAAATTTACTTCTTTTATCATTTCTGCTAATTCTCTCTTATCTACTACTAGCTTTGTTACAATTGTAACTTTTTTGTTGCCACCTTCTTCTCTTACTATCTGTCTTATCAAACTCTCTGGTGCTTCTAAGTTTCTACCATTCTTTTGGTCTCCTAATATTGCTGCAAATTCTTGTCTAGGTGGGATTACTGCTCCTGTTGCTAATCTAGGCAATGAAACATTATTAAGATTTGGTATATTAAATCCAAATTTATTTCCACCCATTCCTGGAACCCATTCTGGTATATCAAAACTTAGCCCATTCATTGCATTTATAACAGTATTAACTCCTCGAACTATACCATTTGCCATACCTTCTATTCCACCTAAAATAGAATTGATTATTCTTTTTATAGTTGACCAAATTCCATTAAAAATATTGGAAGTTACAGACTTTATAGAATTAAAAATATTACTCCAATTATTTTTTATATTGTTAAGTGCATTTGATATATTGTTTTTAATATTGTCTATTTTTTCTGTTATTGTATTCTTAATATTATTCCAGATTTCTATTGCTTTGTCTTTTACATTCGTAAAAACTGTAGTTACATTATTTTTCATCTCTTCAAATTTTTGTTTTAAATTTTCAATCCACTCCAAAATAGTTTGTTTCACATTCTCTGCCATTTCAGAAACTTTAGTTTTTATATCATTCCATACTCTTATTGCTGTTTCTTTTATTTCTTCCCAATGTTTTATACATAAAACTATTGCTGCTACTAAAAGCCCTATAGCTACTATAACTAATGTAATCGGTGATGTTAACACAGCTAATGCTGTATTAAACAACCACGTTGCTACTGTGGCTGCTGTAGTTGCAGCAGTCATCGCCACTGTAGCGGCTGTTTCAGCTATTTTTAAAGCAGTATTTATAACCCACTGTGCTGCTTGTTTAACTAAGGCCGCTGTTCCTTGTGCTATACTTACCACAAAGTCTTTCGCATACATTAAAGTTAGAGCAATTGTTTCAACCTTGTCTGCTATCTTAGCTGCTACACCTTGCCACAGAGTAGTTGTCATTAGTTTTAAAGCAGCAATAACACCTCCAGATTGTTGAATAAACGACATTAGTTCAATTACTTTCCAAGCTCCAAAAAAACCTAAAACTGCTATTTCCATACCTGTAACAACTGATTGATTATCACTCATCCAATCACCTATTTTGTTTAAAGCATCTGCAATTTTATTTAAAACATTTACAATTACCCCACCTGTCCATTCTGCAATTGGCTTTAAAAAATTATCCCAAAACCACATAAATATAGGTTTAAAAGCTTCTATAATTTGATTTAGTACTTTTATGGCACCTGCAAGAACATTAAGAAAAGCTGGCAACAAGTCTTCGATAGTATATTTTGCCAAAGGAACTAATACATTATCATAAAACCACATAAGGCCTTTTCCTATATTATCTATTAGAGGTTGTGCTGCTTTTTTTAAGTTTTCAAATGAAGCAATCAAAGGCTCAAAATTTATATTTTTTAATTTGTCTATCATTTCTTGTATTTTAGGACTTATTGTTACATTATTTCCTAGTTCTAAATTTCCTATTGGATCAGGAATAGAAGCTCCGCCACCTACGTCTGAACCTGCACTACTACCAGATGAACTACTTGATTTATCATCTAATACTTCTAACTTATCAAAACTTAACAAAGCTCCTTCTGCTTGCTTACCTGCTTTTTCCGCTGCATCACCTTGTTTTTTTATTCCCGATGTTGCAGATTTACTTGATTTTGCCAAATTTTTATTTGTATTAACTTGTTTATTAAAAATTAAACTTACAACTTGTGCAAAAACATTAGCAAGCTTTATAAGTGCATTTACAACAGCTTGAATAACTGGTAGAACTGCTTGAAAAATCTGCATAAAAGCTCCACCAATTGTTTGTTTTAAAGTAGTAAATGATGCTGATAGTCTTGCTACCATTCCTGAATAAGAATTTGCATATGTCGCAGCATCCCCTGTTTGAAATTTAGTTTCTTCTAAAATCCCATTAACTTCTGCTTGTATTTTCTCTGCTTGAGTAAGATTATTAGTTGTTTTTCCTATTGATTTTGCATAATCTTCCCACATCTTTGCAACATTCTTTGTAACACCTGCATTATCTACAACAACAGAATTTTCATTTTTTAATCCTTCTGCTGCTGTTGCTACTGCTTCTCCTAATCCATAGCTTGCTTGTCTACTATATGTAGCAGAGTCTTTTAAAGCTACCATTACTTTTTCAATTTGAGATGTATCATAACCTCTTAATGCTAAATTTTTATATGCTGTTATAGCTTCAGTTTGAGCTATTAATCCATCTTCTGTATAAGATTGTATAAATTTTTGAGCAGTTGAAAAGCTTTTACCTTGACCGTCCATAATTGATTTAAGTCCTGTTAAAGCATTTTGATATTTTTCTGCTTCTTTTGTACAATCTATAATTTGTTTAGTAACAAAAGCTCCTGCTATTGCTACTCCAACAGCTTTCAAATTACTAACAATACCTTTTATTCCTGTATTAAATCCTTTTGAGTCTATATTGGTATCAAATTTTAAACTACCATCATATCTTGCCAATTTCTCACCCTCTTTCTTTTTGGGTATAAAAAAACACCAGCATTTCTACTGATGTTTTCTAAAATTTAATTATCTTTTATAAATCTAATATTTCTTTTATTTTTGGTATAACATTCTCATAATATCTAAATGTTTCTACTTGTTTATGACTATATTGTGATTTATCATAAAATATTTTCCCATATTCCTCAGTTTTAAGATTATTTGCATTCGCTATCTTTCCAACCTTATTAGAACTTATACCTACTATATTTCCTATTTCTGTTGCCGAATAAGTCTTCTTATTTGCTTCTGGTAGTGGTAATAATGTCTTTCCTGTTATACAAGCACTTGCATAAGAGCAACATACATCTTTATACTCTTTTACACTTGTTTGTTCTGCTATCTTCATCAATATACTTGCCATTCTTGCTCTTGAATTATTTAATTTGGCTTCTGCCATTTGTTTTTGATATTCTGTCATTTTTACTATTTTGGTTTCGCCATTTCTTAATGATTTTAATAATTTTCTTATAAAAGCTCTAAATTCTTTTGATTTTTCTGTTTTTGCTAACATTGTTACTTCATATATTCCATCTTCTGTAAATACCCTTGTTTTTTGCGTTCCTGAAGGAGAAGTCATTTTGACTTCGGCTGAAAACTCTTGTTGTTCTAAATATTTATTTCTGCTTACCAATTTGTTTATGCTTTCTCTAGCATATTGATATCCTAAACAATTTCCTAATTGCTCTGATGTCATAAACATTTCTTTATCATTTGAGTATACATCACATTCTATTCCATTAAATTTACTTGATTTTATCAATTCTAAATCTTTCATATTAGTTGACACCTCCCATAACATTTAATATTTCATCTAGTGTAAATCTATTGTTTCTTGCTCCTCTGTATATTGCTCCTGCTATTTTAAACATTGCTTTTGTATAAGTTTTTCTATCTTCTCCTATATATTCTTTAAATAATTTCATATATTCTTCCATAATAAAATACCTACCTTTCAAATTTTCTTAACTACTTGAAATATAGGTATTCTATATGTTATAATTATTTATAGAATTACTTCAAGTAGTTCTGCTGAGAAGTCTATGTATCCGCCAAGATATCTTTATAGGCTTCTCTCTTTTATTTATAATTATTAACTTGCTTTAAATAGTGTGTAACTTCCTCGCAATTTTGGTCTATGTGATAAGACAGTTCTCTTAATTCTTTCTTTAAATCATTTTTAAAAGATGTATTTAAAGAATTGTATAATTGTTCATAACTATCTAAAATTTTATTTCCATCTTTTATTGCAACTTTTAATCGAACATCATTTTCTTTATTGTTCTCTATGTAATTAAGTTCTACTGATACTTCATCGATTTCAAATTTAACATTATCACAATTCATAAAAAAATCAAAAGCATAATCAACAAATATATTACGTGCTAACCATATGTCATTTTCTTCTAGCAAATCTTGAATTGCAACATTAACTAAATCATTCTGTGTTCTTTCTAAAATTTCACTTAATACTTCAAGATTATCATTTACCTTTGAATCTAATCTAAAAGTTTTTTGAACTGTTTCTTTTTTTCCTAACATTTTTACTCCTTTCTTTTTATATTTCAAATTTGATATCATTTTTGATATTTTAATTATATATTAAAAATATAAAAAGTCAAGAGATTTTTTTAATATTTTTTTACAAAATAAAAACACCTACTATTTGTAAGTGTTTTACATGTTTAATCTTATATTTTTATAATTTTATCCTTTCTCTCAATATCCTACAGCACTAGCACCATATTCTGCTTGTTCTGATGTAAAACCTTCAAATTCTAGCTGTTGCATCAAAGAGCTTTTAGAAAAAGATGAAACATTTAAATACTCTTTTGCCTTTCTAGCTGCTTGTTCATTCCAGTCAGCTTCGCAATTATCTAATGCATATGTAGTATCATCAGTTGTAAATCCTTCAAATTCAAGTTGCTTTCTTAATCCTTCATATGAAAATCCAGAAATAGCTAAATAATCCTTTGCTTTTCTTAATGCATTTTTTTGTCCTAATGTAATTTTTGAAGTTTCATCAGTAGACGTTTTTGGAGAACTTGTATCTATAGTATTAGTAATATTTTTGTTATTTCCACCACTTACAACAGATATTATTATAATTAGTATTATAATAACTAAAATTGCACTTAAACAACCTGATACTTTTTGTTTTTTTCCACACTTTGGGCAAACTTTTGCAGAAGAACTTATTTCTTCTCCACATTCCTTGCATTTTTTCATTGCCATTTTTTAATCCCCCTATTTTTTTATATTTAGGGAATTATACATCATCTTTTTTCTTATTGCAAATTTCACCACTTTTCGCCGTTTCTCTTATTTTTAAGACATTTCCTATACCTAGTCTATCTCGTTCCTTTATCTTGTTATCTTCTATTATATTTTCAACTGTTATTTTATATTTTTTCGCAATTTCTTCAAGACTTTCACCTTTTTCAATCACATGTTTTTTCATTTTTACTTTTCTCCAATCTACTCATAAATTTATTTATTGCCTCTTGTTCTTCATCTGTGTATTGTTCATTGTTTTCTAATTCTAAAACATCTTCTAAATTTGCATATACTACCTTTTCTTCTTTTGTTAATTTTCCTTTATTTCTTTGATTTCTCAAATAAATCATTTGTGAGAAAAAACTTTTTTCATCTAAATCCAGAAAATAATACACAAATTTCCACCAATGCAAATATTTAATATTTTCCAAATCGATTCCGTGGCTCTTCTTAATTGCAGAATAAATATATTTAGCATCTTGCGTAAATGAATAAACTCTTTTAGTTTTTATATCGTATTCTTCATTATTACTATCAGCTTTTTTACTATCCCCTGCATCTAAAAAAAGAATCGCTTTTCTTATAGCTTCTTCTACATTATTTTCATTTATTTTAGAAGTATCTTTATATAATAATTCTAACATTAGTTCAATTTTTTCATATTTAGTTAAATTATTATCTTCTAACATAACAATAATATTTAAGCAATCCTTATAATTAGTATTTATTTCTAGAATATCACTTCCTAATTTTATCTTTGTTGGAAATTCATCTATCAACTGATTCATTATAAAACACCTGCATCTTTTAATCTATTAGTATATTTATCCTTATTATCTTTATTAAACTTTTCAAAATATGGAACTAAAGCAATAATAAAATTAGCTAAAACAAAAGTATTTTTTCTATTATCAGTTACCATCATTGCTGTCCCTTCTTTAAATAAATCATCTATAACTCCAGCTAAGTAATCAAAGAAATCTTCTTCTAACTTTAATACTTTTTCGACAGCTTTATCGCTATTCATATCTATTTTTTTTATTTTAGAATCTAATTCTTGTTGTTTCTTTATTAACTCATCTTTTAAAGCAAAAAACCTTTTTCTAAAATTAACATCTCCTGGATCTAATTCTACTATTTTTTTTTCATCTCCATTTAAAGATAAACTTATTAAAGAATCTTTGCTATCAAAATTTAATTTCTCACTCATTTTACCTCTCCTTATAATAAAATTATAAGCAATAAAACTAAATTGCCTTATTGCTTATTCTGTGCTTTAAGCAGCTGTGCTTTTTGCATATGTTAAAGTATCTAATGTAAAATTACCTTTTTCTTTTGTTCCTATGTAGTTAATGTCAAAAGGCATTTCTACTCCAGTTGTTGGACCTCCATATGATTTTAAATCTACAGCACCTTTTTGTTTTATTGCTGCATATACACCATCTGATATTTCATCAAATACAGATACTTCTAAAAATTCCATTTCAACATCAGACAATTCTAAATCGTCTGTATATATTTTGTATAGTTTTTGGAAAAGTTTTGACTCTCTTCTTGCCTTAAAAGGTTCTACAGATGTTGTTTGATTTCCTAAAGTAACTTCTATATCTGTTTCTCCTGTTATATCTGTAGTGCTTTCAACATTGTTGTTCATTTCTCTTGTTAATTCTTCTATACCTTTTCCTATTCTTTCCCACTCGGGCTTGTCTGTAGTTCCTACATTAACAAAATGCATAACCATTTTTCTTTGTATTTTTCCTTCACCAGTAATAGACATTTTAAATTCCTCCTTTTTTTAATTTTGAATATATGTTATTTTTATCTCCATTTGATACCTAGCTTCATTTTCACTTACAACAGCAATATACGGTGAGTCTATTATCTCTATTGCTTCTATTTCTTCGATATTTTCAATGTCAGAAATATTTGGATAATTCTCATCATCATTTTGCTCTTCTATCCAATCTGATAAATATTCAAATAGTTTATAATTTTCTAAGTTTTCAATTTCATCTTGTGAATATGTTTTTCTTGATGCAAAAACAAAAATCTTTTGCTTTCTCTTTGAACCATCAATAAAAGATTTTACTATTCTTTCTGCTGGAACAGCCTCTAATGAATAATTGTCTATCTTATCTCCTAAATAATCTATTCTTATTTTAGGTTTATTACTAAAAACATCTGCTTTAGCTAAAAAGTCTATTATTTTATTTATTAAAAGTTCTTCATTTTCTTTTTTCATAATATTATCCTTTCATAAATCTGCTCGCACCTCTTAAAATCGCCTCTTTATGTTCTACTTTCATTCGTTCAAACTACTTAGCTCCTCTTGCTGGTGCAAATTGATATTTTAAAGGTATGTTAGTTACTTTCTTAGGGGGATGTCCTACCATTACTTTGCCATAATATTGATACCTCGAATATGGTGATAAGTAATTTAATTCTCCACTACCTATTTTAGTTCCTAGTATTCCAGATTTCTTTAAAAATCCTGTTTGAAAAGGCACTAATTTATCACAATGTCTCAAGCATTCGCTATCAACATATTTTTGAGCATTATTAAATCTAGTTTCCCAACCCTTTTGAAATTGTGGATTCCATTCTAATTTTGCTTTTATTCTCTTACCACTTTTACTTATATTTATTAAAGTTCCTCTAGGTGTTTCAATTTTCATATTACTTTACCTCTATTTCATAATGCGATAAATCTCCTTTTCTTAAGTCATCTACTGCTATAACCTCATATGTTGTATATTTAGATTTCAAATAGCTTAATCTTCTTTCTTTGTCTAAAATTTTATCTATTTTTCCTTCTACAACAATATCTTTTTCATAAATTTTGATTTCTTTTTCAGTAGGAATTATTATTGTTCCAGAATTACTAGCTTTTTCTCCTAATTTTTCTATTGATATTCCTTTTGTATGTTCAAAATATAAATTTTCAAAGTATTGTTTTTCATACTCATTGGTTTCTTCATTTAAGTGGAAAACAGTTATTTTATCTTGAAACATTAGGCATCACCTCTATACAACAGATTTATTCCATTTTTATCAGTAACATCTGATAAATATAATTTAATAATTTCGCATATTTCATTATTTAATTCTTTATCTAATTCTAGGTTACTTTTACTGTCTCCATATGTCTTTGACCACTTTCCAACTGACTCAGATTTCACATTTCTTTGTTTATTGTTCTTTTCTTTTTGTTCTTGGTATTCATTTATTTTATCTACTAACACACAACAACAATGTTTTACCTCTTCTATTTCAGAAGTAGCTCTATTAGAAGTATGTTTTTTTATATGCCTACTAGCTTCAATTATTAAATTATTGAGATTTGAGTTACCTATTAGACCGTTATAGTTTAGCTTATAATAATTTACATCTATATATGTTTTCATAATCTACCTCTTATTTAGGAAATAAAGAGATGTTATAGTAAATCTATAACACCTCTTTTAGTTAATTATTCTTATTTTTCTTTGCTTCTTCTGTTAATTTCTTAACATTTTCTTTCTCTTTTGCCAAATCTTCTTCTAATTGTTTTTTGCTTTCTGATATCTCATTTAATTGCTCTAATAACTTAACATTAGTTGATTCAACTTCTTCTAATTTTGTTTCCAAATTACTTTTTTCTTTTAGTTTTTCTTCTAATTCTGTATTTTTAACTTTTAATTTTTCCAATTCTTTAGTTTCTCCTGATGTTTTTTTCACACCTAAACCTACTTTTATTCCCATAGTAGTACTCCTTTCTATTATTTTGTTGCATAATGTAAATAAATACCAGCAGTTTTATTTTCGTATACATCTAATAATCCATATTTTCTATATTTTTGCATATAAGCATCTGAAGATTGATTTTCTTCTGGAGTTATGATGTTATTAGCTTTTCTCTTATCATATTTTATTACAGCTGGTTTATGTACAATTAAAAAGTTTATATTTTTTCCCTCTGTTGCTTTATCATATCCACCATTTAATCCATCTTCTGTATCTTCTATGTCATTTAAAGTGATTGCTGTATAGAATAAAGGTTCTGGTACTTCTACAATTTTATCAAATCTATTAAAGATTTCTCTTGATTTTGTTGTATCTAAATCATCAACTAATCCTTTATATCCTGCTTTTATATATAAAATTCTTTGGTTTCTAGGAACTTTATCATTATCCATAGTTGTTGTTGCATCTCTTAAAGCATCTCTTATTCCTAATCCATCTGTTAAATCTGCTTGTTTTTTAGAAATATCAGCAGTCCCTGCTAATTGTGCAAAAACAAACGCATCTCCTTCTGGAGCAACTTTTGTTCTTTCAAATTCAGATCCTAGCATTCCAAAAGCAATTTCTGCTGTTTCTTCGTTATCTAAGTAATCTACTTCAAATTTTGCCCCTCTATCATAATTATACTTAACTGTTTCCCAAGTTAAATCAACTTTTCCTTTAGTGTATCCACTGTTTCTACTATAGTTACCTAATCCAGACATTGATAATTTAGGTATCATAATTTCATTTGCAGCTCTTCCTGCTTTTACTAACACATTACTTGAATTTAAATCCTGTGTTAAACTTGCACTTTCATATACCTCATCTAATAAAGGTATGTAACTTTTACTTAATACTATTGGCATTTTCTATTCCTCCTATATTTTCTTTTCTGGTAAGCCCATTGCTTTTCTTAATTCGTTTTCTTGAACAGTATTTGTTGGTATTGTAGTATCAACAGGACCTGTAAAATTAGGTTTTGCCATATCTTTAAAAGCATTTGGGTGTTTTTCTTTATATGATTTTACAAAATCATCTCCACCTAGTAACTTACCATCTTCAAACTTTAATTCTTTTTCTTTGATTTGTTTTTTTAAATTTTCTGCGTGTACTTCATCTGTCATTTCCAATGATTTAATATAATCAGATAAATATGTATCATATTTAATCTCATTTATTTTTGCCTCTGAATCTTTTTGAGCTTGTTCAAATTTTTGTTTGTAATCATCAGCAGTTTTCTTTATGGAATCAATATCCATTTCTTTAAAATCCTCAATTTGTTTATTGGCATCGTTTAATTGTTGCTTTAAATCAGCAATCTCTGTTTCTTTAGTATCAAACTTATCTTTACCAACATAATTGCCTTCACTTAAATTCACAATTTTTACTAGATTATTCTTATTTTTCTCGTCAGAATTATAAGAGTTTACTTTACTTTCAACTTGTGAATATAGGTCGTCACCTAAGATTTGTTTTAAAAATTCCATTTTATTCCTTTCATACACAGATTTAAATTAAACGACAGTTCACTCTGTCAATTGTGTATCGTGCCATTTAAAGCCCAGCCACGCAAGGGCAATTTTTGTATAAAAAATAGACGTCCCTTTGAACGCCTATGATTTAACTTATTTAATTAATCTTCAATCCAATTATCTATTTTACCCGATTCAACATCCTTCTTGAATTTTTCTCTTAATTCTAAATCTTCCTTTGTAGGAGGTATTTCTTTTCCTATATAATTTGGTTTAGGTATATCTTGCAACCATCTAGGTTTATTATCATTTTTACTCATCTAATTCTCTCCATAATATATAAACTTTATTATTTTTCTTAATAACATTTTCTACATAGAATTTACTATTTCTTACATATACAATTTCACTTTCTTCTTGATTAAACTTTCTTAAGTCTTTTCCTTTTGTAGATGTTGTATATATAAATACATTGCCATCTTGATTATAATTTCCTTTATTAGAAAATGATAAATATTCATTATATGTAACTGGCTTATTGATTTCATTATAAGATATAAATTTTTCCAATTCTTTTTTATTTTTTATATCTAATACTCTAACTATATTACCTTTATAATTTTCACATTTTCTTAATGCAGAATCAAGGTTATCTCTCTATTTAAGTTCCTGTTTAGTAAGTTCTATATTATTTCTTAATTTATCGTTTAAAGTGTAACTATTTGGGCTAATATATTTAATTATTGCACCTTCTTCAGCAGTTGTCAACTTTTTAAAATCAAATACTTTCTTTTGGGATACACTTTTATCAAATCTGTTTATTCTTTCTCTAGCTCTATCTCTTTTTAATCCTGTTTGTTCTGAAAAGTCTTTTAATATACTTTCTTTTTGTTTTAATTCAACTGACTTCAAAGCAAATTTTGATTTTGTTTCTTCTATTAATTCTCGATTAATTGTAGGATTAGATGTTAATATACCAGTATATCCTGCTAATTCTCTTTTTATTTCTCGAATATCAGTTTCCATTTTTCTTTGCATTTGTCTTGCATCATATATTTTAATATCTTCACCGTTGTATCTTACTGTCTGATTATTTAATTCTTTTAACTCTTTATCTGTATAAGCTCTTTCACTTATGCCCTCAAAAAAAGGAAACCAATCGTGTCTACAATTGATTCCCTTAAATCCATCTACTTTATTATATCCTATGTCAGTTAAACTTAAATATCCTTTTCTACCTGATAAACTTACTATCTTTCCTTGCCATAATTCGTGTTTAGGTCTAGCTCCTTCGTGTGCTGTGATTTCCATTAAGTCTGTTCCCATTTCGTTAGCTCTTTCAAGTTGCATTTGACCTGTTGTCTGTGCTATTCCTGTTACAATATTTTTCCTTACTGCGACATCTATTTTGCTTTTATATCCTGATGGATAATAAACATACATTCCATCTTTAGATAATTTATCTATTGCATTAAACATAGCTGTATTGTAATCAAAAGCACCTGTAGTTATATCAAAATATGCACTATCTAAAGCTTGCATAAAAGCATCTTGTCCAAAACTAGCAGTTGTCATGTATAAGTTATTGATAGCCCCATTGTTTTTAATTATTCCAGCTTTTAATATATTTAGCATATTTTCACTTTGCATAATTGGAATAGGATTTAAGCCTGCTTTTTTGTAAATGCTGTCATCAAAATCTAAACTTTCTATTGCTGCATCTTCAAGTATTTGTTTTACAACTTTTTCTGATACTTCCATATTATCAGAAACCATTTCAACAATATTATCATACAACAATCCTGTTTCTTGAGCTATTTTTATTTGCCATCTTGCAGACTCTGTCATTGTTCCTGCATTTATTATTCTTCTTGCTATATCTTCAATTATTCTTTCATTTAATTTACTATATATGTCTACTATATCGTCTGCTATGTATTCTAAATCATTCGGTGATAACAATTATATCACCTCTATTCTTCCTGTTGGTTGAATATACTTTTTTCTTGCTCTGCTGTTTCTTCTCGTATTTTTTTTAGTTCTTCTTTTGCTTGTTCCTCTGTAAAACCATATCTCCACATCAAATAGCTTATTTTTGTTCTTAACTTTTCTCTAACTTCTTGTTGTCTTATTCTTTGTTCTGATTCGCTATCAATAATTAAGCTGTCATCCCATTCATTAGATTGTTCTATTCTTCCTTCAGGAGCTAATCCATAAAGACTGCATAAACAATCATATACATACACTAAATGCTCTAAAGCTATTTGCAACGCTCCTTGAATTTTAGATACTGCCGAAAAAGATCTTTGCTTACTTGTTTTTATTTCTTCTGCTGTTTTATCAGAATATATAGGTTCTGATAAAGTTCCATATGCTAACTGACAACTAAATTCTATTCTTTCTAAATGTCTATTTAATCCTCTCCAAAATGCTTCGTCTCTTATTTCTGGACTATATTCTTTATAAAAGTCGTCGTCACTCATATTTAAAGCTTTGTATATTCTATTTTTTAGCTTATCAATACTAAATTTTTTAGTATTATCTTTTTGCTTTCTTATAGCTAATTCATTTACATATAAAGCTTTTTCTGATGCTTCATACTCCCAATCCACTCTTCCATATTGTGTATCTGCTTTTTTTATCTTATCTACTGCTCTTGAAAATACAGATACACCTAATGGACTTTGAGTATCTATAGTGTTTGCCAATGGAACTTTAAAATATACAAATAATGGTTTTGTTATGTTTTCAATTACTGTTATCTTATCCAAATTTGACCATTTGGTATTTTTTAGAGATATTTCATTACCTAAATCAGTTTTGCTTTTACTTACATAAACTTTATTTGTTATTGTATAGGTTCTTTCAAATTCATTTAAAGAATGATATTCTAATCTTGAATACTGGTTGTCTCCTTCAATATATTGTGATACAAATATAGCTCCTGTTATCTCTTGGTTGTTATTACATTCTGTTGGAAAAAATCTGCTACTTTCAACAAAATCTGTATATATGTTTCCATTTTGCACATATGGTTTTAATGCAATTCCACCAGTCGCTAAAGCTATTTCAAGTTTATCTTCTTTCATTTTCCTTAATACTTTTTGATAATATGTATTTATAAAATTTGCTCTTGAACTTCCTGTTAATTCTGATTTATGTTCTAATAAAACAAGTCTTGCAAATTCTGTACATATATCTGCTGCTAATTCTAAACTTCTTACATCTTTTGTTAACCATGGTGCTTTATTTGTATATATTTTATTCCATAACTCAATAGAAGTCTGCATATCATTTGATATAGTCATATCTAAATTTGGTGTGTTATTTTTTAAACTAAAACTAGTTATTATTCCTTTTATCCAACCTAATATTGTACTAAACATCTATTGACCTCTCCTTTTCCAAATTCTTTCAAGTGCATAACGCACAGAGTCTATTGCGTGATTATCTTTATCAGGATACCCTGTTATATAATTTCCATCTTTATCTTGTTCTAATTCATAATTTTCAAATTCTTCTGCTGTTGCTGAACATCTTGTCCTATCTATTATTATTTTGTTTAATCCTGCTAACCATTTCATACTATATTCAACACTATTTGGACCTTTTTCTGCTCCTCTAATCAAGGCTCCATAGTCCTTATAATCTCCTATAGATTTATTTTCTGCCGAATCTGCTGTTATCAAATCATCATATCCAACACCTTTTTCTTCCTGTAATATTTTCCAAGTACTTTGATTAGTTTTTTTATTACATCTATATTCATCAAAAATATATAGTTCTCTTCTAGCTGCATCAAAGTGCATTTTTGAATAATGGAATGGATCAGGATACCAACCCCAGTCAATACCTCTATATATTCTGTCAAACCCTTTTATTTCATCATCTGTTATTTCTCTAATTTCAAGATTTTCAAATACACTTCCACCATCTCCTGTTTCATTTCCTAAATATTCATTTTCGTAAGTATTTGGAGATGTTTCTTTAATAAATTCTGCTTCATCTATAAAAGCCTGACCTATCCACTCAATTGGTGCTTGAGTATAGTCAGACTTATGTACAATTCTATTTTTCTTTATCTTTCTTTTTTCTCTATTTACAAAATGATTTCTACTTGCTGGTGTATTGTATGTATAAAATAGCCAAAAATCATTTCCACCTCTTACAATTGACTGATTTATTTTTCTTACTGCATTCATTCCTTGTAATTGGTCAAATTCTTCATACCATATAATACCTATGTACATTCCTGGTGGTGGTTTTATAGACTTAATTGTGCCTGGGTCATCTGTTCCTCTAAAATAAATTTTCTGACCTGTAGAAACTTTTGTAATTTCTAATGGTGTTTTTAATTCATTATAATCTTCTAATAAAGTAAAGTATGTTTCATTAAGTTTATCTAATGCCCAAGTCATTTGTGAATATACTGAATCTCTTAATGTATTTGCTCTTCTTCTTATAACAATTGCACACATATTTGGATTATTTTCTAATAATTCATTAATAACTAATGAAACAAATGTAGATTTTAAAGAAGCTCTTCCACCTTCTAGCTAATATTCTAAATATCTATGATTTATAACATCTCTATAAATATTTATAAAAGCTGGTGGTAAATCTCTAGCAGGTATTAAAACTTTATATTTTTGTTCTTCATCTTCTGTTTTAATAAGTCCTAAGTCATCAGATACATCTTTAACAAACTTTGCACTATCTAAATTACCATTCATAGCTCTTTGTGTTTGTTGTGCTAGTATTGCTGTTTGAACATTTAAGTCCTCATCTTCAATACCCATCTGTTTTAGCTTTTCTTTTCCTTCTGATTCCGGCAAATCAAGAGAAAGTAACATGTTCATTGTTTCTTTCATTAACTTCTTTTTTCTTCTAACTTCTCCTGATTTTTTTCCACCTTTGCTTTGATATTCTCTTTGTTCACTCTTTGTTCGTTTATTAATTGGTATTAAGTTTTGTTCATTTGCCATTCACTCCTCACCTACTCATTTTTGTTTGGTTTATCTATTTCTTTGTCACATTTTCCTTTTCTATTACAAAAATCACATTGTTTTGTCATACATTGCTCTATTTGTTTTGTCTTTTCCATCTTTTCACTTCCTATAAAACAAAAATCAGCTAACTAGAATCGCTGACTTTATATCAATATATAAAAATTTTAAGGAGATACACTTTATAAAATTAACTCTAGTAATTAATTTTCAAAATAAAAAAAGACTATCATTAGAGATAATCTTTCTAACTTCTACATATTTTCCTTTATATCTTCTCAGAAAAGAGTATATAGAAAGAACTGACGAAGATTAAGAAGTCCTTTCTATATTTATTTCTATTATAATTATAGAATATTATAACGGTAACTATCTATACATTTTTTCGGCAATTTTACAGCAATTTAAAAATTTACTATTTTTAATATATCTTCTATTGCTTCATTACATTTTGTTCTTAATTGTCTTTCTTGTAATTCTTTTACATTTTCATACTGTCCATATTCTTTAACAGCTTTATTCCAATTTTTTCCTTTGTTATTTATATAAAACTCTTTTAATATACATTGCTTTTCATATTCAACTTTATCTAACCAATTTTTTACTCTTGCTACTTTCTTGTTTAATTCTTCTCTTTCATCTTCTAATTTTACAATTTGATTTTCTAAATATGTTCTATCTTTTTTATTTATATGATTTACCTCTGATTTATAATTTATTGCAGTTGAAAATACTTTATCTGACTTTTTATTAGTATTACTATGTATTATATCATAGCTTTGACCTGATAACTGCATGCTTTCGATTGTGTTATCTTCTGTATCTTCATATACTGTACCTGCTAATTCTAAATCTTTTCTATAATTATCTAATTTTAAATCTATTTCAAATATTTTGCCTTCGTTACTCTTATATTCTTTTAATAAATTTACAATATCTTCTTTTATGTACTTCATTTGTACCTCCTATCAATTATATTGCTTTTTGACTATTGTTTCTTTCTAAATATCATTTTCCAAAATTCTACCATATTATCAACAAGCTCTCTTATTGATTCTGCAATAGGTTCTGTAACTTCAAATATAAATTCTATACACCCACTAAATATTCTAATTATTATGTATATAGGTGTAAGTAGTATAACTAAAATTGTGAATAAAATTTCTTTCATTTCTTATTCCTTTCTACATCTATTGACCTATTTTATATCTCTTTGGGCATTTCACATGTTACCTCCCTAAAAATATCTGGTATTGATGGCATTTCTTTTATTGTTCTTTTAACAACCATTTTTCCTTCTTCTAAAAAATCTGTGTCTAATATCTTAATTCCATATTCTTCTGCTACTTTTCTTTCCACTCTACAACCTCTTGCCATTTGCCAATCTTTCATAAAATATATTGCATCTATATACTTCATTGCATCAATTGATTTGGCTAAATAATATACTGCCTCATTACTGTCTTTTGGTGCTTCATCTGTAAATATTGTATCTACTACTTCTATATGTAGCTTATTAAATTTCTCTATTACTCTTTCTCTTTCATTTCTTATTTGTTCTTCACTTTTACCTTTCATAGGTTGACTAATCATTACTTTCATTTTTTTCTTATCTCCTTCATTATTAAATTTTCTACTCTTGCTAAAGCTTCATAATACGTCATAAACTTCTCGTGTCTGTGTTTCATATCTAACCTTATTATTTTTATTCTTTGATTAAATTGTCTCATGTATATCTTTGCTACTTTATTTTTATTTAAACCTTGTTTCCAAATTTTTAATATTTCCTCTTCATTCATAAGATTAGTATTTATTTTGTTTTAGTTTTTATTCTTTAGACGCTATTTTCTATATCTTCTTTAAATTTACTTTTTAAGATATTAAATTTTACTTTATCTAAAATATCTATTCCTTTTTGATTTACAGTATCTGGTTTTCCACCAAATCCTGTCTTCAATTCTTTTATCTTATAAGTATCTTCATCAGTAATATTTGCTAATTTAACTGCATCTTCTTCTGATAAAATTCCTTTTTTTATTTTAATTAAGTATTCTTTGTTATCAGGAATCAAACATTCTTTGTATGGTGTACCTTCTGCATATTTTTTTATAAAATCATTCATTCGTAAAATATGATGTAATTGCTTTGGGTCATATCCAAACCTTTCTATTTTGTCTTTAATAGTCGGGTATGGATGTTGTAATGCTTTTAATTTTTCTTTACTCATACCTGCCATACATCTTAAAGCTTGATTATAATTTATATATGCTATTTCTTCTGCATTATCAAATAATATTTTTACTATTTTTTCATATTTTGGAGTTGTTATTTTAAATTCTGTAAATAACGTTTCTATAAAATTTATATTTTGTTTTTTGTACATATCAAACATTACTCTAACATCTTTTACATCTATATGTTCATTGTTGTCTAATACTATCGTTTTACTTACTGGTTGTCTATTATATACAAAATCTTCAAAACTAGGTAATATAACTGCTTTTGTGTCAATATCTGACATGTAATCATTATTATATACATCTAAGCCATAATTTTGAGAACCTTGCAATGCTAAAAATACGATTTCGTAACCTTTGCTTTTAAGATACTCATAATGTTCTTGTACTCGTTTCATTATATTTTTTTCTCTACTCATATATCCTCCTTACAGATATTTAGTTAATTCTATTAATCTTTTTTGTATATCATATCCTACATTAAAGCAATTATATCCACTCAGTCTTAACTTACTCATATATTGTTGCGCATCATTATTTATTGTATGAATATGTCCAAATAAATGAATACTTCCATTTTCCTTTCCATTCCAATCTGCAATAGGGTAATGCGACATACATATTAACTTTTTATTTAATTTTACTTCTTTATAATTACATATTTCTTCAAATAACGACTTGTCAAAATCTTTTTTTGGTTAAAAAATTAGAATCATGATTTCCTATTATTAATATTTTTCTTCCATTTAATCTTTTTAATAATTCACTAGTTTTTGCTCCATTATACCAGCTAAAATCGCCTAAAATATAAATTACATCTTCTTTACTCGCTATATTGTTCCACATTGCTATTAAATTCTTATCCATTTCTTCAATATTCTCAAATGGTCTTTTTTCATGCTTTATTATATTTTTATGTCCAAAATGTAAATCAGCAATTACATATTCTTTCATTTTTCCACCTTCTTTCTGAAATATTCTTTTGTGCAATTTAACATCTTTTCATGTGTACAATCTTCTAAAATATCCGTTTCACAATCACACTTTATTGCACATACAGTATCATCAACTATTGCACTACTTACTATATGTTCTGCCATCTCTTCTATTATCTTGTCTTTTAGTTCTATTTCTTTATTTAATTCAAATGTATAGTTTACTGCTTTTGTTATATCTTTGCTTTGATGTTCATTTAAATTTTTAAGATGTTCTATTTTTTACTTTGTTTTTCAATAAGATTTAATATTTTTTTAAAATTACAATATTTCATTTTTGCAATATCTTCTAATGTTCCTTGTCCTTTGAACTCATCGTTCTGTCTTTCCTTTACTTCTTTTTGTGCTAATTCTATTTGATATTTAAAATATTCTACTGCTTTCTTTTCCTCTTCACTAAGATTGTCCATTATTCTACCTCCTACGCTATTTCAAAATATTTTTCTATTATTTCTCTTATTTTGTTATAATTATGATGTTCATTTATATCTGATATTACTTTTTGACTTTTGTATCCTCTACTGTATTTATATCCTTCTAACATATAATGATGAGCATCCTCTTTTAATCTGTTTATTGAACTATGATTTCTTATGTATATATCTCCTGAATCATTTACATTGTAGCTATAAAATATTTGTTTATTATCATCTAATAAATACATTAAATCTCCAAAATTTATTTCTCTTGTATCTGTTTCATCTCTTTTATATTTTTCTAGTCTTTCTGTTACTCCTAATAAACAACTTTTAAATGTTGCTATATCTGTTGGAACTTTTACTATAAAAGTATGATAACTATGTCTATATTGACTTACTATTAAACAATATCTATTTTCACTCAATTAAATCACTCCTTATTTATTTCAATTATTATATTTGTTAGTTTTTTATTTTCTTGTATTAAATCTCCATATTGCCATCTTCCCAATAAATCTTTTCCTCTAAATTCTATTTCTCTCACGTTTATTCCTCCAATCCGAAGTTCTGATAGCTCGTATTTTTTGTCTTGCACATTCTTAAATCTTAAGCCTCTAGGATAATCAACATAGGCAACTATATGGTCATTCTTATGAAAATCAACACTTTCATCACCACATAATATATGAGTTATATCGTAATATTTAAGTATATCTTTCAAAAAGTCTTTTTCCTCTATTGTTAGTAATTCTTTCTTTTCTTCTACTGCTGTATATGTTGGTCTTTCTATTTTTAATATTTCTATTTTATTGTTTTCAATGTTTTGTCTAAGAAGTTTTACCCTTTCACTTAAAGTTATAATTTCTGTTATTTCTTGGTTATTATTTAACCATCTTCCTGTTACTCTATCTCCTACTTCGATATTATGTTCTTGCATTTTATACCTCCTCAAAACAATCTATTTCCGTTTTTTTCTAGTAGTTCTTCTTCTCTTATACTTATTTGTTCATTTAGTTCTTGTTCTATATCATCTTTATCTAAATAATCGGGTAAATCTATTTCTGTTTCTATTTCTCTAAAAAATACTCTTACTTTTATTTTCATAGGCTAGTCCTCAATTTTCTCTATTTTATTGATGTTTGGATACTGTGATAAAATTTTTATTCTAAATCCACTTGTTTTTACTTTATATGTATTGCCCTTTTCTAACTCGTTATATAGATCTGTTGAATTAAATTTAAACTTAAAAAATAAGTCTGTTATTTTGTATGTGTTTTTGTTTTCATCTACTATTAAATAAATATCTGTTTTTACACCTCTTTTTATGTATTTATCTTCTACAGTTATTTCTATTTCTTGATTATTAAAATATTCGCTAAATATCAAAACAACTGTAATTAATAATATAGTTATTAATAAAATCATATTTAAAATTAATCTTTTCATTTTATCTTTCCTCCAACTTTTTATTTATTTGTTTTACTACTTTAATTAAATCGTTTATTACTAGTCTATTTGCTCTTATAGACATATTGTTGTAATTTTCTATGTTTTCATAAATTGGTAGTTCTTCTAAATTTTCTATAGCTATTTCTTTTAGTTCCGATAAAATTTCAAATCTCATATTTATTACATCTGAAATATATTCTCTTTCTCCAATGCTTTCATCTGTCTTTTTAAGAATTAAATCTATTTCATCATAAAACCAAAGTTGTCCATAGTTATCTAAAAGTTCTACACCTTCTTTTATTTCTTTATTTTTAATCATTTCTAGTAGTTCTATATAAGTTACTACTTTATTTGCCATTTTCTTTTTCCTCCTTAAATATTTTTATTTCTCTTGTATTTAAGTTTTTCTTTAGAAATCCTTTTTCTAAAGGTATTACTTCATACATTAACTTGACTTTCTTTATTTCAAATAAACCTTCTTGTCCTTCTATTTTGTTAAATTTATCCATGTGTACACATTCTTTCATACATTGCTACCATTTTTCCTGTGTATTCACATTTCTTTTTACCTGTAACTTTAACTTTTCCAAGTTTTTCAAGTTCTGTCAATCTAGGAGCTGTATAGTTCCTTTCTGCACTTGGTATTAATTCTAATTTAAATAATTCTACTGCTATTTCTTTAGCTGTTTTAGGTTTATCTAATTTGTCTAAAATCTGTTCATATCGTTTTTGTGTATTTTCTTTTATCTCTTTAAAACTCATCTCTCTATTTTCTTTAGTTATAACCATCTACAAAATCTCCTTTTTTTTAATCTATATATTTTATTAATCCTAATGATATAAATTTAAGAATTATAATTTTATTTTTATTACTCATTTTTAATAATTGTTCTTTTTTAATTTCTAACATTTTTTACCTCTCTATATTTACAAATTCACTATTCACCTTATTAAATTTTAAATGCAATGTTCCTACATTTCCTGCTCTTTGTTTTTGCAAGTCTACTGTAATTATGTTATTTTCTGTATCTTTTTGATATAAGAATATTACATTGTCTGCATCTTGTTCTATTGCTCCTGATTCTCTTAAATCTGCTAATGTCGGTTCTGCTTTACTTGCATTTCTATTTAATTGGCATAATGCTATAATAGGTATATCTAATTCTAAACTTAATAATTTTAGTGTTCTTGAAATATCTGAAACTTGTTGTTCTCTGTTTGTAAAATTGCCTACATTTTTAACTAACTGTAAATAATCTATAACTAGTAAGTCTAACTTATTTCTATTTTTTAATCTTCTAGCTTCAATTTCAATTTGTTGTATAGTTGTACTTTTAGTTAATATTGTAAAATTCATTTCACTAATTTCTGTAACTGCTTTAGTTATTTTCACAACTTCTTCATCATTTATTGATCCATTTCTGATTTTTCTTGAATTTATTCTAGCAATTTTAGAAATCATTTTTGTTATTATTTGTGTATCTGACATTTCCAAACTTACAAAGGCAATATTCTTTTTTCGACTAGATATTTTTTCTGCAATTTGTAAAGCAAAAGTTGTTTTTCCTACTCCAGGTCTCGCTCCAACTATTGTTAATTCTCCATTATGTAACCCATCTGTTAAAGCATCTAATTCAAAAAAACCTGTATATAAACTATAATCTTCTTTTTTTTGTGCCATCTTTTCTTCAATTTTTTTTAAAGTATTTAATGTTTGATTTAAAAAGTTATCTTCTGTTTCTGTTTGCATTTCTATTTTTTGTAAAGTTGATATATTTTTTTCTATGTAGTTATCTATATCTTCTATAACAGCAATCTCTGAATGAATTTTTTTTATTAAATCAACTGTTTGTCTTTTTTTTGTATATTTTTTTAAAATTTTGTAAGAAGTTTGAAAGCTTGTATTAAAAATGTATTTTCCTAAATCTGATAAGTACTCTAATATATTTACTTCTGTTTCACCTATATTGCTTTTTATTGCTAATATTGAGATTTCTTCTCTTTTGGATTTCAATTTATTTATTGCTTTTATTATTTTTTTATGAATAATATTTTCGAAATCTTGATCTGTTAACATACAATCCTCTTTTTCAAAAATAATATAATAAAGTACTGCTTTTTCAATTTCTTCATCACTCATATTTTTTTGTTTGTCCTTTCATTTTTCTATAATATTCTTCTTCACTCATAGTGTTTTCTTTGTATTCTACTTTTTTATTTTGTTCTAATTCTTTTTTTTGTTCTTCTTTTAATGGAAAAATACCTTGATATGAATTGACTATTGAATAATCTAAAATTATTTGCATTTCTTCTTCAGAATTTGCAATTTTCTTTAATCTTTTAATAGTCAATTCTAGTGCTCTATCTGTAAGAGGTTTTTTAATAGTTTTTCTCATTTTTATAAAATCTCTTATTCTATCTGTCGTAGTTTTATCAAATCCACTTTTGTCTAAAATATTATCAAAATTTGTTTTATCGTTTTTCTTTTTTTCTTTTTTATCTATACTAACCTTACCTAACCTAACCTGTGTCGACGTCTCGTCCACGTCTCGTCGACTTTCAGTATTTACAATATGTTCTTGATTTTTTTCTAACAATTCTCGTCCACTACTCGTCGACGGTTCGTTGACAGTAATTAGACTTTCATTACGTTTTAATTTGTAAGCTTTATTTTCATCAATTTCTAATAATGATTTTTCTTCTTTGTATGGTGTTTCATTATAAGTATCTTTTCGTATATAATTGTGTATTCTCCAATGTTTTATAACTACAATCCCATTTTCAAATGGAATTATAAACTTTCGCAATATTAATATATTCATATCGTCATCAGAAGCACCTATCATTTTCATTATTTTCTTTGGACTATTAATAAAACCATCATCATCTGCTCTCATTGCTAAATCATAATATAATAATCTTGCAGATATGGACATTTCTAAAAAAGCATCACTATCTATTATTGTTTTTGCAAACATTCTTCTTTCTGCCATATTTCCTCCTTTAATATTTACTATATATTAATTCCTCTTCGTTCCAGTCTTCTTTATAAATACTTTTTAAATAATTCTTAACATACTCTGTCATTACATTACTATTTCTGCCTTCTTCTTGTTCTTTATGGCAGTCATCACATGCTGTAAATATATTTTTAGCTATTCCTCTTCCTAATGCACTTCGCTTTATATAATGACAACATGCATAATTCCACTCTACATATTTTCCACAGAATATACACTTTTTGTTATCTCTTTTCCAAACTTCCTTCTTGATTGATGTTTTGATTTCTGTTGCTTTGGTTAATCTATGTTTTTTACCTTTAATTGGCTTTCTCTTCTTTTTCTCTGTTTTTGGTGGTTTAGGAAAAGCCATTTTACTATAATCAATACTCATTTCTATAAATACTCCTATGACTAGAATATTTTTTTATGTCCCTATCAATATTTTGTTTATTCAAATCATTTCTATAAAACTTACCATTATTGCACTTTTTATTAACTAATGCACTACAATTTGCTTGTCCATTTAATGTCTCATATCTTGCAAAACAATCATATTTATCTATCATTTCCTCTCTCCTTCTTGATTTTTTTATTTTCTTTTGTTATAATAACTTAAACTATATGAATATGAGTTCATATATATAATTCTTGTCTATACATTGACTTTCTCAGGGTATATGTATAGACTTTTTCTTTGTTCTAATCTTTTGTTTAAAAATTTTCTTCTTTCTTTTTGTTCCTCTTCAGATTTATCTGTTGCATAAAGTAAAATTTCTTTTGCTAAGTCTTCATTTTTACATTGTTGCTCTAATCGTTTCTGATTACATTCAAACAATACTTTATTTTGTTTTTCTAACATAACTTGTCCTCCTTTCTAAATTCCTAATATTTTAAATAATATTCCACAGCATATTGCTGGTAATATTCCTGTTATGATACCTACTATTATTGATATTTTTGTTATTTCAATTAATCTTTTCATTTGTTTTTACTCCTAATAAGATTTTTTTCATCATTTCTAATGTTGTTTCTGCCTCTATTCGTCTTTCTACTTCTTTTTCGTAGATTTTTCTACTTACTGCATCTTCGCTATAAACTTTTACTTTCCAATATCCATCTTCTGTTTGTAGTCCTTCAAGCTTTCCAGTGCGTATAAACTGTTTTACTTTTTCAGGTCCTAATCCTGTTGCTTCTGCATATGCTTTTGCAGAAATCCATTTGTGATTAACTTTTTCCATATTTCCTCCTTTCTGTTAATTTTTTTCACGCATTAAGTAAAAAAAATTTTATAATTCAATATATGTTTTATAGTTTAGATTATTTTTATTGCAGTATTTTATTATAGCACCACAAATAATTGTTCCTGCTCCTTTTCCGTTATTGTTAAATACTTTATTTAAATGAGTTCTTTCTACTTCTAAAATCCTTGCCATTTCAGATTGATTGTTATTAAACTGCACTTTCAATAATTCTTTTAAAGCCTCGATGTTTAGTTTCATTTTTTTCACTCCTTTCATCTGTGAATTTTATTTACAGACACATATTAATATATGTGAAAAAAATTGTCAATAGTTTTTGTAAATTTTTTTCACTTTATTTTCATTTTTTTGTTGCTTTTATTCACACGTTATTGTATAATAATGTAAATAAATAAATTGTTTTGAAAGGAATTGTTCTATGTTTGATGTAAAGCGTTTTTCGGAAATTTTACAAAAAATTTCAAATACATATTCATCTATAAGTGAATTTTCTGAAAAGTCAGACGTAAATAGAACATATTTATCCAAATATATAAATATGAAATTAAATAATCCTCCTACTCCAAAAATTTTAGAAAAAATTGCAAATGCTTCTAATAACATTACTACATATAAAGACTTAATGCTAATATGTAATTATATAGATGGTAATTTAGATAAAATTGGGGGTGAAAGTATTTCTACATTTTCTAATCCTTATATTAAAGATATTTTACTTACAACATCAGAAGAATATATTTACGACATAATATATACTTATGAAATTTTAGAAACAACTAATTATACAGATATGCAAAAAAATAAAATTATAGCTTCTTATAATTATATAAAAAACGATAAAGATTATTGCAAATATATTTTTAACTATGAAAAATTAAAAAAAGAATATAATGATTTAAAAAAACAAACTATCAATGAAGAACTTCTAAAAATAGGTTTTGATATGAAAAACTATAATCCCCCTACTGATAAACAAAAAGAACAAATTAAAGCTCTTTTGGAGGTTATATTAAAAGATAATAAGAAAGAAGATGAGGATTAAATTATGCCAGATTTAGATATAAAATCAGAAACAGTAAACAAAGCCATTGATAAATTAGTAGAACCTGTATATAACGATACTGTAAAACCAGCAATAGATACAACTAAAAATGCACTTGGATTTTGTTCACAATTTATTTTATCTGGAATCAAACCTTTTATGTATTCTAGAATAAAAGAATGCGAATATAAAATAAAGGAGATAGATAAAAAATTAGAAGAAAAATATAATAAAATACCAGATGAAAATAAAACAGAACCTAGAACAAATATACTTGGTCCTGCTGTAGATGTTTTAAAATATAATTTAGAAGAAGCACAAGAATATATTCAAGAAATGTTTATTAATATAATTAGTAATGATTTAGATAAAAGTAAGCAATCAAAAGTACTTCCTTCTTATATAGAAATTATTAGACAACTAAATCCTGATGATGCAAAATTTTTAAAAATGCTAAAAGATAACAATTTCCTTTACGATTTACCAATTATTAGACTAAAATTAAGTTTTTTGCCTTCAAGAGGATTTAACTATATAAGTGATTATGTGATTTGCTTATCTAATACTGAAACTATTTTATTTGATTCTAATCCCCAAACAGCAAGTATGCCTCAATTCATTGAAATTCCTCAAATAGTTTTAGATAATTTACTTAGATTACAAATAGTAAATATTCCATATGGTGAATATTTTGCAATTGAAGATGCATACAATAAAACATTTGAAACTTATAAAGGTATGCCTAAATTTAAACAATATCTTAATATTCCTAACCAATGTATAACACATGAAAAATGTAAGCTTGTATTTACTGATTTTGGGAAAAATTTCATTGATATATGTCTTTCTTAAGATTTATAACATCATTTTTTATTTTGGCTATTTCATCAAGAGCTTTACAAATATATTCTTGATGAGAGTCAAAACCTTTATTGTTTATATCATTTAATTTTAATATTTGATAACAAACAATTTTATATGTTACAAAACAACATATAAAAGTAAATAAAATATATAACAAAAACATTAAAATCACCTCTTCACTATTATAACACATATTAAAAATATTTCTAATTATTTATGGAGAAAATATGGAATTAAATAAATTATATGATTTAGCAGAAAAAGAAAATATTAAAATATATGACTGGCAAATTGAAGACTGTAATGGCATTTATTTAAACTATGATAAAATAAATGCTATTGCTCTAGATTATGATCAATTTGGAACATATGTAGAAGAAAAATGTACTTTAGCTGAAGAATTAGGACATTATTACTATGATGCAACATATTCTCTTAATGCTGATATAACTTATATAAATAAACAAGAATATCGTGCTAAAAAATGGGCTTATTATATACTTATTCCTTACGAGGATTTAAAATTAGCAATTAAAAATCGGTATTAAACAAATTTATAGCTTAGCAGATTATTTTGAAGTATCGTGTAAATTTATGCAAAATGCATTAGAATTTTATATAAATAAAGGATTACTAAAGACTAATTAAATTTAGTCTTTTGTTTTAGGAGGAAAAATGGCTAAAAAAACAAATTTTGAAGTAAATGGTAATAAATATTATAGAGTAACTAGGACTGTCGGACATAAAGCTGACGGAACTCCTATAAAAAAAGTTTTTTATGGCTCTGGGATTAATGAAGCAAATGAAAAAGCTGATGAGTATATGAACAAATTAAATAGCGGTATGTCACTCGATTATCAAAATGTTACTTTAGATGAGTTAATATATAAATGGCTTTTTCAAATAAAACTTAATGAAATAAAACCTTCTTCTTTTCAATCCTATGAAGGAACTTATAGAAACTATATTAAAAATTCTGATATTGCCTATCTTAAAGTCTATAAAATAAAATCTATTCACATACAAGAATATTATAATAAACTTGGAAAAAATAAAACATTTTCACAAGTAAAGAAATTAAATAAATTGCTAAAATCTTTCTTTTTTTATGCTGAAAAAGAAGGATTTATCTTAAAAAATCCTTGTACTAATATTACTATTCCTAATCAAAATATACAAAAAAATAAAACTATAGATAATATAGAATATTTTTCTGAAGAAGAAATTAAACAATTAAAAAATGCAATTAAAAATCACAAATTAGAAAATTTAATATTGACAGCATTAGGAACTGGCTTACGCCAAGGAGAGTTACTAGCTCTTAAGTGGAAAAATGTAAATTTAAAAGAAAAATATTTAAAAGTTGAAGAGACTTTAAAAAAAGTTTATGTTTTTGATAGTGATGGAAACAAACAATTAGAAACTCTTATTCAAAAACCGAAAACACAACATTCTGTAAGGACAGTAGATTTACCTGATAAAATAGTAAGTATATTGTCTGAAATTCCTCATAATGGTGTTTATGTGTTTAGTGATATAAATGGAAATCCATATTCTGCAAAAACTATTTTTGGAAATTGGAAAAAAATATTAAAAGATGCTAATATTTCTTATAAAAAATTTCATTCTTTAAGACATACATATGCAACTATGTTATTAACAAAAGGAGTAGATTTAAAAACAGTTCAAGATTTAATGGGACATTCTGATATTACTATCACACAAATTTATTTACATGTTTTACCTAAAACAAAAATAGATGCTGTAAACAGATTAAATGATATTTTGTAGAAACTAAAGTGATAAAAAGTTGATAATTATAAAAATAGAGTATCAAGATAATTCTTAAAATTTCTTGATACTCTAGTATTTTATAGTTTTGGTGACCCCTACGGGAATCGAACCCATGATTCCACCTTGAGAGGGTGGCGTCTTAGCCGCTTGACCAAGGGGCCATTATACAGTTATTTATAACATATTTTGTTTTTTTAGTCAATACACATATTTAGAATTTCTTCTAGTCTATTATCTTGTTTAGTTAGATATAAATAACCTATTAATGCTTCAAATGCCGTTGATTGTGTATAATCTGCTACATTTGCATTTTTTGCTATATGATGATTTTCTGTATTTCTTCCTCTTCTTACAATATCTTTCTCTTCTTCATTTAATTTATTAGAAATTCTTTTTAATATTTCTGCTTGTGATTTTGCTTTTACATACTTTATTGATTCAATATGTAATTTATGTGGCTTTGCATTAGAGTTATTTGTTAGCTTTGTTCTTATAAATAGTTCATATACACTATCTCCTATATAAGCCCATACTAATGGTGATAATAATTTTGCATCATTAATATCTTTTTCTCTTTTTATAAATTCCATTTTTGCTCCTTTATGGTTGTTCTAAAGTTATTTTTCCTAATCTGCAATTTCTAAAATCATCTAAAATAATTCTAGATACTTTTTCATCATCAGTATTTCCTCCTGATATTATTGCTCCTCTTTTTCTAGCAATTAATTGCATTAATTCATATATATAATTATTATGGCTTTCTATTTGTTCTAATTCTTCATTTTTTATTTTATATCTTTCTTGTATATTATTTCTATATTTTTCATATAAAATTTTTAATAGTTCATAAGCAATTTCAGTTGTTTCTAATATATCATCTTTTATTGTTCCTGTAAAAGCTAAATTTAATGCTATTTCTTGACTTTCGAATTTAGGCCATAATACTCCTGGTGTATCTAATAATTCTTGATTTTTACCTATTCTTATCCATTGTTTTGTTTTTGTAACTCCTGGTCTGTTTGCTACTTCTAATTTACTTCTCTTAGATATTCTATTTATAAAAGAAGATTTTCCTACATTTGGTATTCCTAAAATCATTACTCTTATTGTCTTGTTTATTCTTCCTCTTTCAAGTTGCTTTTTTATTTCACTTTCCATTAATAAATCTATTTTTTTTGTAACTTTTTCTATTCCTTTTCCACTATTGGCGTCTGTTAATATTGTTGGAGCTTCTTTTGATAAATGTTCTAACCATTTTTTGTTTGTATTTTCGTCTGCTAAATCTGATTTGTTTAAAAGAATAATTTTCTTTTTATTTTTTATTAATTTTCCTATTTCTGGATTTCTACTTGCTACTGGTATTCTAGCATCTATTAATTCAATTACTACATCTATTAGCTTTAAATCTTGTTCTATTTGTTTTCTTGTTTTTGCCATATGCCCAGGATACCAGTTAAGTGTTACTTTAGAAGAAACTTTTTCTTCATCATTTTTTTGCATAATTTTCACTTCCTTTATCTCCAACAGTATAAAATGCTATATATATTAAAATTTATACTGATTTCTATCTGCTCTTTCATCAAATTTTCTATCATAGTCTTCATTATTATAAAACCAATCTTCTTTTTTCTTTCCAGTTCCTAATATTCTATTTTTGTTTATTAAAATATCAAAAAATGTTAACATTGGAATTACTACCCCTAATAATACACATAACATATTTGAACTATTTGTTATATTTAATCCTTCAACACCTACTTCCATAATTGCATTATATAATGCTGTTCCAAAGTATGCAGCATAAATTCCAAAATAACATGCTGCTCCAACTATACTTCTTTTTACAACTAGTACTATACATGGTAAAGTTGCAAATAAAACAATAATTTCTATATTAGTACTTAATGGTGTTGCAAAAAAAGAAATTTCTAATTGATATAATACTGTTGCAATTGCTCTAAAAAGCCAAAATGCAACTCCTAAAATTGTAAGTAAATAACTAAATAATGTCATTGCTTTTACCTCCTAATAGATTTATTCTAACATAACACCTTTTGTTTTTCAAGAATAAAAGTGGACGATATTTAATTTATTAAAAAAGTATATAAATTTAGCATATAATAAAAAGATACTAATCACTTTTTATGATTAGTATCTTTTTATTATTCACCATCTGTAAAATTAAATTCTTCCTTAAATTTTTCCTTAAAAATTTCAAAAACTGCTGTTAGTGTTTCTTCATCATCTACACTAATATATGATTCTTCATCACTATTTTCTTCTGAATCATCAACTTTTAATATTACTACCTCTCCGTCGTCTTCTTCTCCTTCTTCAATTACAGGTAATAATACTACATATTCTTCTGATTCATATTCTATTAAATCTAAAAATTCAAATTGTACTTCATTACCATTTTCATCATTTAAAATTATAATATTACTTAGGTTTTCATCTAATTCATTTTCTTCATCCATTTTTACACTCCTCCTCTGTATAAATCTAAAACTATGATATACTAAACATTATTTTTTTGCAATAGTTTTTTTATATTTGATAAAAAAATCTTTATTTTCTATTCATATACATCTCTAATATGTATACAGCTGAAATAGTATCTACTATTTCTCTTTTTTTTGTTTTATTTACTTCCAAAAAATTCATTGTCTTGTGTGCTGCTACTGTTGTTAGTCTTTCATCTATTGTTTCTATTTTTATTTTATTATATTTGCACTTTAATTTATGAATAAATTTTTCCGTTACTTCTGCTCTTACTGTTTTGGTTCCATCCATATTAAATGGCATGCCTACTACAATTGTTTCTACATTTGAATATTTTTCTATAATCTCATCTAATCTTCTTAATAATATTTTGTCATTTCCATTATAAGATATAGTTTCTATTCCTTGAGAAGTAATTCCCAATGCATCTGTAATGGCTACTCCTACTCTGCTATCTCCATAGTCTATTCCTAATATTCTCATTAATTTAATTTTCCAATCCTATATAGTCTTTAACCATCTTTTCTAATAGTTCATCTCTTTCTATAAGTCTAATTAAATTTCGAGCATCATTATGACTAGTTATATAAGTAGGATCTCCTGACAATATATATCCAACTATTTGATTAATTGGATTATATCCTTTCTCAACTAGAGCTTGATATACTTCCTTTAAAATTTCCTTTGCTCTTATACTTTTGTCTTTATCTACCTTAAAGCTCATTGTTTTGTCCATAGCCATATTCAAATCCTCCTAAATATAATTTATTTTATTTTCATTTATGTCAGCTGAGTCAATATATTCTTCAAGTTTTTTATTTAATTGTTCAATTCCTGTTCCTTTATAATATGTTGATACTACAAAATTAATTTTTGGAGATGCTGTTTTTTCTTCTTTTAGTTCTCTTACTTTTACTCTTTTTCCATTAATAACTTTTTTTACTACTACTTCTTCTGCTTCTTCAACAATTTCTAATTCTTCTATTTCCTTTTTTAACGTTTTTAAAAATTCTTCTACACTTCCTTCTTCTACTCCAGAAAATACAATTACAAATTTTGGTCCCATATATCTTACAAATACATATTGTGATGGAATTTTAGTTTTTACTATATTGCTAATTTCTGTAATTACTTCATTTCCCATTTGCCTACTTGCTTTTTCATTTATTTCTTCTATATTTATTACTTTAAACATACATACTGCTGATGTAGGATATTTGTCAAATGTTTTTTTAGCTTTTCCATATAAATATTCTGCTGAATATAAACCTGTAAATTTATCTGTTCTTACAATTTTCTCCATTGCATCTTGATATGACATAGTAGATAAAATTGATATTATATTGTCTTTTACTACTTCTATAATAGCTGTATCTGTTTTATCAAATGCATGCATTCTTCCACTTTCCATTATCCAATATCCTATATATATATTGTCTATATATAGTGGAAAAAACATTGCTGATTTTGCTCTACCCATTTCTACTTTTTGATAAGGAAGTTTTTCATTTTCATTATCTATTGTTATATATTTAGGTGTTGCTGTTGAAACACTGTCTTGGAAAATCTCTTCATTATGAAGATTAGCTAATGTTTCATGATGAATTTCATCTACATTTGTTGCTTTTATTACATATTCAGCTCCATCAAAAACAACTATTGTTGAATATTTTATATCATATTTTTCTATAACAATATCATTTATTTTGTTTATTTTTGCTTCAACCGATTCTTCTTCTCCTGCTACTTTCATAAAATCTTGTAGTATTGATAAATTATTAATTTGTTGATTTATATTATTAAAAGCTTCTATTTTTTTCTGAATATGAATGTTATATGCAACAAGAACAGCAATTGCTATCAGCAAAACTATTATAACTATGATTACCAAGATATCACCCCTATATTAATCTTTTTATTTTTAAAAATTATTTTTACCTTTATTTTTTTTCATCTTTTTTAAAGTATTTCCCATACTGTTTGGGAAATTCGCATTTCCATAATTTTGTGGTTGAGAAGATTTTGTTCCATAATTTGGTTTACTAACTAGTGGATAAACCATTTCTCCTAAATTCTTCAATTTGCTTAAAAATGTTTTTGAATATGCATTTATAGATACATTACAATTAACCATTGAATCTAAGTATTTTGAATATGCATCATCTTCAAATGGTATACTACAAGCTTTTACCATGTCTTTATTAAATAATTCTGTCATAAATGACATAGATGGATCATTATAAAAAGACATACCTCCTATTATGGCTTTTGTTGTTAGACTTCTAACTTTTATTTCTTTATTTATTACTACTCTTACTTTTTCAGCTTCTAAAACTCCTTGTGATTTTAAATCTCTTAAAAATGCTGTTAGTGGTTGTATTGTTAATATATCCATTGATTGTACTAAATATATTTCTTGACAACTTGCAAAATATGATGGATCTGTTTCAAAATCACAGTCTATTAATACTAATGAATGATTTTGTACTAATGTTGATAAAATTGGTTCTGCATTAGAATAGTCTTTTCCATCATTCGGAAGTGCTGTATATACTGTTAAATTTCTATTTACTTTTATTCCTTCAGCAAATCCTTTTTGTAATTTACTAATTGAATTATATGCTATCTTTCTTAATTCTTCTTTATTATTTGTGTATATATAATAAGAATTTTTATTTTTTGTCATATCTAATATGGCTGTATTTATTCCAAGTGAAGAAAATAATGCTGCTAAAGTATTTATTAAAAATGATGTTCCATTTTTGGTAGTTCCTAAAAAAGTTACTATTTTTTTATCTTTTGTTAGTAAACTATTTAAACTAGACATTGAATAATCTATTCTTGGCTTTATACTTTCTATATTAGTATTTTGGTTTTGATCTTCAATAGTTGGCTCATCTTCATCATCTAGTCCTATTAATATATCATCATCTTCATCTATTTCTGGTAAAATGGCATCAATATTTTTATCTATTTTTGATGCATTATCTGTTTTGACCTTTTCACCTAAATCATCTAGGTCGTCCAAATCATCTAGTCCTGGTAAATCAACTTCATCAGTATAATCGTCATCTTCTATTTCTGGTAATATATCTTCATCTTCTTCCACTTCTTCAAAGTCATCTTCTATTTCTAGTAATGCATCTTCATCTTCTTCCACTTCTTCAAAGTCATCTTCTATTTCTGGTAATACATCTTCGTCTTCTTCTATTTCTTCAAAGTCATCTTCTATTTCTAGTAATACATCTTCGTCTTCTTCTATTTCTTCAAAGTCATCTTCTATTTCTGGTAATACATCTTCGTCTTCTTCTATTTCTGGTAATACATCTTCATCTTCTTCTATTTCTTCAAAGTCGTCTTCTATTCCTGGTAATATATCTTCTTCTATATCCATATCTTCAAAGTCGTCTTCTATTCCTGGTAATATATCTTCTTCTACATCTATATCTTCAAAGTCGTCTTCTATTCCTGGTAATACATCTTCGTCTATATCTATATCTTCAAAGTCGTCTTCCATTCCTGGTAATACATTTTCTTCTACATCCATATCTTCAAAGTCGTCTTCTATTCCTGGTAATATATCTTCTTTTATATCTATATCTTCAAAGTCGTCTTCTATTCCTGGTAATACATCTTCTTCTACATCCATATCTTCAAAGTCGTCTTCTATTCCTGGTAATATATCTTCTTTTATATCTATATCTTCAAAGTCATCTTCTAATCCAGGTAGCATAATATTTTCTTCTATATCTTCTAACTCTACTTTTTTCTTAGGACGTCCTCTTTTTTTTGTAGGTTTTTTTATTACTTTTTCCTCTTGTGTTTCTTCTAATGTCTTTTTAACTTTCTTCTTTTCCTCATTTACTGGTGGTTTTTTTTGTTCTGGAATTTTTACTTTCTTTTTTTCTTCATTAGAAACAGCTGTATTTGATTTTTTAGGTCTTACTCTTACCACTCTACCATCTGGTAATACCTTTGTTTTAATTTCAGATTTTTTTACAGTTTTAGATTTTTTTTCAGAATCCATATTTTTTATTTCTTCCTTTTTTATAACTTTTTTCTTTACTTTTGTAGGTTCATTTTTTACTTGGGCTATATCTACTGTTTTCGTTATTGGTTTCATTTCTTTTGAAACTTTTGCCGATGGTTTTCCTGAGGTTCTAACTGATGAAGGAATTACAATTGGTCCAGAAATTTTATTTTGATTCATTTTATTTTCTATAATATCTATTTTTATTCCAGTTTGTTTTCTTGCATCTTTTGATTTTTTTTCTCCATTAGCTGTTTTTTTAATAACACCATTTATAGACATTAATTCTTGATACTTTTTACTATCTTCCTCTAAAACTGATTTTACATTTGACGGTAAACAGTTTATTACTATTTTTAATTGATCATCTGTATATTGGTTAGCTATACTATTAAAGCTTTCAGCATATTTTTCTGTATTTCTTCCTAATTTTTTAAAATGTGTTAATATATTTTGAATTTCTAATTCACTTACTTCATTGCTACTTTTATTAGTATAATTAACATCATCTGAATCTATTTTATAATATATTTTAGCTTCTTTTTTTACTCTTGGTTTTTTTATTAATTTACATACATTATCCATGCTTCTGTCTGTACCTAAAAGAGCATTATATATTCCTATTCCAAATAATTTTACTAGAAATGCACTTCCTTTTGTATGTCTATCTCCACTTATTAATATTATAGATGTTTCATTTCCATCTATATCTTGTGCTTCATCACTAATATTATCTAATTTATCAAAAATGAATTTATCTATTGCTTCATAATTATTATTTGAAAATGATTCTAAATCTTCACTTATAACTATTCTATCATAGCTTTTATCTTTTTGTATTTCTTTTAATATTGCGTTGAAGTAATATACATTTTTATAAGAAAGAATTTCCTTATATTCTTTTTGGTATTTCTTAACAATAGCTTCTGAAATACTTTCACTACTAACCGCAAATAAAACTTTCATTTGTTTAACCCCTCCAACCATTTACTACAATTGCAAAAATTAATGGTAATACTTGACATATTAATAAAATTGTTACAAAGGTAATAATTAGTTTAAAACCTTTATCTCTTACATCCAATTTTCTTATACCTAATACGTATTGATGTATTGAACCAACTGCTATTCCTATAAAACAAAATGGTATACTATATATTCTTATTATATTTAAAACATATGCAACAACTCCAAAAGTTGTTGAACCATATTTTTCAACATATTCTGCTAATTTATCTTTTGTTGTTTCTTTTATTTCAACTAATTCTGTTGCTTGTTCAGAATTTAAAACCTCATCTCCCGTAACAGCAAATGATTTTTCACTTATTAAAAATGTTCCAAATAATACTATAAAAATTAGTGATATTATTGATATTTTCTTTATCATATTTATTAAAAACCTCCTTCAGGTTAACTTTTTTCAATATTATACATATAATATAATACAATATATTATGGAAAATATCAACCGTAATTTGTATTTTTTTCCTATTTTTTTCTGAGATTTATACTAGATAATTTTAATATTAATACATATTTTTGTCAAATTATTTTAGAGTATTTTTTTATTTTAATATATACTTTTTGCTATTGTATATTTTGCTTAACATCAAGTTTCCGTAAAATATTCTATTTTATCATATTATTAATAGCTATCATAATTCCTAACTTTCCATATTCATATGTTAAGCCTCCTTGCATATATGCTGTATATGGTTCACATAGAGGTCCATCACAACTTAATTCTATTGTAGATCCTGGTGTAAAACTACCTCCAGCCATAATCTCTTTATGTTGATAACCTGGCATATCATCTGGTACTGGTACTACATATGATTCTATTGGAGATGCTTTTTGCAAGCCTTGACAAAATTTAATAAGTTTTTCTTCTGTTTTTAATTCAATTGTTTGAATTATATCTGCTCTTTTTTCATTAAATTTTGGACTAACTTTATCAAATCCAAACTCTTCTAACATTCTACTAGCGAAAATCATTGTTTTTAAAACAGATTTTACAACACTAGGTGCCATAAATATTCCCTTATAATATGATGATAGTTGATTAAAATTTGCCCCCATATCTTTTCCTACACAAGGTGCTGTTAATCTTTCTGCTACTTTGTTGATAATATATTTTTTTCCCACAACATATCCTCCACTTGTTGCAATTCCTGCTCCTAAATTTTTCATTAATGAACTTATAAAAAGATCTGCTCCAACTTCTGTTGGTTCTTTTTCCTCAACAAATTCTCCATAACAGTTATCTACCATAATAATTATTTTTGGATCCATTTCTTTTATTATTTTTATTATCTTTTCTATTTTATCAATGTTTAAACTTTTTCTTTGTGAATAACCTCTAGAACGTTGTATTTCTATTAATTTTATTCCTCCTTTTCTTACTCTTTCTTCTATTTTTTTATAATCAAAGTCATCTTCTATTAACTCAATTTGTTCATATTTTATACCATGTTGTATTAATGAATTTTCACTATTTCCTGTAAGTCCTATAACACTTTTTAATGTATCATAAGGTTCTCCTGAAATGCTTATCATAGTATCTCCATATTTTAATAAACCAAATAATGCTATTGTTAATGCATGAGTTCCTGACATTATTTGTGGTCTTACCAATGCATCTTCTGCTTTAAAAATATCAGCATATATTTTTTCTAGTTTTTCTCTTCCTGCATCATAATATCCATAACCTGTTATTTCATTAAAATCTGTTGTTGATACCTTGTTTTTTTGAAAAGCTTTTAATACTTTAATACTTGACTTTAAACAATTTTCTTCTAGTTGTTCAAAAATTGGTTTTAATTCACTTTCAACTTTTTCAGCTTTTTCTAATATATTATCATTTATTCCTAATTCCTTATACATTTTAATTCTCCATTCATTCTTTTAATATTTTTATATTATATCATTTTAAATATAGTCTGTTAATATTTTATAAAATGAAAAGTGTTGACATATTTTATAAATGATCTTTAATTATTAAACACTTTGTCTAATAATTACGTTCATCTCATTATAATTATCAACACTTTTTATTTTAGTTTGATTGATATGTTGTAACTTCAATTGTTTCTATTACAACATCTTGGATTGGCTTATCTTCTTGTCCTTCTGGTGTAGTTTCCGTTTGTACTTGTGCAATTTTATCTACTACTTCCATCCCTTCGAAAACTTGTCCAAATACTGTATAATTTTGATATAAACTTAAATATCCACCATGTTTCTTATACTGTTCTAATAGTCCTTTAGGATAATTTCCCATTCTTTTTAAAATACTTTCGTTTTCTTCTGAGTAATGTGCCTGAGTTATAAAAAATTGACTACCTATACTATTTGGTAAACTTGACATTGCCATACATAAAGATCCTCTATATGGTACTAATGATTTATCTAATTCTGTTCCAAATCCTTTTCCCCATATGCTTTCTCCTCCTGCTCCTGTTCCTGTTGGATCTCCACCTTGAATCATAAATTCATTTATAATTCTATGAAATATTAAATTATTATAATAACCATTTTTTGAATGTGTTATAAAGTTTTCAACTGCTTTTGGAGCTATGTCTTCAAAAAATTTTACTTTTATATCGCCAAAATTTTTAACTTTTATTATTGCTATTGTATCTCCATTTTCAGGCTTAGACATCTGTTTTTCAGCTGCTACTTCATAATCTATTGTTTGTTCTTGTTTTTTTGCTGTATTAGATGTTGTATTGTTTTTCTTTGTATTTGTTGTATTTTTGCTATTATCACTACATCCTGTTAATATTAATAAAAAAATAGTCATAATTATTGATATTATAAAAATAAATGTTTTTTTCATTTTATCCTCCCTAAATAAAATAATATTATTTAATTTATATTAATTTCTATTATAATTCAAGTCATTTATCAAAATAATTACTGATTTCTTCTAAATTATAAAAATTACACTGTCTAAAAACATCATAGGCAACAATTGCTACTGCATTAGATAAATTTAGTGATCTCAAGGTTTTTCTCATTGGAATTCTTATTGTTTTATCTAAATATTTTTTTAATATATTTTCTGGTAATCCTTTTGTTTCTTTTCCAAATATAATAAATATTTCATCTAGTTCATCATATTTAACATCAGAATATACTTTTTTTCCTTTTGTAGTTACAAAAAACATATTATTTTTTTCTAGAGTATATTTTTCTAAAAATTTTTTAAAATTAGTATGTTCTTCTATCTCTAATTTATCCCAATAATCTAATCCAGCTCTTTTTACTTCTTTTTCTGAAACAGAAAAACCTAATGGATATACTAAATGAAGTTTTGCTCCAGTTGCTGCACATGTTCTTGCTATATTACCTGTATTTTGCGGTATCTCTGGTTCTACTAATACTATATTTAATTTCATTCTTCTCTCCTTACTTTATAGTATTTCATTCTCCTTTAAAATCCTATATACTTTATCTATTGGCAATCCTACTGCACTCATATAATTTCCATCTATTTTCTTTATAAATTTACTAAAAGAACTCTGTATTGCATATGCTCCTGCTTTATCATAAGGTTCTTCTGTGTCTATATAATTTAATATTTCTTCCTCTGTAATTTTACCTACTTTTATTAATGTTTTACTTATTTCTTTATATTCTTTATAAATTCCATGTTCTTCTATTAATATAGCTAAACTTGTATATATTGTATGAAAATCATTTTCTAATTCTTTTAACATTTTTATTGCATCAGATCTATCTTGAGGTTTACCATATATTTTATTATCTTTAACTACTATTGTATCTGCTCCTATAATTGTTCTATCACCTTGTGTATTGTTAAAAATATCTAAAGCTTTTCCATATGCAAGTTCTATAGATTTTTCTTGTATATTAGAATATTCTTTTATATTTTCTTCATAATTACTTGCTAATACTTCGAATTCAATATTTGCTAATTCTAAAATTGCTGCTCTTCTTGGTGATTTTGATGCTAAAATTATTTTCATTTTTTACTACCTCTTTTTATAATTTTTACTAATTATATATTTATTAAAAATTACTGTCAATCACTCTTTAAACAAAAACATATAAAACTTAAACTTTTAAAAGCATTTTTTCTATTGAAAATTTTAATACTTTATGTTAGAATTTGTAGTTGAAAACATATAAATAGAATAAAATATATTATAAAGGTCAAAATATGTATATATAAGGAGGATATTATGAAATTTGAACAATGGAATGATTTTAGATCTGGCTCTTGGGAAAAAGAAATTAATGTTAGAGATTTTATTCAAAAAAATTATGCACCATATGATGGAGATGCATCTTTCCTATCTAATGCTAGTGAAAAAACAAACAAACTTTGGAATATTGTTTTAGATTTATATAAAAAAGAAAGAGAAACTGGTGGTGTTTTAGCAATTTCTAATAACATTGCATCTACTATATCAAGTCATGATGCTGGATATATAAATAAAGAATTAGAACAAATCGTTGGACTTCAAACAGATGAGCCATTAAAAAGAGCTATAATGCCAACAGGTGGTATAAGAATCGTTGAAAAATCTTGTGCTGCATATAATACACAAGTTTCAGATGAATTGGAAAACATTTATCATAATCATAGAAGAACTCATAATGATGGTGTATTTATGGCATACACTCCTGAAATAAGAGCAGCTAGAAGTTCTCACTTAATTACTGGTTTACCAGATGGATATGGACGTGGAAGAATAATTGGAGATTATAGAAGAGTAGCTCTTTATGGAGTTGACTTCTTAATAGAAGAAAAGAAAAAAGATTTAAAACATTTAGAACATTCTAATATAAATGAAGAAACAATTAGACAAAGAGAAGAACATTCTGATCAAATACAAGCTTTAGAAGAATTAAAAGTTATGGCTCAAAAATATGGTTTTGATATTTCTAAACCTGCATCTAACGCTAAAGAGGCTGTACAGTGGACTTATTTTGCCTATTTAGGAGCTATAAAAGAACAAAATGGTGCTGCTATGAGTATAGGTAGAACAGCTACATTCTTAGACATATATTTCGAAAGAGATATAAAAAATGGCACTTTAACAGAACAAGAGGCTCAAGAAATTATAGATCATTTTGTAATGAAATTAAGATTAGTAAGATTTTTAAGAACACCTGAATATGATGAATTATTTAGTGGAGATCCTGTTTGGGTAACTGAAAGTATTGGTGGTATGGGAATTGACGGAAGAACATTAGTAACAAAAAATTCTTTCAGAATTTTACACACATTAGAAACTTTAGGACCTGCACCTGAACCAAACTTAACAGTCTTATGGTCAACTAAACTACCAAAAGGATTTAAAGATTACTGTTCAAAACTATCTATCAAAACAAGTTCAATTCAATATGAAAATGATGATTTAATGAGAGAATATTGGGGAGATGATTATGGAATTGCTTGTTGTGTATCAGCTATGAGAATTGGTAAACAAATGCAATTCTTTGGTGCTAGAGCAAACTTAGCAAAAACTCTATTATATGCAATTAATGGTGGTAGAGATGAAATATCTGGAAAACAAATTACCTCTAAAACTGTTCCTGTTACTTCAGAATATTTAGACTTTGATGAAGTATGGGAAAAGTTTGATAATATGTGTGATTGGGTTGCTAGAGTTTATATAAATGCATTAAATATCATTCATTATATGCATGATAAATATTGTTACGAAAAATTAGAAATGGCTTTACACGATAAAGAAATTTTAAGAACAATGGCTTGTGGTATAGCTGGTTTATCAATAGTTGCCGACTCTTTTGCTGCTATGAAATATGCAAAAGTTAAAGTTATTAGAGATGAAACAGGTTTAGCCGTTGATTATAAAATAGAAGGTGATTATCCTAAATATGGAAATGATGATGACAGAGTTGATAATATTGCTGTTGATATTGTAAAAATGTTTATGAACAAATTAAAACAACAAACAACATATAGAAATTCAAAACCTACTATGTCTATCTTAACTATTACATCAAATGTTGTTTATGGTAAAGCAACTGGTGCAACTCCAGATGGTAGAGAAGCTGGAAATCCTTTTGGACCAGGTGCTAATCCTATACATGGAAGAGATACTCATGGTGCTTTAGCTGTACTAAATACTATGACTAAATTACCTTATAAATATGCAGAAGATGGTATTAGTTACACATTTGCAATAGTACCAAATGCTTTAGGAAAAAATGAAGATACTAGAATAAATAATTTAACTTCTTTACTTGATGGATATTTCTCTAAGTTTAGTCATCATATTAATGTAAATGTTTTTGACAGAGCCCTTTTAGAAGATGCTATGGAACATCCTGAAAAATATCCTCAACTTACTATTAGAGTATCTGGATATGCTGTAAACTTTATAAAACTAACTAGAGAACAACAATTAGATGTTATTAATAGAACAATTCACGAAAAAGTTTAAATTTATAAATATAATCTAGCAAAGGATTTATAGAAAATTATATTATTATTTTATTAAAATCCTTTGCTTCTTTTATATATACATATTTTAAAGAAAGGAATCAATAAACTAACTGATGTTGATTATATAGTATAATTATGATTGGAAAAGTTCATTCAATAGAAACATTTGGAACAGTTGATGGCCCAGGAATTAGATTTGTAATTTTTATGCAAGGATGTACCCTAAAATGTAAATATTGTCATAATAGGGATACTTGGAATATAAATTCTGGAACTCCAATCTCTGTTTCGGAATTAATTAAAGAAATACAAAATTATAAATCATATATGGATAATTCTGGTGGTGGAGTTACAGTTTCTGGTGGAGAGCCCCTATTACAAGCTCCATTTGTTACTGAACTTTTCAAAGAATTGAAAAAATTTAAAATTCATACTGTATTAGATACTGCTGGTAGTATTCCTATTTCAAATGAAATAAAGGAATTATTAAAATATACTGATTTAGTTCTTTTAGATATAAAACATATTGATAATTCTAAATCAATAAAGTTAACAGGTTTTTCTAATAAAAATAATTTAGAATTTGCTAAATACTTAAATAATATTAAAATACCTGTATGGATTAGGCAAGTTCTTGTTCCTGGATATACAGATGATAAATTTGATTTGGAAAAATTAAAAAAATTTATTGATACATTAGATAATGTTGAAAAAATCGAAATTTTACCATATCATAATTTAGGTGAATTTAAATGGCATGAAATTGGAGAAATATATGAGTTAGAAAATGTACCTTCTCCCTCTCAGGAAGATATAAAAAAAGCAGAACAAATTTTAAATATATAATATATAAACACTTATATCATTATATAATGATATAAGTGTTTATATTATTAGTATCCTGTTACTGGTAATTTCTTTTTATAAATTGTTGTATCTTCTTCCACATTATGTACAGTTTCTGTGGAATTTTGTATTACTTCAACTATATCTTTTTTGTTAGTTAGTTCAGAAACTGTTTTTATAGTATTATTTACTATAACTTGTACTTCCTCATTTAATTTTATATCTATTTCGATTAGATCTTTATATATATTAAAACCTGGAAGTGTTTCCTTTTCTTGAATATAGTATTTTCCTGGATATAACTTATCAATAGTTATTTCACCATTTTCGTTTGTTACAAGGTCTTGATTAATGATATCTTTATTTTCATTTAATAAATTAAACTTTACTCCTTGTAATCTATTTTCTGTACCATATTCTTTTTTTACTATTTCTATTTTAGTAATATTCTTTTGATATTTTTCTTCCATAATTCCTCTACTTGATTCATTCATATAACCACTAATTGCATAATTTTGCCTATTTGTCATTGATGTTTTTCCATATACTATTGGTTTTGTTTCTAGATCTGCTGTGGCTTTTATTTTAAAATTATTATTTTCTACTAGACTATTTATAGGTATTAATATTTTAAAATTTTCTTTTACATTAAATGTACTTTGTATATTATTTTGTGTATTTGTTATCATAATACCTTGTGGAATATTTCCTTCTATTTCAATTTTATATGTTCCATTTTTTACAAGTGCATTTATATTATATGTTTTACTTACATACTTATTATTAATTGGATCTACTTCCCATTCTTTATTAGATGAAGTAATTGATATCTTATTATTGTCTTTTAAAATATCTTTTGAATTTTTAGCATCATTTACAATTTTTAAATAAGCATTTAGAGTTCTCCTTCCTGCATCCGTATTTTCTGCTGTATAATCTGCTGGATTTCTACTTTCTATAAAAGTATATACTGCAAATTTAGTAGCTGTATATGCTTCTTCTGCTGTTGCTACTCCTAATTCTTCTAAACTTTTATATGGATACCCATTTGTTATTACTTTCCATAATACTTCATTTTCTAATCTTGTACTGCCATCAACCATATATGCTGTTACTCCATTGGTACCTATTCCAATACATTCAGGATTTATGCAATACGCTGGATATATTTTTCCATCTTTTCTATATACTACAAATGGAGCAGTTCTTTCATTTCCTTGGTATCTTAAATATTTTTCACATTGTTTTAATAATACTAATTCCTTTGTACCAATATCAAAAGCAAAACAATTGTAAAATGTACTTGCTATTATTATAAATAATAAACTCATAATTATAATTTTTTTCATTTTATTTTATTGATGTATTCTATTAAACACATCTTCTCCTTTCATTTTTTACTTTATTTACTCTCTTTAGCTTGTATACATCTTCTAAAACTTGGTTTATCCTCTACACAAGTTATAAGAGTTAATCTATTATCTTCTGTGTTTCTAAGTTTATTCCATTCTGTATCTTTTATAATTGTTTTCAATTCTACAACATAATTTTTTTGTATACCATTATATGTATAATAAATTACATCTCCTATTTCTAGTTCTTTTAATTTTTGAAAATAGTTTACTTTATATCCTCTATTATGTGCTGCTAGTCCTATATTTCCAACATACTTTTGAGTTTCTTCAAAATGTCCTATATATTGATCTAATATCTCTTTATTCGTTCCTTCTGCTATATTAGCAACTAAATTAATTTTTGGTATTTCTAATTTCCATTCTTCTACATTTGGTATATTGTAATTTTTTTCATATACTGTTGTTTCATCAATGTCTACAATTTCTTTTGTATTTTCATAATCTTTTTCTACATCATAATTAGTATTATTAATCATGTTTGATTTATTATAAATACTATTAATAATGCTAAAAATTAAAATGATTATCTTTATTTTTAATTTTATATTTTTAAAATAAAAATCATTATCACCTCTTTTCTGTATTAAATTTTAGTTTTTGATTTTTCGGTCTGAAATGACCTATCAGATTTATAAATTTATTGAAATAAATTTGTATTATACTACTACATTTTTTTTATTTTGTAAAGCACTTTTTGTAAATTTTTCTTAAAAATGCAAAATTAATATTAGAATTTATAGTATATTTTATAGTTTTAGTTATATTAATTAATAAATTTATAATTCTTAACTTAAGTAGTTTTAAAGAACTTACTTTCAAGGTTGAATTACAATTATACTAATTAATATAACTATTTTCTTTAATATATTATTAATTTAAATTTAGTATAAAAATACTAAATTTAAATTAATTTTCAACTTAATTGACAGTAGTAATTTCAAAATAAAATTCTACACCATCTTTTTTATTAGTTACTCCATATTTACTTTTATATCTTGTCATAATAGCTTTTACTAATGAAAGCCCTATTCCTGTACCACCTTTTGATCTATCTCTAGATTCATCAATTTTATAAAATCTAGTCCATATTCTATTTAAATTTTCTTCATCTATATTTTTCCCTGTATTATAAACAGTTATCCTTAATTTTCCTTCTTCTTTTCCTTTTTTTATTGCTATTTTTATTCTATTTTTTCCATTAATCTCTTCTATATTTTTTATTGCATTTGTAAAATAATTTGTTATAACTTGTTCAATATAAAAATCATCAGCATATACATATATTGGTTCTTTTTCGTTAAACTCTACTTTTATATTTTTTTCTTTTAAAATAACTTTTGAGTTTTTTACAACTTCATTTATTAATTCTACTATATCAAATTTTGTATCATTAAAATTTCTGTCTTCATATTCTAATTTCATCAGTTCTAATAAACGTTTTACAAGTTTGTCCATTTTATTTGCTTCATCTAAAATAACATCTGCATAAAACTTTCTGTTTTCTTCATCTGTATTTACATTTTCAACTAATCCTTCTGCATATCCTTGTATTAAAGCAATTGGAGTTTTTAATTCATGCGATACATCAGAAATAAATTGTTTTCTCATCTCATCTATTTTAGATTTTTCTTCTATATCTTTTTCAAGTTCTGTATTATTTAATTTTAATATATGTATTGTTTCTTCTAGTTTATCTGATAATGTGTTTATACTTTTTCCTAATTCGTTAATTTCATCTTCACTATCATTTATTCTATACTTTCTTTTAAAGTTTAAATTACTCATTTCATTGGCAATATCATTTAGTTCTTCTATTGGTTTAGTAAATCTTTGAGTTATAAAAGTTATAGCTATTCCACCCATTATAATTGCTACAATTCCCATTCCAATTATAAATCTGTTTGATATATCTGCACTATCTTGAATTGGTGTAACAGGCATTCTTATATAAAGATTATTGTTATTACTTAAAACAGATGTTAAAAGCACATATGTAATTCCATTTTTCTTGTCATTTATTCTTCTTATATTATTTTGATTTTCTGAATACATAAGATCTGATTTATTAAAAATACTGTATTTAACATCATATTTTATTTCATTTATATTTCCAAATTCAGATAAAAAATTTTTATTACTTGCGTATACTATTTCTTTACTATTTAATATTAATATTTCAAAACTATTATTTACAGCAATTTTTTCTAATTCTAGTTCATATTTATCTTTTTCTTGTTCATTTGAAAATGTTGATATATTCCTATTTATATAATTATATGTATCTATTAAAACTTCTTTTTTTGAATAATAATATAATGCTTCTAGTACAGCATTATTTATTATTACAAAAAATCCAATAATCATAACTATAACTATACATAAGGTTAAAAAAAGTTTAGCACGGACAGATTTTAATATATTTTTTAACATTTAAAAATCCCTCTACTTTATTTCAAATTTATATCCTATACCTCTTATTGTTTGAATATGTTTTCCTTTTTTTCCTAGTTTGTGTCTAATCTTTTTTATATGGCTATCTATTGTTCTTGAATCTCCATAATAATCATAATTCCATACAGTATTTAAAATTTTATCTCTTGACAAAGCAATATTTTCATTATCTAATAAATATTTCAACAGTTCATATTCTCTAAAACTTAATTCCACTTGTTTACCATCTACTGTAACTGTTCTTCCTTCATTATCTATAATTATACCATCATAGCTTTTTAATTCTTTTTGTTCTACTTTTGTTCTCTTTAGTATTGCCTCTACTCTAGCTACTAATATTTTAGGGCTAAATGGTTTTGTTATATATTCATCAACTCCAAGTTCAAATCCAAATAATTCGTCATTTTCTTCTGCTCTAGCTGTTAACATTACTATTGGTATTGTTTTATTGTCTTGGCGAATTTGTCTAAGTACAGACCATCCATCTAGTTTAGGCATCATAACATCTAATAGTATTAGATTTATTTTTTCCTTATTCTGTTGATAGATTGATAATGCTTTTTCTCCATCTTCTGCTTCTAATATGTTATAATTTTTTTGAATTAAAAAATCTTTAATTAATTTTCTCATTCTTGATTCATCATCTACTACTAAAATTGTTAAATCTGCCATGATTTTATCCTCCAATATTAATACGTTTTTTGTTTAGTTATTTATATAATATTATTATGTTTTTTGTGTGAAATTTAATTGTCTATTAAATCTTTTAATTCCTTCAAATTTTTTTCAAAATACTTAAATGCAATTTCATAAGTTTCTGGTTTCTCTAAATCTACATCAACTGATTTAAGCAATGTTAATGAATCTTTTGCTCCACCTTGACTTAACATATTTATATATTTTTCTACATATCCACTCTCTCCTGCTAATATTTTACTAGCTATTACTATTGCTGATGTTATACCTGTTGAATATTTATAAACATAAAAGCATCTATAAAAATGTGGAATTCTTGCCCATTCATATTTTATATAATCATCAATTATTGCTGACTCTCCAAAATATTTTTTTACTAATTTAAAATATATTTCATTTAAATTATCCGATGTTAAACTTTCTCCATTTTCAATTTTTGAATGTACCTCTTTTTCAAATTCTGCAAACATTGCTTGCCTTACTAGTGTTGCTCTTATCATGTCTAGTTGTTCATTTATTAAAGCTGCTTTTTTATTTTTATCTTTTTCTTTATTTATTAAATAATTTGCAAGTATTATTTCATTTACTGTTGATGCAACTTCTGCTACCATTATTGTATAATTTGCATTTATTATATTTTGATTTTTACTTGCATAGTAACTATGCATTGAATGTCCTAATTCATGTGCTATTGTTGATACATCTCTTGAAGAATTTATATAATTTAATAATACAAATGGATGTACTGTATGAATTCCCATACTATATGCTCCACTCATTTTATTATCTTTTGCATATACATCTAACCAATTATTTTCAAATGCATATTTTAGCATATCTGTATATTCTTTTCCCATTGGCATTAAAGCTTCTAATACTATTTCTTTTGCCTCATTATATTCAATCTTTTTATCTTCTATATCTAATGTATTTACATACACATCATACATATTTACTTTTTCTTTGTTTAAAAGCTTTGCTTTTAATTTTATATATTCATGATTTAAATATAAATTTTTATTAACCTCTTCTAATAATGTTTCATATACTTTAATATTTGAATCATCATTATTTGTTGCTTGGTCTAGTGATGATTTATAATGTCTTATTTTACTTGAAATAATTCTTTGTTTTACTCTTGACAAATACAATTCTGTTATAGTATTAATATGTTTTTTATATAATGAATACATTGATTCAAATGCTTGTTTTCTAATATTCTCATTTTTATTCATTAGATATTCAGAATATAATGCTGATGTCATTTTTAGCCTTTTTCCTTTTTGATCAATTATATCATCAAATATAAATTCTGTATTTGTAAAAACATCATAAGCATTTTCATTTGATGAAAATATTTCTGAATATTGTGCTAATATACCTTCTACTTCTTCACTTAAAATATGTTTTTTCTCCTTCATTATGTTTCTAATCGTTTTTTCATATTCTTTCATTCTATCATCTTTTAAATATTCTTCTAATTTTTCATCTTCAATTTTACTCATTTCTGGAGATATAAAACTTTCTGCTTCTGAAAATACCGTAGTGATATTTTCTATTCTTTTATATAGTTTCATACTTTGTTGATTACTCATATCTTGATGATATTTAAGCATTGCATATGCATATATTTTTTCATGTAATTCTAATGCCTTTTCTAAATTTTTATAACATTTATATACTTCATCTACACTACTTGCTAATTTTCCTTTACTTTCTTTTATTTTTTCTATTAATTCATATAATTCTTTTATTGCTTTTTCTAAGCTTTCTTCATTTTCAAAAATTTCTTTTAAATTCCATTCTATTTTGTTTTCCATTCTTTCCTCCTAAAATTTAATATTCTAAATCTTTTATCTTTTGTTATTGATGTTATAATTCAAATATATTCTATCATAGTTTTTACATAATACGCAATAAATATTTACTTTTACAATTTATATGATATAATATGAACATCTTAAAAGTAAGGGGGCTGTAATTTGAAACTAAATTCAGATGAAGAAACTTTGGCAGAAAGTAAAATATTACTTTTATATATTATAAATAAAATTTCAAAACCAATTTCGCATAATGAACTTTTAGAATTAGTTTCATCTATTGTAGAGATGAATTATTTCTACTTTGAACAATTTTTACTTGATTTATTAGAGGATAATTATATTATTAAATACAAAAGTGAAAACATTGATATATATGAAATTACTGAAGAAGGTAAAAAAGCTATTGAATTAACAATAGACATTGTACCAGGAATATTAAAACTACAAATAGACAGTAAATTCAAAGAAAATTTAGAAACTGTAAAAGACAAATTTTCTTTATCTGCTGAATATACTCCTATTACAGAAAAATCTTTTGCTGTAAGATGCAAAATTGTTGAAAACAACATTACAATTTTTGATATTAAGGCACATGCTGGTTCTAAAGAACAAGCAAAAAAAATTGTAGATAACTGGAACACAAATGCAAGTGATATCTATCCTAAAATTTTAGAAATTTTAGTTAATAATGAAAAAAGTGCTAATTAACTTAGGTTCTTATATTTTTGATATTAGAATAAATAATTAGCACTTTTATTTTATCATATTTTACATTATTTAAAGAAATATAAATTCCAATACATATTCTATAATATGAAAGTCTTATATACCTCCTAGACTGTTCATCTGCCTATATGCTTCATATAAAATAACACTTGTCGCAACTGCTGCATTTAAGCTTTCTGTTTTTCCTAACATAGGAATTTTTATTCTTTCAGAAGCCTCTTTTAAAACATCTTCTGATACTCCATTTGCTTCATTTCCTATAATAATAGCTGATTTATTATAATCTATATCATATATGCTTTTATCTGTTCTTAAGTCTGTTGCATATACTGTTATTTTATGTTTTTTTATTTCTTTTATTGTTTTTACTAAATTTTCTGTTTCTATTACTTTTACTCTAAAAATAGCTCCCATTGTAGAACGTACTACTTTTAAATTATATACATCAGCACTTCCTTTTGAAACAATTATTTGTTTTATATTTAAACTATCTGCTGTTCTTAATATTGTTCCCATATTCCCAGGATCTTGAATATTATCAAGTATTAAAAAAATTTCATTATTATAATCTATAACGTTTTCACTGCTTACTGGCTTTTCTAAAACAGCCATTATTCCTTGTGGATTTATAACATCTGTTATTGTATTAAAAACTTTCTCTGAAACATAAATACAATCTAATTTTGCTATTTCATACATTAAATCACTTGGAATAGCTCCTTGATTTTTACAATCATCACAAATTATGATAGATTTTATTTTAGCTTTTTCTTCTAATGCCTCTTCTATCATTTTTGTTCCTTCTATTATAAATTCATTATATTGATCTCTGTATTTCTTTTCTTTTAGTTTTTTTATATGTTTAATTATTTCATTATCTTTACTTGTTATTGTCATTTTTTCACCTTTTATTTTTTCTTATTATTTTATCATATTTTTTTTATTTTATACTTTATAGTTTCCCTAAAAACTCTTTACATTCTTGTAAAATATTTTTTTGATCTATTAATTTAAAAGTTATATAAGGTTCTTTCGATGGTGAAAATTTTATTCTATTTCTATAAACTTTCATTAATTTATCAACTATTTCAAAATTAAAATTATTATTATCAAAATAAAAAATTATATTTTCTCTTTTTTGACTTATTTTTAGTATGAATTTTTCTCTTGCTAAAATTTTTATTCTAGATATATCTAATAAATTTTCTATTTCATATGGCATTTGTCCATATCTATCAATTATTTCATCTGTAACATTTTGTATATCTTCTTCATTTTTGCATAAAGCTATATTCTGATAAATTTCAATTTTTTGGCTAGAATTTTCTATAAATTCATCTGGTATATAACTTGTTACATCTAAATCAATTTGAACATCTATTTCTTCAATGATTTCTTCACCTTTCAATTCCTTTACTACTTGATTTAGTAATTCACAATACATTTCATATCCAATTTGTTCCATGTGTCCATGTTGTATTTCTCCCATTAAACTTCCTGCTCCACGAATTTCTAGATCTCTCATTGCTATTTTAAAGCCAGAACCAAATTCAGTAAATTCTTTAATTGCTTTTAATCTTTTATCTGATACTTCTGTCAGCATTTTATCTCTCTTATATGTTATATATGCATATGCTTGTTTATCTGAACGTCCTACTCTTCCTCTTATTTGGTAAAGTTGTGCTAAACCTAATCTATCTGCATTTTCAATAATTATCGTATTCGCATTTGGAATATCAATCCCAGATTCTAGTATTGTTGTACACACTAAAACATTGCTTTTTCCCTCCACAAAACCTTGCATTATATTTTCTAGTTCTGTTCCTGACATTTTTCCATGAGCATATTCGACTTTTGCTTCTTCAACTAAATTGTTTATTTCTAATGCCTTTTTTTCAATTCCTTCCACATTATTAAATAAATAAAATACTTGACCACCTTTTTCTAATTCTCTTGTTATCGCTTCTTTTATAACTTCTTTATCATATTCTAATACATATGTTTGAACTGGTCTTCTGTTTTGTGGTGGTTCATATATTACTGACATATCTCTCATTCCTACAACAGACATATGTAGTGTTCTAGGAATTGGAGTAGCTGTCATTGTTAATACATCTACACTATTTTTAAATTCTTTTATTTTTTCTTTGGCTTTTACTCCAAATCTATGTTCTTCATCAATTATTAATAAACCTAAACTTTTAAATTTTACATCTTTGCTTAAAACTCTATGTGTTCCAATTAATACATCTGTTTCTCCTAGTTCTAATCTTTTAAGTGTTTCTTGTTGTTCTTTTTTAGTTCTAAATCTATTTAATAGTTCTACTTTTATTGGATATTCTTGCATTCTATTTTTGAATTCTTCATATTGTTGTGTTGCTAATACAGTTGTTGGAACTAAATATACTACCTGTTTTTGATCCATAACTGCTTTAAAGGCTGCTCTTATTGCAACTTCTGTTTTTCCATATCCAACATCTCCACAAAGTAATCTATCCATTGGTTTAGAATTTTCCATATCTTTTTTTACTTCTTCTATACATCTTAATTGATCATCTGTTTCTACATATTTAAAACTATCTTCAAATTCTTGTTGCCATGGTGTATCTTTTGAAAAAGCAAACCCTTCCATTTTCTGTCTTTTAGCATAAAGTTCTATTAATTCTTCTGCAACTTCTCTTAAATTATTTTTTACCTTTGCTTTTGTTTTATCCCATTCTTTTGAACCTAATCTATTTAGTCTTGGACCTACTCTTTCAGGTCCAACATATTTTCTAATGTTGTCTAAAGAATTAGTTGGTATATATAAAATATCATCATCTTTATATTTCAATTTTATATAATCTTTTGTAATTCCATCTGCTTTTATTGTATTTACACCTATATACTGTCCTATTCCATGTGTTTTATGAACAATATAGTCTCCTTCTTTTAAATCTGCAAATACTACTACTTCTCCTTCTTTAAATGTAGATGATGCTTTTAATTTTTTTGAAGGCTTTATATCAAATAATTCTTCTGTGGATATTACTAAAAGATTTGCCTCAAATAATTCAAATCCCGTAGAAAAAGCTCCTGGTGTTATGTTTACTACACCAAGAGTTATTTCGTCTTCTAAAAAATCTGTATATCTATTTGGTATTTCTTTTTCTAGTAATACTGTCGACAATTTTTGACATTTTTCAGGGCTTCCGCCAAGGACTACTGTCTGTTTCCCTTTTTTAATTGCTTCCTGTAATTCCTGAAACAGTAGATCCATTGAACTACGAAAAAAGTTGACCTCCCTATAGCTAAAGCTATATCCGTTTCTTTTTGCATGCATACTTTCTTTGTCTACAAATCCCACATCTTGTTTTTCTAAATATATTGTTTGTTTGTTTTTTAGTTTTTCATAAAATTTATTATAATCTTTTATTTCTGTTAGTATTCCTGGAACTATCTTACTTCTTTCTGTTAAGTCTTTCATTAATCTAGTATTATCTTTTGTTATATTTTCTGCTCTTGCTTTTATTTTAGAAATTTCATCTACAAAAATTATGCAATCCTCTTGTAGATAATCTAAAAGTGTATCTGTTTGTTCATAAAAACAATCAAAATATTTATCTATTCTTGTTATAAAATTACCATTTCTTATTTCTTCTATATCTTCTTTTACTTTTTCTTTTACTGAATTTGGATAACTTTTTTCTTCTATATTTTTACATACTGAATTTACATTATTTTCTAATAAAAATTCATATGCTGGAAAAATTTCTATATTTTCTAACATTTGTACTGTTCTTTGTGTTGATAAACTAAATTTTCTTATAGAGTCTATTTCATCTCCCCAAAATTCAATTCTAACTCCACTATTTACTGATGTGGCTATATCTATAATACCACCTCTTACACTAAATTGTCCTTTTCCTTCTATTAAATCATATCTTTCATATCCTAATAATATTAACTTTTCTTTTAGTGTTTCTAAGTCAAATACATCTCCTACTTTTAAATTCATTACATGTTTATATAGACTTTCTTTTGTTATCATTTTTTGCATTGCTGCTTCTATTGTTGTTACTATTATTTTTTTATCATTTTTAACTAATTTATTTAATACAGAAATTCTCTTGAATAATGTATCTTTACTTTCTGCAATATAATCGAAACTAATTACTTCTCTTTTTGGAAAAAATTTTACTTTTTCTCCAAAAAATGCTAAGTCTTTTATCATTTTTTTTGCTTGCATTTCATTATAAGTTATTATACAAATTGGTCTTTCTGAATAGAATTTTGTACTGTATGTCATATGTATTTTTCCTACATCCGTTAGACCAGAGAGCATTATTGGGGTTGTTCCCTTTTTTACTTCAAATAAATAATCATTAAACTTTTTAACATTTGGTACTGTTTTTATTAATGAATTCATTTTTCTTTCCTTTCTTGTATTGCATATTTTTATAAAAACTTTTTTATTTTATAATATGTATAAAGTATTTATTTTATTATTAATTAAAATAAATATGAAAAATCAAGATTTTTCAGTAAATTTCTGTACAATCTTTAGAGTAAACTTTTATATACTAGGAAAACATAACTTTCCTGGTATAAAAATGCGGTATTATTATATAATAAATTACTTATGTTTTCAAGAAATTTGAGTATTTTATTTATATAATAATAACAATTTATATAAAAGTGAATTTAATCAATTTTATTATGTTTTACTAATCCTTTTTTAACACATCTATTTATAGCCTAAAAATGAAAAAAGAGTTTGGAAAATAATTATCATTCCAAACTCCTTTTTCATTACTCTTTATTTTAATTTAAAAACATTCTTTCAAAAAAAATTTACATCTATTCTCTTTGGTAGATTATATTATAAAACAATTTACATAACATTTGGGAACTTAATATTGTGCTGATTTACAATAAATTTTTAATAAAGACTACATAATATTATACTAAGTAAATCATACATTATAACAAATAATAAATATGAATTGTTGCTTTTATGTTGACATTTTGTTATAATTAAATTTAGTCAAAAAATACCAAAAGGAGAGAACAAATGATTTCAAAAGCAGTAATACGGAGTCAACTTTTAGAGAAGTTTATAATTCCAACATATGATAGTTATACAATTCAATATGTTAGCACTTCTGAAAAGTCAGATCTTACCATATCTAATGAGCATAATATATTTGACTATTTAGCATTAGGAATAAAGTGTATTTTTCAAAGTATATATAATGAAAATAATACAAAAATAATCAAGATATCATATGGGGAGTATCCACCTATTAAGCAGCATCATTTAAATGATAGAGTATTTGCTTTTACCGCATTATCTAATTTAAATAAGGAATGCATTAAAATTATAGAAAATTACTACGATTTACATCTTCCAAATTCTCTAAAAACCTTGTCTGGCACTTCTTTACTCAGTACAGTATCAAAATCCTATTTAAATAACTCAAATACTGATCTAAAGTTTGATGATTTTTCTGACACTATTACTGCTCAAAAAAAAGCATTTGATTTACTTATGCTTTCTAGTGTCGAAAAATGGACCATTTAAACTCTCCACACAGCGCCCTCAAAAGTAATACTTTTTAGGGCGCTCTTTTATATACAATAATTTATTTTTTTAATACTAATATTGTAACAAATAAAATTTTACATAAATTCCTAGCTAGTCAAAAATATTCATTAACTAATTTTTTCAAATAGTCATAAAATTTATTTTATTGAATATATAAATTATAAGATAATATTCTTGGAGGATTTTATGAATTTTATTGTAATTTCTATTAAAAAATATTTTTTTACTTTTATTTTTCTCTTGTTTATAATTGGTTTAATCTTATTCTCAAATAATAATTTAGTTGCTGCTCAAGATGGACTAGCTTTATGGGCTACTAAAGTAGTTCCTTCTCTTTTTCCTTTTTTTGTTGCTACTGAATTACTTTGTCAGACAAATTTTACATACATTTTAGGTAAATTATTTAATAAATTTATGAAACCTATTTTTAATGTTCCTGGTGAAAGCTCTGCTGCTATTATTCTTGGTACTATTAGTGGTTATCCTATTGGTGCTAAAATTGTTTGTAATTTGAAGGAACAAAAAGTAATTTCCAAAATTGAAGCTGAACGTCTTATTGCTTATACTAATAATTCTGGTCCTTTATTTATTTTAGGTACTATTGGTATAGCTCTTTTTAATGATAAAAAAATAGGTTTTATTTTACTTATTTCTCATATTTTAGCTTCAGTTGCTGTGGGATATTGTTTTAGATTTTGGAAAAAAGATAAATTTGATATAAATTTCAGAGAAACAAAATTTAATTCCAAATTATCTCCAATTAAAGTGTCTGATATGGGTGAAATATTGGGGAATAGTATAAAAAAATCTATTTCTTCTATTCTTGCTATTGGTGGATTTATTGTTCTTTTTTCGGTAATTTTATCTATTTTAAATACTTCTAGTATATTTGATATTATTTCTTCAATTTTATATAATTTTGGAGTTCCACAAGATATTACTATAACCACTATTACAGGAATTCTTGAACTTACTAATGGAGTAAATTTATCTTCTTCTATTTATCAATCTTTACCTATGATTAGTATTTTACTAACTTCATTTTTATTAGGTTTTGGTGGTATATCAGTTTTATTACAGGTTTATAGTATTATAGTTAAACAAAATATTTCTATAAAACCATATTTTTATGGAAAATTATTGCAAGGATTATTTTCAGTTTTATTTACTTTTATATTAATTTAACACAAAAGGAATGTTTACTATAATTATAAACATTCCTTTTGTATTTTTGCTTTTGTAATTTACATCATCTTTTCCATTGCTAATCTGCACATAGCTATTATTACTGACTTGCTTTGGGCTCTTACAAAGAAACAATTGTTATGGCAAAAAGTAGCCTTAGCTATACCAGAAATCTTTGCTAAGTCTTCGGTCTGTCCAGCCCATTCTTTAGGAAAAGGAACTCTCTTATCGAACTTTTTCTTTAAAGATGGTGGTACACACTCAGCAGCCCATCCTCCTGCAGGATAAGGATAAATAACAAAATTGATACATTCTGTATTAGATTTAGACAACTTCTTATTTATTTTGCATATCACCTTTTTCCAAGGCAATGTTTGAATAGGGATCTCTAAAATATTATTTGCGAAATACCTATCATCCATAAGCCGATTCTTAATAAGCTTCTTAGCATATGGCTTGGCAATCATTTTTATCACTTTGTGTTTTACTATAGCAATTGATGCACTAACTAATTTAAAGCAACTATCATTTTTATTTTTGTTAATAGCTTTTCTTATTTTGTGCTCTAATATAGTAATTGTAGCATCTAAAGCTTTTCGAAATTGTTCTTCGAAGTCAGGTGTATTGTTAAAACACGTCGGAACTGGAAGAAAATCTGAAATAAAACTCATGCAATGTGAAGAACTTAAATCAATACCATTATCCTCTGCATCAACAAACTGAATAACAGTATTATCAATAAATTCCACAATCTCTTCACAATAACTTTGACTAAGCTTAATCTCATTCATATACAACTGAACAAGATGCTTCCCATAATCTTTCCATACTAGACCTGCACTAGCATAAGTTATTCCGTTTTTCCTTTTTAAAGAAAAGCCTGGCATATGGTGATCATATTTACCACCTCCTATGTCAACAGAAATATCACATTCGCTTAATATGTCAAGATTACGGCTTCTTACTATAATAATTTTTTTATGCCATCCATAAAGCAAACAAAGAATAGCAATGGCCACTATTTCATCTGTATGAAATATACCATTATGCGTGCCTATAATAATATAATCCTTTTTAGAACTCCGGATTGAGTTTATAGTCTTTAAAATTTTAATATCCATATTATATCCTCCTCTTAATCATAATCATTTTATAATTATATCATATTAATTTACATAATTCAACTTTAAATTTTTTATAAATAAAAAATTGACAATATGATCACTCATTACCTTTTATATAATTTATTTTATTCATCTAATTTATATTTTTCTCTTTCAACATAAGAAGTATGTAATAACTCATGGGCTTTATGTCCACCTGGCTCTCCAAGATATTCTTCGTATATTTTTTGAAGTACAGGATTTTCATGTGATTTTCTTATTGTACTTTTTTCATCTATTGTATATAAAGCATTTGATCTTTTTCCTCTAATATCAATATTTGCTCTTTCTTTAGATGTTCTAATAGGTTGACCTCCACCCATTACACATCCTCCAGGACATGCCATTATTTCTACAAATTGATAGTCTGCTTTTCCTTCTTTTATTTCATCTATTATTATTTGTGCATTTTTTAGTCCTGAAGCAACTACTACTTTTACATCAACTCCATTCATATTTAAACATGCTCTTTTTATTCCTTCTTGACCTCTTATTTGTTCATATTCTAATTTTTCAAAATGATTTCCTGTAACTTTTTCATGAACTGTTCTTAATGCAGCTTCCATAACTCCTCCTGTTGCTCCAAATATTGCTGCTGCTCCTGTTGCTTCTCCCATAGGATCATCAAAATTAGATTCCTCTAAATTTACAAAATCTATATGAGCTTGTTTTATCATTCTTGCAAGTTCTCTAGTTGTAATTACTGCATCAACATCATCATATCCTGTTCCTTGCATATTATCTCTTGTTCTTTCAAACTTTTTAGCAATACAAGGCATGACTGAAACTACAAATATTTTACTTGGATCAATACCTATTTTTTCTGCATAATATGATTTTATAAGTGCTCCAAACATTTGATGTGGTGATTTACAAGTTGATAAATTTGGAATTAATTCTGGATAATTTAGTTCCATATATCTAACCCATCCTGGACTACATGATGTAATCATTGGAAGTGTTCCAGAATTTTGAAATCTGTTTAAAAATTCATTTCCTTCTTCAACAATTGTAAAATCTGCTCCTGTATTTGTGTCAAATACTTTGTCAAATCCCATATGTTTTAAAGCTGATACCATTTTTCCTTGTACATTAGTTCCTATTTCCATTCCGAATTCTTCACCTAATGCTACTCTAACAGCTGGTGCTGTTTGTACAACAACATATTTATCTTCATTTCTAAGTGCTTTCCATACATCAGATGTTCCATCTTTTTCTTTTAATGCCCCTACTGGACACGCTTCTATACATTGACCGCAAAATGTACAATTTACATCATTTAAACTCTTATTTTTATATGTAGATATAGTTGAATTAAATCCTCTTTCTGTACAGTCTATTGCCCCAATACCTTGTACTTTTTTACAAGTTGCTACACATCTTCTACATAAAATACATTTATTAAAGTCCCTAACAATTGCTGGAGATATATCATCTATTTCATGTCTATTTCTATCCCCTTTATATTTTATTTCATCAACATAAAATTCTTCTGCAAGTTTTTGAAGTTCACAAGTTCCATTTCTTGTACATGTTAAACATTCTCTATCATGATTTGAAAGAATTAAGTCTAATACTATTCTTCTAGCTTCAATAACTGCTGGTGTACTAGTTTTTACTACCATTCCTTCTTCAACTTTTTGTATACATGATGTTGCAAATCCACGTCTTCCTTCAACTTCAACAACGCACATTCTGCAATCACCTATTTCATTTATATCTTTTAAGAAACACAATGTAGGAATATCTATATTTACTTTTTTAGCAGCTTCTAAGATTGTACTTCCTTCTTCAACTTCAACATTTCTTCCATTTATAGTTAATTTAACCATACTTACCTCCTATATTATATATAGTTTGGAAAATAAACACGTATTGCTAGGCGTGTAAATTTATAATTATGGAGACGTACTCCTTGTACGTTGACTTAATTATAAATTTGCAATAACGACGCAAGACAAAGTTTAGTTTTCAAACTAGCTTTTGATTGCGTGGAAAGGACATTTAGAAATACAAGTTCCACATTTAATACATTTTTCTTCATCTATTACATGTGGTTCTTTTATTTCACCTGAAATTGCATCTACTGGACAATTTCTTTTACATAGTCCGCATCCTTTGCACATTTCAGCATCAATATGTAAATTCATTAGTTCTTTACATTCTCCAGCTCTACATTGTTTATGATCTATATGTTCTCTGTATTCTTCTCTAAAATATTTTATTGTACTTAATACTGGGTTTGGTGCTGTTTGACCCAATCCACATACAGAAGCTTTTTGTATATTGCTACATAGTCTTTCTAGTTTTTCTATGTCCCCTTCTTCTCCTTTTCCTTCTGTTATTTTTTCTAGCATTTCTAATAATCTTTTTGTTCCTATTCTACATGGTGTACATTTTCCACATGATTCATCAACTGTAAATCCTAAATAAAATTTTGCTAAATTTACCATACATTTTGAATCATCCATTACTATTAATCCACCTGACCCCATCATAGATCCTATTGCTTGTAATGATTCATAGTCTATTGGTGTATCTAAGTGCTCTTCTGTAATACATCCACCTGAAGGTCCTCCTGTTTGTGCTGCTTTAAATTTTCTGCCATTTGGTATCCCTCCACCTATATCAAACACTATTTCTCTTAATGTTACTCCCATTGGTACTTCTACTAATCCTGTGTTATTTACATTTCCTCCTAATGCAAACACTTTTGTTCCTTTTGATTTTTCTGTTCCTATACTTGAATACCAATTAGCTCCATTTAAAATTATTTTAGTTATATTTGCATATGTTTCTACATTATTTATTAATGTTGGTTTTCCAAATAATCCTTCATTTGCTGGAAACGGTGGTTTTAGTCTAGGTTGACCTCTTCTTCCTTCTATTGATTCTAACAAAGCTGTTTCTTCTCCACATACAAAAGCTCCTGCTCCTAATCTTACTTCTAAATCAAAGTCAAAGCCTGTATTCCATATATTTTTTCCAAGTATTCCATATTCTTTTGCAATATCTATTGCTTTTTGAAAGCGTTGTACTGCTATGGGATATTCTGCTCTTACATATATATATCCTTTGCTTGCTCCTACTGCAAATCCTGCTATCATCATTGCTTCAACAACACAATGTGGATCTCCTTCTAAAATACTTCTATCCATGAATGCTCCTGGATCTCCTTCATCTGCATTACATACTACATATTTTTGATCTCCTTTTGCCATTTTTGTAAAAGACCATTTTTTTCCTGTTGGAAAACCTGCTCCTCCACGTCCTCTTAATCCTGAATTCGAAATTTCTTCAATTACTTCGTCTTGTGTCATATTAAATAAAACTTTTTCTAAAGCTTTATATCCGTCAAAAGCTATATATTCTTCTATATTTTCTGGATCTATTACTCCACAGTTTTTTAATGCTATCCTTTTTTGCTTTTTATAAAAATTTAATTCATCTAATTGTTTTACTGTTGTATTATCTATATCTTTACAAAGTAATCTTTGAATAATTTCTCCATTTTGTATATGTTTTTCTATAATTTCTTCACAATCTTCTGGTTTTACCATTGCATAAAAAATGTCTTCTGGTCTTATTATTACTATTGGTCCTTTTGCACATAATCCAAAACATCCTGTTTGGATTACTCTAACATTTTCAATTCCTTTTTCTTCTATTATTCTTTTTAAATTTTCTATTATTTTTGGGGATTTTGATGATGTACATCCTGTACCATGACATACTAAAATATGTTTTTCTTGGGTTGTTGCCCCAGTATTTACTCTTAAATCTAACTCTTTTCTTTTTTCTGCTCTAATTTTATTAATTTCTTCTAATGTTTTCATTATTACCTCCTATTCTGGATTTTCCATAATTTTATCTATAATTTCATCCATCATTTTTACAGTTGCTTTACCATAAACTTCATCATTTACTGTAAAAACAGGGGCTAATCCGCATGCTCCTATACATCTAGTTGCTTCTAATGAAAATTTTCCATCTTTTGTTGTTTCTCCTACATCTATTCCTAGTCTTTGTTTTGCTCTTTCTAAAACTTGTTCTGAACCTTTTACAAAACAAGCTGTACCTAAACAAACTGCTATATGATGTTTTCCTTTAGGTTTTAATGTAAATCTTGAATAAAATGTTACTACTCCATAAATTTCTGCCATTGGTATTGCTAAATATTCAGAAATTGCAAGTTGTGCTTTTTCTGGAACATATCCATAATACTCTTGAACTTCATTTAAAATTTGAATTAAGTTTGATTTTTCTTTGCTGTATTTTTCTAAAATTTCTTGCATTTTTGGATCTTTTCCGGTTGCAACCTTCACATTTTGTTTTCTCCATATTTACCTCCTATTTTTTATTAAAATGAATACATTAGAAATATTTGACAAAATGAATAAATAAAATGTTTGAATAAAATATTATTATCAATTAATTTTATGTATAAATTTCAATTTGATTATATCATAATAAAAAATAAAAACTACATTATTTTTCAATTTTATTATAAAAATATCATTTTTCGTCAAAAAACGACTTTCTAACAAAAAAAATATTAGAAAACTAGGAATAAATTTTCTAATATTTTCTATTTAATTTTAAAATTTAAAAAAATTTTTTAGATACTTTAACAAATTAATATTATTATAATCTAAATAAGTGTATATAAAAATTACAATACATATTATAATTAATATTTTTGAAATTTTACTAAAAATTTTTAAATCATAACGTTCTGATACTAAATTTACGATTATAGCTATAAATAAAATTGGTAATGTTATTAAATAATACATATTTCGCTCCTTTTAACAAATTGTAACATTTTTTCTATATGGCATCATTCTAAATTTTACTATATTATTATAACATTATTAACATAATATGTCAAAAAACATTTCACTATAACCTTATCTATTTTATAAAAATTTCTACCTTTTTGAATATTGCATATCATTTTCCATAACTTCTTTTATATTTTTTCTTCCTCTTTTTAATCTAGTTTTTACTGCTGATTCTGTAATATGTAAAATCTTACTAATTTCAGATACTTTAAATTTTTTTATATAATATAATTGGAAAACAACTTTGTATTTATCATCTAACATATCAACATAATCTAATATACAAAATTCCTTATTATATAGTTCATCTTTTGTTACTTTTTCATCTTCATATGGAATGCTTTCTATGTTTTTTCTAGATTTTAATTTATTGCAACATAAATTTATTCCTACTCTTATCAACCAATATCTTTCATGCTCTTGATTATTAAAAGTTTTCCCATTTCTTAGATATTTCATATGCTTTACAAAAACATCTTGAACAATATCTTCTGAATCTTCATTATTTCCTAAATATCCTAATGCTACGCGATAAATCATATTTCCATATGTATAGACAAATTCTTTTGAAATATATTTTTCTTTCATAATTATATAGTGTTAGTAATTAAAACTAATGTACTCTCCTTCATAAATTTCTTTTGTATATTTATCTTATTTTAACCTTTTTGCAAATATTTGTCATTTTTTGTAATTTAAAATTGTTTTAGTAATATATACTAATTAATAAAAGTATTCATACTGTAAGTTATAATAAACTGATAAATTTTTTAAAACCATTTATATCCTATTATATAATTAATATATTTCTAGATAATTATATATTTAAGAAAAATTTTTTCATAAAGTTGTATTCAAATACTTACCAAATTAATAGTATAACTTTATTATTATATTAAGATTATACTTATTATTTTAATTTTATAATAAGAAAATAGAGAATTTAGATAGACATATATCTAAATTCTCTATTTTCTTATTTATAAAAAGCTTGATATCCTTTATATGCTTGATATACATCAAATTTACTTGTTATTTCATAAGGTGAATGCATTCCCATAACTGGAACTCCTACATCTACTACTTCCATTCCTCTGTTAGCAAGTGTAAGTGCAATTGTTCCGCCACCTCCTTTGTCCACTCTTCCTAATTCACATGCTTGATATTTAGCACCTACTGAATCAAAAATACTTCTTACTTCTGCTACAAATTCTGCTGGAGCCTCAGATGCTCCTGATTTTCCTCTTGAACCTGTATATTTTACTAATGACATTCCTTTTCCTAAGTATGCTGTATTATTTTTTTCAAAAGCATATGAAAAATTAGGATTATATGCAGCATCAACATCTGCCGAAAGTGCTTTAGTATTTGAAAAAGTTCTATCTAATGCACTTGATTTAATATTTCCTGTTTTTTCTAATAATTCTAATACAAATGTATCAAAAATTCTAGTAAACATTCCAGTTATTCCATTAAAGCCTACTTCTTCTTTGTCTGTTATTACGCATACAGCTGTTTTTTGTGGATTATTAGTATTTAATATTGCTCTTAAAGCAGCATAACAACAAACTTTATCATCTTGTCCGTAACCTGCTATCATACTATGGTCAAAACCTAAACTTTTAGCTTTAAATGCTGGTACAAATTCTATTTCTGAACTAATAAAATCTACTTCTTTTATTCCATAAGTATCATTTAATAATTTTAATATATTTAACTTAACTTTTTGAGATACATCATCTTCACTATCATATGGTATACTTCCAGCTAAAATATTCAATTCTTCACCTTGTACACCATCTTTTAGTTTTCTTTCCATTTGTTCTGCTGCTAAATGTGGTAATAAATCTGATATTGTAAATATAGGATCTTCGTCTTTCTCTCCTATACAAATATCTACTTTTTCTCCATTTGGTTTAACTATATATCCATGCATACTTAATGGAATATTTGTCCATTGATATTTTTTTATTCCTCCATAATAATGAGTTTTTAACATTCCTAATTCCGCATCTTCATATAATGGACTTTGTTTTAAATCTATTCTTGGAGAATCACAGTGTGCAGCTATTACTTTTAATCCTTCTTCTAATTCCTTTTCCCCTATTACAGCTGCATATAAGCATCTTTGCCTATTTATATAAAAAACTTTATCTCCTACTTCTAATTTTTCCTTTTCTGAGATGTCTACAAATCCATTTTTTAATAATATATCTTTTGAATTTTGTACAATTTCTTTTTCTGTTTTTGAAGTATTTAGATAGTACATATATTCATCAGCATATTGAAAAATATTTTTTAACTCCTCATCATTCAAATTTTTCCATCCATTTGCTTTAGAATTAAACAATTTTTCTTTTAATTCTTTTCCATCTGTTTTTTCCATTCTCTTTCCATCCTTTCTTTTCTTATGTATATTATTATACTTTTAAATTATTTCTATTATATTTTTTTTATTTATTTTCTTATTTCCGATTTTGTAAGATAATATTATATTTTGTACACATTCATCAGCTTTTTCTGATGAATTAGCATGTACATATGCTAATATATCACCTTTTTTTACTTTATCTCCTATTTTTTTATTAAAAGTCATCCCTACTCTAAAATCTATTGAGTCTTCTTTCTTTTTTCTACCAATTCCTAATTCTAATCCTGCTTTTCCTATTTCTCTAGCATTTAATTCTTCTACATATCCATCTTTCTGACAAATTACTGGTGCTATAATAGGTGCTTTTTCAAATTTTTCTGTATTTTCTATATATGATATATCTCCATTTTGTCTTTTTACTAACTCTATAAATTTTTCATAGGCTTTTCCATTTTTTATAACCTCTAAAACTTTTTTCTTGCTTTCAAAAGAACTTGAATACTTTCCTGATAAATTTATTATTTGAATAGCTAAATTGATTACAACTTCTTCTACATCTTTTGCTATTTCCCCTTTAAGTGCTTTTACAGTTTCAATAATTTCTAAACTATTACCTACTGTATTTCCTAAAGGCTCATCCATATTTGTTAAAACACATACTGTTTTCCTTTTTGCCCATTTTCCTATCAAATTCATCATTTTTGCTAATTTTCTAGCTTCATTTTCATCTGTCATAAATGCACCTTTACCACATGTTACATCTAAAACAAAAGCATTTGCTCCTGCTGCTATTTTTTTACTCATTATACTAGATGCTATAAGTGGTATACTATTTGTACAACTTATTGTATCTCTTAATGCATATATTTTTTTATCTGCTGGTGCTAAATTTAAAGTTGGTGCTATTAAGCTTATTCCTATATCTTTTATGTTTTGTTTAAATTCTTTTTCTGTTATGTTTATATTATATCCTGGAATTGATTCTAATTTATCTGCTGTTCCACCTGTTATTCCTAATCCCCTTCCACTCATCTTAGCCACAGGTATTCCTAATGCCGCTATGATTGGCATTAATATTAATGTTACTTTATCTCCTACACCTCCTGTTGAATGCTTGTCAACTATGTTTTTGGATATATCACTTAAGTCTAATACATCACCTGAATGTGCCATTGACATTGTTAATTCTAAAATTTCATCTTGAGTCATTCCATTTATACATATTGCCATTATTAAAGCTGCTGCTTGATAATCTGTTATTTCTCCATTTGTATAATTTTTCACAAAGTATTCTATTTCTTCCTTTGATAATTCTTTTTTTCTTTTCTTATTTTCAATAATATCTAAAATATTCATAAAATTTCCTATACATTTGTATTTAGGTTTTTTAAGTTTTACCTATAAACTTTTAGGTTACTATTTCTAATATTCTTGATTTAAAGTTTATTTTTTTATTTGTTATTTTAAATGCATCTTTTAGGTTTTGTGTTGTACTGTTTACTTTTTTCTCATCATCTGTATGAATATAGGCTAATGTTTCACCAACCATAACTGTATCACCTATTTTTTTATTTATAGTTATTCCTGCATTTCTGTTTATTTTATCTTCTTCCTGCATTCTTCCTGCTCCTAAATATACTGATATACTTCCTACCATATCTGCATCTATTGATTCGACTGTTCCAGATTCTGTTGCTAAAACTGGCATAATATATTTAGATTTTTTTAATAATTCTGGATCATCTATATATTCTGTATTTCCATCTTGTGCTAATACCATCTCTTTTAATTTTTCAAATGCTTTTCCACTTTTTATTGCTTCTTTTATCATTTTTGCATTTTCTTGTAAATCTTTATTTTCTGTAGCTAAAGAAATCATTATACTTCCTATTGCTTCAACTACATCTCCTAAATCTTTTGAAATCATTCCTCTAAGAGCCATTACTATTTCTCTTATTTCTAGATTATGACCTACTGAATATCCTAATGGTTGGTTCATATCTGTTATTATACATGCAACTTCTTTATTTAAAGATTTACCAAGTTTTATTAGTAATTTTGCAAGTCTTTTAGCCTCTTCTTTATTTGCAATATATGTTCCTTTACCACAAGTAATATCAAAAACTATTTTATTACTTCCTGTTGCTAATTTTAAACTCATTAGACTTGCTGCAATTATTGGTAAACTATTTTCACATGCTATACTATTTCTTAATTTATATAATTTTCTTTCTACTGGTGCAAAATTTAATCCTTGATCCATTATTGCAACATTTATTTCTTTTAGATTCTTTTTAAATTCTTCTACTTTTAAATCTGTTCTAAAGTTTGGTATTGATTCTAATTTGTCAATAGTACCACTAGTTATTCCATATCCTCTACTAGATATTGTTGCTGTTGGTATATCTAAAGATGCTAATATCGGCATTAATAGTAATGATACTTTATCTCCTACTCCTCCTGTTGAATGTTTGTCAACAACATTTTCAGCTATATCTGATAAATCTATCATATCTCCATCTTCTGCTATTGCTTTGCTAAGATCTAGTATTTCATCTTCTGTGAGTCCATTTATATAAATATAACTCATTAATGCTGCTGCTTGTGCTTCTGTAATTTCTTCTCTTCCTAATTTACTAACAAAATATCTAATTTCTTCATTTGTTAATTCTTCTTTGTTTCTTTTTTTACGAATAATAGTTTTTATATCCATAATAATCTCCCTTTCTTTTGTGTTTTTATTTGAATATTTTTACTTTAACTAAAGTTTTTTATAAATGTTTTCCTATGTAATTTACATGCTCCATTTTCTTTTATTATTCTTATATGTTCTGCAGTTCCATATCCTTTATGTCTAGCAAAACCATATATAGGATATATTTCATCCCATTCTCTCATAATTCTATCCCTTGTTACTTTTGCAATTATTGATGCTGCTGATATACAATAATTTTTTGTATCTCCTTTTACAACAGATATATATGGAATTCCTAATGTATCTATATTATTCAGTGCATCTATTAAAATAATTTCTGGTTTTTGTTTTAATCCTTCAAGTGCAATTTTAACTCCTAGTTTTGTTGCATTTAATATATTTATTTCATCTATCTTTTTTTGATCAACAATTCCTACACTGTATGCAATTGCCTCTTCTATAATTTGTTCATAGATTTTTTCTCTTTTTTTCTCTGATATTTTTTTTGAGTCATTTACTCCTTCTATAAAAGAATTTTCTGGTAAAATAACTGCTCCTACAACTACGGGTCCTGCTAATGGACCTCTTCCTGCTTCATCTATTCCACATATATATTTTATATTTTGTTTATATAATTTATTTTCTTCTTCTTTTAAATTATTTAATCTTTCTATTTCTTTTTCTTTCATATTTTATTTTTCTCTAAATATTATCTCCCTAAATTTTATGATATTTTTTATTTTTTTAATTTTATTTTAATATTATATCGTTATTATATATATATGATGAAAATATTTCAACAAAAAATTGAATTTTTTCTCATATATTTCTATTGTATATAAATATTTTTTGAGTTATTATATATTTTAGATATAATACTTTATTATGGAGGTAAAAAAAATGAATAACGAAAATGATTTTAATTTTAATAATGATAATACTTTTAGAACTAGTTCTGTCAAGACTGTAAAAAACTATTCTTCAACTGGATTTGGTAAATCTGTATTTGTTCCTTTTCTTTCTGGAATAGTTGGAGCAACTTTAGTTATTGGTACTTGTTTTGGTGTACCTACAATAAAAAATAAATTATTACAAGGTTCTGTTCCAAAACAAATTACAACTTCTACTAGCTCATCAGATTCTGGGACAAATTTAATAAATTTATCAAATTATTCTGATACATCTATTGCAGTTGCTGAAAAAGTTTTACCATCTGTTGTTGGTATAACAGTTACTTATCAGATTAGTTCTGTTTTTGGAGGAAATTCTACTTCTGATGCAACAGGATCTGGTATTATTATTTCAGAAGATGGTTATATTTTGACTAATAATCATGTAATTTCTTCTGAAAGTTCTTCTTCTTATTTTGAAATAGGAAAAGCAACATCTATAAAAATAAATTTATATGATAGTGAAGAAACTTTTGAAGCAACTGTTGTTGGTACAGACTCTTATACAGATTTAGCTGTACTTAAAATTGATAAAACTGGACTAATTCCTGCTACTTTAGGAAATTCAGATAATGTAAAAGTTGGAGAATTTGTTATGGCAATAGGTAATCCTTTAGGTATGGATTATTCTGTAACTAGTGGAATTGTTAGTGCTATTGATAGAGAAGTTGAAAGTGATGGCTCTGTATATTACGCTATTCAAACAGATGCTGCTATAAACTCTGGTAATAGTGGTGGTGCATTAGTAAATGCAAATGGTGAAGTTATTGGTGTTAATACATTAAAATTTTCTGGAACAGGAATTGAAGGAATTGGTTTTGCTATTCCTATTTCATCAACTACTTCTATTGTTAACCAATTAATTGAACATCAAACAGTAAAAAGACCATATATTGGTATTTATGGTTCTTCTGTTGATAGTACAACAGCCAAAAGATATAATTTACCAGAAGGTATTTATATAGAAGATGTTGAAAAAGATTCTCCTGCTGAAAAGGCTGGACTTAAAACTTCTGATATAATTACTAAAATTGAAGGTAATGATGTAAAATCTGTTAATGAATTAAATAAAATTAAATATACTCATAATATAGGTGATACAGTAACACTATCTGTATATAGAAATAATGAAAATATAGATATAGAAATACTTTTGGCAGAAACACCAGCTGAAGACAAAACTGAAGAAAATAATAATCAACCAACTCAAAATTACAAACCAAATAATAGTGGTTCTATATTTGATTTATTTAGATAATTTCCTATTTGGTACACACATTCAATAAAACAAAAATTGAAAGAATTCTTATAATCACTCAAATGTTTTTATAAGAATTCTTTTTTATTATATTAATTTCTTTATATTGTAAGTTTAATTATTTGTCCATTCTTTATATAATTCCCAAAATTTTTCTATTATCTCAAAATCTTTTTCTAGCATTTTATTGGCTGTTTTAGTTTTTAATTTTTCTTTAAATCTTTTTTGAACTTTAATAGTATCTTCAATCGATTTTTCTAACTCTTTATTTCTACATTTTGCATTACAAATTATTTCTCTTATCATCCCATAAATACTAAGAACTTCAATTGCATCTGCATCATATACTATTTTAGCTTCCAATAAAGATTCATCATGAATATATTCAGGTCTACACCTAACAATTTCATATAATTTAATTTTTATTTCATTATCTATATCTAAAGTTTTTATAAAACTATTTACTTCATCTATATTATCATGAAATTGATGTAACCAAGCACCAGCTTCTATTAGAAACAGATTACCACCTTCCACTTCAGCAATTTTTTTTGCGTTTTTCACTACTCTCTTTCCATGTTCTATGTTATGTGCAAAATCCAAACTATCATAAAACTTTGTTGCATACTCTATAATTTTATTCATACATTTTTCATAATTCATTAATTTTATCTCCTATACAATTAGTATCTATTTTAAACTTTGTTATATGTATCAATATATACTACATCTTCATAATTCTTTAGTTCTTTTTCAGGAATATTCTCTTTATCATCTTTATATCCTAAAGTCAGTAATGCTACTAATTCTATATTGTCTGGCAAATTTAATATTTTTCTAGAAATATTCTTATCTTCAATATGTTTTTCATAATTTATAAAACAACTTAAAACACAAGTACCAATTCCTAAACTCTCAGATGCTATTATCATGTTTTCAATAGATAAAGCTGAACTTAATAAATATTCTTCATATTTAGGATCATTCTTTTTATTAGCTAATACCGCAATAATAATAGGTGCTTTTTTTATAAATTGTCTATCATCATAATTTAGTGCTAATTTTTCTTTAATTTCATTATTTTTTATTACAATATATTCTGTTACTTGACAATTAGGTTTTGGCTTACCTCCAAAAGGAGCATTTCTGCCACAATTTATTATTTTTTCTATTATATCATCTGATATATTCTTATTTAGATATTTTCTATGACTTCTTCTATTTTTAATTAATTTTATTATATAATCATTATCCTTATTTGTATTCATAATAATCTCCTATTAATTATATAACAAAAGAGCAAATACATTTATTAATTTTAATAAATATCTATTGCTCTTTTAGGTTATATAATAAAAAATTTCTATGTAATATACTATTATTTAAAGCATTGTATTTATTATATTAAACATATGTCATTATATTTTTAAACTTCTTTTTCCATTTATTTTGTTTTTAGCATTTTTTTCATATATTACTTTATCTTTATTTAAAATAGAATATACAAATGATGTTATAGGTACTGTAAATACTACTCCCATACTTCCTGCTATTGCCGATATTATTTCTTGTGCTATTGTTTCTTTGTTTAATATTTCCATTATACCCATATTACATGCCATAAACAATAATATTAATGTTAATGATCCTCCTACATATGCTAAAATTAATGTATTTGTCATCGTTCCTATTACATCTCTTCCTATGTTCATTCCACTTTTTAACAACTCTTTCCATGTTATATCAGGATTTTTCATTTTTATTTCATCTAAACTCGATGCTATTGACATCCCAACATCCATACATGCTCCTAATGCTGATACTATTATTCCTGCAAATAATAATTCTCTAAAGTTGAAATTTATTGTTGTCATATTTATACTTAATTGTATTGCATCTTCACATGCTCCAGTCATTTTTGCCATATTGTTAAATATTAATGCTATTATTCCTGCTGATAAAACTCCTCCTAATGTTCCTAATGCTGCTGTTAATATTTTTTTATTTATTCCATCACCTATTATTATAAATGTTCCTATTATTATTAGTCCTATTGTTACTATAGAATTTTTAATTGCATCTTGACCTTTGAAAATTCCTTTTACCATTATAAAATAAATTAATAAAATTGTTAGTAATAATCCTAAAATTGCTTTTATACCCTTTTTTCCACCAACTATTAATATACTTATTAAAAATAATACAAATAGTCCTATTAGATATTGTGCTCTTATTACATCTAATACTGTTGCTGTTACATTTCCTTGATTATCTTCTGTTAATTGTACTGATACTTTATCTCCTTTTTCTAATTCATATGCTAATATTTTTCCATCAATATCATATGATAGAACATAATCTGTAGTAAATTCTTCTCCTATATAATCTCCTTCTATAATTTCAACAACAACTTCTTGTACTTTGTCTTTTACTGTTCCTGTAACTATTTCTTTTGTTTCTTTTGTTTCAACAATTCTTCCAGTTGTATTTGTTATATTTTCGTTTTCTTCCATTAAATCGTTTTCATTAGCAATTACTTCTGAATTATTTTCTCCTGATGATTGTGGCTCTGTTATCATTGTATCCTGTATTGCTGGTGTTTCTGTTGCATTTATTAAAGGATTAAATGAACTTATAATTATAAAAAATGTAATAAATATTATATTTATTTTTTTCAATTTTACTTCCCCCTATTAGAAAATTATTACATCCATTTCGTTTGTATAGTCATTATTTCCATAAGCATATACTATATATACATACCCATCTTGTGTTAAGAAAAATGTAGATGTGTTTTCTACTTTATATATATCACTAGATAAATCTCTCTCATATAAGTTTCCAAATTCTTCTGCTATAATCCTAGCATTATTATAAGCAATTTTTATGTCATTATTTATTGTGTTTTGCACTTTGTCTACTGTAGTTTCTTTTAATTTTATTAAATCTTTTAATGGTAATAGTCTTTCTTCTGACATACTATAATTATATGTTCTTACACATAACTTTTCTGACTTTCCTTCTTCTTTTAATGATGATTTTATTGCTATTGATATTATATCTTTATTAATAAATGAAGCATATGATACTGTATAGATAGTATGTCCTTCTGTTCTTCTCATTACATTATTTGCTATATCATAAAATTCACTTTTTATCTCAGAATTAATTTCTTTGGCTTTTTCTGATTCAATATTTAAAAATGGAATTTGTGCATTTACACTATAATAGTTTTCGTCTTCATTTACTAGATTATAAGTAGTAAATACTAAATTGTTATTTTCTGTTTTAGCTCTTTCAATTCCTGGATTTTCATTTTCTCCTATTAAATTATTAGTAAATAAACTATTAAAATTAGATTTTAATGCATCTATTTCTTCTGCATTTTTTTGACTTCCTATATTTATTCCTATCATAAATGCGTCTGTATCTGAATATTTATAAAAAAATTGTGCATATATGCCCAAACATAATGCTACTATACAAATTAATATTAATACTACAAAAAATAGATACTTTTTTATACCATGTAATGAATCAAAAAATCTTCTTACAGATCTCATCATTTGCATCTCCTTTATAAAAAAAACTGTTCATATTATAACATTTATAAATTAAAATATCAATCAATTTTTTTAAATAGCACTCCTATTGGTTGTTTGCTATTTTTTTCTCGATTATTTAGATTTTTCAATAAAAATCCATTGACTATATATAAAAAATATTGTATTATTATTTTTAAAGAATATCTGAAATTAGATACTTTACTAATTTAAAATTAGTAACTTTAAACTAAGGAGAATTATATAAATGGTATGTTCAGTATGTAATAAAAATACAGCTGTTGTATTTTTAAATAAAATAGAAAATGGCAAAAAAACAGTTGAAGGACTTTGTTATAACTGTGCCAAAGAAAAAGGTATAAATCCACTTGAAGTATTAGCTAAAAATGCTAACATTTCAAATGAAGAAATTGAAGATATGTCTAATCAATTTGAAAATATATTAAAAGATTTTTCAGAAAATATGAATTTAGAGGCATTAGGAATTAACTCAGAAGACTTAGAAAATATTGATTTAGAAGATGATGAAAATCCTGTAAAAAATATTTTTGGTATATTTAGGGCAACCAATAATCACTCAGATAAAGAAAACACTGAAAAGTCATCAGAACAAGGAAATTCTTCGAATTCTAAAACTGTAAAAGTTCAAAAAAAGCAAAAAAATAATAAAAAGAAATTTTTAGATACATTTGGAACAAATCTTACAGAAAAAGCTAAAAATGGATTATTAGATGAAGTTATTAGAAGAGAACATGAAATAGAAAGAATGACTCAAATATTAAATAGACGTTCAAAAAACAATCCTTGTTTAATAGGAGAACCTGGTGTTGGTAAAACAGCAATTGCTCAAGGATTAGCTATAAAAATTGCTCGTCAAGAAGTTCCTGCTAAACTATTAAATAAAGAAGTTTATTTAATTGATATGACAGCAGTAATTGCTGGAACTCAATTTAGAGGTCAATTTGAAGCAAGAATGAAATCTCTTGTAGATGAATGTAAAACATATGGAAATATAATTTTAGTAATAGATGAAATTCACAATATAATAGGTGCAGGAGATGCAGAACATTCTATGAATGCTGCAAATATTTTAAAACCTTCGTTATCAAATGGTGAAATCCAATTAATAGGAACTACTACTTTAAAAGAATATAGAAAATATATTGAAAAAGATTCTGCATTAGAAAGAAGATTTCAACCTGTTTTAGTTGAAGAACCTAGTATTGATGATACAATTGATATTATAAAAGGTATTAAAAAGTATTATGAAGATTATCATAAAGTAACAATAACACCAGATATAATAGAACAAACTGTTAAAATGTCTGAAAAATATATCCATGATAGATTTTTACCAGATAAAGCAATTGATTTAATAGATGAAGCTTGCTCAAAAATAAATTTAAAAAATAAAGCTTTATTTGAATTAGAAATTATAAAAAATGAACTAAAAAAAGTTGCTGAAGAAAAAGAAGAAGCTGTATCTTCTGATTCAATTGAAGAATATCAAAAAGCAGCTGATTTAAAAACAAAAGAATGTAGTCTTACAGAACAAATGCAAGCAATTGAAAAAGAATTAAAGCCAGCTATACTTACAGTTCAAGATATTGCTGAAGTAATTGAACGTTGGACTAAAATCCCTGTTACAAAAATTACAGAAGCAGAAACACAAAAATTACTAAACCTTGAAACTAATCTACACAAACATGTTATTTCTCAAAATGAAGCTGTAACTGCTGTTGCAAAAGCAATTAGAAGAAATCGTGCTGGACTTCAAAGCACTAAACGTCCACCATCTTTTATATTTGTAGGTCCTACTGGTGTTGGTAAAACTGAACTTGCAAAAGCTTTAGCATACGAAATGTTTGGTAGTGAAGATAGTATAATTAGAGTAGATATGTCTGAATATATGGAAAGTCATTCAACATCAAAACTTATTGGATCACCTCCTGGATATGTTGGATATGATGATGCAGGTCAATTAACTGAAAAAGTAAAAAGAAGACCTTATTCAATTATACTTTTTGATGAAATAGAAAAAGCACATAGTGATGTATTTAATATATTATTACAAGTATTAGACGATGGCAAACTTACAGATGCCCAAGGAAATACAGTAAATTTTGAAAATACTATTATTATTATGACATCTAATGCTGGTTCTAATCTAAATAATAATTCTATTGGTTTTGGAAATCAAACAATTATGAATAAAGATAAAGTTTTGGGTGCTTTAAGAGAATTATTTAGACCTGAATTTTTAAATAGGATTGATGAAACAATAGTATTTAATTCTTTAACAGAAGATGAATTATTACAAATTGTTGATTTATTATTAGAAAAAACACAAGATGCATTAAATACAAAAGAAATCAAATTAGATTTAGATTTGGACTCTAAAAAATTTATCGCTTCTAAAGGCACTGATTTAAAATATGGAGCTAGACCTCTTAGAAGATCTATTCAAAAACTTGTTGAAGATGAAATTGCTGAAATGGTTTTACGAGGTGATGTTGTTTCAGGTCAAACTATTCACGGATATTTAGAAAATGAAACATTAAAATTCAAAGTATAAAATAAAAAAGAGTTGAAAAATTATTTTGATTTTCAACTCTTTTTTATTATTCAAAATCTTCCATTGCAGAATTAAGATTTGCAAGTCCATGTACATATATTCCTTCTTCTAGGCTATTTATATCTTCACTTGCTAAATATTCCTTACTTATATCTGTGTTTTTGAAAACTTTCAATTTATTATTATCTTCAATATGATATACTTTTACATTATTTCCTTCAAGTTTTAATAAATAGTGCTCATCACAAATATTATCTAGCTTTTGTGCTAATACAATGTTATTACTACTAAATTCTTCCACTTCCCATTCTGGATACATTTTTTCTAACTCTGTTTTACTTAAATTTATAATTTCAGGTGGTAATTCTGAATAATTAAATTTAAAATGACCACATTCATTATAATATTTTTTTAATGCAAAGCTTGCATTAAAACTTACCTTTTCTTCTACTGATACTGTTTCTGTAATTGTATTTAACATATTTACTTTGTTTTTATCTATAACACTTACATTTTCTTTTTTCCATAAACTTGAATAATAAAATCCTATTCCAATTGAAAAAACAAATATTAATATACTATAAAAAAGTATTTTCTTCACATCTATCACCTATCTGTAGTATGTAAAAGAAAATGGAATATTATTCATTTTTACTTACAATTTTTTATTAATAAGTACAAATAACAGGGATATCCTAAGATTTCCCTGTTATTTGTGTTCAACGATATCATTTTTATTTAAATATTGCCTCTATTATATAATTCGCTAAATCCCCCTCTTCAATAATTATGTAATTTCCCTTTATTGAAAATCTTTCTTTATTCGGGATTTTTCCTGCTTCAATATACTCATTAGATGATGGTATTAAAATATAAACCTTTCCATCATATTCTTTGAAATAATATACATCCCAATATTTATCATATAAACCAATATGCTCTATATTTTCATTTTCAATAACATCTACCTGTATTCTGTATGATGAAAAGCGTAAAATATATATTTTATTTGTATGCTCTCCTCTTGCCACTCCAAAATGATATTGTATAAAATTTAACTTTTCTCCAACATCTAGAAAGGCCATCTTCTTTTTATCTTTAAATATCGCATATTCTGTAGAGTTTCTAGCAAATGTACAATATGAGTTACTATACAAAATTTCCCATTCCGTTGTTGGAATGTCTTTATTATTAAATTCAAAATATTTGATACTAACCCATTTAAAGTCTTTCTTATTTTCTTTGCTCCACTGATGCAGCATATTATCGAAAAGATCTTCTTCACTTATATTGCTTAATATGGCAATCTTTTTTTGATAAAAATCATTCTCTCTTTGTTGATCAAAATTTAGCCGTAGCAATACAAAGATTAAAATAAAAATTGTTATAATACTAAAAAAAGTTCTTTTGTTCATTTGGTTCATCCTTTCTGTTTTTTCTCGTTGAACATTATTTTGCTTAAAAAATCAAGCAATTATATAAATACTACTAAATTATATTATACAATGTTATGTTATTTTATGTCAAATTTCATATTTTTTTTTAATTTTAATCTTTATTTTTATTTATAATAATTATTTTACTTTATAAATTTCTTAGTCTTAATATTGCCTTTTTTATCTACAAAAATATTTATTTCTCCACTTTGATCATTTCTATAAATTCTAGCCCCTATTAGTTCTAATCTTTCTAAAACATCTTCATTTGGATGTCCAAATTTATTATTTTTTCCTACTCCAATTAAAGCAATTTTAGGTTTTACTTCATTTATAAATTCTTGTATACTTGAAGTCTTTGAACCATGATGTGCAACTTTTAGAATTGTAGTTTTTAAAATATCAGAATTTTTATATTCATCTAATATTTGTTTTTCCGCTATTTCTTCTATATCTCCTGTAAATAACATTGAAAAATCATTATATTTTAACTTAATTAGTAAAGAGTTATTATTTAAATTATTTTCTGTTATTAATTTTTGTTTATTTGGACTTAATACATCAATAATTATTTCTTTTTCTATTTTTATTTTATTTCCCTTTTCTAACATTACTATTTCAATATTTTTCTTTTTAGAAATTTTAATTAAATCTTCTAATTGTTTAGAAATTTTAGGTTGTACTCCTAAAAATACTTTTTGAACTTTCAAATTTTCTAAAATAGCAAAACATCCTCCTATATGATCACTATCGCAATGAGATATTATCATATAATCAATCTTTTTTATTTTTCTATCTAGCAAATATGGTAAAACTACCTTTTCACCATAATCATATTTATCAGTATTCCCTTCTCCTGCATCTATTAATATATTTTTACCTGATGGTGTAACTATAACTGTGCAATCCCCTTGACCTACATCTACAAAATATATTTTTAAATTTCTTTTTAAATTTTTATTAGAAATTATTAATAGTATAATAAAAATATTTATAATTATTTTTTGCTTATTTATAATTTTTTTATTATTTAATATTTTTTTTATTTCTTTTTTTAAAAACTTTATAGAAATTAAAAGTCTAAAATAATATAATTTTCTTTTTTTAAATAAATATATAATTACTAAAATAAAAATATAAAATAAAATTACGCTAAATAAACTAGGCGTAGATACATATATTTTTGAAAATGGTATTTTATTACATATTTCTGAAATTTTAAAAACTGTAAAAATCAGTTTTTCTTCTAAAAAAATAATGCAATTTGTAAATGGAATTTTCACATAATAAAAGAAAATACTAATATATCCTAATGCTAAAATTGGACCTATAAAAAAAGAAATTAAAAAATTTGGAATTATAAAACTTAGAGACATTGTATTAAAGGAATAAATCATTATTGGAATAATCAATATTTGCGCTGAAATTGTAACCGAAATTATTTCTAATATTTTTTTTATTATTTTTAAATAATTAGTTTTAATTTTTATTTTTTTTATATTTATCTTGCAAAGTTTAAAAAAGATCTTATTAAATATTACTATTCCTAAGGTTCCCATAAATGATAACCACATTCCTATACTATATATATTAAATGGATTTATTAGGATTATACATATAAAAGAAAATAAAAAATTTCTATAAAAATTATCTTTTCTATTTAAATTAAATGCGATTAAAATCATACTTGACATTATACAAGCCCTTATACAAGATGTAGAAAATCCAGTTAAAAATACAACTAAAAATAAAGTTATTATCATAATTATATTTTTTGTTTTTTTACTCCTAAATAATTTATTCAATAAAAAATTTATTCCTAAAACAATATATGAAACATGTAATCCTGAAATAGCAAGTATATGAGAAATATTAGAATCTCTAAAACTGTTCTTTATTTTTTCATCTATTTCATCTGCTTTTCCAATTAATATTCCATTTAAAAATTCTCCATACTCTTTTTTGTATATATAATATATCTTATTCGATATATTTAATCTTATTTTTTCAATAATACTAGTAAAATCATTTTTGGTTTTTAATATCTTTCCTGAATTTGCATATATTACACCATGTATTTTCATAGTTTTTAAATATTTTCTATAATTAAATCCTTTATAATTTCTAGCTATTTCTCCTTTTTCGAACTTTCCAAAAACTCTTATTATATCTCCTGGCAAAAATTCTTCATCTATATATAAAATTAATTTTGTTTTTTTAGAATATTTTATTTTTTTATTTTCTATTACTTTTACAATATATTTATTATAATTTTCCTTTTCTTCCCTAATACTTACAATTTCTAAAATAGCATTTATTTCACAAGTTTCTGGATATATTTTATCATATAAAAAAATAAAGGCTATGTTGTAACACAGCCCCAATATACATATTATTATTAAAATTTTATCTTTTATTTTTTTCTCCTTTTCTCCCCAAAGATTATTTTACTATTCTTCTTGCAGTAACAAATCTAGTATTATAGTAAGAATTTGTATTTATATTATCAGTAACTACTCCTCTTTTTGCATTTGCCGCATGTACAAAATTTCCTTCGCCTACATAAATTCCTGTATGTCCTATTTTATTTTTTCCTTCATCATAAAATAATATTAAATCCCCTGGTTGTAAATTATCTTTTGAAACTTCTTCTCCTAAATTATTTTGAGAAGCTGCTGTGCTTCCTAGTGAATATCCAAAATTTGAAAAAACATATTTTGTAAATCCTGAACAATCGAAACCTGTTTCTGGTGTTTTTCCTCCTAAAACATATGATTTTCCTAAAAATTGTTTGGCATATTCTGCTACTTGTACACTATTTGTTGATTTTTCTGTTTCTGAAAATAATGTTTCATTAATACTATTATTTTCTTCTTTTGATATTGCTGATATATCTATATCTTCTCTACCTTCTATTAAACTTCTTGAAGAAACTGATGTTTTTACCAATTTCTTACTTACATATCCAGATATACCTTCACTTGATATTTTATACCAATCTCCTTCTTCAGCAATAATAGTTACAGTATCATTATAATCTAAAAATGCAACTATTGACGATGATGTATTTGCTTTTTCTCTCACTTTTGCTGTTTCTACATTTATTTTTCCTGTTTTATTTATAGTTGTTTCAGGTTCTTGAGATTGATTTGGTACTTTGCTTTCTTCTTTTTCTGATTCTTTTGGTTTTTCTTCTTTCTTTGGTGTTTCTGATGGTGTATCAGCAGTTGATAGTAATATTTTTGTTTGAGGTATCCATCCCTGTATATTACCATCTGTAATCTTAATCCAATTTTTTATTTCTGATATTTTTGTTATTTCTTTTCCTTGTTCTAATTGAATAATTGCATTAGAAGTTATATTTGGTAATAATCTTACATTTACAGCACTAGAAATTTTAAATTTTTGATTATTTGGTTCTTCTAATTCTGTATTATTATTTTTTGAAGTTTCATTTAGACTATTATTATTTGTGTTATCTACATTTACATTATTTTGTGTATTAGTATTATTTTCAGTTTTTACATTATTAGTATTATTTTGTAATGTTGTATTATTTGTTTTATTTTCACTTGTTGTGTTAGCTTTATTTTCTGAGGTTGAGTTTGTAGAATTACTACTTTGGTCTACTTTTGTCCCAGACAAATACTGTTTTTTTACATATCCTGTTTTACCATCATATTTTATTTTACACCAATCATTATTTGTTTCTAATATTTCAACCACATCATTTTCATAAATAATCATTATAATTTTTGAATTAGTATTTGTTTGTTGTCTTACTCTTGCTGCTTGTATATTTACTCTTCCATAATCAGCAAAAGATTTGTTTACAAAACAACATAATATTATAAAAATGATTATTGATATTCTTTTTAAATTTTTCATATCTTTTTAATATTCCTTTATTATTTATCTTGAACTTCTAAGTCTAATTTTATATGTACTTCTTCTAATTGTTTATCAAAAACCTTAGATGGTGCATTCATTAACATATCTCTCGCTTTTTTATTTTTTGGGAATGCAATTACTTCTCTTAAGTTCTCTTCTTTTGCTAATAGCATTATTATTCTATCTATTCCTGCTGCTCCTCCTGCATGTGGTGGTGTTCCATAACTAAAGGCATTAAATAATGCACCAAATTTTTCTTTTACAGTTTCTTCAGTATATCCAGCTATTTCAAATGCTTTTTTCATTATGTCTTGATCATGATTTCTTACTGCACCTGATAATATTTCATATCCATTACATACAGCATCATATTGATAAGCACATATATCAAGTGGATTTCTGTTTTCTAATTCCTCTAAGCCTCCTTGTGGCATAGAAAATGGATTATGATTAAAATCTATTGTTCCTTCATCTGATAATTCATACATTGGAAAATCTACTATAAAGCAAAATCTATACGCGTTCTTTTCTAATAAGTCTAATTCTTTACCTAATTTAATTCTTATTTCTCCTGCTATTTTTACTGCTTTATTATATTCATCTGCTATGAAGAAAATTGCTGAATTTGATTTTACATTCATCTTACTAAATATCTTATTTTTTCTATCTTCATCTATAAATTTACTTATTCCACCATTTAAAATTCCATCCTTGTCAACTTTTACCCAAGCTAATCCTTTGGCTTCTAACTCTTCTACTGCATATGTTGACATATTATCAAAAAATTTTCTTGGCTTTTCTTCTATATTTTCTACTACTATTGCCTTTACTACTTTATCTTTAAAAGCATTAAATTCTGTTCCTTCAAAAATTTCAGTTAAATCTTCTATTATTAGTGGATTCCTTAAATCTGGTTTATCTGTTCCATATTTTTCCATTGCTTCTTTAAATGGAATTCTCATAAATGACCCTTCATCAATTTTCCATTCTGTATTTTGTTTAAATACTTTTTGTAAAACTTGTTCTATTACTCTAAATACATCTTCTTGTGTAGAAAAACTCATTTCAAAATCTAATTGATAAAATTCCCCAGGTGAACGATCTGCTCTTGGATCTTCATCTCTAAAACATGGAGCTATTTGGTAATATTTTTCAAATCCAGATACCATTAATAATTGTTTAAATTGTTGCGGTGCTTGTGGTAATGCATAAAATTCTCCTGGATGTAATCTACTTGGTACTAAAAAATCTCTTGCACCTTCTGGCGAAGAATTCGCAAGAATTGGTGTTTGTATTTCTATAAATTCTAATTCATCCATTGCTTTTCTAAATTCTTTTAAAATCTTTGAACGTAAAATAATATTTTTATGTATTTTATCATTTCTTAAGTCTAAAAATCTATACTCTAATCTTAAATCTTCTCTTACTGTTTGACCTTCTACATTTATTTCAAATGGTAACGAATTTTTGCATTTTCCTAATACAGTTATATTTTTGGCTATAACTTCAATTTCTCCTGTTGGTATTTTATCATTTTTACTTGCTCTTTCTACTACATCACCTGTTACTGTTATTGTACATTCTTTAACTATATCTTTTATATCTTCTAAGTTACTTTCCTCTGATATTACTATTTGTGTAATTCCCTTTTCATCTCTTAAATCTATAAATATCATTTTTCCAAGATTTCTTATAGTTTGTACAAATCCAGCTAGTTTTACTTCTTTTTTTATGTCTGATATTCTCAGTTCTCCACAACTATGAGTTCTATATTCATTTATCATAATGATTTCCCCTTTTTCATATATATGTCGTATTATATAATATATATCCTTTTTTTTCAATATGTATATACTATTTGATCTGATTTTTGTAAAAGAATAACTTTATTTCTGTATAACCTGTAAATATATATTCTTTACTTTTATATAAAAAATAAAATAGAGAGTAAACTCTCTATTTTATACATTATTTATATAATACCATTCTAAATCCCCAATATGCGTCTGATGTATCTTCTGCATAACCAATATGTGCTTGAGGTGTTCTGCTTAAATTGGCACTTCCTCCTCTTACTACTCTATATATTATATCTTGTTTTGTTTCATTATTTTTTTTGTTTGATGTAGAATTTGATTTATATATTTCAGTTGTCCATTCTCTTACATTTCCTGCTAAATCACATATATTATTTATATTGTCTTCTGTAGTATATCCTGTAGGATATACTGTTCCTGTATAATTTCCATAATTTGTACTAGAAGAATAATTTATAGTTGTCTTATCTATCCACTCTAATACTGTATCCCATGCAAAACTACTAATTAGTGCTGTGTTGCAATCTGCATAACCAAACTCTTTTGATGAGTTATTACAATAATTAATAGCATCTTGACAATTTATATTTGTCCAAGGATTTTTGCCTGACATTGTTGCTGCTACTTCTTTACCATCTATTTCATACTTTGATGTTTCAAATCTTGCAATATAAAATCCATAATTTTGTGCTACACTATTTACTAAAGAAGATGCTCCTGCATTTGTTTCTTCATATTCTTTATCTAATGCAGTATTACGAGTTAATTTTCCTGTTTCTACAGGTACCCATACATATTGGTTTCCATGTTCATCTTCAATTACATATCCTGATTCTGGTGCTCCTCCTACTTCTGAAAATCCTTCTGGTATATATGGCTTTGCTGCTGATTTCTTTTCTAATTCTGAAATATTTATAATTTCAGATGTTGATATTCCATTTTCAGAATATACTACAAACTCATAATCTCCATTTTCTGTAACTTCATATGTTGTATTACTTTCCATTATAAATGTTTTATCTGGAAGCATTATTTGCTTTACATTGCTTCCATCCTCCATTGTTGCATTTATTGTTATTATTGCTTTATTATCTTTTATTTCTTTATTTAATTCTAATTTTGGTCTAATTGTTATTTCTGTTTCTGTATTGTTACTATTTTCAGTTTTACCTGTACTAAAAATACTGAACATTACCATTCTAATAACAATAATAATTATTAATAATATAACTATTATTAAAGGTGCTCCTTTACCTTTCATGCTCTATCTCCTATCTTTAAAAATAAATTATTATTCTTTTTATATAAGTATTAAATCATATATTATATTTTTTTTCAATGATTTTTATTATATTTTTATTATATAGTATAGTGTTTGAAAAAAGATTTTTATAATCAAAAAAACCTTATTGTCTTGCAATAAGGCTATTTTTTATACTTAAATAGATTATTTATTCTGCTGGGTAAACACTTACTTGTTTTTTATCTTTACCTTTTCTTTCAAATTTAACAATTCCATCTACTAAAGCAAATAAAGTGTCATCACTACCGATTCCTACATTTGTTCCTGGATGTACATTAGTTCCTCTTTGTCTTATTATTATATTTCCAGCTTTTACTATTTGTCCATCAGATTTTTTTACACCAAGTCTTTTTGACTCACTATCTCTTCCGTTCTTAACACTACCTTGACCTTTTTTGTGTGCCATGAAAGATTCACTCCTTTCGCTTTATATTTTATTTATACCATTTGTTTTATTTCGATATAATAATTACAACTATTCTTTAGTTGCTTTTTCTTTTTTTTCTGTACTAGCTGCTTTTTGAGCTTTAACGTTGATTGAAGTAATTTCTACTTTTGTATAGTCTTGTCTATGTCCTCTTGTTTTTCTTTCATTCTTTTTTGGTTTGTATTTGAAAACTAATATTTTCTTTCCTCTACCATTTGATATTACTTTTCCTTCAACTTTTGCATTTGTTACATAAGGATTTCCAACTTGTATTTTTCCATCATCAGATATTAATATTACTTTGTCAAAAGTAACTTTTTTTCCTTCTTCTTCACCTAATTTTTCAAAATATACAGTTTCTCCTTCTTGTACTTTATATTGTCTTCCACATGCTTCAATTATTGCGTACATTAAATGCACCTCCCTTTTCGTATACTCGCTAACTTCCAACTTAGGTAGCTAAATTTTATTAGCTTTTATGTACCTTAGTTAAGCAGTTTACAGTAATAGATTTTAACATTTTTTTTATTATTTGTCAATATTTTCTTTTTATTTCTACATATTATACTATACTCATCTTCACTTCTATATAATATTATAATTAATTTTATTTTGAATTTGTAATATAAAAAATAGCAAAACTTTGTTATGTTTTGCTATTTTTCATCTCTTTCTTCTTGTTTTACAGATTTTACATTTGATGTGTTTATATTATATCCTCCATTTGTATTAACTCCTTTTGTTATATTTCCTATTGTTTCATCTGTTCTAAAATCTCCATCTTCTTGATCTGATTTTGTAAGTTTTATACTTCCAATTATTTTTTTCATTAATCCATTTCCAGATTTCTGAGAATCTTCAAATGCTTTAACTAGCAATGCAGCATCTTTCACATCCATTTGACTGTTTGCTAATTCTAATACTAAATTTTCTCTACTATCATCTTCTTCAATTTGACTTTCAATCACAAGTTTTTTAAAAAAAGTTCCAATACTGTCTTTTATTTTTCCTAAAAACTTAATTTTTTTCATAATATACTCCTAAGCTTTACTTAGTTTTCTCCTCTCTTTACTAAATAAAAACAATTCTTTTTAAATTATAACATAAAAAAGTCCTAAAATCAAGGACTTTTTATAAAATAATTTACATAATATTTTTTACTGTTTATTTTTAACTCATATAATCTTTTAATCTCTTACTTCTACTTGGATGTCTTAATTTTCTTAATGCTTTTGCTTCTATTTGTCTAATTCTTTCACGTGTTACCTGAAATTCTTTTCCTACTTCTTCAAGTGTTCTTGCCTTACCATCTTCTAAACCAAATCTTAATTTTAATACTTTTGCCTCTCTTGGTGTTAGTGTACTCATGACTTCCTCTAATTGTTCTTTTAGTAATGTATATGCTGCTGAATCATGTGGTGCTGGTGATTCATCATCTGGTATAAAATCTCCTAAATGACTATCATCTTCTTCTCCAATTGGTGTTTCTAATGAAACTGGATCTTGTGCTATTTTTTGTATTTCCATAACTTTTTCAACTGGTATTTCCATTTCTTCTGCTATTTCTTCTGGTGTTGGCTCTCTTCCTAACATTTGTAGTAAGTGTCTTGATGTACGAATTAGTTTATTTATTGTTTCAACCATATGAACTGGTATCCTTATTGTTCTAGCTTGATCTGCTATTGCTCTTGTTATAGCTTGTCTTATCCACCATGTTGCATACGTACTAAATTTAAATCCTTTTTTATAGTCAAATTTTTCTACTGCTTTTATTAATCCCATATTTCCTTCTTGTATTAAATCTAAGAAAAGCATTCCTCTTCCTACATATTTCTTGGCAATACTAACTACTAATCTTAAATTTGATTCTGCTAATTTTTGTTTAGCTTCCTCATCTTCTTCTAAAACTCTTTTTGCAAGAGATAATTCTTCTTCAAAAGTTAATAATGGTATTCTTCCTATTTCTCTTAAATACATTCTTACTGGATCATCTACACTGACTCCTTCAATAGAGCTATTAACATCTATTTCTTCTAATTTTATTTCTTCAACATCTTTTAAATCTTCTATATCTGGTTCTATAAAATCTTCATCATCTTTTAATATATTTACACCTATTTCTTCAAATGCTTCAAATACTTTGTCTATTTGCTCAGGATTTGCTTCTCCTAGTTCTACTGCTAGTTCACCATATGTTATTTTTCCTTTTTGTTTAGCATTATTAACTATTTTCAATATTTTTTCTTTTTCTGTATTTTCTATATCTTCTTTTGTTTCTATATCTTTATCCATTTTTTCTTTTGATTTTATTTTTTTATTTTCGCTATTTTTTTCAATTTCTTCTTTTTTAGTAATTTTCTTTGTTGTAGCTTTTTTTTCTTCTTCTATTATATCTTTTTCTGTTTTTTTCATTTATAAAACTACCTCCTATTTTCTTTTAGCTAATTCAACTACTATATTAGTCAATTCATTTTCTAATTTAGCTATTTCATCTTCTGTTAAAGAAGATTCTTGCTCTAATTTTTTTACAATCTCAAATTTTCTATTTGTCAATCTTTCTTTATTATAAGTATTTACTACATCTTCTATGCATTTCTCCACTGAATTAATTTCATAATCTGTTACTAAAATTTCACTAACATGTGATTGAATTCCTTCATCTTCAATATTAGCTATTGTTTGTAATATTTTTTCACTTTCTTCTGCTGGTGATTCTAAAATTTTATTAAATATTATTTTATTAGATTCTAATTTAAAATCTTCTACAAATATATTTGTTACTATTTGTTCATATGATTGTGTAAAATGATTTATAAGAAGATATATAATCATGTTCTCTCTTTTTATTGTGGATGGATTTACTTGTGTAGTTTGCTCTTTCTTTGGAATTGGTTTTACTAAAGTATTTTCTGTTACTTTTTCATTATATGTTACTTTGTTAACCTCTGCATATATTGCTTCTTTTGAAATATTATATTGCTCCGATACTCTTTCTATATATATTTCTTTTTCAATTTTATTATCTACATTTGAAAGAATTTTTGTTATTTCTTTTAGAAATCTAATTTTATCATTAGAATTTTCAAGATTATATTTGTTTTTTAACATTTTTATTTTGAATTCTACTAAAGATATCGCATTTTCAACTAATAGATTAAATCTTCCACTACCATATTTTATAACATATTCGTCTGGATCTTTTGCTCCTTCCATTTGTAATACTCTAGCATCACATCCTTGATTTTCTAAAATTGATAGTCCTCTCATTATCGCTTCTTGTCCTGCACCATCAGAGTCATAACTTAATATTACTTGTTCACTATATCTTCTTAATAATCTTCCTTGTTCATCTGTTAAGGCTGTTCCTAGTGATGCTACAACATTATTAAATCCTCTTTGATACAAAGAAATTGCATCCATATATCCTTCTACTAATATTATTTTTTTAGAATCTGATTGTTTTGCTAAATTTAATGCATATAAATGTCTTTTCTTTGAGTACACTAAGTTTTCATTTGAATTTATGTACTTTGCTATTTTATCATTGTTTTCTAATTTTCTACCACCAAATGCTATAACTCGTCCACTAACATCCATTATTGGAAACATTAATCTTTTTCTATATCTGTCTATGAATTCCCCTTTTTCATTTTTGTTTACTAATCCTGTTGCTAATATTTCTTCATCTTTAAAACCTTTTGATTTTAAATGTTGATATAATTCATTATATTCTCCTGAATAACCTATTTTAAACGCTTTTAAAGTGTTATTGTCTAATTTTCTTTGTTTTACATATTCTTGTGCTATTTTTGCTAAAGATTTATATAACCTCTCGTGGTAAAATATTGTTGTTTCTGCATTTATTTTATACATTTTATCTTTCAAATATTGATTTTTATTAAATTCTGAGTTTTGCGATATCGGTAAAGAAATATGCGCTCTTTCTGCTAAAAATTCTAAAGCTTCTTTAAATGTTATTTTTTCAATCTCACTAATAAATGTAAATACATCTCCTCCTTTATTACATCCAAAGCAGTGAAAGTATTGTCTATCAGCAGAAACAGAAAATGATGGAGATTTTTCTTTATGAAATGGACATAGTCCAAAAAAATTTCTCCCTTTTCTTTTCAATGTTACATATTGAGATATAATATCTACTATATCATTAGCAGTTCTAATTTCTTCTTTTAATTCATCAGTGTATTGAATCATTTTTTAACCTTTCTTTTATAATATTCGACATATATTATTGAAATCCTTCATTTTTTATGTAAATCGTTTTCACAAAAACATATTATACTTTTTTATCTATTTTTTATACAAATTTTACTACTTTTTTTGACTTATTTACAAATTTCGACATATACATTTGCATACAAAAAAAGACTATATATTATTATATAATCTTTTGATCTACGATACTAATTTGCTGCTATAAATTTTTTTACTATATTATCTGTGTTATCTGTATCTTCTGAATTAACTATATTATTTTGTATGATTTGCTCTGTTTCTCCTATTCCATGAAGTTCATATGATGTATTTATTTTATTTTCAACTAGTTCTTCCATTTCTTCTTTTTCTTTACTTTCTGCTAAAACTAGTTCACTTATTAAAATTTGTTTTGCATTTATTAACATCTTCTTTTCTGTTGTTGATAAACCTTTTTCTTTTTGTTTAAAACTTAAATTTCTTACTATATCTGCTACTTCAAAAACATCTCCTGATTTCATTTTTTCTACATTATCTCTATATCTTTTGTTCCATTTAATAGACATTTCAGTGCTGTTTTGCTCTAAAACATTTATTACTTTTCCGGCTGTTTCTTTATCAATTATATTTCGTACTCCTATTTCTTCTGCCTTTGCAGTAGGTACCATAACTTTAACTTCTCCTGGCATTTTTATTATGTAATAAGATTGCTTTTCATCTAAAATTGATCTTTCCTCAATCTTTTCAATTACTCCTGCACCATGCATTGGATATACTATTTTATCTCCTACTTTAAACATTAATTCGTCACTCCTTCCAAGTAATACATTTAAATTACTACATTACAATTATACTACAAATATTACCAAAAGTCAAAGTAATATATCCATTTTTTAATAACTTTTTTTCATTTTTATTACATTTTTTTGTGATTATTTATTTGTTGATCCAAATCCACCTTCTCTAATTCCTTCCGCTTCATCATTGTCTGCTATTAAGAATTTTTTGAATATTGCTTGTCCTATTGCTTCTCCTTTTTTTATTTCTACATCTTGTTCTCCTATATTAAAAAATGAAAACATGAAATGTCCATCATTATCTAGATTTCCATAATAATCTTTATCTATTATTCCTACTCCATTTGCCATTACTAATCCTTTTTTTCCTGGATTAGAACTTCTATTACATAATACTAATACTTCGTCTTCTTCCATATATGCTTTTAGTCCTGTTTTAATAAGTGTTGGTTTTTGTCCTCTTTTAAACACTGGTATTATACAATCTTCTGCTGCTTCTATATCATATCCTGCTGAGTATTTTGTTTTTCTTATAGGTAAGTTTATTCCTTCATTTTCAAATCCTTTTGCTACTTCAAATCCACGTTTTTTCATTTTATTATCTCCTTTATTTATTTTTTCTTATTATATAATTTTATTTATTAAATTTCAATGCTTTTTTTAATCCACATATACCAATAATGTACTATAAACAAAATTTAACCAAACTTTTATATTATAAGAACTTTCTATAAAAAAGAAACCTTAAATTTATAAATAATTTTAGGTTTCTTTTTTATATTTAGATTAATTTAAATTAATCTTGTGTATATGGTATAATTGCAATATGTCTTGCTCTTTTTACTGTTAATGTAATTTCTCTTTGATGTTTAGCACAAGCTCCTGTTGCTCTTCTTGGTAATATTTTACCTTTTTCATTGATAAATTTTTTTAATTGTTCTCCGTTTTTATAATCTAATACAAAGTTTTTATCATTACATAATGCACAGACTTTTTTTCTCATTTTTCTAAACTTTGGATTAAAATCATCATCTTGATTGTTTCTATTATTTCTTTTATTTTGTTTTTTATCAGCCATTTTAAATCCTCCAATCTTCTAACTTTATATATTCGTTAAATTAGAATGGTAAATCATCATCAGAAGAAGTAACTTGAAATTCGGCACTTTGTGTAACCGCTTCTCCAAATGTATTTCCAAAATCTGATGCTTCTCCATCTCTTTTACTATCTGCAAAATATGCTTCTTCAGCAACTACTTCTGTTACATAATGTTTTTGTCCCTGTTCATCATCCCATGTTCTTGTTTGAATTCTTCCAATTATTCCTACTTGTTGTCCTTTTTTGAAATATTTGCTTACAAATTCTCCAGTTTTGCTCCATGCTACAATATTTATAAAATCTGCTTGTCTTTCTTCTCCTTGTCTAACAAATCTTCTATTTACTGCTAAACTAAAAGATGCTACTAGAGTATTGTTTGTTTGAGTATATCTTACTTCTGGGTCTTTTGTTAATCTTCCCATTAAAATTACTTTGTTCATGTGGGTTTCCACCTTTCTTCTTATTCTTCGTCTTTTCTTACTACGATAAATTTGATTACTTCATCTGTAATTCTATATACTCTTTCAAGTTCTTTTATTAAAGTTGGAGCAGCTTCAAAGTTTATTAATACATATATTCCTTCTGAATTCTTTTTGATTTCATAGGCTAATTTCTTTTTTCCTAATTCTTCTACTGATTCAACTTTTCCATCATTATTAATTAAATTTGAAAATTTTTGGATTAACTCTTTTACTCCTGCATCTTCAATATTTGGATTAATAATGAATATTGTTTCATATTTATTCATTATTTTTCACCTCCCTTTTGGATATTAAACCCATATTTTTATATGAGTAAGGGTATAAAAACATAGTTTTAATCTTAATAAACTAATCCTATATTTTTTATACTGCACTATTTTAACATATTTTTTTTTTATTTACAAGCCTTCTTTGAATTTTATTTCTTTGTTACTATTTTATTAATTGTGTGTGAAACAGTTTTATAAATTAAGATACAATACTTTTTATGCTATCACTTGTTCTTTTATAAATATAATATCTTTTTTCTTCAATCATATATAAATACCATAAATATAATAATAAAAACAAAATCATTATATTTTTAACTTTTATTATAAGTATACTATAAGTAAAGGAAATACTTATAAGAATTATTTTACTAAATATAATTATAAATTTATTTGCTTTTTCTAATCCTACTATTGATTTTAATAATTCTTTTAATATTTTACCTCCATCTAATGGCAATATTGGTATTAAATTAAAAAAACAAAGTGCTAAATTAGTATATATTATTTCTTGTTTATAAAAATTGTAATTATCTAATTTTAAAAATATAAATGCTATAATTAGATTTGCAATTGGCCCTATAATATAAAATAAAATTTTATACCAAAATTTATCTTTTCCATAAGAATAAAATTCTAATGATATTCCAAATGGATTTAATACTAATTTTTTTGGTGTTCCTCCTATTAAAACTCCAATAAACATATGTGCTAGTTCATGTATTAGTATAAATATTATAAATATTATGTAAGTGTTTATATTATTAAATATAAAAAACAAAATTAATACCAATATTATTTTTAAATTGATTTCTATTTTCATAAACTTATCCCACCCTAAATACTTTTTAATAAATTACTTCACAATACAATCTTTTTGATCTAAAATTGCAATATTTTTGATGGATCTATAAATCTATCTTCTACTCTTATTTCAAAATGTAAATGTGGTCCTGTACTATTCCCTGTACTTCCCACTGCTCCTATATCTTGTCCTTGTGCTACAATTTGTCCTTCTTTAACAAAAATATTAGAACAATGTGCATATAGAGTAGTTACATTATTACATCTTATTTTTACATGCTTTCCATAATCTCCTTCATTAGATACAAGTGTAACTATTCCTCCCATTGATGCTTTTATATATGTTCCACTTTCTGCTGCTAAATCCATTCCTGTATGATATCCTGTTACATTTTTATTTTCTGATTCTCTAGCTCCAAATGGAGATGTAACTATTCCTTCTATTGGTTTTATAAAACTATATGCTGCTTTTAAATTTTCTACATCTAACTCCATTTCATTTATTGAACTACTTATTTGGCTAATTTCTTCTTGAGGTACTATAGCACTAATATTTTCTGGTACTGTATCATTAGTTTCTTGGTTTGCTGACTCTACCACTCCATTGTTTGTTTCTTCTTTAATATCACTTCCAAAAAATTCTGCTACTTTTGAACTTATATTTACATTATATTGATTTAAAACTCCCAAAAATTCTGTTGTAAATACAAAGTCTTTATTTTGTATAAAAAATATTATTACTGCTATATTAATCATAACAAGTAATTGCAATATTATCTTATCTTTTATATTTTTTTTGTTTTTTATATTATCATTTTGTTTTATAGAAATATTCCTATTATTTCTCCTAAAATAAATTTCTTCTGCCCTTTTTATTTTCTCATCTTCATTTAAAATTCTTTCCAAAAAAATACACCTCTCTTACATGTTTAAAATATATTCATGTAAAAGAGGTTTATGATAAATTTCTAATTATTTGATTAAAAAAATTAATATTGTTCCCAATAACAATACTATATTTAGTATTTTTAATTTCTTAATTTTTTTTTGCATCTTACTAGTTTTATACTTTTCTAATTTTATATTTTCCATATTTATTTTTTGATTTATAAATATTTCTGCTTCTTTTAATATATTAATATCTTTATTTATTATATTATTTTTTTCTTCTTTTAAATCATTTAATTTTATATTATCTTTTAAAATAACAATTGCTTCATCTATAATATTAGATTCAACATCTTTTAAAAAAATTATATTATTCGTTTTATTTGTTTGCATACAAATCTCCTCAAACATTATTTTTATTTATATTTTCCAAAAATTGTAAAAATATACAAACTTTCTAAATCATATTTTATTTTTTTAATCATATCTTTATAAAAAGTAATTATTATTTTATAAGTTCGTTTTAAAAGGAGTTAATTATGAATGCAAAAAAAGGTTTAGATTTCAAACACAAAGAAGTTATAAATATAAAAGATGCTAAACGTTTAGGTTTTGTTCAAGATGTAACTGCAGATTTTAAAACAGGAACTATAACATCTATTATAGTTCCTGGAAACACAAAATTTTTTAATTTTTTTTCTACTGGTGATGATTTAACTATTCCTTGGACATCAATAAAAGCAATAGGAGATGATATTATATTAGTAGATTTTTAATTATTTATATAATCTTCTGATATGTTCTATTGCAGTCTTCTCAAGTCTTGATACTTGTGCTTGTGAAATTCCTATCTCATCTGCAACCTCCATTTGCGTTCTACCTAAGAAAAATCTTTTATTGATTATCATTCTTTCTTTATCATTTAACTTCTTTAATGCTTCATTCATTGTTATATTTTCTGCCCATAACTCATCTGTATTTTTTTTATCTTTTACTTGATCCATAATTGATAAGCTATCTGTTCCATCATTATATACTGGTTCTTGTAATGAAACTGGATCTTGAATTGCATCTAAACTTAATACTATGTCTTCTTTTTCTACTTCAAGTTCTTTTGCAAGTTCTTCAATTGTTGGTTCTTTTCCATTTTCTCTTGTAAGCTTTTCTTTTGCTTGAAGAACTTTATATGCTAAATCTCTTACTGATCTACTAACTCTTACCATATTATTGTCCCTTAAGTATCTTCTAACTTCTCCAATTATCATTGGTACTCCGATATGTTGATAATTGAATGTCAAGACTTGTATCAAAATTATCTATTGCTTTTATCAATCCTACACATCCAACTTGAAAAAGGTCATCGGCGTTTTCTCCTCTTCCACAAAATCTCTGAATTACACTTAATACTAATCTTAAATTTCCATTTATTAATTTTTCTCTAGCTTCCATATCTCCTTCGTGCATTTTTTTGAATAATTCTTTTGTTTCTTCTTGTGTTAACAATTGTAATTTAGAGGTGTTTACATTTGCTATTTCTACTCTATTAATCAAAATTAAACCTCCTCTTGAAAATAATGTTATTTACATTATTTCCAAAAGAAGGCTTTTTTATACCATTTTGATTTATCTAATTATATTTTATTTCTCTTCAATTTCAGATTGTTTTAGTCTTAAATGACCAAGTTCTTCCCATTCATTATATGCTAAGTTTAATTTAAATAACAATGTTGGTTTAGCACCTGCTCTGTTTTTATCAACAACACAAGCATAAAATCTGACATCTGTGTCTTTTGGTACTTTTATATCTTTACATTTTTGAAATTGATCTGTTTCAGCATATTCATATTTATCTAATGATTGTCTACTTATTTGTTTTATTAAACACAAGGTATCTAATACTTCTTTTACTGTTTTACTTGCAGACATATCATTAATTGTTAAATTTACTGGTAATGTACTACTTTCTAATAATTGCATTGATGAACCAATCCATATTTTAAATTTTTGGGCTAAATTTGAAAGTATTGTTGCTGTTTTCTTTATTTCATTTCCATTTCCTATATTGTCTGTATCTGCTTTTAATGTATCATAAAATATATATTCTATTGCTTCTTTATAATAATAGTTCATTATAATTTTTCTTAAATCATCATTTGTATGTTCAGTAATATGGATAAAATATATTGAATTATTTAGTTGTGTATTTAACCATTCTGTAACTTCTAATGTTTGTTTAAATTCTGCTGAAAATTTTTCTAATCTTTTAATAAAATCCTCTGTTGATTCATTTTCTTCTCTTAATATAAAACCATTTTTATCACATTTTACTTTTTTCTTATCATCTGCTCTAAATTTTAATTCTAATAATTCTCCTTCTGTTTTATGAATCTTTTGTTTGTGTAATTTTTGTATTTCTGGATTATTTAATATTGTAGTTATCATACACAATTTCATTTTTTCTTGAGACATCTCATTTGAAATAATAAGAACTTTTTTATGATGTATGAACGCAATATGACATGCTAATTCTATTGTAAATCTACTCTTACCAGAATTTGATGGCATAGCATATGTCATTGTTTCACCTTTTCTTATACCCTTAAATACAGTTGTCAATGTTGGAAATGGTAATGAAATACCATTACTTAATTCATTATCTCCTGCTAATAAAAAACTAGTTGCATCTTGATTTAATACGGCTCTACTTAAACCTGTTGTAACTGTAATTTGCTCTAATGCACTTTCAACTTCTTCAACTGTCATTTCATCATATAAATCATAGTTTTGTATTTCTAATATTTGCTCTTGTATTGCTGATGTAGGTGCTATTATATAATTTTTCTTTAAAATAAATAATTTTTTTAATTCTGTATATACTTTTTCTAGATTATAATTTTTTGAAATAGCTAATTTTCTAACTTTATATTTTAAATCATATGTTTTAGGATTTTCTCTAGGTAATTGGAATTTATCTTTTGCAATTGCAGGAGCATATGCTTCTCCTTCTCTAAATATAATAATTCTATATAAATTATATAATTCATTGTCAGAAAATTTACAATCTTCAAATGTAAAATAAAATCTTGAAATTGCCTTTGGATTATTAAATAAAAGTCCTACATATATACATTCTAATTCTAAATCTTCTAATTCTTCTGGATAAATACTATCTTCTGTTTCATCAGTTTCATCTTCATCTTCTTCATCAGACTCATATTCAATTTGCTCATCTTCTATTTCAGCATTTTCTACTAATGGTATATATTCTGTTCCTTTTTTACTATCTTCAAAAGTATTTTCTTGGTCTTCTTCATTATCTTCTAATACTTCTTTATATTCGTCATTTTGGTTTTCTTCTTTTTCTGCTTCTTCTGCTGCTTTTAATAAATCATCAAAAGTAACATCAGTATCATCTTCATAGTCTTCTTCTATTTCTTCAAACTCTTCTTCATCTACTTCTTCGAATTCATCCTCTGATACTTCTTCATATTCGTCTTCAATTTCATCTATTATTTCATATTCTTCATCTTCGTTTTCTTCTATTTCTTCAAACTCTTCTTCATCTACTTCTTCGAATTCATCTTCTGATACTTCTTCATATTCGTCTTCAATTTCATCTATTATTTCATATTCTTCAT
>CAOJJB010000002.1 GCA_948436975.1 uncultured Clostridium sp. | reverse complement strand
TATGCTAATACCTATATATAATATTTCCTATATGGAAGTTAATCAGCCTCACAGGGATTGATCCTAATTTACAATTTCCTGCTGGATGGGCTGAAGCTAAAGAAATAAAGTATGCACAAGGCTTTAACAAACCAGCTCCTCGTGATTTCGTAGGATATGGTCCTCTTACAGCTCCTGAATCAGTTGCATTATATAACTTTACACTTAGATATAACTTTAGTTTAATGATAACATATCATACACAAGGTCGAGTAATTTATTATCAATACCAAGACCAAACTCCTCCTGGAAGTCAAGAAATTGCCAAAACATTTGCTGAACTTTCTGGTTATACTGCTGAACAAGTTCCTAAAAATTCAAGTTTTGCTGGATACAAAGATTGGTTTATTCTTTATTATAATAGACCAGGATTTACTATTGAAGTTGGTCTAGGTGAAAACCCTATTCCTGTTTCTCAATTTGCAGGAATTTATAGAGAGAACTTAGGCATTCTAGTTACTGGAATGCTACAGTAAAATTAATATTACCAAAATTATTTTACTATTAAAATTACAAAACAAATTATTAAAATATAAGATGTGAAACAATTTATCCATATTTTTTCACATCTTATATTTTATATTATCTTAACATGTAAATATTTACCATCTTCTTTGGTACCAAATAAAATGTTCACACTTTTATATGTACAATCTTTAAACTTATTTTGTTTCATTTTTTTTATGCACTCAAAAAAAGTCCCATTTTTAATCTGCTCTATAAAATCGTTCTCTTGTTTATCTGGTAAAAAAATAATTGTATATTGATTTAAATTCTCTTTTCCATCTAATTCTCCAATTAGTTCAAATATTTCATAATATATTTTTATACATAATTTAACATCTTTCAATGATTTCATTAAAGGAGCTGTATATCTCATTAATTTAATATTATACATGTCTTCAATAAATTGATTTCTATCAATATTATTTACATTTAAAATACTATCAAAATTCAATAATAAGTTTTGTGCTTTATTCTCTCCAACCATATCAGCAATTCTCTCTATTGCAACTTTAGTTTTATCTCTTTTTATGGGAACTCCATTGGTTATTTGTTCAAAAAAATCATAACAATCTTTTATTCTTTGAAATTTCTCTACATTCATTAAGCTTTCATCCACAGCAATAACATCCCCATATGCTAGTAGCATTAATATTTTAGGTATATCTTTTTTTATCTCTTTATCATCTGGTAGTTCTTTCAATAATCCCATATAAATATTCTCTACAAATTTATCACTTCCTTCTGATGATAAAGATGTTATTAATGTATGATATTTTATTAATTCTTCTAGTATCTTCTGAAAATATTTTATATCTATTAAAATATTTAGTTCTTCTAGTTTATCTTGATTTAATTGTATCTCTTCTAAAACTTTCTCTACATATTTACTACCTAATATGTCATGATACGATACCTGCTCTATAACACCTATATCATGAATTAAAGCAAATATCTTTAATAAAAATTTTGATTTTTTGCTTAATTTATTAAAAACTTCATGAAGTTCTTTAACTTGATTAATAATGTCCACATTTCCATTAAAATTTATAATTTCTTTATTATATGATATATTTTCATTTATTATTTGGTATACATACAATACATGAGCCATCCATCCAATCATTTTATATGTATTTACTCCACCACGAATAACCTGATTTTCTTTTTTGAATATATTACTTATTTTATCAATATAATTTTCATCTTTATCATACTTACTATATAAAATCCATAAATATTTAGAAGAATTCTTATCTACTATAAGATTTATAAAACTATTTTTTAATTCTTTCTCATCTATTTCTATATTTCTTAAAATAAAATTGAATTCTTCTATAGCTAATTTTTTCATTTTCACTATTTCATCATATGTTTTATATTTTTTTAGTTTTAGTGCTATTTCTCTATATTTTTTATCATAACTATATATTAATTCACTATTGGTTAAATTTTTTATTCCATAAATATCCATTCTTTCACCCGATTTTCTATTTTTAATATAAACAATACCTCCCAAGTGCTAAATAGGAGGTACTATTGTTTTGTTTTAGAATAATTAAAATTCCAAATTATAGTTGTAATTATAAATCCTACAACTATAAGACAATATATTACAACAGTATACATAAGTGCTCTAGTAGCACATGTAAACCACAGGGGAGAAACTTTAACATCTATAAAATTATTAATAAATCTTTTGATGTTTGGTAACAATATCAAAAATAAATTTATATATATATTCCAAAATATTACTGTTATTACTCCCCGAAATAAATGATTAATAAAATTCTTCATGTCTATCCCTCCATAATGTCATACTCTTTTAATTGTAAGAGCTAAAATTAATAATTTAATTTAGATTAATTATAATATAAAAAATTAATATTTACAATTTCAAATTAATATAAACTTTTTCTATAATCTTACTAATATATTCAAAATTTGAAAAAGCTAATTCATCTGAATTATTTATCAAATCTTTAAGTTCAGATATTGAAACATGTCCATAACAAATTTCCCATAAACTAAGTTTAATTTTTTTAACATTAATATGGTCAAATTCATTTTTATAATTTTATTAATTAAAATTATTTCCATAGCTCCCCATTTATATGTTCTATTAGTGCCATTATAAAAGTATTTCTTGTTAAATCAATTCTTGAAATCTCATTATGAGTTAAAAAACTTATTCCACCTTTTCCTGTATTTAATTTATTTTTATTAAAAATTCTATCCATTACTTTTCCAAGTTCTGTGTCTATTATTTCATTAATATACTTTTTTGGAATTTGAAACCTTTGACTTACACCAACACTCTGAAATCCATCACTATTTTCTACAACTGCTATATTTATACCAATCCATTCTCCTAAAAGATTTGTTATTCCTGCTTCTGATGCAATATAAAAATCTGCTTTTAAATTATTTTCTAATGCATATTTTTTTAAGTTTTCTACCCTATTTTTACAACCTTTTAATATTTCTTCATTAATTGGTTGCTCTCCTACATCTGAACTTACAGATATTCCTTCTATTTCGACATTATTAAAATACTTCTCAAATGCTTGTTTTGCCCCTTCTATTTTTCCTGGATTACTAGTTCCCATTAATATTTTCATAAGTTACCTCCTTAACCTTCTTTTCTTTTTTGCATATGATAAGTACATTTTGAAAGTATTGAAGTTGGAATTATTTTTGAAAAAATCTTTGTAATTTTAATTGTAAAACCTGGTAATATATAAAATTTGTCTTTCAAAAATTTATCTATTGCATATTTTGCAACATATTCACTAGAAAGAGAACTTAATTCAAACTTTACATTTGCTACATTATTAAAATTAGTTCTTACTGGTCCTGGACATAATATGCTTATTTTAACTTTAGATTTTTCTTTTTTTAATTCTTCTCTTATAGATTCTGATAACCTCACAACATAGTTTTTAGAAGTATAATATGTTGCCATAAGTGGTCCTGGTAAAAAACCTGCTATTGAGGCAACATTTAAAATCTTTCCTCTATTTTTTGCTTTCATATCTTTTAAATATAATTTTGTAAGTATATGCATTGCTGTTATATTGGTTTGTATTATTGTTAAATCTTTTCCTAAATCTGTTTCTGTAAAATTTCCAAAGTCTCCAAGTCCTGCATTATTTACTAAAATATCTATATCTCTTGCTTTTTCATATAACTCTATACAACTCTCTTTATTTGATAAATCTATACTATAAAATTTAACTTTTACATTATATTCATTTGTTAATTCTTTTTTTAATTTTTCAAGTTTTTCAACATTTCTTGCTACTAAGATTATATCATATTTCATTTTAGCAAATTCTCTTGCTAAATCTCTTCCTATTCCAGAAGATGCTCCTGTAATTAAAACTTTCATAAATTCTCCATTCTTAAATTAATATTTATCATATATCTTTATCACAAAAAATTATTTTTGTTTTTTGAATTTTATCACACTTATTTTTATTAGTAAATCTAATTTAAGAAATCTTGAAAAATAACAAAGTTTAGAATAAGCAGAAACATGTATTTCCCATTATATAAAAAACGGGTGCAACAAACCCGTTGCACCCCAAACTTTTTCACCTTCTTTTTCTTTCTAATTGTTATCGTAAGACGATACGTATTGAAGCCTTTTTAATGCTGCTTCACATACCACCTGACCAATTACGACATTACCATCGTTAAAGAGTTCCTTGTTTGCCAACTTGTGCGTGCCCAGCTTAACCCCTACGAACTTTCTCATTGAAGTATTAGGTCGATAGAAAACCTCCTTCTTCTTCTCCAATACCGTGTCTACCTCTTCTTGCCCTACATATTCAAGTTCAAGCTCTAGCCCACGCAGCCGTCCGTTTTTAAAAGCGGATGTTATCACATAATAATTTAGTGATAACCCTTTTTCACTTTCGACCTGAACTCTCACTATACTTCCTGGCTTAGGAGAATCAGGAATCGTAAATTCTTTTTCCTGTTTCCGTTGTTCTAACTTTTTCTTTTTGCCCATAGCTTTTTCTCCTTCCTACTCTTGGTTACTTAAATTTTATAGTTGTATGCTTAAAATATCTTACATATTACTATATAAAATTTTGTTTATTATATAATAATTTAGTCATTTTGTAAATATTAAAAACTAATATTTATACAAATTCAATACCATCATCTACTTCTAATTGATCCTCTACTTTTTCAGGCTCTTCAAATTGTTTTAATTTTTCATCATCCTTTTCTATTGATTTACTTAATTTTTCTACAACAGAACTAGCAAAACCACGTATCACTGATTTTATTCCTTTACTAGCTTTTGTTTTATTTTCGGAAACTTTAGCTTTAGCCTCTGATATTTTACTATTTGCAACTTCTACTCCTTCTAAAATTTTATCTCCTACCTTATCAACTGACCATACAGCGCCAGCAGCTATTGCTTCCAATGGCAGTGCTGCTATTGCCACTGTTGTAGCTGCTCCCTTATATGTTGCTTTTCCAAATTCTAAAGCACCTTTTTTCATTGTTTGTACACTTTCTTTTGCTAATCTAGCCCCAGCCTTCTTAGCATCTCCAGCCTTTTCTATCAATACATCTTTACTATATTCTCCTAAAACAATTGTAGTATCTTTTACATATCTTGCCCCATCTGCTATTGTAAAACCAGTTTCTGCAGCTCTTTGCATTATATTACCAATTCTTGAATCTTTGCTAATATATTTTTTACTTTTAGAAACTACTGCTTTTTGCATTTTATCTGCTAAACCTTTTTTTCCAAATAAGGCTAAACCTTTTCCAACAACAGATGTTATCTTTATTGCTCTTTCAACTTTTTTTACTTTCTTATCTAATTTTCTATTTTTAGTATTTGTAACAGCGTTCTTAACAATTTTTGATCTGTTTGAATTTTCTTGTTCCCATTCATTAATTTCTAATCTTTTTGATACCTCATGAAGTCCCAATTCAATTTCATTACGCACATTTTGACTATCTATCTCGCCAAATTCTTTATTAATTCTATTTACTTGTTGTTGTAATCCATTTCTAACCATTTTTGATGTAAGAGCTGATAGTTGTGGTATAAGATTAGTAAAGTTTTTTATATCGTTTTTTATATGTTCTTTTGTTTCTTTTGTACAATTTTTAAAAGCTTCATTTAACTCCACAAAATTATTAATATCATTTTCAAATTCTTCAGAATTTTTATGTTTATTTTCCATAATTACTTCTCCTTAGTTTTGTATATCTGCTAATATTTTATTTATGTCATCCATTATATCTTTCCTTTGGGAAGTCAATAATTCTAACATATTATCTAAATCTTGAACCGAAGAATTATCTAAATTAACCATCTTTCCATCAACAAATATATCTCCTATTTTTTCAGTATTCATATAATTTCCTCCTATTCAACAGCAAATTTAAATTCAGAATTCATTATTTCTCTTAATTCCTCAATTTTTGCTACAAGATTTATAGTTTGTTTATCTATTATTTCTAAATTTAAAATATTATTTTTCTCAACCTCTAATAGTTCTTTTTCCATCTTATTAATAACTTCTTTTTCAAATTTAGATTTTCCTGAGAATTTATTTAATATTTTATTTATTATATTTGTAATAAAATTACCTTTTTCTATTACTGCTATACTTGGATTTCTGTATTTTGTAATTTGTTCAAAATCCTTTTTTGTTGCTAAAATACAATCATTTAATTTTGCTTCACATTCTAAAATTATTTCATTATAACCAGCATATTTATTTACTAAAGCTTCTAGTTTTTTAAAATTTTGCATAAAATTTTCTTTATCTTCTGCAATTTTTTTAAAATTAGTAAGTGCAATCTTCTGATTAGCTTGCATTTCTTGAATTTCAACTATTATATTAAAGAATTGCTCTTTTCTTTTATCATAATTTTTCTGAAATTCTTCTTTATATCTATTTAATATACTATTCTTTTCTTTAGTATAACTACTAATATTTTTTCCATAATATTTTATTTGATTATCAATATTTTCCTCTATTAAATTAATTTTAGATTCATAGCATTCATTAATTTCTTTATTAAATTTAGCTAACTGTATTTCTAACCTTTGTACTTCTAATTCATTTAGTCTTTTTATTTGATCAATTAATCTAGTTCCTATACTCTCCATAATATCTCCTCACACTTAAATATTACTAGAACTTATCTCTGGTAAAAATTTATATTTTTCATTATATTTCATAATTCTCTTATATAATATAACTTCTCTTTGCTTTAACTCTCTATATAATTTAATCAGTTTCTCATCTGAAAAATTACTATAATCTATTGTTTTATCTGCTATTGTAATTTTTTCTTCTTTCATATACTCTCCTTACAAAATAATATCTTAATATTATAATAACACAACACTGTCCATAATTTTAAAAAGTTACATAAAAGATACTATAATTTAACATTTGTAAAATCTTCTTTTATCCATACTGACACACTTCCATCTTTACAAGCAAATATGCCATTTCCTTCATTATCCACATACACTTTCTCAGATAAATTTCCTGTACAATCATAAAATATAGAGTTTGCTAAATTTTCTCCAACATTCATTTGAATTGAACCACCATTTTTATCAGTCATTACAACAGCTAAACCAGAATTTGGATGATCATAATCTCCTTTCCTAATAAATCCTATTATATTACTGTCATTAAAGTAATCATTTTGTTCTCCATAAGCATAATATTTTCTTATTTTCAATAACAAATCTAATATGTCTTTTTTAGAACCAACTTCTTTGGCTGGTACTCCATAATAATCTCCATAAAATACACAAGGTAATCCATCTTTTCTTAATAAAATTAGTGAATAAGCTAATGGTTTAAACCAATCTAATATCCAAGATTCTAATGCTTGTCCTATTTCAGTATCATGATTATCTACAAATGTAATTGCCTTTTCTGGTAAAGTTTTTACAAGTGTTCCATCTAATATTTGACTCATATTAAATTCTCCATTACTTATAGATGCTCTATAAAAATTATAATGAAGCGGTACATCAAATAAAGACATACAGCCTTGTGTTTTTTCTATATATGATTTTATTACTTCTATATTTGAACTCCAATATTCACCTACTGAAAAAAGGTTTTTATCCACTATATTATTTAATTTACTTAACCACTCAGGATAAAATTCACTTCTTATATGTTTAACTGCATCTAATCTAAAACCATCAACTTTTGTTGTATCTAAGTACCATTTTCCCCAATTTTCAAGTTCTTTTATAACATCGTAATTATTTAAGTCTATATCTGCTCCCATTAAATAATCATAATTACCATTTTCTTTATCAACATCTTCATCCCAATGTTTACCATAAAATTTATATATTGCTGCAGTAGCTGTATTCTCATCCCAATCTATTCCATGAAAATGTGTCCAATTCCACTTAAAATTAGAATATGTATCTCCTCTTCCAGGAAAAGTATATTTTGTCCATACCCTAATTGGTATAGCATCTGTTAAACTTACATTTCTATTTGTTGCATCATCTTGCACTGCCAAAACATCTTCTGTTTCATCAGCTCCCATTTTATGATTTAAAACTATATCTGCCAAAACTTTTATATTGTTTTCTTTTAATACTTTTATTGCATTTATATATTCATCCTTAGTTCCATACTTTGTTGGAATAGAACCTTTTTGATCAAATTCTCCTAAATCATATAAATCATATACTCCATAACCCACATCTTCTTTACCATATGCTGCTTTATAAGCTGGTGGTAGCCATACATGTGTTATACCAATATTTTCTAAATGTTTAGAATCTTTTGAAAGTTTATTCCAAAGTGTAGAATCACTAGGTAAATACCATTCAAAATATTGCATCATAGTATTATTTACTCCAGACAAATCTATCACTCCTATTTTTTATATTTTATTATCTATTTGCAAAAACTTATAAGTTATGAAATATCTCATTAGTTTCACAATTATCTAATATATTTCTATATTTGTAAATCATTATAATTAATCTTTTATTAATTCTAATATTTTTTCTTTATTATTCATTATCGTATTATACCCTGTTTTTACAACTTCATCTGCATTAGTTATTTCTAATAAAGTTGTCCCACTACAATCTATTTCTATTGCTAAATCAGATTCTCTTTGGGCTTTTCTAACATCTTTAAGTGAAAATATATCAACTGTTCTTAATAAAATACCAAATATATCTTCTTTTGGTTCATAATTATCTATTTTAAAACTTAAAGCTAATGTTTTTGTAGCTCCCATATCTTTTAAAATTTTTATTGGTAAATTATCTTTTGTTCCACCATCTATGAAATTATATTTTCCATATTGACATGGTGTATATACTCCTGGAAAAGACATACTTGCTCTTATTGCAACAGCAACTGGTGCATCATATATATAATCTATATCATCATCTTCTAAATCAAATCTTTTTGATAAAAATATACATTCTTTTGTTGTTATAGTATCAACTGTTGCAATAGCATAAGGAATTTTTATTTGATTCATATTTGTAATTTTTTTTTCCTTTGCTATTGTATTTACTAAATCTTCAATATTTTTACCATTAATTATTCCTTCAATTTTTGCTATACCAGATGTAACATAAGTAACACCTGCTTTAAATATTGGTCTTTTTTGTAATTTTGTAAGTATTTTATAATTTTTCATTGTCTTTTCTTTTATCTCTTCTGTACTAAATCCCATTGCGTAAAATGTTGCAAACATACTTCCTGAACTAGTTCCTGATAAATAATCAATTTTTACACCTAATTCTTCTAATGCTTGTAATGCTCCTATATGTGCTAAACCTTTTAGGCCTCCTCCTGCTAGTGCTACTCCTAATCCCATTATTCTTCTATTTCTTCCTTTCCCTTAACATATACTGTTTGTGATGGATAAGCTAAATCAATATTTTCTTTTTCTGCTAAAAATAGCAAACTACATAATATATCTTCTTTAACTTTTAAAAATTTTAAATATTCTGCTTGACGTATGTATAAGAATATTTTTATATCACTACTATAAGCTGATATTGCATCCAATGAAACTTGTATGGTTTCTTTTATTACATCTGGATGATTTCCTAATACTAATTTTATTTCTTTAATTATTTTTCTAATTTTTTCACTTGGTGTTTCTAAACTTATATTTAAAACACATTCAAATCTTCTACTTGTTAATCTATTCCAATTTATTACATAAGTTGATGTTATTGTGGAATTTGGTATTGTAATAACTGAATTATTATTCGATTTTATACGTGTACTTCTAAAAGTTATGTCTACAACTGACCCTTGATATTCTCCTACTTCTATCCAATCACCTATAATAAACGGTTTGTCTGATAAAATTGTTGCTCCACTTATTAGACTTTTTACCAAATCTTGAGCCGCTAATGCTAATGCCGCACTTCCTATTCCTAAACCAGTTGCCAATCCTCCTAGCCAATTAAGGTTAAACCCCATTTCTTTGAATACTATTAATATAAATATTATCCAAATAATTGCTCTTAATATTTTGCATATAAATTTATCTACTGCTTTATTTTCAGATCTTTTAAAAATTTTTTTGAATAAAATTGAATCTTCTATTATTAAAGTAGAAATTGCTTTAGTTATATAATACATTACAACAACTTTAAAAATCAAATTCATTATGTATAGAAATTGTTTACTAACAGGAAGTATATTAATTGTACAGAATATACCTAAAAAAACAAAAAATATATTTAATGGTTTATACATAGAACTTTCTTTAGGATTTTTTTTATTTTTAGTTAATCTATAATAAATTTTTATTAAAATTTTTGAAAAAAGTCCTCTAAAAATTATAAAAAATAATAATACTGCTATTGCAATTTGTATATCAAATATCTTTAGTAAATTATCTAAATCAATTGATGTTATCAGTTGTTTTATTTTTTCCATTTTTTCCCCCATTATAATATTTATAATAGTATGTATATAGTGCTATTTTTATGTCAGCATGTTCAAATTCGTTGTTTAATAATTTTTTCATACATTGTTCTATATGAATTTTTTCTATATTTAAGATTTCTTCTGTTTCATCAAATTTTTGTTGGCTTTTAGAAAATTCTTTAGCCAAATAAATATACATTCTTTCATTTGTATAACCACAAGAAACATAAAAATCTGTTAAAAATTCTAAATAATTCGCCTTTATTCCTACTTCTTCTTCAAGTTCTCTTTTAGCTGCTTCTTTTGGTAATTCACATTCATCTATCATTCCTGCTGGAAGTTCTAATGTTATTTCTTTTATAACTTCTCTTTGTTGTTTTACAAATATAACTTCATTTTCTTCTGTTATTGGTAGAATAACAACTGAATTTCCTGGCTCTACACAATCTCGTGTATATATTAATTCGTCTTCTTTTTTATATGTTCTCCTAATTATATTAAATCTTGGTCCAGTATATTTTATCTCTTCATTTAATAATTTTCTCATACTATATCTCCTAATTTAATATAGATTATTATATATTAAATAAAAAAAAAAGTATACACTTTTATTTACAAATTTAGCAAAATACTAGATTACTAATTTCATTTAATAGAACAAAAGTGGATAATATATAATTATCCCCCAGCATAACTAACTGGAGGATAATTATTAAAACACATCATTTTCTATCTATTTTTGAATATTGTTGAATTTCTTCACTAATACTCATTTCATATAAATCTATTTCTGATTTTTTTGAGAGTGAATATTCATTTTCAACATATGACCATATAATTAACATTAATACAATTAGTACCCATACTATTAATGATAACTCTTTAGTTACATTTACAAAAAAATTATTTCTATAATTTATATTTTCACTATCGTTTATATAATCTTTTGAAAATTCCATAAATTTTTCACTCCTTAAAAATATGCTATTCATAAATTGAGTACAATATACTATTTTCTTTTTTTAATAGCAATTACAATTTTATTACTATATTTTAACTCTATTAGGGAATAGGCTTTTTCAAACTTATTAAGTTTTTATTACATCTTATTTTATGTTATTTTTTTATAAAAATTTACTGCTTTTTAAAATATCTTATAAAAACTTTTTATATAAAATAAAAAATAGAAGTTACCTTATAGATAGCTCCTATTTTAGTACGTTAAAATGTTTCGTTTTAATCAAAAATAATTAAATATAATCTAATATATAAAAGATTTTATTCACTTGTTACCTTCATTATACTTGAATAGTATTTAGCAATTAATTCATCCAATTCGACACTTATTTTATATATTACAGAATAATCTTCTCCATTAGAAATACATTTATTTAATTTATCTCTTAATCTACAAATTTTATCATCTAACATAACATCCTCTCCTTTTCCATATTTTTTTCTTTTGTATATTTTTAAAATAACATTTTATTACATAAAAGTCAATAAACTATCAGCATTTTTGAACTTTTTTGTAAGACAATTTTCGACATACTATAACAATAAGTGAAGTTAAAAATATTAAAATAGACAAAATCTGAGATATTCTACAATTAAGTAACATTAAACTATCTGTTCTTAGCCCCTCTAATAATGATCTTATTCCTGAATAAAATATCAAATACAACAAAATTATTTGTCCTTTAAATTTTCTTTTTTTCTGATTATGTCGAAGAAATAAAAAAATTAGAAATGTAGCTATTGCTTCATATAAAAATACAGGATGAACTTCTTTATATCCATTTATTGTTTCTATTCCCATCTTTAAAAAAGTTTTTGTTTCATAACCATATGCTTCTATATTAAAAAAGTTTCCAAATCTTCCTATACACTGTGCAATTGCTACAAAAGGAATAATATAATCTAAAAAATTTAGTATATCTTTTTTACGCAATTTGCAATTCGTTATAATTGAAATACCTCCTAAAATTAAGCCTCCATATATAGCTAATCCGCCATCTCGTAAATTTAAAACATCTATTAAATTATCATAATGTTTTAAATTAAATAAAACAAAATATATTCTTGCACCTATAATTCCAAAAATCATTCCTAATATAATATTTTCTAAAAGAAAATCATATTCAATATCATACTTTTCTTTACTAAAATAACTTAAAATCAATGCCACTATTATTCCTAAAACTATACAAACTGCATACTTATACACATTAATTCCTAAAATAGAAAATGCTATCTTAGAAAATTCAAACTCTAAATTTAATGATGGAAATTTTACAATATTCATTATTCTCCTTTTTAGACACTTAAGTATATATTTAATCTACAACATAAATAAACTGGATTTGTTCTTAGTTTGTTGGTTTTATTACTGATATTACCTTTTTATCTTCTATAAATAACTCTTTTAATACTTTTTCAACATATTCTTTACTTACACTATTAAATTCTTCAAAATAATCAAAAGAATTTATATTTTTAAAGTAGTCTGAAACTATTATACTTGCAATTGTTGATACTTCATTATAATCTTTTATAAAATCACCATATACTCTTTTCTGAGCTCTTTTAAAGTCTTCTTCTGTTATTCCATTTTTCTTTATATCTTCTATTCGTGAGTTAATTCCTTCTATTACTTCATCTACAAAGTTTGTTTGTATTTGAATTAAAGCATGTGCATAAGTTTTAGAAAATTCATAGTTTATGCTTGGAGCAGATATTATCTTTCCAGTTTCATATAATCTTTCAAAAAAACTTGAACTTTTACCAAATAGTATTATAGATAATATTTCTATTGCGATATCTTTCTTTATTTTATTCTCACTTATGTTACCATCTTTATATCCTACAAGCACAATTGGCATACTTATGTTCATTTCCTTATCTATATATTTTTGCACAATTTCGTCTTGTTCTTCATTATATACTCTTTTAGGATCATCTAATCTTTTCATTGTAATTTTAGATTTTATTGTATTAATTATATTTTCTGGATTAAAATCTCCTGAAAGAACTATTATCATATTGTTTGGATAATAGAATGAGTTATAAATCTTATACAACTTATCTTTGTTTATCTCTGCAATACTTTCTTTTGTTCCTGCTACATCTATATTTATCTCATTATTTTTATACATAGCTTTCATTGCATTCATATATATAGACCATTCAGGATAATCATCATACATCATTATTTCTTGTTCTATTATTCCACGTTCTTTTTCTACATTTTCATCTGTAAAATAAGGATTTTGTACATAATCCATAAATTCATCTAGTGCTTCATCAAAATTATCTGTACATTCATAAAGATATGCTGTATGGTCATTTGTTGTGTATGCATTTGCATCAACACCTATTGAAGTTAAAACATCTAAACTATTTTTTCCATTTTTTTGTTCAAACATTTTGTGTTCTAAATAGTGTGCTATCCCATCTGGTACTACTGTCATTTCATTTTCATTTTGAGCAAAAAATTTATTATCAATAGATCCAAAATTAACACTCCATACAATATACTTCTTTCTAGTTTTTTTGGGTAAAACTATTATCTTTAATCCATTATCTAATTTCTCTATATATAATTTTTCTTTTATTTTACTATTTTCTAATATTTGCACAATTTTTCTCCTTTTATTAATTTCTTAAAAAATAAATAGTATTTATATTTATAGATTTTGCTAGTTCAATTATTTCTTCTCTTGTTACTTTTTCTACTCTTTGTATATACTCTTCTAATGACATATTAGTTTTTGAAATCTCTTGTCCTATATAATAAACTATTTCTGTATCTTGTTCTTCTTCTACATTCTTTATCCCTGAAATTAAATATGTCTTAGCATTAAAAACATCCTCATCTGAGAATTCTCCTTTTTTTATATTTTCAAGCTGACATTTTATAATTTCTAATGCTTTTTCATAATTTTCAATTTGTATACCACATCTTATAAATATATTTAGCTTTTGCTTTACTAACATACTTTTAGCAGAATAAGCAAGTCCTGCCTTTTCTCGTACATTTTGGAACATCATCGAATTAGCTCCATCACCTAGTATTGCATTATATACTAATGAAACTGCTTGCAAATTTTCTAAATTCGATAAAATATCTAGTCCTATTACTAACTTTCCTTGTGTAACATCCATTTTTTCCTCAATTACTTTTTCTTGTTCCACAATTTGTTTACTTTCTGTGTATTCATTATTTAAAATATAATTTTCAATTCTAGGTCTTAATCTTTTTATATTCTCATTTTCTATTAAAAGTTGTTTTACACTTTTTTTATCAATATTTCCTGAAACAAATATATCTATTTTAGAATTTTGAATTAACCAATTATAATATTCTGATATTTCTTCAATAGTAATAGTATCTATATCTTCTACATAACCATATTTATATAGACCAAATCCACTTTCTCCATACATTGAAGCTATACAATTATCTAATGCATAAAAATCCTTATCATCTATCTTGCTTTCAATAGCATTTTTTAAATTATCTTTTTCAATCTTTAAAAAATCTTTACTTAAAATGCCATCATCTTGTAGCGGATTGAAAACAATATCTAAAATATTTTCTATATTTAATTTTAATATATTTTCATTATTTAAAGCATATTCATTGCTTATAGATTCTATATAAAACTTTAAAATAACATTATCTCCCATTTTATCTATACCACAATTAAATGATGCACCATACATATTTTCCATTTCTTTATTTATTAAATATTGATTTGGAAGTCTTTTAGTTCCTCTTCTAAGCATAAATGGTATTAATGCATTTTTTGTAACAGTTTCTCTTTTTAATGGTGTTGTTATTATTATACAAGAAATATCTGTTTTATATAAATCTGTTTTTATACAATGTAATTTTATTCCTTGTTTTAATTCTGTACTAATTTTATTCATTTAAGTCTCCTTTTTTTATATTATTTATAATTTTAAATTATTTATTCACTGTTTCTATTTTAGTTTACTATAACAAATTTTATTATTTTTACAATTGTATCTTCTGTTACTTCTGTTTTATAATATCTTGAATATGTTTCATACATTTCTTCTTTGTTTGAAAAACTTTCATGACCATCCCAGTCTTCATCTTTCAAATTTTTAAATGATGTTTCTTTTACATCAATTATTTTAGCTTTTGCAAATTCCTCTTTAGTTTCGCTATTTACAAAAATGAAATTATCTCCTTCTTGTATATTTTTATCGTCAAAAATTCTCCATGTTGTTGTTTTTTCACCTTTTAATATTAAGTTACATAATTTATTTTTAAATTTTAATTTTTTATAATCCATTTATACCCCCAATAATTTATATTAGTTTTTTATTAATTATGTTCTCTCAATCTACTATCAATATACTTAATAGCATGTTCTTTAATTTTATCCATTCTTTGTTTGGTTTCTACTCTTTTATAATCCAACCTATTTACTATCTTATTAATATAATCCATTTCTTTTATATATTCCAGTCCTGATGTAAAATTAAAATCAAATATAAAAGCTATATAACAAATTAGAAAATCCAAATATGTTTTACACTCTTTTTTTATAATAATCTTACTATTCATAAAATCATTAAATATTTTTTCTGTAATTACATCATTTTCTAAAATTTCTTTATTAGCATCGTCAATAATATTCTCAAACTCGTCTGTTGCTTGTACTCTAAAATTATCCGTTTTATCTGCATCTCTTATTATTTTTACATGCAATAATTCTCTATCTCTTAAATTACTTTCTATTGATAATCTATTATGGTTTAATATTGATTTAGAAATAATATCATCATATTGATTATCTTTTATAAAGTTACGAATTAAATTATTTTTAAATAAAATTTCGTTTCCTAAAATTGCATGATCTATTGTTTCACTATCTATATAAGAATTATAAATTTTTAATTGTTCAAATCTTCCTATGTCATGTAATAATGCTATTAGTTTTGCTAATTCTATATCTTCATTATTTAATAACAATTTTTTGGAAATATATTCACTCGAATTTACTACACCATATGTATGTTTTATTTTTAATTCTATTTTTCCGCATTTTTAAATCATAGTTTTCCAAATACTCTTTAAAAGCCTTTTTAGCATATTCAATATCTATCAATATAAATACCTCCTAACTTTACAATAAATACTTCAAAAATTTACGTTTATTTATTGTTTATATTTTTAATTGTTATTCTTCTTCAAAATTTTCTAAAAACTTTTCTTTCATTTCTGTATCAATTTGAATATCAGTGTCCATATCTTCTATAGATTTATCAAAAATATTTAATTTATCTGCCTTTTCATATAACAAAATAGCAAGTTCTAAAGCTTCTGATTTAGTAATATTATCTTCAATTTCTTTAAATGGAGTATTAGTTTTGTTCTTATATAAATATGTAATAATTTGTCCATTTGAATATACAAGTGTTTTTACAGCTCCTAAATTTGTTTTATCATTATAAAACATCATAAATTCACATACTCTTTCATTTACTCCCCAATCAAAAATTGTTCCGTCATCACCATTCATATAGTATATTTTACCATTTTCTTCTAAATCTGATAATTTAATTTCAGGCAAAAATTCTCCTACATTACTCTTAATATGTTTTGAAATTTTAATTAAAATATTGTTCAATATTATACATCCTCCTTAATAATATATTTTGGTTTTAAATAGGGTTTATCTAGAATATAACTTTATAGTTTTTCTATTAATAATTTTTATAATTCATTTTTTATTTTACTACTATACTACACATTTTTCAACAATGTAATTAACAAATATTTATATATTTTTACATAAATAAAATTTTATATTTGTATCTAATACTTTAATTATGAATATACTTTATAAGGAGGATTTTATATGTATATTGAAAAATATAATAGACAAAAAGCGATAGAATATGCTAAAAAATGGGCATTTAAAAGAAATCCCAATTACTATAATTTTGACTCAATTGGTGGCGACTGTACAAATTTTATATCACAATGTTTATATGAAGGAAGTAAAACTATGAATTATACTAACACATATGGGTGGTATTACAAAAGCGCCAATGATAAATCACCATCATGGACAGGAGTTCAATTTTTATATAATTTCTTAATAACTAATAAAGATTTAGGTCCAATTGCAAATGTTTCAAATCAAAATGAAGTACAAATAGGAGATATAATACAATTATCTTTTGATAATACAACCTTTACGCATTCATTAATTATTGTAGAAAAAGAAAATAACAAAATACTTGTAGCTTCACATAGTTTTGATGCATATGGTAGAAATATTAATTCATATTTATATAAAAAAATAAGATTTATACATATATTAGGAGTTCAAAAAAACTAAAATTATATTACATACTTATACTTTGAAGCTTATTAAAATATGAAAAATATAAACTAAGGTTACCTCTTTATATAAAAGAAATAGCAACACATTCACTTGATCAAAAAAAGAATGTGTTGTTATTTTATTCCTTAATATAAGCAAATAATAAAAAATCTCTATTTTGATATAGAATTTTTTACTGTAACCATTTTTTTGACAAAAATAGTAACCATCTATATAATATAAGTATAGAACTCAAGATACAGCTATTTAGTATTTTTATACAATAGGAAACTTATACTTAAATATTAAATAGACTCAAAAGTAAATGGGAAAATAGTATTAATTATACTATCATAAGGAGTAAATAAATGAGTGAAAATTTTGAAACATATGAAGAAATTGCACAAGCTCTAAATATTACAATTAATACATGTTTGAATTATTATAAAAATAATCCAGAAGAATTAAATAGTTTACTTAGTAAAAAAAGAAAAGGTTCTAAAGGAAATGGAATAAATCATTTTGTAGATTTGTCATTGGATTTAAATACTATAAAGCAGCAATATATGCGTTATAAGTGTATATACGGCGAAATAGGAACTGTTAATGAAAAACAACAATTTAATGGTATTATTAATATGTCTTTGTTAGCAATGTGTGCTAACAAAATTACCAAACTAAATGACAATCACTTATCTAAATCTGTATTAAGAAGTGCTCAAGTAATGATAGGGTTAGATAAGGGAAAAAAAACAAATTTTTATGTAGTGAAACAAAAAGCATTATCAACATTGCTAGCCAGTATATTAGTATTAAGTGAAACATCAAAGGATTATAGAAATTTTTTTTGCTATGGAAATTATAAAGATGAAAATGAAGAAGAAGGATTTATAATAGATTTACCATATTATGGGCAAATAGCTTTGCATTATGGAAATAATAAGGAAAATATTATAAGTATGTCTAAACTAAAGGCAAAATCTATATTAAAAAGAAAATGTGAATTAGGTCAAATATCACAAAAAGATATTGAGGAAATAGAAATAAGTGATGATAAAATATTACCTCAATATACAGGTAAATTATATGAATATGTTGGAGGTTTTCCTATAAAAAATGATATAGATGCAAAAGAGTATCTAAAAGAAAAATGTAATATAAAACCTAACAATATGACCTTAGAAAGAATAAAACACTTAGTAGGATATAGAAAAATTAACGATAGAGAAAAATATTTTTTATTGGTTAAACGAGGTTCTTCTAAAAATGAACTTGAATCATTTCTATCAGAGGTGGAGCTTACACAAGAAAAGAAACGTAAAAAAGATTTTGCAAAAGAAATTGGAAAGAAATGTCAAGAAGAAGTTTCAGTAAATGAAAGACAAATAGTAGATGATATGTTAAAAAATGTAGATAAAGGAAGAAATAAAGATGAAAATATACACTAAAAATGATTATTCTAGAGCATATACAGAATTATTAGAAATCTTAGAATACGTTTCTCAAGAAGATTATGATAAAATACCCAAGACACTTATAGAATTCTTTGAAGAAAATAAAGATAATAGTTATTTATATAATTATCAAATAGAAATACCTTTCGAACAACAAACAATGTTAAAATTAACTAAAATTTTAATTGCAAGTTTATATGTTAATTATTGGACAACAAATGAAGAAAGAGAAAAAATAAGAATAAAAGAGAATGAATATTTGATAAATTTAGAAGAAGAAAAAAAGAAGATGTATAACCCCAATGATATTTTTAGAAAAAATAAAAAATATATAAACAAAAATAACTTCAAAACTAAATTAATTGTAAAAGAAAATAAAAATATAATATCAAGAATTATGAAAAAGTTTAAAAAAATATTCTTTAAGTAAAAAATTAATTTTAAAGCAAAAAAACACATAAAAAACCGAGAAAACATTGATACTTCAACATTTTCTCGGTTTTTCATTGGAGGCGCCAATCGGATTCGAACCGATGATCAGAGTTTTGCAGACTCGTGCCTTACCACTTGGCTATGGCGCCATAAAATGATATTAACTTATTTTTAAATGGAGCGGGAAACGGGGCTCAAACCCGCGACCTTCGCCTTGGCAAGGCGACGCTCTATCAACTGAGCTATTCCCGCATAAATTTAAAGCATTACTATAATAACAAAAAAACATATAAAAGTCAAGAAATAATAATACATGAATTTATTCTTACGTTTTTATCTTATAACATTATTATTTTGATATTATATATTCTAATATATAATATGCTTTAAAGTTATATTTATTACCATATTTTTAAATTTCGTTTTCTGCAAAACCATATGTAGAAAAATATTTACCATTTTTATAATTAGTAATTGCTGTTTTGATATAAGGCACCATATTTTCAGGTAATTTATCTCCTTGATAAAAAGATAAATCATCACATTTGTTAGGCTCCATAATTGAGATATTTCCTGAATATTTATTACTATATAAAAAATATTCTATACTTTCATCCATACTTTTTCTATGCATTACTTGAACTATTTCTAAATCCTTTTCGTCTATATTTATTCCTGCTTCTTCCAAAGCCTCTCTTTTCATAGCTGATAAAACAGTTTCATCTCCATCTACATGCCCTGCTACAACACTATAATTTCCATCTTCATATCCTGTATTATATCTTCTTAATAATAAAAGCTTATTATCTTTTTCTAAAAATAAATGTACTCCTACTCTCATTTTAAATCTTTCCATTACTTACTATTACTCCTTTCAAATATTATTTATAACACTACTAATATCACTTTTAATATATTGACAAGTAGTCGAAATATCCATTTTTACTAATTCATCTAATAAAACCCACTTTATTTCATCAACTTCCTCTTTTTGAATAACTATTTCTTCAATGTTAACATCCATTTTTGTTACAAATATATCTACAATTAAACTTTCACCTGCTATTTTACTATCCACATATTTTATAGAATCTATAGGTATATCAATTCCTAACTCTTCTTTAGTTTCTCTAATACAAGTTTCAATACTCTTCTCTCCAATTGCTCTAAGTCCATTCGTTGAACTCCATTTTCCTGGATTATTTCTTTTTAATTTAGATCTCTTCTGTACTAAAAATTCCCCATTAGAATTAATAATCCAATTATTTACACCTATTACATATAAACCTTTTTCAACTGGTGTTCCTCTTTTAACTGTATCTCCTGTTTTCTCTCTATTTCCAGCATTGTTCAATCTATAAACTTCAACATATTCATTATTCTCTTGTAACATATTTTACCTCCAAAATAAATATTTAAACTAATATCATTTCCAATAATACTCTCCATTTCCATACTTATAACAATCCATTTTTAAATAATCTAACTTATTATTAATATAAAAATGTTCTATAAAAATTTTATCACTTTCTATTACTTCTTTAGAATTGAAAATTTCATCTTTTGTAAACCATTTATATTCAAATTCAGAGTTAGTAATTACATCATTATTATTTATACTAAGAAGGCATACATAAATAAAACTTGTAGAATTTTTATCATGTATTATTTCGGTAGAAAATCCTAATACTTTTTTAAATTCCATCTTCAAACCTATCTCTTCAAACATTTCCCTTTTTACTGCTTCATCAATATGTTCACATTCTTCAACTTTTCCACCAGGAAGTCCCCATAATCCAATAAAGTCATCTCTTTCTCTTTTAATTAGCAATATTTTTTCTTCATTTTCTACTATACCTATTACTACATTTATCATTTTAAACTCCTCTTATATATATTATCAAAATATAAATTTAAAGTAAATCATTTTTTTTATATTGTATTATTTTATTCTTTATGATATCATTTTTTTGTAATATTTTGTCAGTACAAAGGAGAAAAGTATGAATAAAAAAGAAATAAACTCAAAAATTGCAATAAAATCAATTATTAATGGTTTTGTATCTTATGGAATCATTTGTATGTTTATATGCTTGCTTATATTAGCCATATGTAACAATATTTTAAAAAGCTTTTCTAGCAAACCTATAACTAGTTTATATATTACTTTACCATTAATGGCTATAATAATTATTTATTTTATAATACATTTTATATGTAAGCTTAGCACTTATGATGTATTTAAAAAATGTAAAACAAATCCAACAAATTATAAAGAAATTAGTAAATACTTAAATATTTTCTTTATAATTTGTATAGCAATTTCAATAGTTCTTTTTTTAAGTTTACTTTATTTAAATTTACAATATCAAACAAAATCAATTGAATTAGCAGAATTACAATATAAAGAAGTTTTTTCTATAGAACATATAAATAATTTAAAATCAGAAATGATACATACCTATAATCAATCAAAAACTAACTTAATAATATCAACTGTTATTTTAGAAATTGGAATATCTATTTCATTTCTATCATTAATACCATATCAAAGAAAAATGATTTTAAAATATAATGAATTTTAATTATTATAAAGCTACTTCAAAAAATAAAGTAATCTATACTAGGTTTACTTCAAAACTGAAATAGCTTTTTTATTTAGAATTATTTTTATAAAGGGAGAATCTTATGTCATTAATTGAAGTACAAAATTTAGTAAAAAAATATAAAATAAGTCAAAAACAACATGGCATATTAGGATACATAAAACATTTATTTCATCCAATATATAAAGAACATATAGCAGTAAATAATATATGTTTCAATATAAACGAAGGCGAACTTGTTGGATATATTGGAGAAAATGGTGCAGGAAAATCAACTACAATTAAAATGTTAACAGGTTTACTTACTCCTACATCAGGAAAAGTTATTGTAAATGGAATAATTCCAAGTGAAAAAAGAATTCAAAACAACAAACAAATTGGTGCTGTTTTTGGTCAAAAAACACAATTATAGTGGGACTTACCTGTAATTGAATCTTTTAAATTAATAAAAAAAATGTATGATATATCTGATAAAGAATATGAAAAAAATTTAAAAGAATTTACTGAAATTTTAGATTTAAAAGAATTGCTTGATAAACAGGTAAAAAATTTAAGTTTAGGTCAAAAAATGAAATGCGAAATAGCAGCCACATTTTTACATAACCCTAAAGTAGTTTATTTAGATGAACCTACAATCGGTTTAGATATATTGGTAAAAGAAAATATCAGAAAATTTATAAAAGATATTAATAAAAAGAAAAATACTACAATAATACTTACTACTCACGACTTAAAAGATATTGAAGAAATATGTGATAGAATTATCTTAATTGATAAAGGAATTATTATATATGATGGAGAAAAAGAAAAATTCAAATCAGAATTTGGAAAACATATTATAGCAGAATTTATTATAACTAATAAAACTCATAACATTACTTTAGAAACCACTGAAAATCAGTTTGAAGTAATCGAAGAAAATAATAAAAATCTAAAAATAAAGTTCAATCATGATAATTTAACAATAGTAGATATAGTAAACTCAATTTCTAATTATTGTAGAATAATAGATATACATATACAAGAAGAAGGTTTAGAAGAAATATTGAAAAATATATATCGAGGAGATATAATTAATGATTAGTAAAATTATAGCAATTGCAAAACAAACCGCAAAAGAAAATCTATATTATAGATTTGATTTAATTTTATATATTTTTAATTTTATTATAGAAATAACTGTATATGTATTTATTTGGCTCTCTATATATAGTAGTGGTAATAAAATTTTAGATATGAGTTTTGAAGATATAACTACATATTATATTCTAGTTGTTACTTTAAATCCTATTATAAGTTGGGGTATAAATGAATGTATGGGAGAAGCAATAAGAGAAGGCGAAATATTAAGAGAATTACTAAATCCTATTTCTTATTTTACTTATTATTTTGGTATAAGAATAGGAGAATTAATAGAAGCTATAATAGTAAGTATTTTTACTTTTATAATATGTTCTTTGCTATTTGGAATTTTACTTCCATCTAGCATATTAAATTTTATATTTTTCTTAATTGTGATATGTTTATCAGTGTTACTTATATATCTTTTTGAATTAATTATAGGAAACATGGCTTTTTATACTAATTCGATTTGGGGTATTGAAGTATTTAAGAGAGCGATATTAAGTGTTTTTTCTGGAATGATAGCACCTATCACACTATTTCCTATCTATTTACAAAAAATTGCAAACTTTCTACCATTTAAAGATTGTATATATACTCCTATAAGTATTTATTTTGGTGAACTGGATTGTTTACAAATATTATATGTTATATTAAAGCAATGTATATGGATAATTTTATTTTTCATTATTGCAAAAGTTTTATTTAAAAAAACAATTAAAAATCTAACTGTAAATGGAGGATAAAATGATTAGAAATATTAAATTATATTTTTATTTTTTATTAGCATCAATAAAAAGAACACTTGAATATAGAGTAGATTGCTTAATAGGTATGTTTTCACAAATATCATATCAAATTATAGAATTAATATTTATATGGATTGTTTTTCAAAATACTGATACTATATCTGGTTGGAATTTTGAACATTTATTATTACTTTATGGTACAATGATGTTATCCATATCAGTTACAGAAGTATTTTTTGATTCTACTTATGATGTTGGTAGAAGATTAATAAAAAAAGGTAAATTTGACACTATTTTATTAAGACCTGTTCACCCATTAATATCTGTTCTCGGAGGATCACAAAGCTCCACTGCTTTAGGATATATTATACTTTCTATAATACTAATTATAGTTATGCTTATAAAATTACAAATTTCAATAAGTTTTTTATTAATTTTTAAGATATTGTATTTCGGTCTTTTAGGTGGGCTAATTATTGGTGGTTTACAAACTATATTTAGTATAACAGGATTTTGGACATACAAATCAAATGAGGTAGTTTGGTCTATTTTTCAAATGCATAAATTGGCTGAATATCCAATAGATATTTATAATAAATTTATTAAATTTTTAATAACTGCTATTTTTCCATTTGCTTTTGCATCATATTTTCCTACTCTTGAATATTTAGAACAAATAAATACTGGTTTAATTTTTATAACTCATATAATTGTAATAATTATATGGTTTATTGCTGTAAAAGCTTGGAATTGGGCTTTAAAAAAATATAGAAGTACAGGAAACTAATTCTCTTTATTTAATTTTTCAAGTATATTTTTCCATATTATATAATAAAATATAAAAAAAGCGAAGGAATATTTAATATGGAAAATATTGGAATTATAAGTTTATATGGTTTAATTTTTGGCATGGTTGGAACAACTCTTGGTGGAATCATTGGTGCTTTTCTAAAAATTAAATCAAGTAAATTTTTAGGATTTATACTTGAATTTGCTGCTGGATTAATGACTGCTGTTATATGTTTTGACTTAATTCCAGAATCATTAGAAATTGTAAACATTTCTATGTGTATTATTGGAATTCTTATTGGTATATTTGCAATGATCTTGTGTGATAAAATAGTTAACAATTATTGTAAGGATAATTCTAAATTAGAAAAGAATAATATGCTTAAAACAGGAATAATTATTGCTATTGGCTTAGCTGTACATAACTTTCCTGAAGGTCTAGCTATTGGTGCAGGATTTGAAGCGTCAAATATATTAGGTTTTAAATTAGCTATTGCAATAGCACTACATGATGTTCCAGAAGGAATTTCTATTGCTCTTCCTCTAAAAAGCAGTGGTTCTTCAAAAATGAAAGCTATTATTATTACAACATTATCTGGTTTAACTACTGGAGTGGGAGCCTTTTTTGGTGCTATTATAGGTAATATTTCTCCCATTTTAATAGGTGTATCACTTTCTTTTGCTGCTGGTGCAATGTTATATATTGTTTCTTGTGAATTAATACCTGAATCTAAAAGACTATATAAAGGTAGATTTGCTTCTTTAGGAAATATTTTAGGATTAATTATTGGAATCTTAGCTCAGCAAATATAAAAATAAAACAACCCATTTCAAAATTATTAAACGTTTTAATATATAGATTATCTTTATTTACTAACATATTACTATATTTAAAATGCCTCTAATTTAGAGGCATTTTTTTATTTCATTTTTATAAATCTAATTATCACCTTTTAGCTTTTCAGCTCTATCTGTTGCAATTAAGTTATCTACCATTTCATCCATATTACCATTTAGAAAATCTTCCATTTGAAAAATACTAAATCCTATTCTATGATCTGTTATTCTTCCTTGAGGATAATTATATGTTCTTATTTTCTCACTTCTATCACCTGATCCTACTTGACTCCTTCTCTCACTTGCCACTGCATTTTCTTGTTTTGTTCTTTCTATTTCATATATTCTAGAACGAAGCAATCTCATTGCATATTCCCTATTTTGAACTTGTGATCTTTCTGTTTGACATTCAGCTACAATTCCTGTTGGTTCATGTATAAGTCTTACTGCTGAAGAAGTTTTATTTACATGCTGTCCTCCTGCTCCTGATGCTCTAAAAACTTCCATTCTTATATCTGCTGGATTTATATCTACTTCAACTTCTTCAACTTCTGGTAAAACCGCTACTGTTGCTGTCGATGTATGAATTCTTCCACTACTTTCTGTATCTGGAACTCTTTGTACCCTATGCACACCACTTTCAAACTTAAATCTACTGTAAGCACCTTTTCCTGTTATCATAAAAGAAACTTCTTTATAACCACCTATCCCAGTTTCATTTTCATTTATAACTTGTATTTGAAAGTGCTTTCTTTCTGCATACATTGAATACATCCTAAATAATACTCCTGCAAATAGTGCTGCTTCTTCTCCTCCCGCTCCTGCTCTTATTTCACAAATAACATTATTGTCATCATTTGGATCTTTTGGAATTAATAAAATTTTTAGTTCTTCTTCTATCTTTGGTAGCTTTTCTTTTGCATCTAACATTTCAACTTCCGCTAATTCTTTCATTTCTATGTCATTCAACATTTCTTTTGCGTCTTCTAAATTCTGTGCTACTTTTTTATATTCTCTATATTTTAAAACTATTTCTTCTATATCACTATGTTCTTTCATTAGTTTTTTCCATTCATTCTGCTTTGATATAACTTCTGGATCACTTATTAATCCATTTAGTTCTTCATATCTTTTTTCAACATCTTCTAATCTTTGAAACATATAAAAACTTCCTTTTCTCTTTAATTTGTTAAGATATTATATCATATATAGTTCTTACATACAATATTTATACAAGTATATTTTTTTACATTTTGCATAATTTTTTGACTTTATTATATTATAGTTATTGAAATTTTATGTATACTGTATTATAATATTATAGTTACAACGTTAGGAACTCATAGGAGGTAATGCTTATGGAAAACACAGAACACTCATACATCCAAATGGATATTACTTCATTCGATATTGATTCGTTTTTGAAGAAACATGATCTTTTGGATGTAGCCACCCGCATGGCTAACAAAAATGTATTGATGGAAGTATATGCAAAAACTTCATCATTTCGGGGAGACTTAGAACAAACTCTTGCAATAAGTGCAGAAGTAAAATGTGAATTTGAACCTGCTTTCAAGAGTTTTGAAGAGTTTCAGCAATACGCTTTAGGAATATTCAAGAAAAGCCTTGTTAATGAAATTTTAGAAAAAGAATCTGAATCTAAAAATTCTATAAACAAGGATGTGAATGAGTCTCTGGACAATAATGACGATATTGATACAACCACTTATATTTACTGCCACATTAACGTCATTTTCCAGAAATGTTTAGCCATCATAGCAGCCGATGCTAATCATTTTAATCAACGCAAGATGATTGAACAGGGATATCAACCATTTGATTGGCTGAAATCTGTGCAGTTTGTGTAAATTGTGTAAAATATGAAACATTAGCTTTATTTGCCAAAACCGACATATGCAGACTGCATTGTCGGTTTTGGCAATTCTATAGCTTTTTAATTAAATTTTATATAATTTATAGTCAATATTTAATTTGTCTAAAACTTCTATTTCTCTTTTAGAACAAGTAAATATAATTATTTGATTATTTTTAAAATTTGTATTCAAGTATCTTAATATATTTTCTAATCTATCATCATCAAAATATGCAAATACTTCATCCAAAATTATTGGCATTGTTTCATCCGATATTTCATTAAGAGCACTTAATCTTAACGACAAATACATTTGATCTATTGTTCCGACACTTAATCTTGAAACTGGAATATAACTTCCGTTTTGAATTTCTACATTTATACCTTCATTATCATTTAAAACTATATTACTATATCTGTTATTCGATATTTTTGAAATTATATCACAAAGATTTTCTATAAATCTAGGACTTATATTTTCTTTTACTTGTTCATAGGCTCTTTCTAAACACTCTTTTGCTATATTATATGAATTATTTAAAGATAATAGTTCTTCTTTTTCACTTTCAGCATCTTCAATTTGTTCTTCTATTTTTGATAAATCATCTAACTTGTTGTTTATATCCTGATTCATAGATTTCATAGTTTGTATTTCAAATTTTATAGTATTTATTCTATTTCCTTTTATTTCTATTTCTTTTAATATATCATCATAATTTTTATTTATATTTTCTTCTATATATCCTATATCTATATAATTTATATATTCTTTAATTAGTTGTCTTTTTTCTTTTTCTATTTCTTGAAATAATTTTTCTTCTTTTGCCTTTGCTTCTAATCTTTGTATATCTTTATTTTTAGTTAATACTTCTATTTCACTTATTATCTTATCTTGACTACTATTATTATATTTCTTATTTAATTTAATTCTCTCTTTATCTTTGTGTCTTTTATAAATTATAAACACAATTGGTATTAAAAATACAACATTTATTATTTTGTATGGATTTACAAACATTAAAATTATAAAAATTATTAAAAAAAGTGCCATTACTATATAATAATTTTTATAACTAATTTCTTCATAAATATCAGAACTTTTATCTTCTGATATTTTAGAATTTAGTTCTTCTATTTTTTTATTATATTCATTTTCTAAATTCTTGTTAAAATTTATTTCAGCCATTTTTAATCTATTACTGTCTAATTTATCTTTTATTTGCTTTAAAAATTCTTTTTTACTCTCCTCATCTCTTTCCTCTAGAATTAATTTCTCTATTCTTTCAGAATTAATATATATTTTTTCTCTATAAGAATCTAATTCTTTTTTTTCTTCTATTAATCTATAAATTTTATTTTCTATAACATTTATAGGTTTCTGAGAAGTTCTATTTGTTCCTACTTCTTCATTTTGCCTTCTATTTATTTTATCTAAAGTTTTTTTAAAGGAAATACTATCACTTCCTGAAGATACTAAATTACTTATTTTTTGTACAATACTATTTTGACTTGATTTACTTAGTTTTATTCCTTCTTGTTCTGTAATCGCTGTACTATTAAATATTTCTTCATCTATTCCTGTTTGTTCTATAAAAAATTCTATTCCTTTTGTTTTATCTATTTTAAAATTCTTTGATATATCTTCTTTTTGAGAATTATATATTATTGGATTTTTCTTTTTAAATTCTCTATATACTTCAAAACTTTTACCATCATCTAATGTATAAACAATTTTTCCTGAAAATTCTTCTTCATTCCATGGTTTGAATTTATCAAAATCTGAAATTTCTTTTCCATTTTTGTTTTTGGAAATTCCATATAACATACTTGGAATAAACCTTTGTATACTAGATTTTCCAGCTTCATTTTCTCCACATATTAGATTTATTCCATTTGATAATTCTATTTCTTTATTTCTCAATTTTCCAAATGCATTTATTTTTAAATTGTTTATTTTCACATTTATCACCTCAATTACATGGCTTCTATTCCTATTTCAATTGCTTTTTGATATTCTGCTTCTGTACATAATCCTTTTTTATACATGTTTATAACTTCTTTTACAAATATTCCTTTTAAATTATTTTGGTTTGCTAATTCTTCTATATTATAATTTGGTATTGTAAAATCTTTTATTTTCAAAATATTATCTGTTACTAATATTTTTAATATCTCCCTTGAATTTATTTCAAAATTTCTTTTTCCTAATAAAATAATTTTATATATATTCTTTTCTTCTAATTCTAAGCTAATTATCTTTTCTATTAAATCTTCTTTTGAATATAAGTCATCTACTCTTAATTCTATTTCTTCAAATTTTCTATCATCTAATCTTACAAAGTTTATATTAAAATTGTCTTTTGAAATTTCTCCTACTATCATTCCATGTTCTCCTAGTTCGTCAAATCCTAAAGAAATAGGTGATCCTGGATAGTAAATTCTGTTCTTGTTTTCTAAATTATTTTTATGTATATGTCCAAGTGCTATATAATCAAATCCTTTTTCATTTAACTTTGATTCAAGTATTGGATTATATGCCATTCCTTCTTTATCTTTTGCACCATTTAAATCACAATGCGCTATTAAAACATTTAATTTACTTGGGTTTGCTATTTTTATTTTTTCTAAATTAGATTCATTCATATAAAATTCTGTAAATGCCATTCCATATATATTTACTTTCTCATCTTCATATCTTTCTACATATGAATTACTAAATATATTTACATTATCTCCAAAATTGTATGTATCATAATAAGAATTTTTTATGTATGGGTCATGGTTTCCTGGTGTTATAAATATTTTAGTGTTTGGTATTTCATTAAATAAATTAGATATATAATCTATGGTCGATTTTTTTACATATTCATGTTCATATAAATCTCCTGATATAAATAAATATTCAATATTTTTTTGTTTTATATATTCAATTACTTTTTTTAATGCACTTCTTTGTTCTAATCTTCTTTTTTCTCCTAAATTCTCTTTTGAATTTAATGATGTAAATGGAATATCGAAGTGCATATCTGCTATATGTACAAATTTCATATTTTATTCACCATTTTTTTATTATTATTTGTTTTGTTATTTTATCATATCATTTTTTCATAGTCAACAAAATACGAATTTTTGTTCTTTTATATTAATATGTATTTAATACAACTTACTAATTAACTCTTAATTTTCTTAAACAATTATCCATAAAAATAAACCCAAATTATTAAACTTTTTTGTCTAATAATTTGAGCTTATTTAAAAACATCTAGTTCTTTTTTTACTAATTATTCATCTACCGATCCAAATAATTCATCAAATTTAGCTTCCAATTCTTTTTGAATATCTAATAATTCTGCTTGTTTCTTCTTATCATCTTCCTCTATATCTGCCAAAGAATTTTGTACTGTTGGAGTTACTTTTGGTTCTAGTTTTGATTCTACTCCCATTTTATTTTCTTTAGCTGGTTTACTTTCAGTTAAATCATCTTCAAATAATTCATCTAATGATTCCAATGAGCTTGCTACTCCTCCACTATTATTTTTATTTGGCTCTTCAACATATGGATTGTATGGATTATATATTCTCCAAAGTCCTCTTTCCACTTGTACATTATTATGATCTGTTTTGTATCTTGTTACAAGTCTTCCTTCTGGATATTTAAAATAATAATATTTATTTGCTTTTATAGGTTTTATTCCCTTTTCATAAATAATACACAAATCATTATCCATTCTTCTTAATTCATCTGGTGTCATAAGTGCTCTACCCATAATTTGGTCAGATTCACTTTTACCTTGCTTCCAGTCTTCTCTATCTTTGTTTACAGATATATTATCTCTTATTATTGTTTTCTCTCCTAGTGCTTTTGAAAAATATTCTACTGTTTTTTGAGAATTAGATCCTAAAAATACATGTGTATCACAGTTACCAATAATTGTTTCATATGATTCTTTATAAACTGCTTCTAATTGATCTAGATTTTGTAATATAACACTAAATGATATTTTTCTACTTCTTGAAGTAGAGATTTTTTTATCAAAATCTGGTATTTGACCTATATTAGCAAATTCGTCTAGTATAAAATATGTAGGTGTTGGTAATTCTCCTCCACTTAAATCTGCAAAATCATATAATTGTTGTATCATTTGTGAAAAGAATATTGTTAGTAAGAAATCATATGCAGTATGTGTATCTGATGAAATTACAAATACCGCTGTCTTTCTTTTTCCAATTTCTGTAAAATCTATTGTATTTGTTGATGTTACTTCTGCTATTTCTTTTGAATCAAATTTACCTAATTTTGATTGTAATGTTCCAAGTACAGAACCAAAAGTTTTTTCAGGTAACATTTCTATATTTTTATAATACTTTCTTGCTGGATGTTCCATTGGTAATTGATTCATTAAATTAGTAAGTAAGTTATCCCCACCATTATTGTTAGCAGCTCTTACAAGTTCAGAACAACTTGCTAAACTTTGTTCTTCTAAAGGTCTAGTAGCTTTTAAATAATATATTAATGCTTTCATTAACATTTCTGCCATATCATCCCAAAATGGATCTGAACCTTTACTTTCTCCCTGTCCTTTTACAATTGTATTTGCAATAACATCAACATCAATCTCATTATTTATATGATGTAATGGATTATACCCATCACTATTTTGTGGATGTACTAAGTTTAATACTTTTATATTATATCCTTTGGCTCTAAAAAAACCTGCTGTCTTATCATATAGTTCTCCCTTGGGATCTGTAAATACATATGATCCTAATAATTGTAACGCATTTGGTATAACATATGATGCAGATTTACCAGCACCAGATCCTCCGTACAACAAGAACATTCACATTTCCACGTTTATCTACTGGTAAATAATTTTTTTCTGCTAACACTATACCTTTATTTCTATGTAAAACTCTGTATTGTTCTCCACCCTCACACCAATCACTTGAGCCATTTTCTATATCTTGATATTCATGTTTTGGAAATGCTTTTGCTATTCCTACAAAAACAAATAAAGAATAAAATAATATAAAATATTTTATAATATCAAAAAACATGGCATTATAAGTTGATTCTATTATACATTTTTTAAACTGTGTTAATGGTGTTACTATTCCTGTTCCTATTTCTGTTAAAAGAACAGTCCAATTACAAGGCTCTTTTGGTGTTCCTTGTAGCATTGCATCTTTAAGTGCAACACTAAAAGGAGCAATAGCCCAAATTATAATAACTAATACAAGAATTGCACTTACTATTAGTTTGCCTTTTATTCTTCTTACCGCACCTTTTATTCCTTCAAAAAATCCCATTTCTTCACCTTTTCTTAAGTAAATAATTACTTTTAAAAACTTAAATTTAAAGCCTTTTTTATATTATCTTTCTTCATTCTTAGCTGTTTTCTTCTTGGTTTTTGTTTTTTCTGAAGTAGTTTTACTTTCTTTTGCTACACTTGATTTAGGCTTTTCTTTTCCGCCTTTTAAATGTATTGTTTGAGAAGTTTCTTGTAAACTTTTTAGTATACTTTCACCATCTACTTCTTTTGCTTCTTTTGCTTTTACGTTTAATACTTTTTCAGCATCATTAACATCAAACAAAGTTACATCTACTTTTACATCTACATTTCTTTTTACTTCTTGGTCTTCTACTTCTTGTACTTCCAATTCTTCTTCTGATGTTTTATCATCTTTCATTATTTGTATCTCCTTTTATTTTATTTTTGTTTTACTTCAAATGCAAAATATTTTTTATAAGGTTTTAATTTACATTTTCCTCTTACTTCATTAATTTCTTCATCAAAGTATAAGATTGGTTTTATTTCATCTCCTGTTTCAGGATCTATTATTGTAATTGGTCTTTTCATATTTGGAGTATATGCAAAATCTTTATAATCTGTTTCTTCTTCATAATATAATGTTTCAAATCTCATTGGCATTGGCTTTTTAGAAATTTTTATAACATCATAATCTAAAAATCCCATATTTATTACTACTCTACTTTGAGCAAAAGATAAAATTATAAGAGGATTGCCTTCTGGAGCAGGATTATTAATAAAGAAAGTTTTTTTCTTTTTAGTTCCTACAAATTCTTCTGAAAATTCTAATCTTTCCACTGTATATTTAGGAGAATTTCTTAAAAATTCTTTTTCTGTTCTATTTACTTTATAAATTACAGTAGTAATTCCTTCTGGGTCTGTTATACTAAAATATTTTCCATGTAGGCTCTCGTCAACCATTTATTTACACTCCTTTAAAAGTTTATTACAAATGTGATTTCATCTTTGGCTAAAAACACATACTTATTATATATTAACAAATATAAAAAGTCAATTCCATATATTCTCTATTAATACTAGTTTTTTCAGTATTTATATTGTTTTAGTTTCACTATTTCTAGGGTTAAAATTTGATAAATTATTTAATTTTTTAAATAATTCAAGTTCTTTTTCATTTGGTTTTTTGGGAATCATTATTTTTGTATCTAATATAAGTTTTCCTCTTCCTCCTTGTGAAGTTTTATATCCTTTATTTTCAATTTCTATTTTCTCTCCACTTTGAATTCCTGCTGGTACATATACTGATATTTCTTCATTTATTCCTTGTACTATTACTTTTGTACTTAGCGCTGCTTCCCATGGCGTTAGATACAAGTTAGATTTTAAATTATATCCTTCTAAAGTAAATTTCTCATCATTATTGATTTTAACTTTAATAAATAAATCTCCATTTTTTCCTCCTGCAATCCCTGATTTACCTTGTCCAATAATTCTGATCTTTTCATTATTTTGTATTCCTGCTGGAATTTTAATATCAATTTTTTTAATTCTTCCTTCTGCTGATTTTACACCTATTGTTTGTTCTTTTCCATAAAATGCATCTTTTATTGAAACGTTTAGTTCTGTTTCTATATTTTCTCCCTTTATTGGAACTTCTTTTTCTTTTATTTTTTTAGAATAAATTTGTCCTTCTATACTTCCGAAAAACATATTGAAAAAATCACTAGATATAGAATCTTTACTTCTTTTACTTTCTTCATAAAATGTATTTCGTCTTCCAACATTTCTATTCCACATTCTGTCATATTTTCTTTTGCTTATATTATCTGAAAGCACTCTATATGCTTCATTTATATCCTTAAATCTCTCTTCATTCCTAGAATTCGCAATATTTACATCAGGATGATATTTTTTTGCTTGCTCCCTATATGCCGTTTTTATTTGTACTAAACTAACTCTATTATTTGGTAAATCTAGTATTTTGTAATAGTCTTTAAAAATCATTTCAACATCCCCCGAACTCATAAAAAATTCTATATTATTATATCATTTTTCATTATCTTTGTGAAGTTCTTTTTCCAAAATTTAACTTAAATTTACAAATTATTGCAATTAAAAATAATTTTTATAATTAATTACATTATAATATTAAAAATGTCAATATTATTAGTTAATAATAATAACTTGATTTTTATTAAATTTTAATAAAATTTTAATATTTCATTAATTTTTTCTTAATAACTTTTTTATATAATATACACAAGCTATTAAGGAGGTTTTTATGAATAAAGTTTATAGAAAAAAGAAAAAATTAAAGTTGTTAAGAATACTTATATTACTAATTTTAATTTTTCTAATTACAAATTTTTATATGAAATACAATAATAAAATATTAAATTTTTTTAACCACGAATATCCTATAATAAAACAAGATCATAATAAAAATTACAAAGGCATTGGTCAAGAAAAAATCAAAAATAAAGATGGCTATTTTACTACTTTTACAACAACTGAAAATAATAAAAAAACTTACATAGAATATAAGCAAAATGGTAATAGTAGTTGGAATACCAATACTTATTGGGGTGGTACTATGGAAGAAAATGGTTGTGGTATTACTGTTATGTCTATTATTTTAAGTGGCTATAATAAAAACTACACTCCTGAAGATTTAAGAAAGAAGTATTATCCAGTTTTGAACTATGAGAATTTTTCGAAAGAATTATCTAAAACTTTTGGAATTAAAAACTCTGACTTTTATTATGATAGTGTTAACTGTTCTAAAAAAAATATTGAAGAACATTTGAAAAATAATAAACCTGTAATTATTTGTGTTTGGAATAAAAACTCAAATAATCGTTGGACAAATAAATCACATTATATGGCTCTACTTGCTACTGATAATAATGAAATGGTTTATGTTTCTAATCCAAATGGAGGTGAAAATGATAGCAAGAGTTCTGGCTGGTATAGATTTGACGAAATTGTACCATATATTGCTAAAATTTTATATATTGAAGAATAGATTAATCAATATTATATAAGTTTCAATTAAAAATAATAAAATTAGAATTGCTTACATATTTTACCTTTTATAAAACTGTTAGCAATTCTATTAAAATTATTTAAATTATGAAATTATAACAAATTTATATAATATTTTTTATAATTTATCTTTTAATACCTTTAGTCCCTTTTGTTCCTCCTTGCATAGCAAGAATATTTTGATCATAAGAAAATGTTAATTTTTCTTTATCTCTATGTCTTTTTATTGCAATTTCAATAACTTCATCTAATTCTTGTGTAAAACTCTTTCCTGTAGCTTCCCATAAGTAAAAAGATAAAGCACCTGGAATAGTATTTATTTCATTAACATATACTTCATCTGTTTCAGTATCTATTAAAAAGTCTACTCTAGATACTCCACTACAACCTAAGACCTTAAACACTTCTTTAGTTAAATTTTGTATCTCTTCTGTTTTCTCTTTACTTATTTCAGCTGGTATTTTTTTATTAGAAAACTGATTATTTCCTCCTGTTTTTGTAGATCCCTTTTGAGCTCCAAATTTTATAGTTGAACCTTTTCCACCACCTATTGTTCCTCCTTTAGTCTTTCCATCTCCAATGTATTTATCTGCATAACTTAAAATTTCATCTGAAAAAAATGGTTCTTCACAAATTGAAGTTTCTACTTCTGTTAGATTTCCAATTGCAGAACAATTTATTTCTTTTAGTTTTTCTACTGCTTTTTCAACTATTATTCTATCTGCAAATTCCATTGCAAATTCTATTGCTTCTTCTAACTCTACTCTATTTTTAGCTTTTTTTATTCCTACACTTGATCCTAAATTACCTGGTTTTACTATTACTGGATAAGTTAATTCTTCATCAACTTTATTTAATATTTTTTCTTCATCTTTTATGTATTCAATTGAATAAAATGAAACAAAATCAACTACAGGTATTCCTGATGCTTTTAAGACTTTTTTCTGTAATATTTTATCCATACCAATACTTGATGCCATTATATCTGGACCTACAAATGGTATTCCAAGTAAATTAACAAAACCAGCAATTGTACCATCTTCACAATTAGTACCATGTACTATTGGAAATGCAACATCTATTGTATTTAATACCCTTTTTCCAATCCATGGAGCTGGTGTTCTTACAACTTTTACTCCTTTTCCATCATTTATAACCGCTACTTTATAACATCTTTTTAATAATACATCCATATCTTTAAATGAATATAAATCTAATAAATCGTCTCCTGTATACATTACCCCATTTTTGGCAATATATATAGGAACTATTTCATATTTTTCTAAATCTAAACTAGAAATTGCTTGGTTCATAGTAATTACTGAAATTTCATGTTCTACTGATGCTCCACCAAAAAATACTCCTACTTTTATTTTCATTTACCTAATCATCCTTTCAATTTAATTTTTAAAAATTAATTTACTAAACTTCATCAAATTTTTTACTAATTCTTATAAGTAATTATCTGGTAAATCATTTTCTAATAAAACAACACTATCTTTTGTAATAATTGAATTCATTTTATTTAATGCATCTTGCAGATTTTGAGCTATATATACACAAGATTCTGGATACTCTTTTTCTCTTATTCCATTATATATAGGAACAGTTTGATTTGCTCCAACTAATATTATAAAATCACTACTTTCTGCTGCTTTTCTACCCAATTCCTTATTTATTTCAATAGTTTTATCTCCTAACTCTACTATACCTGGTGTTATTAATATTCTTTTTTTATGTTCAAAAGATTTAAGTACCTCTAATGCCATTTTTGCACCTTTAATATTTGAATTGTAAGCATCATCAATTATAATACTTCCATTTGGATTTTGTTTTAGTTCTAATCTATGTGTAACTGGTCTAATATATTTTACTCCCATTTTTATTTCATCTTCTGTAAGTCCTAATTTATCTGCAATGGCTATTGCTCCAACAATATTTAATATATTTAAATTTCCAAGAAGCTTAGTTTTTACATTTATACTGTTTTTATTTGGTATAACAACATCAAAAGAAGAACCTCTTTCTGTTATATTTATATTTTTTGCATAATAGTCTGCATCTTTTGAAAGTCCAAATTTTACCATATTTTTAGTAATTTTAGAATTTCTAATATTTTCATCTTCCCAATTTACAAATGCAATCCCATCATTTGGTAAACTGTCTATTAACTCTAATTTTGTTTTCTTAACATTATCTAAACTTTTAAATGTATCTAAATGTTGAGGTCCTATGGCTGTAAGTATTCCATAGGTAGGATCAACTATATCTGTAATTTCTTTTATATCTCCGATATATTTCGCTCCCATTTCACATACAAATAATTGATGCATTGATGTAAGCTTTTCATTTATTGTTCTTACAACTCCCATTGTTGTATTATAGCTTTCTGGAGTCATTAAAGTATTATATTTTTGAGAAAGTATTGTATTTACTATATATTTTGTACTTGTTTTACCATAACTTCCTGTAATTCCTATTACTTTAAGTCCTGAAACCTCTTTTAATTTATTTTTAGCCTTTTGACAAAAACCTCTTCTTATTCCTTTTTCTATTGGTCTATTAATTAAAGTAACTATATATACAAAAGTATATGCAACTATTGTACATAAATTTGCAATAACCATTACATATCTAAACTTAAAAATATTTGCACAAATTACCAATATTGCAAATAAGATTAAATATGTAGTATAAACTCTTTTTATTCTTGCTGTTACTACAAAAGGTTTTTTCTCTTTTTTCTTTTTAAATATAAATATTAAATATAATAAAATAAAAATCTCTAAAATTAATCCTATTTTAACAGTCATTTCATTGTTTATAATAAATAATATTGTTGGAATTAATAATAAAATTATTGTTTTTATATTTAATATTTTATTTAAATATCTTTTCATCCAAACTGCATATCTATCTATATAGTAGTTTTCTAATTGTAAAATATGTAATCCATGCCTTGTAACTCTATAAAAATACACTAATATTAAAATTAAACTAATGTTTAATAAAACTCTTTCCATTAGTATTTCCCCTTTATTTATCATTTTTTAAAAACTCATTTAAAACACTATTCACATTATTTATATTTTCAAGATAAGAAAAATGGGTAGCACCTGCATATTCAATTAATCCACAATCTGGAATTAATTTTTCCATTTTTCTTGCATCACTTATTGGAGTAGCTGTATCTAAACTTCCCCAAAACAATAGTGTTGGGACACTAATCTTTGGTAATAAATAACTTAAGTCTTCATTTACTATTATTTTCATTGTTTCTTTTAAAACATTAGCAGAAGATTGATAGTCTTCTGAACCGACATTATTGCGTAATTTTTCTTTAAATTTCTTTATTGAAGATGTATTTGGTAATAAATTTAAGAAAAATTTTCCTGTTTTATAAAAAGAAACTTTTAAATAATATTTTAAAGTTCTTTTTGGCTTTATGCCAGCACTATCTATTAATACTACTTTTTTAGCTGAAACAATTCCTCTTCCAACTGCATTTATAATTATTCTTCCACCATTTGAGTGCCCAATTAAAATTGGATTTTTAATTTCAAGTTTTTCTATAAAATCTTTTAAAAAATTACCAAATTCATCACTTTTTAAAGGATGTTCAGGTAAATCACTTTTTCCAAACCCTATAACATCAACTAAATACACTTTAAAATTTTGAGATAAATTATTTGCAATAGGTCTCATTGTTTCTAATGTTGCTAACCATCCATGTAATAAAATTACAGGATTCCCTTCACCTAAAACTTCATAATAGATATTACAGTCATTTACTTTAACTTGCAAATTTTCCTCCTATATGTAAATTTTCTTTACTATAATTTATTCAAATTAGCAGTTTTTGTTACTGCATATAATATAACAATATTGTTACAATTTCAAGACTATTAAACTAAAAAATTCAAATAACCAATAACTAATTAGAAACATTACTTAGGCTGCTAAACTTTAGTTATTACAGCCTAAGTATCTAAAATGCATAAATACGCACTTTTGTACAGAATTAGTTTTCTCACAATTTCTAAATAGTTAATGTTCCTCCTGGAGTTTCTAATATTACTAGTATATCTTCTTCTTTTCCCGTTTCTACATTTATATAAACCAAAAACTCTTTTTCATCAACTTTTCCTTTAAATTCATAACAAGGAATTTCTGTTTTCCATTCTGTTGGAATTATTGCCATATTTTCAGATAATATTTCAATTTTTTCATTTAATGTTGATCTTGCTTGTTCAATAGATATCTTTGGTTCTGTATAAGTTCTTTCAGTATGTGAATTTAAGTAACCTGTTGCTTCTATTCCTAATACTTCTCCATTATCTAATGCTATTCTTACTTTTATTAAATCTGGATAAACAATTACTCCATTATCATCATAAGCATAATTAACAGTAACAACATTTCCTTGTTTCACAAAATATGTTTCTTTCATATTTTTAAAACCTTTATCTGATAAATAGCTTTTACCTATTTCATTTGCTTGTTCTTGTGTTAAATTTTCAGCATTTACTTCTCTATCTAATGAACTTTCTACTACATGTCCACCTTTTTTAGAAATCATTATACTATATTTTTCTTCTTTGTTTTTTAATTTAACTAAAAAATCATATGATGGAATATCTGCATTTTCTAAAAAAGAATTAGTTTCTATATTTTCAAAGTCATCACCAAAAAATTCTTTTACCTTATTTCTAGCTGTTTCTTCATCAATATCATCTCCTGTTAATCCTACTTTTTCTGCTTTATTTACATGATCTGAATATGCTCCATCATAAATTAATCCTTCATATTCTTTTAAGTTATCATCAATATTTGAAAATACACTTATACTATCAACAGATTGTGCAAATTTTGAACCTGAATTGTTTTTTAAACTTTCCCAACTTATTTGTCCACTATATATTTCTTCTGATAACTGATTTAGTGTATTTTCTAAGTCTACACTATATTGGTACATTGTTTCTAAATTTTTAAAGTCATCTTCTGTTAATTTTTCACCATTTATATTTTTTCTTGATAAAGAGTAAGAATAATCACTTACTTGATTTAAAAATTTTGCTGTTTGCGACATACCTTCATTTTCTAAAGATACTCGTGATAAATAAACAATTGCTAAATTAGAATCTCTCCAAATTTGAGTTAATGTCTGTGCTGCATGCTCTGGACTTTTTGAAATTCTTGCTTTTGCCAAATAATTTTCAACACTATTTACATAATTAACTAAATTACTAAATGCTTCTGTATAATTATTATTATTTGTATTATTATATTGCTCTCTTAATCTAAAAGCATAATATCCTGTTACAAATGTAAGTATTATTAAAGCTATAATACATGTAATAAGCCAATTTCTTTTATTAATCATATATATTTTCCCTCCAAAATATTTTTCTTATTTTTTCCATAATTAGATAAAATATACACCTTAGAATTATAATTAAATAAAATTTGTATTTTTTATAAAATGATGATATAATTTTTTAAATTTGAAAGGAATTAAAATATGAAGAAAATATTAGTTTTTTATGGTTCATATGGTGGTGGTCATCTCTCAGCGGCTAAAACTATAAGTTCTTATTTAGAAAAAAATTATAAAGATAAAATAGAAATACAAATGGTAGATTGTATTGAATACATAAATAAATACATAAATAAAGTATCAACAGAAGCATACAAAGAACTAGCTAAAAAAGCTCCTTGGGCTTGGAAACATGTTTATAAAAACTCTCAAACTGGAGCTATTTCATATATAAGTAACACAACAAATAAATTAATGTCGCATAAACTTAATTCTCTATTACAAGAAGTAAAACCAGACTTAATAATCTCTACACATCCATTTGCTAGCCAAATGTGTGCTATTCTTAAACAAAGAGATAAAATTAATTGTAAAATTGCAACAATACTTACAGATTATCATATACATGCGCAATGGTTAGTTTTGTATAAATATATCAATTATTTCTTTGTTGCAAATGAACAAATGAAAATGGATATGATTTCCAAAGGCGTTAGTGATCAAAGAATTTTTGTAACAGGTATCCCTGTTTCTGAAAGATTTTTAACAGACTATAACAAAAATGAAATTTTTGAAGAATTTGGTCTTTCTCCTAATAAAGAAACTATTCTTTTCTTTGCTGGAGGAGAATTTGGTTTAGGCAGAAATACTACTTATTCTATATTAAAAGTTTTAGTAAGACTTTTTAGAGATCTACAAATTATTGCAATTTCTGGTAAAAATAAAAAAATGAATAAAAAATTTAATGAACTTGTAAAATCTACAAATTCTGAAAATAGAGTAAAAATAATAGAATATACAAATAAAATACCTGAGTTAATGAATATTTCTTTAGGTGTTATTACAAAAGCTGGTGGTCTTACTCTTACAGAATCTCTAGTTTCTAATTTACCTATAGCTATTATTAATCCTATTCCTGGTCAAGAAGAAGAAAATGCTGAGTATTTAGTAAATAATGGATCTGCCATTTGGATAAAAAAAGATGATAGCATTGTTAGAATTTTAAAATATCTTTCAAGAAATAGAGAAAAATTAAAAAATATGAAAGAAAAATCTAAATCTTTAGCAAAACCTAATTCAACAGCTGATATATGTAAAATCTTATTAGATGAAATTTAACTTTAATATAATTTTAAAAAAACAAAATTAATAGAAATACCAAAATCTTTTCCATAAAAAATACACACAAAAAGCCAGCAATAACATTTCTGTTACTGCTGGCTTCTCTTTTGATGCTGTGTGTTTCTATTAACTCTAAAAAATATAAATGAACTGTTTTACATCAAGCATTTCATTATATTTCAAACGAACCCTCCCTGCACGTTTAGCTGGTTGGAATTTATACAACGAAGCCCAAGTTCTCTTAGGAAAAAACTTGAGGGTGGTAAGTTTATTCTCGGTATCATCTGCTGTCATCCAGTGCCTTCTCTTCAATATCCCTGACACCTGCCAAAAATACAGCCTCGTTCCTACCACAAATCTTCCCGGAGTTATCTCATCGGCAAATACTTGTATAACGACTCCTCTTCTCCGTTTTTTCACTTTTGTAGTTGGAACAACTGGATTAATATATGTTGATATTCTCTCATTAATCTTATTACATTCATCAATAAATACCATATCAACATTTCCAAAATCCACCTCTGTAGTTGCTGTACATTCCATCAAAAAGTCTAATACGTTTTGGGGAATATTTTCGTTATTCCGAAACATTTAAAGTACCTCCTATAATAAAAATATTTTGACATAATATTATTATAACACATTTTATATATTATCTCAATTTCAAAAAAAATACGGCGGGAAGTCCCGCCAAAACCTGGGTATCAATGCACAAAATTTATAGTACCAAACTTTCTGCCTGTTTCCTATTTATATCTCTTGTTAACCGATTTTACACAGTCGTCAATAAATATATAGGTCTTCGGCATATTTCGTTTCATCCGACTCGCATTAGATAAGTAAATTGAGTATGAATATTTAAAATAGTCCAAACTTGATGATATGGCTAATTTCTTATCCCGCGCCTTTCCACAGTAAGCATTTTTCTCCTCTTCATAAATCTTAAAAAAACTATTAGAATATGCGGCATTATCATTTATCACAGATAAGAATTCTCCTAAGGTGAAAAGCAAATCATCTTCACTATCGAAGTATAATATAGAATCTTTGATACTCAAATGGTTTCCTTCCCACATGCTAAACTCAGCTTTATATCCCCTTTTGCTAAAAGCATTGCTAAGTCCACGGCCAACCTTCCGCCTAATATTAGGAGAAAGATCTGTTTTTCCTGTTAGCCACCAAGACGTTCTGTCAATATAAAATTTAGTGGTAACTACTACTTTGTAGCGTTTTCCTTTCGTATATTTTTCATACTTTTTTACCACTACAATTTTATCTGTTCTTTCTTTTAAGTAATAGGACTTTTTTAATTTACCTTTTTTAATATCTGTCTTACTTGGTAAAACTTTTTTATAACTCCGCTTTGCTGGTTCTTTTAAAGATACTTTCTTTTTCGTAACTTTATCACCAAAAGCCTGCATTGAAAAGTCTGATTCTTCTCCGCCTAACGTTGCATCTGGAACATCTAAACTTGTCCATGCTGACACTGATGCTGCCTGTGCTGTTGATGGTACCAACATAACCATAACTAATATTAATAATGTAAAAATTGTTTTGCGCATATATATTCTCCCTTCTTCAATTGCTTAGGCAAGAGCCCAAGCGCCAATAATGCAACTGATACCACTTTTATTATACCATAGTATACATAATTTTTCAAGTTAAAATTACATAATATTGTAAAATAAGGTAAATGTAAACATTTTGTGTTTACATTTACCTTATCACTTCATAATTGTACTATCCTTTTTATATCTATTTTCTTTTTACAATTTTACTTACAATAACCGTCATATCATCTTGAGCAACACCATAACTATTGTCAATTGCCTCAGCTAAAATTAAATCAGCTATTTTTTGAACATTATTTGTACTAACATTTTTCAAAAAATCTTCAATCCAATCAGAACCTTCGTCATTTTTAGAATCTAATACACCATCACTACACATCACTAAAATATTTCCATCAATAATATTTACTGTTTCTGATTTTAATTCAATATCATCTATCATACCCACAGGAAGATTTTCTGAATTTATTTTTCTAATACTTTTTTTATCTTTTATATATGTACTACAAGCAGCATTTTTCATTATTTCTGCTCTACCAACAAATAAATCTAAAACAGTAACATCTAAAGTTGAATACCTTTTTGATGCCTCTAAATAATTTATTCTTGAATTTATCATTTTTATTGATTCTTCATTATCAAATCCAGCTGCTAACATTTGTTTTATTAATCTTAAACTTAATTTGCTACACTCTCTAGCCTTTTCACCACTTCCCATACCATCTGCAATTGCTAATAAATATTTTCCATCTGCAAGTTTTATTTGAAGACTACAATCACCTGAAATATCACTATTATCTTTAGTTATTTTTGCACTACCTACCTGAAGTACAAATTTATCTTCACTTGAATATATTTGATAATATTCCTTCTTTTCTTCATCTATTCTTTCTCTTTGAAATACTACTTTTGTTCCAATACTTTTAGAAATTGTGTCTACTATATGAGTTATTATCTCTCTTTCCTTTACTCTATTATCAGAATAATTTAATTTTAATTCAATTATATATTTTTCATTTTTCAATTGTTTAATATGACAATTATCATTTCTTATATTCTTATTATTTAATAAAATTGATATTTCTTTTTCTTTTTTTGCAAATTTATTTTCGCTTTTTTCAGTAATTTCTTGAGCACATTTATCTAAAACTTTTACAACACCTTTTAGATTTTCATTCATTGATTTTATAGTATTTTTTCTTTCCTCTTCTTTTGCTCTATTTATTTGATGTATTTTCAAAGTTCTATTTGCTATTTTTACAATTTCTTGTAAATCATTTTTTATACTTTCATCTTGTATCATAACATAATTATTGTGTTGTTTTAATATTTCAATTAAATCTTTATCTAAAAAAATTTCATTTTTAACTAATACTGTACATATATCTCTTGCTATTCCATTTTCTTGTTTAGATATTTCTTCATAAAATATATTTAAATTTTTCTCTTCTAAACTGTCTAAAAAATCATGTAAAAAACTTTCCCTGCTCTCAATTTCTTCCTTAGTAGAATTTTTTACTAATTCATTAAACATATCAGAAATAGTTTTTAATTTTTCAGAAACTTCCTCGTTCTTCTGTTCTAACCTTCTATCACCAGAGTCGTTTAATAATTTATCTTTTCCAAAAAGATCTTCTAGTTCTATTTTTATTCTATTAGGTACTAATAGAAGTCCAATTGATGCTATAAAAATTTCTCTAAAATATATTATCATTGTAGAAGCGCCTCTTACCCAATATGTAAGTATCGCATTACCTAAAACAAATCCAACTATAACACCTATTTTTCCAAATTTATTTAGTGCGCCTGATAATATTCCAGATATTGCAAACATTGATATTTGTACAAAATTTGTCCCATCTATAAAGCTAACTGCTAGTCCAATTGAAATACCTGAAACAGCGCCTATTAACATCCCATTTTTCCATCCTAATAACATAATCATAAAAATAATAATTATATTACTAATGTTTAAAGAAAATATATTTACATTATTAAAAGCTAAACTTGCAAGAGAAATAATAAGAATACCAGCTATTAATTCTTCAATTGTAAAAGCTTTTTTATTATTAAAATCTTTTATACAAGCTAGTCCATTTACAAATATTTTATAAAAAACATATACAATAGATGCTGATATTGCTCCCATAAAAACATCATATAATAAAAATATTCCTATAAAGCTTTTTATTATTGATACTATAAAACATGCAAAAAACAGTTTTCCACCTGTTTTTACAATTTCATTTCTTTCTTCAACAGCTATTTTAGTTTTAAACATTAAAACTAAAATAAAATATATAACTGATACAGCAATAAAATTTCCTAAACTTGCAATTCCATTTCCTATACAAGTTCCTAATATAGCAGAAATAAATACTCCTATTATTGGAACATTTTCTCCTACACATGCTGCCATTATCGCTAAACCAAATGGCATTATTTCGCCTTTTATTGACAAAGTTGACATTAGAAAAGTCAACACATATATAAATATATTTTGATATCTAAAAATTTCTTTTAATCTATAAATAATATTAGATTCTTGACTTATTTGTTCTCGCTTTCCAATATTTGCTACATTTTGAAACATCCTTAACCACCCCTCACTTTTAATACATATTTATTAAATCATAAGAAAAAAAAATATTTTGTCAGATTTAAAACTTATATATTAAAAGTTTTTTACATATTGTGATAATTTGTTCTTATTTTATTACATTTATTCTAAAAAGACAAGTATTTATAACAAAATCTGCAAATATAATTTAATTTATATTAAATAAAATTCTACATATTTTAAATTAGTAAAATTCTTTAACATTATACAACAAGAGTCCAAAAACAAACGTCCCCAAATAAATATTGAGGACGTTAATTTTTGTTTTATTTATTTAAAACTTTTTTCTTTATGATTACAACTCCTGCTACTAGTATTCCTAATCCTACTACTGTAATTATTAATATTTGTGCTATCATTGTTGCTGTTATTTCATTTCCTGTTGGTGGTGTGAAGGTTACTAGTTCTGCTGCACTTGAATCTCTTTCTTTTAATGCTGTTGCAAATTCTCCTTCTCTTGGATTTGCATTTCCTGTTATTGTTGATATATCTCTTCTTCCTACTGAATTCTCGAATTTGACTATTTCTGCTATGTGATCATATGATAAATCATCTGCATCATCTTGTGCTGCTACTGTTTTTGTTATTGTTAATACTATTTGTGATCCATATGGATTGCTTTCATCACTTACTGCATATGGTGTTAATTCACTTTCAAATCCTGCATTAGATTTTACATTTGTTTCTTGACTGTCTATACTTAGTATTAAATTGTTCTTTTCGTCTGTCATATATGCTATTCCATTAGTATCTACTAAATCATATGCTGGTATTACATTATTATCTAATAATCTATTTGCTTTATATCCACTTCCTGATAATTCAGTTATGCTTGTATTTCTCCACATATGGTCATTTTCTGTATTATATGCTGCTGTAAATACTGCATTGTTATCTACATAATCTACTAATTGACGTACTTTAGATTTTACAACTACATCACTATTTTGTTTTCCTGTATAATATGATGTTCCTAAATATTTACCAAGTTCTATTGTTCCATCTTTTTGTTTTTCTTTAATTTCTTTTGCTAATTCTAATATTGCTTGTTTTGCTTCTATTTGATTTCCTTTAACATTTTCAGAAATCTTAGCTAATTCTTGGCTTGTATAATCAACTTCACTGACATTCAATGCTGTTACTGTACAATTAATTTCTATTGTTGTTCCTTGAAGTATTTCATTATCTACATTTATAAATCTAAAGTTTTGTGTTCCTGAATTTGTTGTATCTGTTAATAATTTTCTTTCATTTTTGTCTAAAGCTTGTAATACATCTATTCCTATTGATGAATCATTTAACTCTACTTTTGCTATTAAATATTTATCATCATTTAATTCTGCAACTATAACTTTGTCATTTCTTACTTCGCTTTTTGGTACAGCTTCATAGCTAATGTCATATTTTGCATCAAATATAACTTTATCATCATTTGTTGTTAATTTTATTTCGTTTATTTCTTTATCTAATACTATTGCTGTTTCTGGTCTTTCTATTAAACCAAAATCTATACCATTTACTGTATATGCTTTTGATTCTTTTTCAACTAATATAGATCCATTTCCGAAAACTTTACCTTTTACTTCAACAGCATTTAATCCTTCTAATCCAGCTTCATCTTTAGCTTCAATATTTAAATCAACTTTTGCTGTATCTGCAAACATATTGTAATCATTATATAATCCATTATGTGAAACATTTTTATCATTAGCTGTTGCTAAAACTTTTCCATTTACATTTGTTATAGTTTGTGAATTTGCAATTACTTCTAATCTTCTAGCTTCACTATCTCTAGCATCAGAAACTAACGCTTCTGCTAATTCTCCATTTCCTAAATCATGCCACTCATTAGTTACATATCCTGCTATATTTGTCATTGATTGATAAATTGTTGATTTATAATCTTGACCATTATATACAGCTGATGTATATCCAACTTTATCTTTGTCATAATTTGCTGTGCTAAATTCATCATTATAATAACTTGTTCCATCTGCTTTTAAAGCTTTTGGTGTACTTAAAGTTACTTTTGATGTATCTTCTAAATCTGTTTTATTATTTCCATATAAAAATCTTACAACATAATTTCCTGTTGGTACATTACTAAATTCGTATTCACCAACATTTAATCTATCTGTTTTCTCTTTAGAAGTTTCTATTGTGCTTGCAAATCCTCCTGTTAAATCTTCTAAAGTTCTTCCTCCTAAACAGTCTAATTTTTCATTTGTTGGCCATAAGAAGTCATATTCTGTATTATTTATTTTAACTTTTTCAATAAGTTCAGTTGTTAATCCACCTATTAAAGCTTCATCATTATCTCTTACACCATTTCCTACACCTGTTTTTTCATCTACTGCTTTATCTTCCCATGCTGTTCCTTTAACTTTTCTGTTTTCTTCTGATAGTTTTAATTCTAATACTGGTGCTGCATCTGTATCATCTTCATACCAAGTTTTTTCATTATGGTTTCTAATGTTAACATTTGCTGGTGCTGAATCTTTATCTATTTTACCTGCAACATCTCCATTTTTATAATATGTTGAGTAATTTGCTATTTCTACTATATTAGATTTATCTCCAAGTTCTATTGCATTTTTTACTCCATCTATTGTAGCTTTCTTAACTTCAAATGTTACAAATATTTGTGCTCTTTCTCCACTTGCTAATTTTAATCCATTAAAGTTTGCTTTCATTTTATTATATGTTAGTCCATCTGAGCTATTTATATCTTGTTCTGTAACAGTCCAATTTACATCAGTTCTTGAATCTCCCACTAACATATACGATTTGTTTGCAACTTCTTTTTCTTTTCCATCTACAACTTCTGTAACTGCTGTTTGAATTGGATTTTCAAAAGAACTATCAAAGTAATCATCTATTTCATTTATTGCTGCTACATAAGTTCCTGATTGATTATATAAATTAATTTTATAAGTTAAGTATACTTTTAATTCTGAATCTTCTATAGCTTTTCCAAGTTGTTTATATAAAGAACCTACTGCGTTATATAATTCTGAATTTGCTCTGTAAATTTGAGCTCTATAATAGTAATCTGTACTATATAAACCTACTTCATAACTTATATTTATACCATCTACTACTTGTCTATTTAAATTAGAACCTTTTGAACTTTTTATTAAATCTTCTAATTTATTAAATCTATAAGTTAATTCTTTTCCATTTACAATTACTTTTGCTGAATATAAGTCTTTCGTTGCTTCTAAATCAGAATCTTCTCTTCTTACTAGTCCTAAATTAACATGTAAACAATAATTATAAGTTGCTGAATATTTATATTTTTGTTCTAATCCATTTTCTGTCAAATTAATATCATAATTTTCTAAATGCATTCTGTTATCAAAAGGATATTGTAATCCTCCTATTGATGTTCTAGCTTTTGTTTTAAATACATCTAAAGCTGTTCCATCATCATTTGTAGTTATAAGTTTTGATGAAACTCTTGTTGCATCTTCTCCTGATACTTTTGCTTCATAGAATATATCATCTGTATTATTAGCACCTCTTACTTCACCTGATGTATTTCCATTTCCATCTATTGTTGTTTTTCCATATATACTTTGAATTCTATTATTTACAATATCTCTGTCATAATCTTTTGCCATAGATCTATCTGCAAATTTATCTCTGTTTGAAGTAGATGCTTTAATATATTCATCTGCATTCCCTTCTACATATTTATCTAACCCTGTGTTTTCATCTCTTGCTACTTTTGATAAGAATAATGTTGGTTCATATGTTTGACCATCATATACAAATTCTACATCATATTTTACACCTGTTGCTCCTTTTGATTTTTCTTCATCTGTAAGTTCTAAAATATGTAATCTTGGAGCTTCCCAATTTCCATCTGCTGTTGTTAATATTGGGAATGTTAATTCTGAATTTAGGTTATCTTCATATCCTTGTGCTCGAGTTCTTGATACTTCTTTGCCATTATTATCCATAGCAACTCTATCTACATAAACTTCAACACCTTTAATTCCAAGTTCATTTTCATCTATTTTTCCATTTGGTACAGATTCAAGTGTATTCTTTCCTTCTTCTTGTTTAACATCTTCCCAAACTTGTCCAGCTAAGTCTATACATAAATCTATTTTTACATAAACTGGTAACTCATTTGTTACAACTATTTCAATTTCAGCATTTTCCACAAGTGATGCTCCATTATTACTTGGTGAACCTACTTGACTCCATCCTTTTGGTAAATTAATTTCTTCTACTGTAACTGTTGGTGCCTCATCTCCCCACCAAGTAATATTTGGTGATGTATATGTTGTACTAAGTGATTTTGATACATCTACTGATATTTTCTCTGTGTATTCATAATCACCATCTTCTTTATAATGCATAACATCATTCATTTTGAATGTTCCTGAAATTTTAATTTTCATTTCAAATTCATAACTAACTGATGCATCTATAAGTTTATTTTGTACTACTTCTTTTGTAATTTTGAATTTTCCATTTTTCTCAGTTACTTTATTTATTACTACAACTTCAACTGGTGCTGTATTATCAGCTTTTAAATTACCTTTTCCATTAATAATTTCTTTTAATTCCGTTCCTTCTGGAATATTTACTTCATTAACTTCATATGCTGGTGCTTCTTCTGATGCATTCCATTCAATAAAGTCTGATTTATAAATTTCATTTGCTTTTAGTTGTATTGTATTATACACTTCTCCATTTATTTTTATTTCTAGTGTAAATACTTTATCTGATGTTTTTCCGTCATCAATTTGTTTTGTAATTTGTAAGTATCCACCTACTTTTTTAGGTCCATTTGTAATAGTAGCAACAGATGCTGGACTTGTAGTTCCATCTGTAATAGTTCCAGTCATATTTTCTGATGAAACTATTTCTGATATATCAGATTTTTGTTCTTCTACTTCATAATCTGGTGCTATTTCACCATACCATGTTATAGTATCTGATGTCCATGTGCTTCCACCTTTTACTACAACATCTTGTATTGTATATCCATCTTTATATTCTGTTCCATTATAAGTAAATACTCCATTTAGTTTTACATTAAATTTAAATTCTTTTCCTTCTAAACTTCCATGTGTTACTTTTTTGTCAATAGTTACGTTTCCTTTATGCTCATCTGCTTTATTTATAAAAGAAGCTTCTGTTGCAACAATACCTATATCATCTATTTTATTTTCTGTTAATTGTCCTTCAACTTTATTTACTTGCTCTCCATTAGCTGATACAAATGTTACTCCTTCTGGAAAATCAACTTCTTCAATTGTATAATTTGGCGCTCCATTTTCAGATCTCCAACTATATCTTAATTGATCTTCTTCAGTTTCCCATACCCATTTATTGTCCTCTTCAATTAGCTTTGGTTCTAATGTAACTACATGATCTTCATAACCATCTACATGTATTTTAAAACTAAATTTTAAACTTTTTACATAATCAATTGAACATTTATCTGCATTTTCTAATTCTTTTTTAATATGAATATATCCTACTCTATCATCTCCGTTATGTGCTGTCATTGTAATTAAGTAAGAATTCTCAGAATCTTCTGTTTCTTTCATATCATCTAAGTATCCATGATCTGGCTCAATTGAATGTGGTATATCTTCACCATTTAAGTTTTCTTGTACATCAAACTCTGGTGCTTCTCCATACCATGTAATTTCTTCTGAATTCCATTCTCCTTTACCATATACATGATTGTCTATATCTGCATTTGCACTTGCTGGATTTATTACAACAAATTCTGTATCATTATATTTGTCATCATTTTCTAATACATTGTATCCATTTGCATTATTAGTGCTTGTTGTAAATTGTATTTTTTGATTTTCAAAATGCTCACCTTTATAATCAAATGTTCCTTTTAATGTTACAACAAAGTAGAAATCTTTATCTGCATATTTTTCTTCATCTGCTAGTTTTATTAGTTTTAATTTTCCTGTTTTTTGTGTTACAGTGTTTATAACATAATTGTCAACTACACCTACACCTTTATCTCCTGAAACAAGTTGTCCTTCCATTCCATTTTGTGTAACTTTTATTGATGAATTATTTTTATTTGCTTCTGCTGTTCTTGTTTCATCAAACATTGTTCCTTCAGGGCAATCGTATTCTTCTAATTTATAATGTGGTGCTTCATTACTTTTTAACCATTTATATTCTTGTGAATCTACTCTCCAAATATATTGGTTATTTTCATCTTTTCCTGCAAAAATTGCTTCTAAATATTCTTCAGCATGTCCATCTACTTTTAATTTGAATTTATATACTTTTTCTTTTAATTCTTCTTCTGTAAACATTTCAGCATGTTCTAGTGTTTTAATAATAGAAATACTTCCTTTTATTGGCTCTTCATCATTAATTGCTGTTACTTTTGTTGTTCCTTCTTTAAAAGTTCCTTTTTCTGGTGTTATTGAAACAAGTTTTACACCTTCAGGAATGTTAATTTCTTTTACTTCATATGTTGGTGCTTTGCTTTCATACCATTTTATAACATCATTATTAATTACTGTATGTGGTTTTCCATCTGCATTAACAGATACTGGTATTGTTACTGTTTGTTTTTTATATGCCCCATTATTATATTTAAATTTACCTGTTATTTTTACTTCAAAATCAAATTTATCATCTGCATCAATTATATTTGATTTTCCTAATGGATTTTCTTCTGCTTTTTTGATAATTTCCATATTTCCTGTTTTAGGAGCAATTTTATTTTTAGCAATTACTTTTATAGTTTTCCCATCTTCTAGAGTTCCATGATCTGGCTCAATTGATACAAATTCATATCCAGATGGCCAATTAATTTCTTGTATTCTAAAGGTTGGAGCTTTGTCCCCTTCCCAATAATATGTTCTTGAAAGTGCTGAACTATTTGCTAAAACTCTAATATTTTCTGTTTTAGAATTTTCTGCTCCTTCAACAACTAATTTAAAGTCAAAGAAATCATTTACATCTATATCTAATTCTTTCCCTTGTTCATCAACTATTTTCTTTATAACTTTTATTTGTGCTTCATTTTTTGTTTGTCTATCTATTGAAGTTTGATATTTTCTTATTTCAGCATCTATATTTCCTGATACTGTCTGTGATGGCAATGTTCCTATTTGTTTTTTCCAATGATATGTATACTGTGTTTCATAATAAGTTTCACCTCTTGAATTTGTTTTTTCGATTTCTTCTGAGGTAGTTGTTGAAGTCATTGTACTTGTTTTTATTTCTCCATAAAAATAATTGAATGCTCCTTTGGCATTTGTATACTCAAAGTCTACATGTATATTTTTTATTTTTGTTGCATTATATTTATTTTTTATAACAATATAGAATGGTACATTTGAACCTGGATATTCTTTATTAGATAAATCTACATTTTCAATTACCCAGTCTTTTCCATATTCTAATATTTTATGATCTAAATCATCTGTTGTTATAACCATATTTGTTATATAAGAAAATGGTTTTCTATCTACATAGTCTATTGCAAAAGGTCCAACCTTTATTTTTGTTCCTTCTACATTAGCTTCACTAAATGATGTTGTTGGGTTAGCACAATCATATGTTATTCCTTCAAATTTAATTTCTGAATTAACCCATTTTGGTGAATAATCTAATTTGAAATATCCATCATCATTTCTTTGTACATCATTAACATTAGTTACTCCTGCTGCTTCCATTATATATTTTTGGAAGTCTTTAGCAGAATCATTCAAATTATTATAATCTTTATCTGGATCAAAAGCTTTTCCTACTGTTTGAGTTAATGTTCCATTTATAATAGATCCATCTGTATTATTGTTATCTTTTACTTGTAATAAATCATTACTATAGGCGTTTCCTAGTGCTCTTGCATTTATTCCACTTACTGATGAAAAGTTTACATTTCCACTAGAAGCATGGCTTCCTGCTGGTGTATTCCACCAGGCAATTTGCGCTGGTGTATATTCACCATATGCTGCTCCATCAGAATGTTGTGCAAATGCTAATATAAAGGCCTCTTCTGGTGTTGCAAATACTCTTTCTCCTACTCTATAATTTGCTTGTGATCTTTTTGATTCCATTACTGGAAGTTCAGATCTATCATGTGTTTCTCCACTTTGTTCTGTAAAATACTCATCATCATATGCAGGTTGTGATGAACCTGTTAATAATGTTCCTCTTTCACTACATAAATAATCTCCATGTGATGATAAATCTTCATATGTAAAAGTTCCTCCACCAAATGTACATCCTTTGTTTGTTATTACAAAGTCTTTTGGTTCCTCCCAAGGAACATCTTTATTTTCTGATCCTATTAAGTCATTATTACCTATTGCTGATACTTCTTCTTTAATATCTCCATTAGCTGCTCTTGTTGTTATAGTTACAGTTTTATTTTCTTCATCTATTTTAGTTGTTGTAGCTGCTAATATATTGTTACTAAATATGATGTTTAATATTATTACTAATGATATAAATAATCCTAAGACTTTTTTATTCGATTTCTTCATATTAAACACCTCCTTTTCTTTTAGCTACTATAAGCTTGTTATATGCTACAAATATTGCTATACTTCCTAATAATATTGAGATTATTATTACTGAAATATATACAAGTATTTCTCCTGTTTTTACTGCTACAATAATATCTGCTGATGATAAATCGTTTTCACCTTGTGCTTTATTTGCTGGTGTTGAATTTATATCTGCAATTCCATATGAGTTATAGTCTTCATAAATTTCTGCTAAATTGTTTACTAATCCTGTATTTTCTTCTGTCATTTGTTTTGTTAATACTAATTTTACAGTTTCTATATCATTTGATTTTAATTGTGTATTTGCTAATTTATCTGTATATAAGTTTCCATCAGATCCTGTATACCAATCTGAATTTGCATCTAATGATGAATTAAATGTCATTCCTTCTGGTATATAGTCTACTATTTTTTTAGCATATCCAGATAGATCTCCTACATTTGATACTGTTATTGTATATTCTACATATACTGTTGCTCCTGATAAATTCTTTGCTGCTATTTCTGCTTTTGCTAAATTTACATTATTATAATTATCTGATGTTGTTCCTTTTGATGTTTGAACTGTAACTTTTGAAATAGATTTATCAAGTTTTAAGTCAAATGTGTTTGCTAATAATAAACCTATATCTATATTTGAAACACTTCCATTATTAACTGTTATAACGTCTGTTACAGCTCCTTCTCTTGTTTTACCATCTTGTTCTATTGTTGTTGTAATTACATCTGAATTTACATTAGCAAGAACTCCTTCTTTTTGATATGTTGTTACTTTATATGTTGCTGTGTCATATTCAAATATTACCAAATAATTTCCATTTTGTACTCCTGAGAATGCATATGTACCATTTGAATCTGTTGTTATTGATTGACTAATAACACCTGTTTCACTATTTACTAATCTAACAACTACTCCTGCTAATAATTCCTCATTATTGTTTCTCATTCCATCTTGGTTACTATCTACCCATGCTATTCCTGTTATTTTATATGTTTTTGATGCTGATGCTTTTTGTGTTGTTGATGAACTACTTTCACCATTTATTATATTTTCATTTGTTGATTCTATTATATGTGTTACTGAATTACTTTTAGTTTCTGGTATCTCATTTGATGATACTGTTGCATAGTTTGAAACTGATTGTTCTTCTGCTCCTCCTAGTGATGTAGCTTCACCTTGTAAGTTTATTTTCCATTCTTCCCCTGGTGCTATATTCATATCTAGTTCAACTTTGTCATTAAAATATCCAGTTTTATTTTTTTCAATATTTCCTATAGCATAGTTTATTCTATTTATAACTATACCTTCTGGAATATTATCTACTAAATTTACATTTGTTGCTGTTACTCCACCTTCATTTTTTACTGTGAAAGTGTAATTTATGTCATCTCCTTCTTTTAGGTATGTACTTACATTATTTGTTGATTGTGTTATTGATAATACAGGTTTTCCTACTGTTGTTATTATTGTGTTTGATTCATATTCATCTGAATTTTCTGCTGTAATTTTGCTTGAGTTTTCAGTATTTACTATACCTATATTTTCTTCTATTTCATTTACTTTTACAGTAGTGTCTAATGTTACATCTTCTAATGATGCTAAACTACCTACATTCCATGTTATTGTTCTTGATTTCTCATTGTATGTATAATCCCCTGTACAATTTTCTAAATTAAATTCTTTTGGTAAAGTTTTTGTTATTACTACATTATTTTTTGTTTCTCCAGAAGTATTTATTGCTTTTGTACGGAAATAAACTTCATTTCCTGCTTTTTCTATTTTAGAATAAGCTGCTGTTTCTTCTGATATATAGAATTCTGCAAATTCGATTTTTATTTCATTTGAGTTTGCTGTTAGTTCTGCTCCTAAATCTTTTGCTGTTACTTTTATTGTTGGTTGTATTTTTTCATTGTATTGTCCTTCATTTGATAAAGGTTTTGCTATTAAGTATATTTTTATTTCTACATCTTGTCCTATTTCTAATTTTTCAAATGTTATTACTAAATTTCCATTTTCTATACTAGCTACTCCATTTTGTTCATCTATTTCATAACGAGAATATGTAGCACCAGATGGTATTGGAATTTCTACTTTTACATTTTCTGCTATATTTTTTCCAACATTTTTTACATTTGCTTTTACTTCAAATTCTTCATTTTCTTTTACTTGTTCTTTTGCATCTTCCATAGATACTGTTAATTCTGGTCCAGCTCCTGTTGATAATCCTACTAAATCAGCTATTCCAACTTCTTGAGTCTTTGATAATTCTGAGTTATTTGTATAATATACTCCAAATGTACCATACATATTTTCATTATGTGTTAAGTTTTCAGGTATTGAATAACTATATGAAAATCTTAATATTTCTGTTTCTTCCATATTATAATTTTCATCTACTGGTACTATTAAATAAGATTTTATATTTTCTAAATTTTGTGGATTTTGTATCCATCCATTTTCTTGTGAATTTAAGTCTTTTGTTGCTTCTCCATTTTCTGAATAGTATACTATGAATTCTCCTCTGTTTCTTTCATTTCCTACTATTCCATTTACTAATTTACTATCTAAAGTTGTTCCTAATTCTTCTCCTGTTTGTAAATCTTTTACTCCTGCATATGGTATTCTTCCTAGTATTGACATATTACTTACTGTGTTATTATTGTTGTTCATTACTATTATTTCGTTTTGTGCTGTTCTTGTTTCTCCATATACTGGTATTATTCCTTCTTTTTTACCTTGTCTTACTGATGTTGTTATTGTTCCTTCATTATTATAATTTGATATACTATTTACTGCTACTAATCCTGTTGGTGCTGAATAAGATATTTCTACTTCTTTATTTCCTTGATCTACATAGTTTGTTGCTTCACTGTTTGTATATCTTAATTTTATTTGTTCTGTTTTTGCTGGTGCATATAAATCTACTTTTATATTTGCATTTAATACTATGTTTGTTCCATTTGTTAATATTCCTGAGTTTATACCTTCTTGTTTTCCAGCTAAGTCTACTATTATTGTTCTTCCATTTACTTCTCCTGATTTTATTTCTAATCCTTCTCCATATAGTAAACTTAAGTTTGTTACATCTATATTTTCTACATATTCTGGTAGTTCTATTTCAAAGTGTGAGTTTCCATATATATCTGATGTTTCCCTTGCATTGTTTAACTCTATTCTCATTTCTACATCTTTGTTTTCTTCTACTGTTGATAGACTTTCTCTATCTATTACTAAATTTGCTTCTGTTGTTGTGTCAAGTAGCTTTTCTTCTGTTTCTACCTCTCCTACATCTACTATTCCTTCTACATAATTGTAGTTTGCTTTTATACTTGTTTTATTTTTTATTTTTTCTATGTTTATGTATTCTTGTTTTTCTATACTTACATTACTTATTGCTTTTGTTGTGCTTATTACTAAGTTTCCTTCTCCTATTGGTTTCGTTGTTTCGAAACTTAATCTAGAATGTTTCTCTTCAAAACCTATTGTTATATTTCCTTTTTCATTTACCTCACTGTTTTTATTTATTGTATTTATTATATTTCCATTTTGATCTTTTACTTTAATTTCTCCGTCTTCTCCTAAAATGCTGTTAAAGTTTTCTTTTGATATATTTATATTTTTATAATATATATCATTATTTGGTATTGTATTTCCATTTTTGTCAACATATGTGCTTTGATCATCTTTTACTTCTATTCCTTCTACTATGTCTTTATATGATATGTTTACTATCATTTCTGATGATATTTCTGTTTCATATTTTCCTTGATTATTATAATTTACATATGTATATGCTTTACTTATTTCTTGGTTTTTGTTTTCTATGTTTAATGATACTATATCTCCTGTTGTTTCTGATAATTCGTATTTGTATTCTTTATTATTTGTTACTATATTGATATTTTCTTCTTTTTCTATTCCACTTATTGTTGTCATTTTTGCTTGTACTTTTGAGTTTGCTTCAATTTTTTCTTTTCCTTGTTCTAGTCCTGCATATGTGTATGTTACTACAAATTCGTCTATTCCTGATCCATTATAGTATCTTTCTTCTTCTATTTTTTCTCTTTGTGCATCTTGTAAGTATTCATCTTCATTTTTGTTTACTTCTACTTTTTGTTTTTCATTGCTTACTTTTATTGTTAATTTGTTTTCCTCTTCATTATATGTCCAATTGTTTTCATTAAAAGTTATTTCTCCTGCTTCTTGTCCATTTGTTCCTTTTGTTGTGTTTGCTACTACTGTTATTTTACTTGGTTTTGTTTCTTTTAATATTGGTACTTCTATTTCTAATTCTGTTGTTTTCACTGGTAAGGTATTTTCTTCTGTTTTGCTTTCTATTTTTTCTACTGTTTGTAAAATTACCCCTTCTCCATAATTTATATATTTTGTTGCTTCTGTTTCTAATTCTATTTTTCTTTCATCTTTCCATGATACATTTAAATTTATTTCTTTTGATAATTCTTTTTCTTCACCTTTGTTATCTATATATGTTCCAGTAAATATTACTAAAGCATCTTTTGATACTTTTTCTTCATTAACATATTCTTCATTTTTGTATTCTATTGGGACAGAAATCTTTGTTTCTGATGATTTATTAATTTGATTTAAGTATATTGTATTTTCTTCAATATTTCTTATTGTATTTTCTACTTCTGTTTTTTCTTTTAAATCAAAGTTTATTCCTTTTCTTTCTTTTGCTTCTGTAATTTGAATTTTAGCATTTTTTAAATATCCATCTTTAACATTTAAATTCATGCTAATAGCTAAGTCTTTATTGTTTACATTACTAATAACCGAAGTTTCTTTTTCTTCTTCGGTTCCAAAATAGGCTTCAAATTCGACATTTTTGCTTCCTGTGTCTGTTTTTCCACCAAATACTGTTCCTGCAAAACTTGCATAACTTTTTGTTATGAATGCAAAGTTTGCAAATGTTAATGTAAATATTAGGACTATTGCTAACAATTTTTCTAGAATTTTGTTTTTTAGCATAATCTTATTCCTCCCTTTATTACATATATATAGTATATTATTTTACCTTTTTTATACAATAGAAAAGGTACACTTTCCTATTATATAAGCTTTTACGCTAAATTTGACATATAAACGAATTTACTGAAAAATTTTAAATTTTTCAGACTTATTCCAATTATAATTTTACTATTTTTTTATTAAGTAATCAACAGGAAATCTTACTTGCTTAAGCGTATCAAAGTTTTTTAACTTCTATTCTTTTACGGCTATTTGGTTTATACTTTTCATTCTTGTTTTATAAAGTTTTTATTACATTTAATTCGCTTTTTTTCTTTCCTGTAAAAAAACACTATACATTAATAATTATACATCTTTTTTGCCTTTTTTTCAAGGGTGGCACGGTATTTTTTGGCTTTTTTTCAATTTTTTTATATTTTGTTTTCCTATTTTAGTGTTTTTTATGTCTTTTTTTGTCGAATTGGATATTTTACTTTATTTACCATTCTAAATATATTAATTATTACTTTTACAAAGTATATATGCACATAAAACACAGAGAAATATATTTCCCTGTGTTTTATATTTATATCTCTAACCTTTTATACCAAATATTTTTAGCATCTGTTCCAAATGGTGCAAAGATATCTTATAACAAACATCCCTAAAAAGACATTTTCTTTTTGATAATCACTATTCCTACTGCTACTATCACTAATGCTCCTATAGTTACTATTAATACTTGTGTAGTTATTTGATTATTTACTTCAATTCCTGTTGGTGGTACAAAAGTTACTAGTTCTGTTGCACTTGTATCTCTTTCTCTTAATGATGTTATGAATTCTCCATATTTTGGGTTTGCATTTCCTGTTACTGTTATTACATCCCTTCTTCCTACTGTATTTTCGAATTTTACTATTTCTCCTATATTGTCAAATGTTAGGTTATCTGCATCATCTTGTGCTGATACTGTTTTTGTTATTGTTAATACTATTTGTGTTTTGTAATCTTCTTTTGAACTTGTTGTATCTTTTTCATATGGTATTAATTCTTTTTCAAATGTTGAATTAGAGTTTTGTGTAGCTGTTGGTTGACTTTGATTATCTATACTTAATATTACATTTTTCTTTTGTGCTGTTATATATGAAATAGCTTTTGGATCTAATATTTCATATTCTGGTATTACTAGTGAATTTACTAATCTATTTTCTGCATATCCATTTCCTGTTAGTTCTGTTATACTTGTATTTCTCCACATATGGTTATTATCTGTGTTGTAGCTTTGTGTAAATACTGAGTCATTATCTACATAGTCTATAACTTGTCTTACTTTTGTTTTTACTATTTTATCTTCATTTCCAGCTGCTAGTTTTCCTGTATAGTACATTGTTCCTAAGTATTCTCCTAAGTTTACATTATTTGCTACACTGGCTTTTCTAGCTTTTTGAGCCAATTCTTTTATGTTAGATTTTATTACTTGACTGCTACTGTCTATACTAACTCCTTTTGTTTTATACTCATCTTCATTGTATACAGTTTTATCATATAATGTTTTTCCTACATAATCTGTTTCTCCTACATTTAATGCTGTGAATTGATATGTAAGTTCTATTGTTGTTCCTTGAAGTATTTCGGCATCTACATTTATAAATCTAAAGTTTTGTGTACCATCACAAGCTTTATTTTTTGGTTTTTCTTCTATTTTGTTTAATGCTTGTAATTGATCTATACCTTTTGAATTTTCCATATCTAATTCTACTTCTACATATAGATATTCATTATTAGGTAATTCTTTTATTATAACTTTATCTTTAGCCTCAGTTTTTGTTCCTTGCTTATATTCTATATTATATCTAGCATCAAATATAACTTTTTCATCATTTGTTGTTAATTTTATTTCATTTATTTGTTTGTCAAGAACTAAATCTGTTTCTGGTCTTTCTATTAAACCTACATCTATATTATCAATTTTATAATTTGTAGATGTTTTTTGAATTGATATAGATCCACCTTTTAATACTGTTCCTTGTACTACTGTAGAGTTTACTCCACCTAATCCTGATGCTTCTTTTGCTTCTATATTTAGATTTAGTTTTGCTGTATCTGCAAACATACTATAGTCTTCATATAATTTTTTATGGTCTTCATTTAAATCATTTGCTGTTGACATGATAGTAGAATTTGGATTTGTAATAGTTTCTGAATTTGCTATTACATCTAATCTTTTATATTCACTATCTCTAGCATCTGAAACTTTTTCTTTTGCGAGTTCTGCTGATTCTAGATTATGTTCTGAATTCTTTAAGTATCCTCTATCATTTATATTGTTTACTTTGTCTGTATTTTGATAAATAGTTGTTTTATAATCTTGACCATTATATACAGCTGGTGTTGCGCCTTCTTTATCCTTATCATAATTTGCTGTTAATATATTTGAATTATTTCCATATAATTCTCCTTCTTCTGTTAGAGCTTCTGCTGGTCTTAGTGTTACATGGTTCGGATTTTCTAGTTTTGTTTTATCATTTCCATATAAAAATCTTACTACATAATTTCCTGTTGGTATTCCTATAAAATTATATTGTCCTGCTGGCGCTAGTATTTCTCCATTATCAGCTTTTATAATTCTTCCTTCACTGTCTTTTACTGGTTCTCTTGAAGTTTCTGTTGTGCTAGTAAATCCTGTTAGATATTCTATTGATTTTCCACCTAAACTATTTAATGGTTCGTTGGTTGGCCATAATAATTCATATTCTTTAATATTATTATTGTCATTTTTATCTGGTAATTGTATTTTTTCTATAAGTTGTGTTGTTAGTCCACCTATTACAGCTTCTTCTTTTTGTCTTATACCATCACCAATAGCTTTATCTCCTGGTTTATCTTCCCAAGCTACACCATTTATTTCTCTAGTTTCTTGTAATAGATTTAAAATTAATACTGGTGCTGCATCTGAGTCATCTTCATACCATTTCTTTTCATCATTATAACTATTTATATTTATATTTGAAGGTGCTGAGTCTTTATCTATTTTTCCTGCAAATTTTCCATTTGTATAATATGTTGAGTAATTTGCAATTTCTATTATATTTGATTTTGTTCCTAATTTGATACAATCTTGAACATTATCCATATTTCCTTTTTGTACTGCATATGTTACATATATATGTTGACTTTCTCCGCTTTTTAAACTAATTTCCAAATTATCAGCTTTAAATTTATTATATACTAATCCATCTGAACTAGATATTTTAGTTTCTTCTGTTTTCCATGTAACTGATCTAGCTCCTTCTGGTAAGCTTACTGAGTAATTTTCTGAAGATATATAAGATGTATTTGCAACTAACTTTTCTTGTCCATTTATTACTTTTTTTATTTCAGTATTAACTGGTGTTCCTAAAGAGTTTTCTGCATAATCATCTAATGCATTGATTTTTACTATATATTTTGGATCAGAAATATTATATAGTCCAATTTTATATATTAAGTATACTTCAATTTCTGAATCTTCTACTAGTTTACCACTGAAACTTTTATAATAATTTACTATATTGTCATATACTTCTTTATTACTTCTATATATTTCTGCTCTATAATAGTAATCTGTTTTATATAATCCTAATTTATATTTAGTAGTATCTAATTCTTGATAATTAATTTCTTTAGTATAATTATCACCTTTTTGTTTTGCTATTAAATCACTTAATGAATTAAATTTATAATCTAACTCTTTTCCATCTACTACTATTTTTGCTGAATATAAATCTTTAGTTGCTTCTATATCTACATTTTTTCTTCTTACAAGTCCTAAATTAATATGCAAACAATGTGAGTATAATGCTTTATAATGTTGTGTTGGTACATTAGTTTCATTAATAACAGTATAAGTACAACCTGTATATCCTACTTTATAAGCATTATCAACTGGGAATTGTAATCCTGCTGTTGAAGTTCTCGCTTTTGTTTTATATAAATTATAAGCTACTCCTGTATTATCTGTTGTTTGTAATTTAGAAATTACTCTATTACCACTATCAGATACTGGTACTTCTGCTTTATAATATACATCACTTGTCCCTGATTTTCCATTTACTGTACCTATAGTATTTCCTGAACCATCTATTTGTGTTTTTCCATATACACTTTGAATTCTATTATTTACTTCATCTCTATTATAATCTAGTGCTAATGATGAATTTCCATATTTTTTAATTCTCTCTGCTGGGGTTTGTTCTATATAGTCTTTAGCACTTCCAGTTTTATATTTATCATCATTATCATATGACAATAATGTTGTTGGTTCATATGTTTGTCCATCATAAACAAATTCTACATCATATTTTACTTTATTATATCCATTTGATTTATCTGCTGCTGTAAGTCCTGTTACTGGTAATCCTGTTACTTTCCAGTTTCCTCCTCCAGAGGTTATTACTGGAAATGATATTTCTGAATTATATATATCTCCATGTGCTACTGCTAATTTTCTGTCTTCTTTACCATTTCCTGAAGCAACTCTATACACATATACTTCAACTCCATCTATACCTTCTTCTACTAAGTTTGCAATTCCGTTTGGTAATGATTCTTTTGTATTTTTATCAGAAGATTGTGCCTCATCTTCCCAAACTTTTCCTGCTAAATCCATAGTTAAATCCATTATTGTGTTTGGATAGTTTGTTATTACAGTAGATACTGTTTCATTTTCTACAAGTGTAAGTCCTGTATCTCCATTATTTGAATAATGTGGTCTTTTCCATGGATCTCCTACTTCTGCTTCTGTTACTGTTATTGTTGGTGCTTTATCTCCATACCAAATTATTTCTGGTGATTCATAACTTTCGCCATCTTTTAATTCAATAGAATATAGACCTTCTTTTATTTTTTTAGCTTGCCCATTAAGATTTGTATTTGTACCTTCTATTTTTATATATATTGTGAATTTCTTTTCTTGTAGTTCTGATGGATCATATAATTTATTTAACATAACACTTTTTGTAATTTTAAATTTACTACCTTTTCTTTCCTTTAATGAATTTGTTGCTTTAACACTTACTTCTCCATCTTCTTTTAGTGTTCCTTTTACTTTTTGTCCTTCTACTTCTGCTGCTGAATTACCTGTTTCTCCTATATTAACAAAGTTTGTACTTTCTGGAATATTTATTTCTTCTACTGTGTAAGTTGGTGTTTGTTCTCCCTTTTTCCAAATAATTGGCTGTGATGTCCAAGTTTCACCTGCTTTTATACTTATTTGATTATTATAAATTTCTTTATCGCCTTTTTTTATTATAACTTTAAAAGTAAATTCTTGGTTTGGATTTTGCCCATTAGTTTCCATTATTTTAGTTATTTTTAGTGTTCCTTTTACATCATTTGGGTTATTTACAAATACTACTGGATTTGGTGTGTATGTTGGATTACCAGCTCCTGCTAGTATTGTTCCTGTTTCATTTTGTATGCTATCTACTTTAGCTACATCTGATTCAATTTCTTCTACTACATATGTTGGTGCATTTCCATACCACCAAATATCTTCTGTTTCACATTTACCATCAGTGCCTGATTGTAAATCAACTACATATTCTGAATCTTTGTAATTTTCTTCTTTTAGTTCTTTGTAATAGAATTTACCAGTTAATGTTACTTTAAACTTGAATTGTGATAAATCTAGTCCTTCACTTGTTAGACTTTTATTTATTGGTAATCTTCCTTTTTGTGGTTCTACTTTGTTTGTACAATTTACTATTGTATACACATCTTCTTCTTTTACTTGTGATTCATCTTCTCCATTTTCTTCTGGAGATACTTTTTCTCCACTATCTTTTAAAGTTCCTGAGATTGTTTTTTGTGCATCATTAGGTGTTCCTTCTCCATCCAATTTTACAAAACTTATATTTTGTGGTATATCGCTTTCAGGTTCTTCGATAGTATAGTATAATTTTTCTCCTTCTTTCCAAACGTATTTTGCTGATTCATATTCCCAAGTATATTTCCCAGTTGTTTCATCTAGTCTTGGTGGTTTTCCTACTTCTGTTCCAAGTTTTACTATTTGTTTATCTATTTCTATTTCTCCAAGTTCATTTTTTTTGTATATTCTTACTTTAAATGTAAAAGTTAATGAATCTATATATTCTTGTGTACATCTTTCTGAATTTTCTAATTCTTTTTTTATTTTTATTCTTCCTGAATGTGTTGTATTATCATTATCTATACTATTTTCTGCATTAAATGTTATTACATAAACATTATCTTGATCTTTTTCCCCTTCTGTTAAAGCTTTTGGCGTTTCTGGCAATCCTGAAACATGTATTTCTTTAACTAGTCCATCTTTTGTTGTAATAGTTTTTCCTGCTATATTTTCTTCTACTGTACATAGTGGTGCTTCTCCAATCCACCAAAATTGTTCTGATTCCCATGTATTAAATTTTGATTGATCTACTTTTATTGTTATAAAATCTGTATTATTATTTTCTTCATCTATTATAGCTGTTTTGTCTGTTTTTAGTCGTATTGTCGTATCTTTATACAAAATACCTTTATATATAAAAGTTCCTTTTACTTTTACCTTAAAATCAAAACTTTGTCCTATTAATTCTTCTTCTGTTATCTTTTTATTTAATACAATTTTTCCTTTGTGCATGTCATCTACACTTGTACTGTTGACTACTGCAACAGGAATTTTAGTATTTTTTTGAGTTTCAGGGATTTTTCCTCTTATTATGTTATTACTAGTAATCTCAACTTGTTCTAAAACTCCTTTTTCTACTAATTTATTTAACTCTTTTAGTGTTTCTGTTTTATCAAATTCTGTCATATACATATATTCACATTTATCACCTTGTGTACAATTATCTCTATGAACTGGACACATTTTGGTTTCTTCTATTGTGAAATATGGGCTGTTTCCATATATATATTTATAGGGTATATCTACACTTTCCCATTCCCATTCGCCTTCACCAGTTTCTGATGCTGTTCTTTTTAAATTTACTATAACTTCTTGTTCACCTATATCGTTTCCTGCTTTATCTTTTAGTCTTATTTTATAGTCTTTATCACTATATAGGTTCACTTTGAACTTAAAGGCTATTTCTGATAATTGTTTTTCTGGTATAAGGTCTGTAAATTTAATTGGTATTCCCTCATTTACTTCTGATGTCTGTAGATCAGATACTGTTTTTGTAATTCCTAAACTATTGTCTTCAAATTCAATAAATTTATTTTTTACTACTATTTTTACTGGTTCATTATTTTTTAATTTTCCTTTTTCAGGTGTTATTTGTAATCTATCAGCTCCTTTTGATGAAGCATCAGATTCTTTTACTTCATATGTTGGTGCTTCATTTCCTGTCCAGATTACATTTTCTAATTTCCATGATGCTGCTGCTTTTTCTGCATCTGATGCTTCTTCTGATACAGCTTTTATTTTTACTGGTATTGTTATTGATTTTTCTTTTGTAACTACTTTATTTTCACCATTATATCTGAATTCACATTCTCCACTTATTGTTACATCCAAATTAAATTCTTGTCCTATTATACTGTACTGGTTTGTATTTAGTTTTGTTTTTTCTATTTCTTTCGTTATTCTTAAACTTCCTGTTTTTTGTGTTACTTTGTTTTTTACTGTTACTTTTGCTGTTTGTCCATCTACTAGTTGTCCTGTTTGTGGTTCTATTTTGTCTAGGGTGTATTCTTTTTCATTTATTTTTACTTCTCTTACTACATAGGTTGGATTTTGTGAGTTTCTGTCCCATTCATAAGGTTTTGTTTCTGCTGTATTTTCTGCTCCATTTCTGTATTTTATTTGTAGTTTTTCTGTTCTTTTTACTTCATTGTTTTCTATTATGTCTACTTCAAAATGGAATACTGTTCCATTTTCTATTTTTTTATCTGTTTCTTTTTTTACTTGTATTGTTGCTGATGAGTTCCAATTTGTGTTTAAATTTATTGATGTGTATTCCCACCATCTTGCTGCTCCTCCTGATAATACTTGTTCTTGTGCCTCTTTATCATCACCATCATCGTTTTTGAATTCTAGATCTTTCCAAATATAAAAATCAACTGGATCTGGTATTGGATATGTATGTGCAGGAATTTTCATTTGTAAAAATCCCCAAAAATTTAACAAATCTTTTGCTGTTTCATATATCAACTTTTGATTATCAGTCATATTCTCATCAGATACTCCACTAAACTGATCTACAGCTTGTTCTAATTTTTCTTTTGTATAATTATTCCATACTAAATAATTGGATTCTACTAAATATGCTGTTAAAAATCTATCTTCTAAAAATGCATTAGCTGCATCTTCTCCAATCTGTCTAGCTCCATATATATCAATTTGTTTTGTAGCTTGACCAAAATTATCTGTTACAGCATTTCTAACACATTTATCCATAATGTCATTTATTTCTTCATCTGTTAAACTACTTATTAAACGATATTTTCCCTCATACCATATTGCACACTCTCTAAAATCTTTTTTTAAGTTCTTTATATTATCAAAAAACTTTTTGGCTTCTTCAAGTTTTTTTGTTGAATATTCTCCATAAATATGTGCATTCATACTTACTTTATTATATATTCCACTATAAACTGAATATCTTCCTCCAGCATTCATATATTGAAAATCTACTTTTATATTTACTAATTCTCTAAAATTTTCATCATAATTTAAAATTATATAAAATTCTTTATTATCTCCAGGAAAAACCTTTTCTTCTAATTTTTCTAAATTAGCACTTGCTGGCAAGCCAGCTTTTTTTATAGCAATTGAATAATTTTCTTTATTTACAACTGTTTCTGTATTATCATTAAGTTTAGCATATACATCCATATTATTTATAAAAGCAAAATCCTTATCATGTACATAATCAATTTTAAATGGTCCAATTGTCCATTGTTGTTTTTCTTCTGAAAAAACTGTAGTATATTCCGTTTTAATAAATTTTGGATCATATTTTATAGGAAAACCTTTAAATCTATAACCTGTTATATCTTCTTCTATAGAAGTTCCACCAGCTAATCTTGGATTTGTTATATAATTTTGAAAATCTAATGCAGCATCTAATAATTTATCCCCTTCTTTGTCATCACTATTGTTTTCGTCATCTTTTTGCTTTTCTTCTTTTTTTTCTAACTTCCACCAAGCTATTTGCACAGGTGTTTTTTCTTTATCATCATAATTATATATATGTTTATCACTATCTATTGCTTCTGAAAGAATAAATGCTTTTGCTGCTAAATTATTTGTACCACATTCTATTTTTTCTTTCTCTGAATATTTACAAGAAGTTCTAAAATATTTTGTATATATCTCAGCCTTTTTATCTAGTTCTGCTACACTATTTATAACAGTATTAGCATCTTCTATATTATATGTTCTAGCAAGCCAATATGAACCTTTTTTTATTTCTTCTAACCCTGTTTCTGATAGTTGTGAGTAACCACTTTCCGAACTAGAATTTCCCATATCATGTAATTCTATAGCAGCAAGATCACCTTTTCTTTCAATATTAAGATATGACATATGTGCCCAATAACCATCTGCTATTATATCTTTTACATATTTTTTATTTCCTGTTAGCGGTTTTCCTTTTTGATTACATATAACTTTTAAATATTCACACAAATTCTGAACCCAAACTACATTTGTATTACCACTTTTATCTGTGTCAAAATTAAACTCTGTTGGTGTGGAAACAATATATTTATCATTGAATTTCTTACTTCCATTCCAAGTTCCACCATAACCTAAATCTCCTCCTCCACCTGATCCAACTTCTGTTTCTCCATCATCATAAACAACATTTACAGCGTTTTTAGTAGTTCCACCTTCTCTAGTTATTATTCCATCATTTTCTCCTAATCCACTCCACTCTGGTGTAGTTCCTATATATTCTTCTGTATTTTCTCCTGTTTTAAAATGTTCATGATCATCAAGTCCTGCAAAAATTCTAGAAGTAATTCCTAATACAGAAATTATAATTATAAATGTAATTATAATTTTATTTAATATTCTTTTTTCCATATTAGATCACCTTCTTTCTTTTTGCTATTGAAAGCTTATTATAAGTTATAAATATTACTATACTTCCTAATAAAATACTTGTTACTATAACAGAAATATATATAAATACTTCACCTGTTTTTATAGATATAATTACATCTGCTGAACCTAAATCGTTTTCACTTTGAACTTTATTTCCTGGTGTTGAATTTTTATCTGTAATTCCATATGTATTATAATCTTCATAAATTTCTGCTAAATTATTTACTATTCCTGTATTTTCTTCTGTCATTTGTTTAGATAAAATTAATTTAACTGTTGCACTCTCACCTGATTTTAATTCTTTATCTTGCAGAGCTTCACTATATAAGTTTCCATCTGTTCCTGTATACCAACCTGAATTTACATCTAATGCTGAATTAAATGTCATTCCATTTGGTATATAGTCAACTATTTTTTTAGCATATCCTGAAATATCTCCTATATTTGATACTATTATTGTATATTCTACATATACTGTTGCACCTGATAAATATTTAGATGCTATTTCAGCTTTTGCTAAACTTACATTATTATAATTTTCTGTTACTGTTTCTTTTGAAGTTTGTACCATAACTTTTGATATTGTTTTATCTAGTTTTAAATCAAAAATATTTATTAAGTTTAAGCCAATATCTATATTTGAAACACTTCCATTTTCAACTTTTATTATATCTGTTACTGCTCCTTCTTGTTCTTTTCCTTCTTGACTTATAGTTGTTAAAACTGCATCTGAATTTACATTACTTGCTATTCCATCTTTTTGGTATGTTGTAACAGTATATTTTTTATTGTCATATTCAAATACTATTAAATATGTTCCATTTTTTATTCCTGTAAATACATATTCTCCATTTGTATCTGTTGTTAGTGTATCTTGTATAACTCCTGTTGTACTATCAATTAATTTTACTACTACTCCACTAAATAATTCTTCATCATTACTTCTCATACCATCTTTATTACTATCTAACCATGCTAGTCCAGATATTTTGTAAGTTTTTTGTATATTATCTTCTGTTAGAGTATATATACCTGGTTCTTCATCTACTCTATTAGTATTATTATCTAATGCTTCTACTATATGAGTTATAGAATTGCTTTTTATTTCTTTTGTTTCTTTTGAATTTACTGTTGCATAATTTGAAACTGTTTTTTCTTGTGCTCCATCTAAACTTAAAGCTACTGCTTCTAAATTTACTAATAATTCTGATCCTGGAGATATATGAGTTGTTATTTTTACATTATCTCTCATTAATCCTTCTTTATTTGTTTCTATATTATCTATTTTATAATTAATTTTTGTAATACCAATTCCTTCTGGTACTATTTCAGATAAGTTTACAAAAGTAGCTGTTGCTTTTCCTTCATTTCTTACCATATATGTATATTTTAAAGTTTCTCCTTCTTTTACATATGTACTTTCATTACTACTTGTTTGAGTTATTACAAGTACTGGTCTTGCTATATATATTGAATTACTATTAGATGTATATATATCTGTATTATCAGCTTTTACTGTTGTGTCTGTTGTTACATTTTTTTCTACTAAATTTTCATCTAATTCATTAACTCTTAATGTTACTTTAAAAGATTTATCCTGTTTTTTCTCTAAACTAGCTATATTCCATTGTAAAACTCTTGAAGCTTCATCATAATTGTATCCCTCTGTTGCATTTACTAAAGTAAATTCTTTTGGTATTGTTTTTGATATTATTACATTATTCATACTATTATTTGCATTTTTATTTTCTACTCTTATGTTAAGTGTTATTTCATTTCCTGCTTTTTCTATATCTGATGTACTTGTATAATGTTCAAAAATATACAATTCTGCTGGTTTTACTTCTACTTTTGATTTATTAAATAATTCTATTCCTAAATCAGTTGCTGTTAATGTTATTTCTGGTTCTATATAATCTGTTTGTAAATTTTCTACAATTAATTGACCATCTTTAAAATATGTATTTGTTCCTAATTGAAATACTGTTAAATAAATTTTTAATTCTATACTATCACCAACTTCTAAATTTGGTAATTTAAAATTTGTTACAGCTTTCTCTTTTTCGACTGTACCATATGGTTCAAAATATTTTTTTAATACATTTTCAGATGTAACTCCTTCTTTATTTGCTTCAAATCTAGATATCATAGCTTTGCTCTTTAAAAAATATTCTACATTTATATTTTCTGCTCTAACTTCTCCAACATTTTCTATAAGAACATTTAAAGCAAATTCTTCATACTCTTTTACTTGTTCTTTACTAGGAGTAACTGTTAATTTAAGTTCAGGCCCAACACCAGTAGTTAAACCAACTAAATCTGCTACTTCAAATTCATTTGTTTTAGCAACTTCTGAATTATTTCTATAATAAACTCCAAAAGTTCCGTAAAAATATTCATTATGTTTTAAATTTTCAGGCATTACATAATTATATGAAAATCTTAAAATTTCATTTTTTTCCATACTATAATTTTCATCTACTGGTACTATTAAATAAGATTTTATATTTTCCAAATTTTGTGGATTTTGTATCCATCCATTTTCTTGTGAATTTAAGTCTTTTGTTGCTTCTCCATTTTCTGAATAGTATACTATGAATTCTCCTCTGTTTCTTTCATTTCCTACTATTCCATTTACTAATTTACTATCTAAAGTTGTTCCTAATTCTTCTCCTGTTTGTAAATCTTTTACTCCTGCATATGGTATTCTTCCTAGTATTGACATATTACTTACTGTGTTATTATTGTTGTTCATTACTATTATTTCGTTTTGTGCTGTTCTTGTTTCTCCATATACTGGTATTATTCCTTCTTTTTTACCTTGTCTTACTGATGTTGTTATTGTTCCTTCATTATTATAATTTGATATACTATTTACTGCTACTAATCCTGTTGGTGCTGAATAAGATATTCCTACTTCTTTGTATCCTTCATCTACATAGTTTGTTGCTTCACTATTTGTATATCTTAATTTTATTTGTTCTGATTTTGCTGGTGCAAATAAATTTACTTTTATATTTGCATTTAATACTATGTTTGTTCCATTTGTTAATACTCCTGAATTTATACCTTCTTGTTTTCCTGATAAATCTATTTTTATTGTTCTTCCATCTATTTCTCCAGGTTGTAACTCTAGCCCTTCTCCATACAATAAGCTTAAATTAGTTACATTTATATTTTCTATATTTTCTGGAAATTCTATCTCAAAATGTGAATCTCCATATATATCTGATGTTTCTTTTGCATTGTTTAATTCTATTCTCATCTCTACATCTTTGTTTTCTTCTACTGTTGATAAGCTTTCTCTATCTATTACTAAATTTGCACCTGTTGTTGTGTCAAGTAATTTTTCTTCTGTTTCTATTTCTCCTGCATTTACTATTCCTTCTACATAATTATAGTTTGCTTTTATACTTGTTTTGCTTTTTATTTTTTCTAAATCTGTATATTGCTCTTTATCTATACTTGGATTACTTGTTGCCTTTATTGTACTTATTACTAGGTTTCCTTCTCCTATTGGTTTTGTTGTTTCAAAAATAATTTTAGAATATTTTTGTTCAAATATTAATTCTATATTTCCTTTATCATCTACTTTTGTATCTTTGTTTATTACAAAAAATACATTACCTTTTTCATCTTTTAGTCTAATTTCTCCATCTTGTCCTAGTATTTTTTCAAAGTTCTGTTTTGATATATTTATTTTTTTATAATATATATCATTATTTGGTATTATTTCTCCATTTTTATCTACATATGTATGTTCTTCATCTACTACTTGTATACCTTCTACTAAATCTTTATATGATATATTTACTACCATTTCTGATGGCATTTCTATTTCATATTTTCCTTCATTATTATAATTTACATATGTATATGCTTTACTTATTTGTTTTGCTTTATTTTCTATATTTAATGATACTATATCTCCTGTTGTTTCTGATAATTCGTATTTATATTCTTTATTTGTTGTTACTACATTTTGGTTATTTTCATTTTCTTCTCCACTTATTGTTGTCATTTTTACTTCTGCTTTTGAATTCGCTTCTAATGTTTCTTCTCCGACTTCTAATTTATCATATGTGTAAGTTACTAAAAATTCATCTATTCCAGAACCATTGTAATATCTTTCTTCTTCTATTTTCTCTTTTTCTTCATCTTGTATAAAATCTTTTTCATTATTATTAATTTCTACTTTTTGTTTTTCGTTATTTACTTGTATTTTTAATTTGTTTTCTTGTTCATTATATACCCAATTACTATCATCAAAAGTTACTTCTGAAGTTTCTTTTCCATTTGTTCCTTTTGTAGTATTTGCTACTACTGTTATTTTACTTGGTTTTGCTTGTTTTAATACTGGCACTTCTATATCTAGTTCTGTTGTTTTTACTGGTAATGTGTTTTCTTTTGCACTATTATCTATTCTTTCTAATGTTTGTAGAATTACTCCTTCTCCATAGTTTATATATTTTGTTGCTTGTGTTTCTAATTCTACTTTTCTCTCATCTTTCCATCCTACATTTAATTTTACTTGTTTTGATACTTCTACTTCATCACCTTTATTATTTACATATGTACCACTAAATACAATTAAAGCATCTCCTAATACTTTTTCTTCATTTACATATTGTTCATTTTTATATTCTATTGGCACTTGAAGTTTCATTTCTGATGTACCAGTAATTTGATTTAAATAAAATGTATTATCTTCAAAACTTTCTAAATGATCTTGCTCTTCAATTAATTCTTCAACTGTTTTTTCTTCTTGATTTTCAATTTCAGAAATTCCTTTTACCTCTTCTACATTTTCTTGATTTTGAAGTTCTAATTCATTTTCTTGGTTTTCATTATTTACATTTTCTTTCTCATTCTTCTCTTCATCTACTTCTTCTTTTACTTCATTTTCTGTTTTCTCTTCCTCATTTTCTTCTTGATTTGTTTTTTCCTCATTTTCTGAAATATTTTCATTATTAGCATTTTCTTGATTTATTGAATTTGTTTCTACTTCCTCTTGATCTTTTTTATCAATTTCTTCAATTTCTGTTATTTGTGTTTCTTCTTTAAAATTTTCTCTAATATCAAAGTTCACACCTTTTCCTTCTTCTGCTTCAACAATTCCAATTTTAGCATCTTTTAAATATCCTTTATCTTTGACTTTTAAACTCATATTAATAAATAACTCTTTGTTATTTACATCACTTAAAATTGAAGTTGCATGTTCTCCTTCAATTTCAAAATAAGCATCAAAGTCAACACTTTTGCTACCTGTATCATTTGAGGCACCAAATAAAGCTTCTGCAAAGCTTGATGCATAACTCTTTGTTATAAATGCAAAATTTGCAAAAGTTAGTGTAAATATTAGGATTATTGCTAACAATTTTTCTAGAACTTTGTTTTTACACATAATCTTAACTTCTCCTTAAAAATAGTAACTTTTAGTCATAGTATCTTTATTTACTACTTCTTTTATAAGTATAATTTTACTCATTTTTTCTAGGAAATCAATAGCCAAAAATACCCATTTAGATACACTTTCAAGATTTTACTTTCTAACCTTTTACGGAGGTTCTTTTTGAAGGTTTTAGTCTTAAAATATAAAGTTTTTATTACTTTTTTAATTTTTTTAAGAAACAATTTCTATATCCCTTATATGCGTAAATAAATTTAATTTTTTAATAAATTTTGTAATATAATTGCAACTTTTTGCTTTTATTTGCATATATTGATATTAATATAGTATAAGGGAGGTAGCACTTTGAATAATATGGATATTAACAAACTTCTTTCTGCCATTTCTAAAATGGATAAGGAAGAATTAGAAAAAAACATTTATAAAGCTCAACAGATTTTAGAAAATTCAAATATAAAAACAAAAGAGGATAATAAATAATATGAATGAAGATTTTTCAGAAGTTATAAATAAGTTTTCAGATATTTTAAAAGACAAAAACATAGACCTAAGTAGTATAGCAGGTGGTAATCCTCCACCTGCTGAAAATTCCGACTTTTTACTTGATATGGAAACTATTTTAAAAATAAAAGACATTATATCTAAAATGAATAAAAACCAAAACTGTCCTAGAAACCAACTTTTACATTCTTTAAAGCCTTATCTTGAAGATGAGAAGAAAGAAAAACTAGAACAATATATTAAAATAGCTAATTTATTAAGCGTTATGGAAGATATGAATATGGGATTTAATTTTTTTGGAGAAAATAAAAAAGATTATGATTTTATATTAATCATAACCTTATTTTTACTTATATTTTAAGATACTATTATTTTATTATCTTCAATTTTACATATTGGGCATTTATCCGTTTTTTTGGAAACTTCTGTAACTAAATTCGCTATTCTTATTTGTGTAACATCTATACAGTTTGCAGATATTATAGCTTTTGTATTTCCATTTGCTCCTGCATGTGCTAAACCTCTTAATGCACCTAATACCATTATATTCCCACCTGCAATGATTTCTGCTCCTGCATTAACATCTCCACATATTACTAAGCTTCCTGAGTATTCTTCCCTTCTTCCACATCTTAAAGAACTTTGTATAAATTTTGTTTCCGAAATTTCTGTGTCTATTTCAAAAGTTTGTTTTATAGCATGTAATCCCAAAAGTTCTGAAACATCATCAAAATTTATTCTTACCTTTATTTCTCTATTTATCATTGTTCTTAATTTTTCTGCTTCTGTTTCTGCAAAAAGTCTTCCTGTAACTCTTATTGGAATTGTAGATGTTTGATAAAAGTCTTTTAATTTTGGAAGTTTTATTTGTAATTCTTGTAATATTTCATTAATGTCTGCAATAACACTAACATTTAATATTATCTCATTTGTAGTTTGGCTGATTTTTATGTTGTTAAACATTTTGTTCCTCCTTTTTTTCTACATAAAAGATTCTATTTCAGTTGTAGCAGACATATCTTCAACTATTTCTTTCATATTCATTCCGAAATATTCTAACATTATCTCTTTTACAACCTCTGCTGTATAATATCCATGTCCTCCTTTTTCAACCATAACAACTATTGATATTTCTGGATCATCATATGGTGCAAATCCTGCAAACCATGCTATTACATCTTTTGATGTTTTGCTGTTTGAAAGTTCGGCTGAACCTGTTTTTCCTCCTAACTCTATTTCAAAATCTCTAAATATTGAGTAGGCTGTTCCTCCTTCTTCTTCTGCAACTGATTTCATTCCTTCTCTTACTGCTGTTATTGTTTCTGGATTTATGTTTTTATCTTCTGTAATTACTGTTTCTCTGCTTAATTTTTTATTTACATATTCATTTAGTTCTTCTTTTGATACTTGTGAACCATTTGAGTTTATAACATTTTTTACTATGCTTAAATCTATTGGGTGTCCTCCATTGGCTACCATAGATATATATTTTGACATTTGTACTGGTGTAAATGAGTTATAACTCTGTCCTATTGATGCTGATGCTGTATACGCTTTTGACCATACTTCTCCTCTTTTTTCTGCCTCTGCTTTTGATGCTACTGTTCCTGTATTTTCTATTAGTTCTATTCCTGTTCTTCTTCCTAATCCAAAATAATCTGCATATACATTTAATGCATCTATTCCCATTCTATTACTTACATCAAAGAAATAATAGTTACAAGATTTCATTAAGGCTCCAGATACATTTAGTCTTCCATGTCCTCTGCCATAATCATTAAAATACCAACATGCTGGATTTTTATAATTTGGATCATTTGAAACTATATATCTTCCATTATCATTTACTGTATCTGTTGGTGATATAACTCCTGTTTCTAGTGCTGCTATTGCTGTAACCATTTTAAATATTGATCCTGGCGGATATACTCCTTGTGCTGCTCTATTATAAAATGCATTTACAGAACTATATGCATTATATTGTTCTTGTGAAATTCCATTATAAAATAGTGATGGATCATAATCTGGATAACTAGCCATTGCTAATACTTCTCCTGTTTTTACATTTGTAACTACTACTGCTCCTGTTTCTGCTGGAAAAGCTGTTCCAAATCCTCCTTCTCTAATTTTAATTATATTTCTTTCTAATGCATCTTCTGCTATTCTTTGTAAATTTGCATCTATTGTAAGAACTACATCTACTCCTCCTATTGCTTCTTGTGAGGTATATTCTCCTGTTACTGTTCCATCAACAGACATATCTATTTGTTTTTTTCCGTCTTCTCCTCTTAAATATTTTTCAAAAACTTTTTCTATTCCTGTTTTTCCTACTTTATCATCTGGTGCATATTTGTGGTTATCTCCTTCTGATGTTAATTCGTCTTGATCTTCTTTTGAATATCTTCCCATATATCCTAAAATATGTGATGCTAAATTTCCTGTATGATAAATTCTTATTGGTTCTACTACTATATTTATTCCTGTTAGTTTTTGAGAATTTTCTTGTAATTGTACTGCACTGTTTCTTGAGATTTTTTCTGCTATTTCTATTGATCTTGTTGTAGAATAACCTATTGTTGTGATTGCATATCTTATTGATAAAATTCTTCTTATTTCTTTTACATCTTCACTTTTTATATTATATTTATCTCTAAATAGATAAAAGGCTTCTTCTGGTGATGCGGCTTCTGGAATTTTATATTTTTTCTTCCATTCTGATAGTTCTTCTGGTGAGTTAAAGTGATATTCAAATGGTTCTATACTTATTGGAAATGTATCTACATATTCGTTTCCATTGTTTTCTAATATTGCTGTCATAAGTGATATTGAGTTGTTTAGTTGATCATCATCTGTTTTCGATTTATACATTTCTAATGAAAAGTCCATTTCTGTGCTTACTAATACATTTCCACTTCTATCTAATATACTTCCTCTTGCTGCTTCTATTGTTCCTTCTCTTGCTAATTTTGTGTTTGATGTTTCTCTGTATTCTGCTCCATTTACTATTTGCAGACTAAATAACCTAATTAATATTATTATTCCTATTACATATACTATTGCTATTATTACATTATATCTAAAGTTAGAGTTTTGTGGATCATCTATACCTTTCAGAATATCACCTTCTTTCTTTTTTATTCTTTAAAAATATCTTGTTAATATATTCGTTTTTTTGAAGTTTCTGTCTATTGAGTACCCTATTTTTTGTATTAGTGGATATAATATAACTGTTAATAATACATTATATATTGTTTCTATTATTACTATTTTTAGAAAATATAGGTATTCTCTTTTAAATTCTAATATTATTGAACTTATAAAGTATGTTCCAAATTCAAATATTATTGTTGATCCTACTACCATAAACATTATTGTTAGTTTATTTTCTTTTGAGAAATTTTTATCAAAGTATGATCCTAAGTATCCTATGGCACATAACATTATTGCTGTAACTCCTATGGTTTTTCCATATAGTAAGTCTAATATTAAACCACATATTACTCCAAAAGATATTCCTACAAATTGATTTGCAAATAGTCCTATAAATAATACATATACTATGAATAAATTTGGTTTTACTCCTGCTATTGTAAAGGAATTAAATATGTTTACTTGGAAAAAATATATTATAAAAAATGTTATTATTAGCCCTATTATTATAGATATTTTTTTCATTCTATCCCCTTCTAATCTTTTATTATTAATACTGTGTCTACTTTTGAAAAATCTACAACTGGCTCTACTGTAGCATATCTGTCTGTAATGTTACTAGTTGTTATTATTTCTTTTATTGTTCCTATTATTATTCCTTTTGGATATATTCCTCCTATTCCTGAGGTATATACTGAATCTCCTTGTATTAGTTCTGCTCCTGTTGGTATATATGATGCTCTTAAAATTTGATTGTTTTCTAGTGTTCCTTTACAGATTATGCTTTCATGTGTTGTGCTTATTGTACAGCTTACTGTACTTGCTGAGTCTATTATTACTTGTACTTTTGATGTGGTTTCTGTTACTGATACTACATGTCCTACTAACCCTTTGTCTGCTATTACTGTCATGTTTTCTTTTACTCCATCTCTTGCTCCTACATTTAATACTAGTGTACTACTATAATTACTTACATCTCTGTTTATTACATATGCTGGGATTGTGTTATATGATGAATATTTTTGTGTTAAATTCATATAGTCTTGTAGTGTTGCATTTTCTGCTTTTATTACTTCTAGTTCTCTTAAGCTTGTTTCTAATTCACTGTTTTTAGCTTTTAGTTCTTCGTTTTCTTGCAATATACTTTCCATGTTTGAGAAGTATACTTGGTTTCCTGCTATTTTGTTTTTTAGGTCTGCAAATATTCTTTGTATTGGATTTACTACTGAACTTGCAACAGTTTCTATGTATGATAGTTTGTGTACTTCAACATTTGATAGAAAGACTAATAATACTAGTATTACTAATGTTATTATTCCTCCTAATATTTCTGTTTGCTTATTTCTATTCATCTAATAACGCATCCTTTCTTTAAATTATATTTGTATAAGTTCCGTCCCCTATTATTATATGTGCTAGTAATTCTATGTCTAATAGATTTGCTGATTTTTTTACTTTTTCTGTAAAAACTATATCTATTTTGCTTGGTGTTGGATTTCCACTTGGGTGATTATGTAGTAATATTATTTTTGGTGTTTGTTTTTTTATTGGTTCTGATAATATTGCTTTTATATTTGTGTTTATATTATTTTCATTTCCTACTGCTATTGTTGATATTTTTTGTATTATATTTTTATTATTTAACATTACTATTTTTAAGATTTCGTTTTTTTCATTTTGTAATTCATTCATAAACATATCTACTATGTCTTTTTCATTTTCTATTTTTATTTGTGTTTTGTTTAATGGTTTTGTTATTCTTTTTGCTATTTCTCCTACTGCTTTTAATTCTATTGCTTTTACTTTTCCTATTCCTTCTATTTGTTTTAGTTCTTCTATGGATAGTTCTTGTAGAAATCTTAGGTTACTATATTTGTTACTTTTTTCTTTTATTAGTTTTTGTGCTATTTCTAGTGCTGATTTTTGTTTGGTTCCTGTTTTTATTATAATTGATAATAGTTCACTGTTACTTAAGGCCTGCTCTCCATACATTAACATTTTTTCATATGGTCTTTCTTGTATGGGTATGTTTTCTATTTTTGACATTTTTTCCTTTCTGTTTATTTTATGCCTTTTATACTTTTCTATATACAAATATGGCTATTGCCATTCCTATTATACTTGCTATATTTATTTTAAACATGCATCCAAATGATATTCTTAGTACACTTAGGTCTAATGTTACTGGGTTTGCTAGTCCAAATTCTTCTCCATATGATAACCACCATAACCAATTTATTCTATGTGCTAGTTCTCCAAGTAAACCTCCTAATACTAATCCTGATAACATGAATATTAAAAAAATCCAAAAATTTTTTTCTTTTGTTGCCATTTCTTACCTCCATTTTTTCTTACGGAAATTTGTATTTTTTTACCGTTATATTATATATTGATAAACATTTTTTTTCAAGTAATTTATTTACTTTTTTTTAATATAATGGAAGTATAACTAAATTTACAATTTTTTTTGAAAAATATTACAATAGAACAAAAGATAATATTATAAAAATTGCCAAATACCAAACTAATTGCAAATGTCCTTGTATTTGTTTGTAGTACCCAAATTACGAAATAATTTTGTGTACAAATTTATCTAATGCTTTGTACAATAGGATTTTTAAAGCAATTTTTTATCTATAAAATTAGTTATATTATATTAATATAAATGGAAATTCTGTTTTGAAAGTAATTTTTAATAGAAAATCTTTTATAAAATTAGTTAGGGAATCTCAATCTTGTTTATTGAGGGCGCTGACTGATTTTATATTAGATTTTCTATAAAAATTACTTAAACTTAAGAATTGAAATGTTATTAATAAATATAACTAATTTAACTATATTTTAAAATTATAAAAACACTGTAAATTATAGCAACTAGCTTTATTACATTTATTTACATTTACTTTTTTCTTAAATATTGTATAATTTATTTATATTAGGGGGTATCACATGAAAATTGAAAAATTAAATGAGAACAAATTAAAAATTATGTTTGATTATACAGAACTAGAGGAAAATAATATTTCTGTTCATTCTTTTTTGGCTAATTCCAATGATACTCAAAATTTTTTTGAAGCTATTTTAGATATTGCAAATGAAGATTTAGGTTTTGGTTTAAAATCTTCTAATGTTACATATGAAACTATTTCTTTTGATAATAAGTTTTTTGTAATAATTGTTACAAAGCTTGAAAAGTATACTAATTTTAATAATTCTAATTCTTTTAAAGATACTAATTCCACTAATTTTCTTTATAAGTTTACGGATATTAATGAAGTATTCTCTTTTTGTAATGATTTAAGTTTAGTTCTTCCCACTTTAAATTTTAAAAGTTCTTTATATCAATATGAAGATTTTTATTTTATTAGATTTAATTTAAGTAGTTTAGATAAAAGTTTAAGAGATAAAATTGTTTTACTTGTTTCTGAATTTAAAGACTATATTTCTTTTTCTAATTTGGCTTTTTCTAAGTTTGAAGAGTTTAGTTCTTTACTTATTAAAGACAAGGCTGTTCAGATACTTTAATTGCTACAAAAAACACTAAAAGCACGGACATAATGTCTGTGCTTATTTTTCTGTGCGAGCCTAATCAATAACCTCATCTAAGAAAGTCAAAGATTTTCTCTATAAACAGGCTAGTGTGCAAGCCGCCTCTATATTGGATTTTCAGTCCAACTAGAGGAAAAACTCCTCAGTCAATCAGTGAAGTCGATATTCTCCGAAAATAATTTATCTATTGGTGAATGCATTATACTTATTCTATAAATTTCTTCAGAAACATTATTTTCCCATTTAGCCATCCCATCTAATACCGAATTCATCAACTGACATGTAGTATCATCAGGTTTTGGGAAACCAAAATTAGATATGTCATACATGGATCCTGTATCCAAATAGCTTGAATACATATCTAACAAATAATTCCATGCATAAACCTTTGTATCTGTATCCCATCCTGGCCACTCGAACTCAGCAGGATCAATCCCATTAGGTTCAATGTAACCAGTCAAAACTGCCGCCTCTACACAGTCATATAACTCCTGCATCAAATCTTTTGGAATCCCATACTCATTTTTCTCACTGCTGCCTGCTGCCTCTTCACCAGCAGTATCCCCTTCTGTCCCTTCTTCACTGTCTTCTGTCGCATCTTCATCATCCCGTTCTTCTGCCTGTATATCCCCATCTTTTGTATCATTTTTTTCTTCAACAGCCACTGTGTCTTTATCCGGTTTCACATCATCTGTTGAAGCGGTGCTCTTGCCGCATCCTGCCACCACCATCATAATTGCCACCATAGCTGCTACTAATATACCATTCCACCGACGATTTTTTCTCATAATTTCATCCTCCTTAAAAGTTTTTTTCGTTCGATTTGCCCCACTTAGTAGGGTAAAAGTTGTGGTCTTTTGCACTTTACGACCTCCTTGTGCCTTCTTACTAAAATCACATATAATCTTGAAATTAGAAAGAATTGGTTTACTGGTTACTATTTTAGTAGTCCTATTAGGACTAGCGTGAATACTTACAGGTTTTTTATCTCCCATAATTATCCTCCTTTAACAGTGCTGGTTTATATAGTAACAAAATGCTTTACAAAAAACTCTATAAAAGCAGTTCTTTGCATACAAGCCCCCTCTCTTGCATCAATTACATTAACTTCAGTTGCTTAAAATATGTTAATGCAATTAAATGTGGTTTACATATTACCTTTCCACACAATTATTATAATACCTTTTTGTCAGAAAATCAAGCTTTTTTTGTATTTTTATGGTAAAAGTGGTTTTTTGCGGCTAAATTTTAGTCTTTTAGTCATTTTTCTTTTATTTAATTTTCTTATTCTTTTTTATTTTTAGGTTTAGTTTATACCATATCAAATAGTTCTGCTAATGTAACACGTAATTGTCTTGCTATTTTTCTTGCCATAGTTGTATCAATGTCTTTTTCACCTGTTTCTATTTGTTCAAGTTCTTGTACACTTAGTCCTACTTTTTCTGCTAAATTTTCTTGTGTGTAATTTCTTTTTATTCTGTACTCTTTCACTTTGCTACCAAATAATTTTAAAATTTCTTCTGTTTCAATTTCCATAATTTTTCCATTCCTCTCCTTATACTTTACTAGTACAATGATGTTTCTTCTTTTGTACTTTTAAATAACATTTATTTTATATCATATAATATATTTTTTAACAATAAGTTTTTTTATAAATTTAAAATTAGTCTAAAATTTAAAAGTAAATTCCAATAATAAATCAGTATTTTTCCAAAACCAATTATTCCATATCTCTATAAGACCTTATAGGCAGTGGACTTCTATATTCTATTTTGGTAAAAAACTAATTACATTTTTACATATTAGTAATATCAGAATTTGTAATATCATTAAATTGGTATTTTCCAATTTTTCTATTTTTTATTTTATCTATAGCAACATTTGAATTATCTACACCAATCCATCTTCTTCCCAATTCATTTGCACATTCAAGTGTAGTACCACTACCTGCAAAACAGTCTAAAACTATGCTATTATTGTTTGATGATTGTAAAATAATTCTTTTTATCATTTCCATATTTTTTTCAGTCGGATATATAGGTCTTTGTGGATCTTTAAACTTCCAAATATCTTGAATTTTTTTTCCTTTATGTTCATCTGCATATTTCTTTATTCTAGGATTTCCCTTAGAAGACCATTCTATATCTCCTTTTTCATCTAATTTATCAAACTCTGATGGATCAGTTCTCCAATGTCTACCTTCTGGCACAGGAATATTTCTCCAAGGCTGTCCTGTAATTCCATTTTTAGTTTCACCAGGGGCATGTAATGGAATTGTTGTATACCTTCTACCTTTTTCATCCTTTTTATTAAATTTCTCATTTATTTCATCTTCTTCTAATGGAATTCTCAAGTCATTCCATATATTATTTTTAGCATTTTTAGAATAGAATAATATCACATCCTTTTCATTTCCATATGCTTTTCTATAAAAATTTTTGGGGTTAGATTTTATTCTTGTAATATCGTTTTTAAAGTTTTCTTCTCCAAATATTTCATCCATAATAATTTTTACATACTGACCTATTTTATAATCTATATGTAAATATAAAGAACCTTTATCAGATAATAATTCTTTAATAATTACTATTCTCTCTCTTAAAAATTCTAAAAACTCCTCTTTTGACATTTTATCTGAATATGCTAATTCAGAGTTTTTATTTGAACTTATTGAATTTGCTCTTGTTTTAGAAACATAAAAGTTATTCGCTGTATTAAATGGTGGGTCAATATAGACTAAATCTATTTTATTTTTGTATTTTTTTAATAAAAATGATAATACTTTAAAATTATCACCTTTAAATAATAAGGATTCATTATTATTTATATTAATATTATAATTAATATTATTTGCTTTTTCTAATATTTGCTTTTGATCTTTTTTATCCTCATAATATAATTCCATTTGTACCCCCTATTTTATCATATAGAATACAAGAACTCCCTTAATATTAATGAAGATATAATAATTTGTTCTGTGTGTTCTTGCAAATATCTATACATTTTGCTTTTTCCTTGAATATATAATACTCCATCCATTATGGCTATTGGTATAATTTCATTATCAACTTTTTTCTCTTCAAATGAACTTTGCATAGTTCTAACCGCATCATTAAACTGTCCATTTTGGTGCCCTCCAAAATCTGTTAAAAATTTCGTTTCTGCTATTACATATTTGTTATTAAACTTTGCAATAAAATCAATTCCTTTTTCTCTTTTAAATCCAAAGTATTTTTTTGCAAATTTTTGCATTTCGGCATCAGAAGAATTGAAAATACAATTTTCATTACAATTTAAAAACTCATCTCCATTTTTTATTACTGGAGCCCCTAAGGTTCCTTTATCTATCCATTGTTTAAACATTGGACCCATTTGTCTATTAGTTTCTTTTGGTTCTGTACATTTTTCGATTATCTCTTCTATTCCCATTTGAAATAGATTTCCTGCTATTCTATTAATTGTTTGTGGATTTCTTTTTATTGCTTTTTTATCTTTCCTTAAATATGCAACATATGAATCCTTTATAGGAAATAACTCTAATTTCAATAATTCCATTACTAATTTCTCATTATTTCTATCTTCAAAAGCTTGTCTTATAGCAATTTCATTTTTTTCAGAAATCTCTCTCCTTAGGTTTGGTGTTATAGGATATACTTTATATAGTTCATCTAAATAGTTTCTTTGTTGTGCAAGTTCTGCACTAATTTTTGTCCAAATATTCAATTTATATTCTCCTTATAATTTTATATATATTAGTATGTTTTTTTATTACTTATTTTGACTATAATTTTTTATATCATATATTCCATTTTTTCTCAATAGATTAGAAATCATTTATAATCTACAAAATTTGTTAATAATCAGTTTATTTTTCTATTATAAAAAGTTAGCAACATCAAATATAATTTTAGTTATATTGATACTACTAACTCTTTAATTTTAACAAATTATTTTAATACAAATAATTTTGTGGATTTCTTACTTTCCCATTTACTCTTATTTCTAAATGTAAGTGTGGACCAGTTGAATTTCCTGTAGATCCTACTGCTGATATTACATCTCCTTGTGATACTACTTGACCTTCACTAACATATATTTTACTGCAGTGTGCATAATATGTTTGAACAGAATCTGTATGCGCTATTATTACTAAGTTTCCATATGATCCTTTATATCCTGCATATATTACTCTTCCTGCCGATGCTGCTTTTATTGGTGTTCCTGAAGATGTTGCTATATCTAACCCTGTGTGCATTCCTCTTGATCTTTTTCCAAATCTTGATGTTATTGTTCCAGATACTGGTCTTATTAATGCTATTCCTAATGGTGATGTATTGCTATCAAAGTCTTTCTTTGTATTGATTTTTGCTTTTTCAACTTTTGGCATTTCTTTATATAATGCTGCTACTGTTGTGTCTTTGTCTGTAAATTCTTTTAATTGTGTTTCATATTTTAGTGCATAACCTATGTTATCTTTATTTTGACTATTTTTAGCTTTTAATTCGTTTATTACTGCATCTGCTTCTTCATATGTTTGTACATAACATTTTTCTTCTCCGCTTTCTAATATAGCGTAATATTTATAATAAGGCACTCCTGTGCTAATTACTTTACTAAAAATTTCTTCTTCATTTGCTGTAAGTCCTTTTTTTAATAAACACAAATTGTATTCTGGCAAATTATCTATTTCTACAAATGCTATTGTTTTACTATCTCCAGCTTTTATGTAATCATTTATTTTCCTTTGTAATTTGCTTCTATCATCTGTGTATCCTATAAATTCTCCATCTAGTGATACACTATACATTGGTTTATATACAACAAAAACTAAGAATCCTATAATTGTAAGTCCTATCAGTAACATTATAATTAATTTTATCCATGTTCTTAAGTAAATTACAATATTTTTTAAAATATTAGTTATTGTTATCACCCCTTTTGTACCAATAATTTCATATATTATGAAATACTTTTGTAACATAAATATTCATCATATTTACTTCTTTCTTAGCTTATAATATTTATGAAGTATTGTCAATACAAAATTCAAGCAGTTATTTTAAATTTTCTTTTGTTTTTATAGTTTTTCTTTTAGTTTGCTAGATTTTTAAATTTTTTATATTTTTTTACATTTTTTTATTTTTTTTTACATTTTTTATATTTTTAATCTCTTATTCTTAATTGTATATTTTCTTTTGTTTTTATAATTAGTTCTTTATAATTCTTTTCTGTTTCTTTTTCTAAATTAAATGTTTCTTCTATTTCATTACATAATTCTATTAGTACATATAAATCACTTTTTCTATCACTTATTTCTAATATTTTTATATAATTTTGTAGCCAATCTGAAAAGTTTTTATAGCCTTTATATTTTTGTTCATATCTAGATATTGTTCTAATATAGTTTTGCTTGCATATATCTTGTAGCATAACATATGCAATTCTTAATTCATTAATTGCTTTTACATATTCTTTTCTATTTATGTACCATTCTCCTCTACAAACAAATCCATCTATTAAATTTAATTGTTCTATTTGTTCTACAGTATTTTCAAGCATACAACATTTTTTATATTTTTTTCCACTTCCACATGTGCATAATTCATTTCTTCCTATACTAGAATTATACTGCATACTTTCATACCTTTTTGTTATTATATCTCTACATACTTTAAATTCTTTTGATTTACTATACTCTTCATCTTCTAAACATCTAAAACATTGCCATTGTTCTAATATTTGTATAGTATCATTAATATATTCATAAAATTTATTGAAAGGATATATATTTCTATTTATTTTATAATTTTCATCTGCAAATACATCTTTTATTTCTTGAATTTCTTCATTTTCTAAAAACTTATATGTTTTATCTATAATCCCATCTAATTCAACTAATCTTAAATCTTTTGATAAAAATGCTATTTCTGTATAAAAAAACGAATTATCTTTTAATATATCTTCATATTGTAATAATCTTTTTATATATTCTACTAAAAAATTTTTATCTTTTTCTTCATAAATATATAAAATTCCATATACTTGTAAAACACAACTTCTTATAATCTCATCTACATCATCATTTTCAATGATTGAAAATAATGCTTTATCATCTCCATTATATGTACTAGCTAATATTCTTGGTAAATAATCAGGATAATCTTCACCTATTATATAATCTACTATTTCCTCATCCATATTTAATAATTCTATTATATATGGAAAAGCTTTTTGTTCTCTAAATTCTGTAAGCAAAAATATAGTATATGTATAACCAAAAAATTCATCTTCTCCCTTAACTATTTTTTCAGCATTTTTTATTGCATATTCTAACATCTCTAACAATTTTGGTGTTATCTCTTCTTTTTTATTAATTGCTTCTTTTATTGCATCTCTTGGTAATTCTTTTGTATAATATTTTAGCTTTTCTATAGCTTCATTAGTTTCCATATATTTTTCCTTTCGTTCATTTGTACTATTAAATATGAACTGTTTTATCCACTTTTATCCTTATTTTATTATTTAGTTTTTTGTTCACATACACAAACAATATCATATACATAAATAAATTACAATTATTTATTATATAAAATTTTTTAAATATATATTTATTATAACTGTTAGAACTTATCTTTAAAACTAATGAAAAAACCTCGTGATTTAATTTGTTTTCACGAGATTTCTTTATGTTTTATAGATTTGAAACTTCTGTTTTTACAGTTGAAATTTCATCTTGTGTAGCATTTTGTGCTGGAGTATAATATCCTTTAGATTCTGCTAATTTAAATAATTCATATTGAAAGCTTTCTGATGTATTTCTTAAGTTTTGTAATGTTTGTCTTAGTTCCATGTTTGCTGTTTCTATTATAGCTCCTTCATAATCTTTTAAACTAGATTTTACTGATGCTAAAACATCATTTACTATTGCTTTTTCTTCCACTTTATCCCTCCTATCCTAAAAATGATATAAGTTTTTGTTTTGTGTTTAGTGAGTCTTGTGCTGCTTTATTTAATATCTGTTTTATTTGTGGGTCTACTGCTGTGTCTGCATAGTGTGTAAGTTTCGCATATGAATTTTCTTGCTCACCTATAAAATGACGCAAGTTTTGTAGTTCCATTTGATTTAATGTTCCCATATTTCATCCTTTCTAATTTAATTTTTATTTAGTATTTCCTTTTTTTATATTATTATACATTTTTACTAATAAAAAATTATAAGATTTTTATTTACTTCATATTTACTTACAAAATTTAAATATTGGAACTTATATAATAGAATTGCATAGTAATTTCTAAGTAAATAAAAAAATTTTAGATATTGAAACTGGAAAATCCAGTTTTTATATCTAAAATTGCTGTAAATGGTGCGTCATCAGGGGGTCGAACCCTGGACCTTCGGATTAAGAGCTACCTTATCTTGAGGCGTCACCAATAGTTAATTTTAGTTATTATATAGCGATTTTCGAGAAAAATCAATACTTTAAAGGGAAAAATATAAATTTAAAATAATTTAATAAGGTTTAAAAAATATTGAATAAATTTGATAAAAGTTACAAACTTGGCGCAAGTACGCCTAAAAACTGGTGCGTAAAAATTCATTCGCGCCAACTTAAAAAAATATAAATTTGTTTGTAAATATGGAGGTATTGAAATGATACAATTTTTTATTGGTTTATTTTTAGGGGCTAATACTAGCCTCTTTTTATATGCCTGTATTTTAGCAGGAAAAAAAGAAGATAAAAATTTTATAGAAACGGAGAAAAACAGTGAATGAAGAAAATAAAAGCAATTACTATGCTATTATTCCAGCAGTTGTGCGTTACGATGACGAACTAACTGATAAAGCTAAATTATTGTATGGTGAAATAACCTGTTTATCTAATAAGGAAGGTTATTGCTTTGCTACTAATAATTATTTTGCTAATTTATATCATTGCACTGGTAGAGCAATACAAATAGCAATTTCAAAATTACAAGAACGAGGTTATATAAGAATTGTTATTGAGAATAATTTTCAAAGAAAAATCTTTTTAACCGATTCTTTAGGGTATGAAAAAAATTTCGTAGGTAGGTACGAAAAAAATTTCACAGGTGGGTATGAAAAAATCTTCACCAATAATAATATAAAATCTAATATAGATGACTTATTTAATTTTATCATAAATAATAATAAAAAAATTTCAACAAAATTCTATGACATTTTGGATCGCCTAGATTTTTTATACACACAAGAAATACTGGCTATTATGCAAGAAGATAAAATCCAAATGTTAAAAGAAATTATATATATTCTCTACGACTTATATAATAGCAAATTTAGTAATTTACTTGCACAAGTTAATAGAGAAACACTAATCAATTTATATATATTAGCACAAGAACATTCGCCAAATGATTTATTAAATTATTACAAAAGGTCTATTATCAATAAATATACTAACAATAATACCTAAAAGGAGCTGAAAATATGCTAAATGATTATATGAATAATTTTCAAAATATTGTATCTAACATCTTTTTTGTGGGCTTTAAGGTAATGTTAATAATACTTGTAACATTGTTAATATTTTCACTTATTATGCTTTCAATAGGATGCTTGATAAAATCACAAAAGATAAAGTCAAAGTTCTTAACATCTTCAATGTGCCTTCTGTTTGGGAATATACTTTTTCTATGTATTCCTTTTTTTATTGTCTATTTTAAGAATTTGATTTAAAAATAGTGTTTCTTTTACAATTAGTCCTTCAAAAAATTGTAAAAGGAGTGATTAAATTATGAATTTATCAAAAAAGAAAAAACATTTACTAACTAAATTATCTACAATAGGAACAACAATTACATTATTAGCAATTAAAAGCAATGTTTGTTTTGCTGAAGGTATTGGAACAGCAGAGGTGCAAACAGTAACAGACAATATAAAAAGAGTTATAACCTCTATTGCAATGCCTTTAGGTGGTGTTTTAATTTTTGCAAGTGTAGTTGTTGCAGCAATAAAAATGATTGCTAATGCTAATAACCCACAAAAAAGAGCTGAATCAATAGGATCACTTGCTTGGATTTGTGGTGGTGGCGTTATACTTGGTGTAAGTTTAATCATAGCAGGTATTATCATAAATGTTGCAACTAATAATTCCGGCAATTTGCTTGGAAGTTAGGAGGTAACAGATTATGAGAATTTTTAAAGTGCCATTTGATATAAAACGCGAAGAAAAGATTTTTGGAGGTTATTTAAGTTTAAGGCAAGTTCTTTATATAATGCTAGGTGCATCTAGTTTAGGAACACTTGCAATGCCTATTCCTTTAATCATAAAAATATTTTTCATTAGCTCAATAGCAACATTTTTCTTGTTATGTAGCTTTTTGAAAATTGGTGAACAGAACTTTGATAAGTTCTTTTATTTTGCCATAAAGTACATCTTTCGTAAGAAAAAATTTGTATATGAGAGGTGTAGCAAATGATTATAATGTTTATTTTTCTATTTTTGACTGTTGCTTTTGTTATTGGTACAGCAATTTATCTAAATCGTAAGAAAAAGAATGTAAGTGCTAATCTTAAGCAAGATTCAAAAAATGATACAAAAGAAAAAAGTAAAAAAGGTCATAAAAAACAACTAGCAGATATATTTGATATGAAAATTAAGGATAATATTATCTGTTTAGGCAATAGATATTCTAATATTATTAGGCTTGGAAATATTGATTACAATATGCTTTCGGATTCTGAACAAAATGCAATTGAAAATGTACTGATCCAAACAGCTTTAGCAATAGATTATCCAATTCAATTCTTTTCAACAACAGAATTTATAGACACTAGCAAAGTAATCTCATTGCTAAAAGAAAATAAAGCAAATAGCTTTAAAATAAAGGAATATAAAGATTACTTAATAGAATATCTACAAAACTTTATGGAAAATAGAACAATATCAGTTGTAAAAAACTATGCAATTATCTCTTATGATGGACTATATGAAAATGCTATTGAAGAATTAAATAGAAAATCAACAGCATTTACAGGAAATCTATTAAGAGCAAAAATTATGTGCGAAATACTTAACGAAGACGAACTTTATAATTTAATTTATAGAGAATTAAACAAAAATTCTGGTTTAAATATTAGTAAATTAAAAGAAGGAGGGAAAAATCTATATGTTGGTAAAAAACAGAAAACAAAAGAAAAAAGAAATAAACATATTTGATAATGTTCCTACTATTGCAGACATTATTTTGCCTGACGCACTACAAGAAAAACGAGATTATCTAGTTTGTGGCTATAATAAATTTAGTAGAATGTTTGTATTAACTATTTATCCTGAACAAACTTGGGTAAGTTGGTTAGACAGTCTATTTCATATTGGAAATATCAATATTTCTGTAAAAGTTGAACCAGCTAACAATGGAAATACTATTAATCAATTAACAAAAAAATTAGTACAAAGTCAAAGTGAATATGCAACATATTCAAGACAACGGAAATATACTACATTTGCCTGAACTTGAAAAACAAATTGGAGATTTGGAAGATTTAAGAATGCTTATACAAACGAATCAAGATAAATTATTCTTCGCAACTATCTTTATATCTCTAAATGCTGAAAGTCTTGAAGAACTTAACGAAAAGACAAAAATATTAGAAAGTGAATTAAACAAAAAAACAGCAATGATAAGAACATTAACCTTTAGACAATTAGAAGGCTATAAAACAATTCTTCCAACTGGTGAGATACCTATTCCAAATCATGAGAGAAATATGGTAGCAGGTCGGTATTGCAACATTAATTCCAATTTCTAATCCTAATTTAAGCCACGATAAAGGAATTTTTATCGGTCGAAATATGTATACGAATGCACCTGTCTACATAGATACTTTTATTCGGTCCTCCTGCTTTGCCAAATCCTCATGTATTTATTTGTGGTACAAGTGGAGGAGGAAAAAGTGTAGCATTAAAGACATTAACTGCTAGAAACATTGCAACAACTCGGTTGTGGTGCTTTTTTTATAGATGCAGAACGGTGAATATGCAAATCTTACAAAAATGCTTGGTGGGAAAATTATAAAAATTGAACAGGGGCAATCAGCTGGAATAAATCCTTTTGAAATAGAACCTGACATAAAAGGTCATAACAAATTTTTAAATATAAACGACAAAGTAGCTGAAATAAGGTCATTACTAGCAACAATTTGTAGAAATTACGGAAGAACACTAACAGGAACAGAAAATACTGAAATAGAGGTTGTAGTTAATCAATTATATAGCGAAAAAGGTATTACAACAGATATAAATTCATTGTACGAAAGAAAAGGAGGAAAGCTAGACAATGGTAAATATGCAGTCGGAAAAATCCAAAAGAAGATGCCTACATTGAGCGATTTTCAAAGGAAATTACAAGAACGAGGAAAATGTGAAGAGTTGGCAGATATTCTTGTACCATTTTTACAAGGTAATTCTCTAGGAATCTTTGACTGTGAAAGTAAAATCACATCTTCCGAAGATATTATTTGCTTTGATATGAGCGAAATTAAGGACGAATTTACAAAACTTTACTCTAGTTTTGTTATTCTAACTTGGGTATGGCAAAAGTTTATATTGAAAAATAGAGAAAAGAAAAAAATTATTGTATGTGATGAGGCTTGGTTGTTTTTAAAATATCAAGAATCGGCAGAGTTTCTTGTAAATGTAGCTCGTAGGGGTCGTAAATACAATGTTCCTCTATTTATTCGGTAGCCAATTTATTGACGAATTTTTACGGTTGTGATGAACGGAAAAACTATTATAAATATATGTTCAACTAGGTACTTATTTAAGCAAAGTCCTGGTAGCGTAGATAGCGTTGTAGACTTTTTTAATTTAGCTGAAGGAACAAAAGAATTTTTAACAACTGCATCGCCAGGTCAATGTGTAGTAAGTCTTAATAATAGTGTAACAGCCATAAAATTTATAATAACACCTTATGAAAAAGAATTTGTATTTACTTAAAAAAGTTTCCTATTGCCCTAATTTAATAATGGGAAGTGATAATGTGAAAAAAATTTTTAAGAGTGCATTGGTAGTAATTACAATTCTTTTTTTATTATGCCCTATGTGCTTTGCTGACGATGTCAAATTTAAAGACCAAATTAAAAAAGAAGATGGATCACTTTTTGAAAAAATAATTGCTGAATGTATTGGAGGAATAGCACAAACCGTCTTTGATTTTACTACTGGAAAAGAGGCAAATGTTGGATTTAAAGATTATGATACATTAATTTTTAATAATAATGCTGAAAATGATAGTCTATCCCCTTTTACAGCTGACTTATGGAATAAAACTATGAAATGGTACACTGTTTTTGCGATTATTTCTAGTAGTCTAACTTTAATTGCAGTATTTATCTTATCGTATAAAATTATGATTGCTGGTATGAATACAGCTAAAAAGAATGAAGCAAAAGAAAGTTTAATGAGGTTATGTTTTCGGTGGTGTTGCGATTGCTTTAGCACCATTATTTATTAGATTTTTATTATTTATGAATAACAGTTTAGTACATTTATTAGTAACAGCAGCTAATAGTGGTACTTTGGATAGTTCACTAGGAAATAGTATGCTAACAAGCATTAGAACAGGAAATGCTATTACAACAGCTTTAGTTATAGCAATGTTTATTTATCTTTTTGTAAAATTAAATATCAAATTTATTGTTAGACAATTTACAATTATAATATTTTGTATTTTTACCCCTGTTGCTTGTGGTTTATGGATAATTAACAAAAATGTAACGGCTGCAAGTATTTGGGCTGGTCAAATAATAATGAATATATTTATGCAATTTATATATTGCTTTTTGTTTTTAATATATCTTGCTTTTTTGCCTAGTGGTGGTGGCTGGGCTGTTAGTCTTATATGGGCTATGATGATTCTTCCTTTAGCAGATGCCTTACAAAATTGTTTACAAAACCTAACAAGTAGGATTGCTGGTGTGGATAATGAACAAATGACAGGTAGAGTTATGGGAATGGGTGCTATGATGGGATTCGGATTAGGTGCAATAAAAGAACAATTTAAAAGTCCATCTTCTAATATTTCAAATAACAATGGAAATAATGAAGGTTCTGGAAATGGTTTCAAAGGTTTTGTATCAAGAGTAAAATCAGTTGTTGATCCAACAGAAAATTTAAGTCCTGAAAAAGATTACAACGGAAATGTAAATCCTATTAGAGATGTAATACCGAAACAAAAAGAAAACAAACAAATAACAATACCAAAGCCAAACGGAGAAAATAAGCAAAATATAAGTAATGGAAATAAAATAAATCCTAAAAATGTTGCAGGTGGTGTTTTAAAAACTGGTTATAATGCCACAAAAACATATCTAAAAACAGGTGCAAGTCTTGCTGAAGGTAAGTTTGATAATAATTCATATAAAGGCAATAAACATATTAAAACTAATTTCCAAAATACTGAATATATAAGCAAAGTTACAAAAGATACTGAAAACCTAAAGAAACTAGGTGATAATGATGAGCCTTAAAGAAAAAGCAAAATCAAAGGTGAAAAATAAAGCTAAAAAAATTGCTTTTAAAGTAATAAAGCCATTTTTGCCATTTATTATCATAATAGGTTTGTTATTTTTTGCAATATGTTCAATTATAGATGCTATCTTTGTTCAAGAGGTACAAACTGACGATGCTTCTATGCCACCAGCACAATTGGAAATAAAAAATAAATGTATCAAAAAATCTGAATACTTAAATACTTGTCATAATTATAAAGGTAGTGAAAAAACTGAATATTTACTTGATATGAATAATAGAGAAAATGATAAACTGATTCAATGGTCGCATTTATATGCTTTAATGGCTTTTCACAATATGACGAATCATACAAAAATAGACGAAAATTTATTAAATCAAGTAGCAAAGGAATTTGAGAGTACCTTTAAATATGAAACAGTAACCTTAAAAGTTGAAACTACTACAAAAGATGAAGATGGAAAAGAAACTACTTCTACTAAAGAAGAGACATCTTTTGTACTAATAGAAAGCGATACCATAATGGGACATTACAAATATAATTATCAAGAGCAAACAACAACTAATGGAAATACAAAAATAACAGGTAAAGTATTCACAAATGAGGAACTAATTGGGGAAAAGTATTCACGATTACGAGAATATTTAAAAAATAAATTACATATTAGAAAAGACGATTTAGACAAAGATGTTGAAATCGTTATACAAGCAGCTAATGGTTATTATGAAGGTGAGGAAAATGTAAGTTGGTTACAAAACAATAATTCTTCAGCGACAATTATAACAGATGGTAAAAGTCTAGTAGCAAAAGGAATGTTTAAGTGGCCAATACCTGGATATACAAAAATTTCTTCTCATTTTGGTATGAGAGTTCATCCTATTACTAAAGTTTATAAATTACATACTGGAACAGATGTAGGCGCACCAATGGGAGCAACTTTTGTAGCAATGGCAAATGGAACAGTTATCAATGCAAGTTATAATTCAGCTTATGGAAATATGGTTATGATAGACCATCGGCAATGGTATTGTTACTCTTTATGCACATGGTAGCGAAATATTAGTAAAAACAAATCAAGTAGTAGAACAGGGACAAGTAGTTTTAAAAGTTGGATCAACAGGTTATTCAACAGGACCTCATGCACATTTTGAGGTTAGAATTAATGGAAATTATGCTAATCCTGAAGACTATTTTGAATAAATTTTTAAGGAGGTTTTTTAAATTGGTTTTAATATTTACAGATAATGAACAATTAGATAGAGATTTAAGCAAAAAAATTGAAAATAGTAGAATTGTATATTACCCTGATTATATTTTAGAAGAACAACAAGCAACAACTCTAATTGCTACTATTCAACCTAATAAATATAATTTCAAAGACTTTATGTTTAAAGTTAGAGAAAAAAATTTACAAGTTATTTTAATTTTGGAAAATGATAAGGTCAAAGAGCTAAAAGATGCCTTAACTTTAGGAATTTATGATTTTGTCTTTGATCCTTTTGATTTAGACGATGTAATTAAAAAAATTACAAATCCTAGTCAGTTTTCCGAAATTTCAAAATATATTAAAAGTATTTTAGAACTAGATAATTAGCTAGTTCTATTATTTTTGAACGAAAGGAGGCGATAAAAATTGAGTAAAAACATAAAAAAAGCTATCACAATATCAGTTATAGTAATAGTTATCATTATTGCAATTATATCAACATTTTTTATTGTAAAACATTTTGCTAATAAAAGAAAAGTTGACAGTGTGTGTGAAATTTACTCTGACAATAATGTTCAAGAAAGAATAGATAATTGCACCAATAATGATGACTTAAAGCTAAAAATTGATGGCGAAACTGTAATTGGTGTTATTGAAATTGACAAGATAGGTTTTAAGGGTTTGATTTATGAGGGAACTACACTAAAAACACTTGATAAAGGTGTAGGACACTTTGATAACTCTTCATACTTAAATGGCAATGTATGTTTAGCAGCTCATAATTCTAGTAATTATTGGGCTAAATTATATACTTTAGAAAATGGCGACAAAATAACCTATACAAGTTTTTTAGGCACAAAAAAATATAAAGTTAATAGTATTACACAAATTTCTGCAACAGATTGGTCAAAATTAGAAAAAAGTAATGAAAATATTTTAACTTTATTAACTTGTGTTAGAAAACAACCTGACCAAAGGCTTTGCGTTCAAGCATTAGAAGAAAAATAAAAAATTTTCTTTTGAGCATTGTCAAAATGATATAAAACATGTTACCCTATATACTAATAAAAATAAGAAAGGGTGATGTTTTATGAAAAATAAGAAAAAATTAATTAGTAGAATCGTTATTTTACTAATGGTTAGTGTAATTTGTTTATTGGGGATATTGTTTACTGTAAAAAGTAAAATGAACGCCAAAGAAACTATTGCTGATACTACAGCTGATAATACTACACAGGAACAAACAGATGAACAATTAGAGGATTTTGCAAATATGGAAATTGCTGAAGCAGTTACAGAGGAAACAGAAGAACAGCCAAAAGTAGCTGATAACCAACAGACAGAAACATCACAAGTAAATACAGTCAAACCAAATGAGAGTAAAACTGCAACTGTAAATCAAAAGCAAACACAGAAAAGTACACCAGTACAAAGTCAAAAACAACAGACAACCCAGCAAAGTGTGGCAAATACTCCACAAAAACAAACTACTACAACACAGGCACAAACTCAAACTACAAAAGCAGAGGGAGAAAAATTTGTTAGAAATGACACAATGATTAATAGAATAAAAAGTGTAATTAACAATAACCCATCTGACAATATGAAAACACACGGATATACTATACAAGTAGACCCATCAATAAGAACTAAAACAAATCAATTCACTTTCGCAGAATCACGAGTAATCAACTTTATAAAATATTCTTTTGGTACGATTAGAGTTTATGCCGAAGATTATTACAACAACGGACAATTTATAATGACAGAATGTTATATATTTTAAAAAATTATAGGCACTTATGAAAGTGTCTATTTTTAATGGAAAAAGGAGGATTTTATTATGTTAAAAAAAATAACAAAAAAAAGTATGGCAATTTTAATGCTAATACTAACATTATTATCAACATTTTCAAATTTCGTAAATGCTGTTGAAATTAATTCAGCAGTTGTTAGAAATGGTGGCGAATGTGGAAGGCATTTGCAATTTTATGATACTAACCAACACGCTTGGTCTTATATCATAACTCACTATGCTTACTATGAGCAAGGTGGCAGACAATACCCAGCTTATTGTCTTGATAAAGATGCACCAGGTGTTGGAACTCCACAAGCTGGAGAAAGCTATGGTGTTAATGTAAATGAGGTTATGAACGATGTTCGTTTATGGCGTGTCGCAATAAATGGTTATCCTTACCAATCACCTGAAGCAATGGGTGTTGCAAATTATCAAGATGCTTTCGTTGCTACAAAGCAAGCCGTTTACTGCATCCTTTACAATCGAGATCCAAGTTCTTATTATCAGGGTGGCGATGCACAAGGTGTTGCTATAAAAAATGCAATTGTTAATCTTGTAAACATTCGGTAGAAACGGAAATCAAACGCCTATGAATACAGATGTTCAAGCAAATAAAATAGGTTCATTTTTTGAAGATGGCGATTATTATTCACAAGAATATGTCGTTGACAGTCCAGTTGAAACAAGCGAATATTCAATAATTTCAACAGCAGGAATGCCAAACGGAAGTAAAATTACTAATATGTCAAACACAGAAAAATCAACATTTGGAGGAAATGAACATTTTAAGGTTAAAATTCCAAAATCACAATTGGATAAAGATGTAAATGTAACAGTGGTATTAAGAGCAAAATGCAAAAATTATCCAGTATTTTATGGAAGAATAACAGTACCTGGAACACAAGATTACATGTTGACTTATGATCCGTTTGGAGATGTATCAGGTCAAGCAAAACTAAATGTAAAAACGAATACTGGCAAAATTCAGCTTGATAAAATAGATGCTGAAACAAGAGGTGGTATTGAAGGTGTTACATTCCAATTACAAAAACCTGATGGAACAGTTATAGGAAATGTAACAACAGATAAAAACGGAAAAGCTAGTTTTTCAATGTTGTATCAAGGAAAATATATACTAAAAGAAATTGCAACAAATGATAAATATATTTTAAATAAATCTACTTTTGATATAGATGTCGAATATAATAAAACTACTACTAAAACTATAACAAATGAACACAAAAGAGGAAATTTAAAGGTTTACAAAGTAGATAAAGATAATCACAAAATTGCTTTGGGAAATGTCGATTTTGATTTATATTCAGAAGAATTTAAAAGAGTTATAGGAACTTATACAACCAATGTAGACGGAGAGTTCCAAGTAAATGACTTAAGAATTGGAGAATATAAACTAATTGAAAAAAATACAGGAAAATGGTACAACTTAGCAGCTGACAAAACAGTTGAGGTTAAATGGGATACAACAGAAGAAAACATTATTGAAAATGAACTTAAAAAGGGACAAATAAGAATAATAAAAGTTGATAAAGATAACAACCAAATAAAATTAGAAGGTGTTAAATTTAATGTTTTTGATAAAGACAATAACTTATTAGAAACTATTGTTACAAACGAAAACGGCGAAGCACTTACACAAAAATATCCATTAAGAGATTATGAAAGTTTAAAATTAGTAGAAACAGAAACAAGTGAGGAATATGCCATAACCAATGAAGAAAAAACAATTACATTAGAAGAAAATCAAATAAAAGATGTTGTATTTGAAAACGAAAGAATTAGAGGAAATGTTGAAATTACAAAAGTTGATTCAAAAGATAAAGATAAAAAGATAGAAGGAGCAGTATTTGGACTATATAATCAAGATAATAATTTAATTGAAACATTAACCACAGATAGTTTAGGAAAAGCAACAAGTAAAGATATCTACAAAGGAAAATACTATCTAAAAGAATTAGATACAGGTTCTGTTTATTATTTATTGAATGAAAATACTTTTGAATTTGAAATAGTTAAAAATCATGAAATTGTCCCTATAACTATTGAAAATGATAGTACAGATATTGAGGTAACAGTTGAAAAAGAAGGTACAACAGAAATTAAACCAGGAGAAAAAGTTGATTATACTTTTACAAATGTAGGAAACGCATCAAATGTATTTTTAGAAAACTTTAAATGGTTTGATTATATACCAACTGACTATATTAGACTAGAAAAAATGACAACTGGTACTTGGAATCAAGACTTAACTTATAAAGTATTTTATAAAACAAATAAGTCAGAAGATTATATCTTATTTAGAGATAATCTAAGTACAAAAGAAAACTACGATTTAGACTTTACAACAATAGAACTTGCAGAGGACGAATATATTACTGAAACAATGTATGATTTTGGAAAAGTAGAAAAAGGATTTAAAGAAAGTACAAGTCCAACAATGCAATGTAAATCATTTGACACTTTAAAAGAAAATGATACTTTTACTAATCATACAAAGACAGTAGGTGTTTACTATGGTGTAACTGCTGAAGCTAACAGCAAATGGACTACAATTACGCATATACCACAAGAAAAACACGAAGAAATTTTGCCTAAAACAGGTAAATAGAAAAGTTAGTAATTTACTATAAATTTGCCCTTCAAAAATAAATTTATAGGAGGATTTTTATTATGAAAATTACAAATGTTAAAATTTTTAGAGCAAAAAAGAGAGGACCAGTTTTAGCGTATGCTAATGTTATTTTAAGTGAAAAGTTTATTATTAGAGGAATCACATTATTAGAAAATGAAAGAGGCAGATTTATCTCAATGCCATCAAGAAAATTAGTAAATGAGGAAAGACAATATCGTGATATGTGCCATCCTTTAAATAGCAAAGTTCGAGAAGAACTTACAGATGCAGTTTTTGCAGCTTATGACGAATTTATCGAAAACGAAGAATAGAAATAAAGTGTTTTCCTTTTTGTATTGCCCTTCAATAATATTTTAAGGAAAGGACTTTATTTATGATTATAAGTGAAAATTTACAGAAAAATTTATTGAATCTACAACAAAATATAGATTTAATGATAAGAAATAATAGTTTAACTGATTTACAAATAGAAAGTTTTTTAATGAATTTTGAAAGAACTAGATATAATATATTAGCTGAAATTAAGCTATATAACCAAAATGTTGAATTTGAATATGAAAAAATAAAAACAATTGATAATGAATATAAGGCAAACTTTAATAATGGAATATTAAAAATATATGTTCCTGAAGTATTACCATCATATAAAAGTTTAAAAAATCAAAAAACACATACACATAAAAGAATTTTATTAAATGTTGCTGAATGTACTAAAAAATTTAGCAACTTATTTGAAAATGAAATTTTTATCTATATCAAGATATTTGACAAAATAGTTGGTTGGGATGTCGATAATAAATATATAAAACCAATTGCAGATGCTTTAGTTTTAAGTAAAGTTGTTGAAGATGATAACGCAACAAAAATGTCTTATTGTGTGAAAGGTGAATTTTCTGAAATTCCACACACAGAAATTTATGTATGTGATAGCAAAAAAATCATTCCAAATTTAGAAAAAAACAGTTTCAAAAAGTATCAAATTTTTGATAGTTTCTAATTCAACAAAATTTGATAGGTAGTGAAATGAGCAAATCGTTGCTACTAAAGGATTTTAAAAAATCAATTTGATAGTTTTTTGAGTGGAGGTAAGTAGGCGATAGCGTATGCTATCGAATATCTTACCAACGGACAATTTATTGAAAAATTTTTTAAGTTAATTGGAGGTGATTTTTTGAACTATTTTCCAAATCGGTGAAGATGAAATTGAATTGATAAAATTCATTGCTAAGTTTCAATATTTAAGTATGGCAGATAGTCAATACTTTTTTCCCTCTAGCAAATATTATTATAGAAATAGAGTTAATAATCTAATTGACAAGAATTTTATCAAGAAAGTAAAAACAAATTTAATGCTTGACGAAATAGGCATTGAATATTGTAGATTATTTAACTTTGCATATAACAAAAGAAATAGAAATAAAAAATATTTATCTAGGTTATTACAAATTAGTAATCTAGGCGCATTTTATAATAAATGTGAATTAGTTACCTTTACCCCTTCTTTTAATATAAAAGATAAAGAACAATTTACTATTACAGCTAGAAGATTTATAGGAATATTTGAAATAAATGGTTTTGAATATTTGACTTACCAAATTACAGAAGAACAAGATTCTAAATATGTAATGTCAGTAGTTTATGACATTCAAAAGGAAAAGTGCTATAAAAATATTATTGTATTAACTCATGATGCGTCAAAAATTAATGTAAATGATTTTGCTTTCGGTATGAATCAAGTTCTAATTATTACAGATACAATTGAAAATAGAGAAAGATTAAAATATTTGCATAGTATAAATTGGGCTAGAATTATGAATAAGTATTATAGGAATAAGGTTGTTTTAGCAGAATATGCTTTTTGTGATTATACAGATTATAAAAAGACCTATATTGCATATTTTTACTTTTTAGATACTGAAAAAATAAATAGAATCAAACAATTTTTAAGAGAAAATAGAAATAAAAGTATTGATATTATTTGCGATACACAACTGGAAAAGGAATTAAAAAAAGAACTCCCAACAGCTAGATATATTGCAATTGACTTGGAAGAATACATTGACAAAGAACGCAGAGTTTATGATTAAGAAGATATGTTTTTACATATTTTTATTTTTTTGTTTAATCTTAAATATTGTACTAGATATCAATATAAAAAATTATATTAGTATTTTAAATATATGCTTTGAAAGAGATATTTTACTTACTAATAATTTATATGTACTAATTTGCTTCATAATTGCCCTTATTTCAATTTTTATTATTATAGACATATTACTTGTACTATTCAAAAAGGAAAACGAAAATAAAGGTATTAATTTTAAAACAGAAGATGGAACTTATGGAACATCAAATTGGATGAATGAAACTGAATTAAAAGAAGTACTTGGAATAAATGATGTACCTGGTATTATTTTAGGAAAATTAAATAATTATATTGTAAAACTACCATTTGACAGTTACTTTAATAAAAATATTGCTGTTTTTGGTAGTAGTCGGAAGTATGAAAACAACTTCATTTTTATTGACGAATTTGCTTGAACTTTCTAAATATAAAAAATCAATTATTTGCACTGATCCAAAACGGAGAAATTTATCGAACTACATCTAGTTATTTTAGGAATATTGGTTATACTGTCAAAGTCTTTAATTTAAAAGATATGCGACACTCTGACCGTTGGAATCCATTAGGAGAAAATGAAACTATAACAGATATTCAAACAACGGCAAATGTAATTATTAGCAATACACAAAAGAAAAGTGGCAAAGACGACTTTTGGCCTCGTGCTGAAGAAAATCTGCTAAAGGCTTTTTTGTTCTATTTTTTGGAGAATTTATCTGATAAAAATACGCTAACTAATGTCTACCATCATATTGCAAACGGCAACATTGAAGAGATAGACAATATATTTAAGAAAATGCCACAAGATCACCCAGCAAGAATGAGTTATAATATTTTTGCAAGTGGTAGCGATACGATAAAAGCATCAGTCATTACAGGTCTTGGAACTAGACTACAACCCTTTCAAAATGAAGATTTACAAAAACTAACAAATGAAAGTGATATTGATTTAATATTGCCAGGAAAGAAACATTGTATTTATTATATTGTAACAAGTGATGTTGATTCCTCCAATGATTTCTTGTCCTCTTTGTTTTTTACATTTTTGTTTATCAAATTAGTTAGATATGCTGATTCACAACCTACTGGAAAATGTGAAAACGAAGTATTTTGTTTTTTAGACGAATTCGCAAACATAGGTTCTATATCTGATTTTAACAGGAAGATAAGCACGGTGCGCAGTCGCCGGTATTTCCTTAATTCCTATCACACAAAATAAACGGGCAATTAGACAATCGCTATCCAAATGGTTTATCTGATGAGATAGTTGGAAACTGTGATACAAGAATTAGTTTAGGAACAACAGATACTTTAACAGCTCGGCTTTTTTTGTGATTTAGTTGGTGTATCAACCGTTGAAACTCAAAGTATAAAAAAAGATGCTGGACTTGAAGGAGAATTTGAATTTGGTCAAAAAAATATAACAACTTTACAAAGAAATTTGCTTAATAAAGACGAAATATTAAGAATGGCAGCTACACAATTATTGGTGATTTTGCGAGGAAATAAGCCTTTATTACTAGACAAAATGAGATATACAGAACATCCACTTGCAAAAAAACTAAAAGATAGTTCTGTTTTGGAATATACCCCTAAATGGACTAAAAATATGCCTGAAAAAGTACAAGTTAATAGTAAAAAGGAAAAGATAAAGAGAAAAACTAAGAAGAAACCTAAAATAGACTGGGATACTTTTTAAATATATGATATAATCATTTTAATTAATAGTAATCTGAAAGGATGATTAGATATGAAAGAGAAAAAAATAATAATTGCAGTACTTTGTATTATATTAATAATAGCTATATTATTAGGAATATTAATCTTTAATAAAAATACACAAATAAATGAGACTGAATTTAAAGAAGATAGTTCCGTTATATATGATAAAGAAGGAAATATTATATATGATACATCTAGGCAAAATGAAATAACGGAAGTTGTTAAAGATGTATATATTCAAGGAATGGTAGAATTACATCACAATGGATATATATACATATTTAACGGTCAACATTTTGGAGAATTTGGTTTTGAAATGGAAGAATATACGAGAGCAAATATTACTGATATAAAACAAAAATGTATCGATTATTTTACATTAAAAGAATATGATACTAGCTATATAGAAGAAGGAGATTTGCTTATTTGTAGTGGAGATTTAAGTAAAAAAGGATATAGTTTTGGAGATAATGACTTTGATCCTAAAAATAATCCTATTACTGTTTTAAAATCAAATGACTACAATAAAATGAAACAAGATGCGTTAAAAGGCAATCGAACATATCCTTCAGTAGTAACCATTGGAGATGCTTATACTGAATCTGGACATCTATATTTAAAATATAGTTTGGAAGATGACACGCATACTGACACAGGATATAATTATCCATTTGCAGTAAAAGCCTATATAACAGATAATACTCAAATAATAGGAAATTTAGAAAAAGGAAAAAATGTAAAAGTAGAATATGAAAGTTTAGATATGCCTTTAGATAAATTAGAACTAAAATCAATAGAAATAACTGAAGAATAGAAGGAGAGAATACAAATAATGCAGTTAATATTATATCCATTAATTATATTTGTAATTGTTTTTTTAGTACAATTACTTTTTATAATAAAAAAAGCAAAAAATAGTACAAATATTAAAATTGCTATAAAACTTTTTGTAGCATTACTAATAGCAGCAATTATAGGAATTATAACATTTTATGGATTAGGATTTGCTGTTCTTGCAAGTTTACAAGAAGGTCGATAAAGTTTGAAAATTAAATATATTGTATTGTTGAGTAGGAGGAAAAAATTATGAAATTACCTACCAAAGTTCAAATGACCAAAGTAATATGGTATGTAGTTATATTTACACTAACAATATTTTTTACTTTAATTGTAGCACCTGATATTAATACAATTTGTTTTAAGTTAATAGAAAAATTTTCTTTGATAAGTGATTCTTCAAGATTAGTAGTCTTATTTATCCCATTTATAATTTATGGAGGATTATTATTTGTTATTGATCCAATAATCATTGTACTACTTATTAAATTTGTAAATAAATATATTATAATCTATAACGAAGATAGCGAAACTCTAAAGATAAAAAAAAGGATTAGAATATTGTTTATTATTGGAATTTTTATAATTATTATTCCAATAATATTCGTTTTGTATTTAGCAACACATGTTTCATTTCTACATCCTAGTTAAATAGAAAAATGATAAATATGTAGCATTTACCTAAACAAAAGGTAAATGTTTTTTTATTGGAGGTGATTTTTTGAAAGAATTAGCAATGAAAGAGTTATTGCGTAGTAAAGAAGAAAAAAGAATATTAACAGGCAAAATTAGTGGAATAGAAGATGAGTATTATAAATTTAAAAATGAAAATATATCATGTGCTATTGTATGGTACGAAGATATAAAAATACTTGTACCTAGTACACATTTAGGAATAGAAAAGGTAAATAAATCCATTATTAGAGGAATGCTTGGAGCAGAAATTGACTTTATTGTAATAGAGATAGATACAACTTCCAGTATAGCAATAGCAAGTCGAAAAGATGCTATGCAGTTAAGATCCGAACTAGAACTACCAAAATTAAAACTAAATGATGCTGTTAGAGTACGAATCTTAGCTGTCGGTCAAAAGCATATTTTAGTAGAATTATATGGAAAAGAGGTTATAATCAAAGCAGATAATCTGCAACACACTTATATTGTTAATTGCAAAAACCTGTATTTTCCAGGAGAATATCTAAAAGTTAGGATTAAGCAAATAAATATTGAAAACAATGTTTTTGAACTCTCTAGCAAAGACTTTCTTGAAAACCCTTATAAAAGCATTCGAAAATATATAACTGAAGGTGGAGAATATACAGGAAAAGTAATAGCATTTCCAAAAGGAAATAGTGGTGTTATTGTTCAATTAGATACTACTAATATTACTTGCTTAGTTAGAGTTCCTGCAAGATTCAACAACTATCCACATTTTATGGATAATGTGTTGATAAGAGTGTCTGAAATTAGAGAAGATAAAAAATTGATATATGGCTATTTAATGAGAATTATTAGTTAGGAGGTTTGTTTATGGAAGATAGATTAAAAGTAATAAATTTTTTACAAGATTTTGGCTGTACTAAATTAAGCCATCTACAAAAATTGTTTGGAAATGAAAACGATAATTTCAAGAACATTTTGTATAATAACATGGTAAGTAAAAAAGGTGATATATTCGTTCATAATACACGAAAAATTAATGATAATATGTTGGTAGCATTAGATATATTATGCAAGTATAAAAAACGCCTTATAAGGTTTTATCAAGGCTATGAGCCTGTTTATATTACATTGCTAACTAATGAACATTTATTGTATCATATCATTGTAGCAAATGAAGATAATAAAAAGGGAACTGTTAAATTAATAAATTCCTATCCCCTATCCCTCCCTAAAGCTGATAAATTAATTTTGGCATTTCCTGATAGGGAAGAGTTAGAGAACATCGACTGTGAAATACCATTTTTATATACAACATATCCTGAACTTGAAGTATTAAACAATGACGAAGATAAGGAAAACGAAGAAATCACTTGATTTTATTATCATTTTATGGTATTTTTATAAAAAATAATGAATTCGTATATTTATATTTTGTTTTTTGTTAAAAAGTCCCCTAACTTTGTTAAGGGGCTTTTACTTAAAACTTATAAAATAATTATAATTTTATATATTTATGGCTAATTGTATTTATTAATAATTTCAGTAAGAATATTAGAAATAACAAATTTAGGTGTTAGATTTATTGTGGTATAATCATTATTTCTTATTGAATTAGTTGATTTTATTATATTGGTTTTTATATTATTAATACTTTTATTATGCTTATATGAAATATATGTATATACATTTTTTTCTATATTATCTAACAAATCTATATTATTATGCTGATATATATACATAATTGTCTCTAAAATATAAAGCGTTCCTTTATATTTCCAATTATAACCTATTTTTGTCAGTCTAGATATTACAAGTTCTTTTATACTACTTTCAAAGGTTGAAAAATTAATTGCATTAACCGATTTTAAAATCTTATTATAAATTAATTCGTTTTCTTCAAGTTTTCCTATCACATTAATTATATTATCTCCCAAATTATTTGTAATTAATTCTTTATATTCTGATAAAATTATAATATTAGGCTTCTTTGTGTAATTAGAACATTTCACTTCGGTTATAATATCTAGTCCACTACCATCAGGAAGCTTTAAATCAAGAAATATTAAATCAATTTGATTATTATTAATTATCTGTAATGCTTCTTTAACATTTGTAGCAATGTAATTAATATGTACATTATCTATTCTATTTATTATGGTATTAAAAACATTTTTTACATACAATAAATTATCATCAACTATTAGTGCTTTAATCATTATCTTATTCAGGCTAATTAAACTTACCTTTATCTCCTTACATTATATTAGATTTTTATATAGTTCTATATATTCTTCATCAACATTATTAATACTTTCTTCAATTTTATATTCTTCTAAATCAGGAATTACCAAATCTTTTTCCTTAACAGAATTAATGCTTATACTATAATTTTTTTCAGTATAACTATTATTATAAAGGTCTTGTATTCTTCTAATAATCATCATAGAATCTTTTTGAATCCAAAATTCACTATATCCCTCATTATTTCCTTTCTTTATAACATAGCATTCTTTACCATTGTATCGATCATTTCTAATTTGATATCCACTTTTTATAATTATGTTAGAAAAAAATCCTAAATTTATATCAAATATTTCAATTTCGTTTTTTATATCTTTAAGTAAAGTTCCTTTTTTTACATAAACATAATTTCTACTTTCTCTATAAACTGTCTTTATATCTTCTACAATTTTAGTCCTAGTACATGTGTCAATTTCTCCATAATAATATGTATCTTTATTTTTTACATCAAAAGATGCATTTCCACAATGATTTTCAATTTTATATTTATTATCTTTATAGTAATATTTAGATGTAGTTGTAAATTCTCTTTTATTTTCATAGTCAATTCTATGTTCAGTTACATTAACAGTATAATTATTTTCTTCTTGGATTTTTTCAATATTATTACTTACTAATTTCATTATATTAACATTATAGTTGTATTTAATTATAAATATAGACGGAAAAGCGATTAATATTAATATAATTAATATTAATATTATTTTTAAAGTTTTCATTTTTGTATTGTGTTTTTTTAAATAGTCAATTTCTTCTTTTTCACCTTGAATACTTGATTTATTTATTTCACCATTATTCATGTTTTTCAATATTTCTCTACAAGTAGTACAATTAGTTATATGTTCTTTAATAGCATCATCGGTCTCACTACTTAAAACTCCTGCAATATAACTAGGTAATAAATCCTTTATAACTTCACATTCGTTTTTCATTATTTAATTCCTCCTTTAATTTTAATTTTCCCCTATAAAAAGTAACTCTAGCCCATTCTTCATTTCTTTGTAATATTCTTCCAATTTCTTTAAAAGAAAAATCCCCTTTAATTCTTAAATAAATTACTTCACGTGTATTAGCATCTAGATTGTGAATCTTTTGATAAAGACTTATCAATTCTTCTCTAGAATTAATTGTTTCCTCTAAACCTTCTTCTGATAGTTGGACTTCAATATTATCATCAAATGGTATTGATTCATATTTTTTATTTTTTATAATATAATCTTTCCATTTATTTTTCGCTATTTGACAAAGCCATACATTTAAAGAACATTCTCTTCTAAAATTTTTAATTCCTTGAATAGCATTACAAAAAGTTTCTTGAGTCAATTCTTCAGAAATTTCAGTATTGTTGGTTAATTTGTATAAATAATTATATACCAATCTAGAATACTTTTTATATATTTCTTCCATTTTTACCTCCTCTATTATTTTAGACTATAGTTAAATCAAAATTGTTACAAAATTTCACGATTTTTTATCTTTTTTTATAGTTTTCAATTATTTTTTGTTATCTTTTGTTATCTTTAAGTATCTTTCTGGTTTTCTTTGTTTAAAAGCATTATAATTATAATAATAGTCAATGACTATTGTTTTATGGCAGAAATCTATTTCTGCCCAAATACAGGATTAGGTTATATCCATTTAAGTTAGGAGGAACTAATATGAATAAAAAATTTAGACGGATTTTATCAGCGCTTTTAACATTAACTCTTTGTTTCTCGCTTTCAAGTTCTGTATTTGCTGCCAGTGCAAAAGGTAATGAAACTGCAGCTCAGAAGAATTTGATCGGCGAATATACTTTTGAGGTGTCCGGAGATGGAACGGTTATGCCCTTAAGCAGTGTAAGTGGCTATAATCAGAAAACAGTAACCGCAGCCGCAGGAAATAACGGCATTTCTATCGATTGTAATGGTCAAGGAGTTGGCGGTATGGGTATCACTATTGAGACCAGTTGCTCAAATGGCAATTACCAGATGGATTATGCTGGTTCTTCAGTAATTGGTTCTGCAAGTAATATTTCCGGCAGAATATGGACAAATGACCATATTGAGCTGAAATCAAATCTATGGCAGAATAATCTCGGCCAGTACTTTGTGGCCTTTGGTGTTCCCAGTGGAGTTTCCGTATTTGTTAAAGTATGGATCTATGGTTAATGAATGTCATAAAAATATGTAACTAATTAATTTTTAACCTAATCCTGTATTAAACCATATATATGGTTTATGCCAGTTTTTTTAAACTGGCATTTTTTTATCTAAATAATCTACAAAGTCTTGAATTATCATTCATATTTTCTTTCCATATATTATCACAAAATTGCAAAAAAATAAAGCATAACAACTTTTTTCAAAAAAAGAAAGTCTAGCTGACTTTCTTTGATAAGTCTATAATTTTATCAAATTTCCTAGTGCATGAAATATATTTTAAGCTTTCTGCTGATAGTATTAAATAAGTCTTTACTACTTTGTTGTAGTCTTTTTCGTTTTTGATACCTTTTTCTTGTATAACTTTTAGAGATTTTTCATAATATTTTTGCATATTCACCATCTCCTTTTATATATTGTAACATATTTTGATACAAATATATGTTGAAATTTGTCGAATATCATAAAAATTTATAAATACACTTTCAAAATCTCCTCTACTATCTTATCATAATTTAAAAAAGGTTTGCTCATAAATCCTATGATTTTAGGATTAGAATTTAATTTTCTTTCGTCTGCTGCGGAAGAAATAACAAAAAAATAAGGTGAATCTTCTTTATTTTCATATTGTTTGACTATATCTAATCCAGTATATTGATTATTTCTTTTTATATCCGTTATAACTACATTTGGTTTTAATTCTTCTATTTTTTCTATTTCTTCTTGATCTGTATGTGCTAATCCTATTACTTCTAATTCTCCATATCCATTTAAGATATTCCTTAATGTTTCACAAAGTGGTTTATAATCATCTGCTATTAGTATCTTAATTTTCTTTTCTGTTTTATTTTTTAATGTAGGATTATAGTTGTTTTCTATTGACTCTAGGTTATCGACTAGTAAATTCAAGTTTTCACCTCCCTTTATACTTGATACCTCGATAATCCATATTATTTTTATATCGTATTATACTTATTAAGTCTAATAAATATCAAAAACTAGACTTATAAAATTATTCTTTTTTTAGCCTATATTCGTTATACTATTAAATAGGGGTAAAATAATGGATAATTTAACAGATAACTACACAGGTAATTCTATATTAGGTGAAAATATTAGAGATATTAGAAACAGTCTAAACCTAACACAAGAAGAATTTGCAGAAAAACTAAATATAAATTGGCAATTTCTATCTAGGGTTGAAAATGGAAAGGTTGGTATAAGCATAGATACTGCAATAAATATTTGTAATACTGCTGAATGTTCCTCTGTGCAATTATTTAAAAATATCATTAAATCACCAAGTATTGCTGACAAGTATGAGCTTTTGAGTGAAAGAGACAAGTCAGTTATTAATCAAATGATTACTTATTTATTAAATACTAAATAGATTTATTCGCTAACATTATATGGGGGTATAATTGTTAGTGTTTTTTTATATTCATTGAATTTTATCTCAAATTCTTCAATTGTATCACTTTCACTTTTTATTTCCTTTAACTTGTTTATTGCTTCCTTATATTCCATTTCGGTCATTTCGTTTGATTTATATTTTCTATAAAAAAACCATATTTAGATTTATAAAATTTCTGTATTTCTTGCTTCTCTGCTTCACTAGATGTTTTTGTAATACAAAGACAATGCCCATCATTATCTATAAAATTATCTATAATTTTGCGTAAAGAATCTATTGTTACTGTGGTATTTTTTATATTCTTTCCATCAAATAGAACTATTGCAAATAATTTTTTTTCCATAAATTCCTCCTTTCATGCAAAAAATGAAATAATATCTCAAAAGTCGAGGCTCTCTCGATATTTTAGCAAAAAAGTGTAATAAAATCAATAAAAATTGAAGATAATGGGGGAACATCTTGAAAAAGTACGGAAATGAAAAAAGTAATGTTGTAGGTGATTTAATAAAAGAATATAGAGAAAAGAAGAAACTTAAGAAAAAGGAACTTTGCGAATTATTACAGTTACATGCTGTTTATATTACCTCAACTGAATTAAAAAGAATTGAAGAAGGTAATCAAATCTTAAAAGATTTTGAGCTTATCGCTTTTTGTAAGGTTTTAGATATTGATTACCAAGAATTAAAAAATACAATAGATTAATAAAAAAGTTAAAAGATAGCAAAATGCTATCTTTTGTCATATAGGTATAAAATAAAACTTCATTTTTATAATTTGTCATTTTGTATTCATACTTTAATTTCCCATATACTTGAATGTTCCTCCACTTTGTATTCCAGAGAATTTATTGTTTCCATCTATAATCCAAGAAGCATTTGCATTCATAATATTTGTGTTCGAAGATTTAAAAGTAATCAACCAGTCTGTGGAGGTCGTATTGGAATTATCATAAGTTTCTTCTTGTACTGTATATGTTCCAGTAGCTGTCCCTTCTGAAGTCGTGCAAGAAAATGTACCATCTTCATTTATTTTATATGTTCCATATTGTGGTGAATTACTTTCATAAGTTACATTGGTATATGAACCATATTCTAAATAAAAATCTCCTGCCCTTAATCTTTTTACTTCATTTTTATTTACATTTCCATCAGTTGTAGTATTTAAATTATCTTCTACCTTTTCAAATATTATACCAACTGTTACATTGTACGCTTGTGATTCTTCCAGTATAATCTGATTTTTGCCATCCTCATTTTTTATTATAAATTGTTCCGTTGTTTTACCATCTGGATTATCTCCTTTAATTTGTGTATTTGTTAATTTTATTTTATCTCCATTTATCTCATAATTTCCTTCTTGCCAATAAGTTACTCCTATTCCTAATACATATGTTCCATCTTCTTTAAATGTTAATTCATTTGAAAAAGAGAAAGCTGAACCATATAATTCACCTAATGAATATACACTATTGTTTGTTCTTGTTGCTGTCCATTTTCCTATTATTTCTGAATTAATATTTTCTTCTGTATTTTTTTCTTCATTTATTTGATTTTCTATTTGTTCGTTTTCTTCAATTTCATTATTATTTTTACAACCTGTTAATGCAAATAACATTGATATTAACATTATGCTAATTATTACATTTAATAAAACTTTTTTCATATTGTTCCCTTTCAATTATATTTTTTTATGTCGCCATTAACTTTTAAACCAACTTTATTTCCCTGTAAGTCTTTATAATAATATTGTTCATGATATCCAGGTTTTTCCCAATGTACTAAAACAACATTATTTGTTATTCCATCAAATGTTTCATTTTCTTCTGCTACTAAAATCTCTTTATTATCTTTATCAATAACTTTTGGAATATCATTATCTTCTACAATAAAATAGTTTCCTTCATATAAACTTTCTGATTTTACTACTCTAGGTACTTCGTTGCTTTCTGCTCCTAGTATTGCTTCATTATTTCGTTTTTGTGGTTCAAAAGCCATATTTCCTTCTTTATCAATGATAGTATAGTAGGTCTCACTTCCTTGATTAGAAAATTTAACTAAGGCATAACCATCTTTTGAAAATAGTACTTTATCTGATATCATAATAAATTGTTTTGACAAGTCTTTAACAGTTCCTTTTTCAAAATCAAATAGTTGAACATTTGTCCCAGTAAATTTTTCATTATAATTTTCGGTTTCTATTCTTGAAGAACTATTGACTAACATTCCATTAGAATTATTTTTAATATCACTTAATGCTCCAAATAAACTTTTTACTGTTTTAATATTTCCATTTGTATCAAAAATTTTCAAACATTCTTCGTTATTATTATCTAAGTAATCATCTATTGCATAACCATCTTTGAATTCACGGGAAACTCTTTCTTCAAAATTCACAATTGATTTAGTTTCTAAGTTAAAAAACTGCGTATTTTCATCATTTAATAAAAGCATTTTGTCTCCATATTCTTTTATTTTATTAACATACTTTTCTGATGGTTCTAATAAATATTTTTCTTCCTCTATGCTATATATTCCTGCTACACTTTTTGAACTATTATAAGTATCTGTTTGTTCTGTTATAATTAAGCAACCATTTTCTACTAGCTTTACTTCTTTCTTGTATTCTTTATCATCGTATGAATATACGGTTTCTCCTTTTTCGTTTAGTACATTTATTTTTGTTTTATCATCTTTATCTGGAATTAGCATATATTTGCCAACAAAAGTTGAATTTCCTTCATATGAGAAAAGTACATTAAAGTCTTTGTCTATTACATAATGAATTGGTTTAAAATCTATCGTTTTTGATACTACTGCTATTCCTTCAGAAAATTCTGCTGTTCTGTCATAATCTAAATAAGATACTTCTTGTTGTTCTGTATTAGTTTGACTTATCTCTTTGGTATCTTCCTTTTTAGTTGAGCAACCTGTTAAAATAAATACCATACTCACTAACATTAATATACTTACTACACTTAAAATCTTATTTTTCATTTTCTTTCCTTCTTCTCTAATAATTTTTATTTGTAATTCTTATTTATATTCTCTTGCATTTTCTTTGCATCATTAAAGTTCTTTATTGCTTTAAATATCCCTATTGGCATAGCAAAAATTCCAATCAATATAGCTAATGCAAATTTAAAAAATATTCCAAATACTAATAACCAAATATTATTCGTCCAAGCTGCTAACCATGCCCATTCTCCTGTATCAATTGCATTTTTTACATATTTCCATCCCCATGGCAAAGCCGCAAATATATAAGCAAATATTAATCCATTTACGAATGAACCTGAATCCATACCTAATAAAATACCAATTATTCCAAATATTGCTGATTTAATAATTACTCCTCTTAATTGTTTTTTAGAAGTTTCTACATTTGCTTTTGCATTATTTTTTACTCTTGCTTTTTGTTGTTCTGCTTTTTCCTCTTCTTCTTTGATTCTTTCATTTTCACAACTTTCACATAATTTGCTTTTATATTTTTCTGCACATTCTCTACACATAAATTTCCCACATTTTGGACAAGTTGCTACTACTGTTCTATCATTATGTTCATAACATCCCATTCCTACATTTGTTTTTACTTCATTTCCCATTTTAAAAATCCCCCTAATTCATTTTATTATAATTTTGCCATATTCTCATCAATAAGCTGTTAAAATCTTCTGTTTTACCTATTTCACCATTAACATATATATCATAATAAGGTGATAGGGTTTCATTTTTATTGAAAGTTGCTTTATTAAATATAACTTTATAAGTTTTGCCATTGTCTTTATCTGTTCCTTCTACTGCTACGCAAGCCATATAATTGTTAGCCGTTTCTTCACTCCATACAGCATTTTCCAATTGAGATTCCATAAGTTCACCAACTGTATAATTATCTGTAATAGATTTGTAACTGTCATACCAAATACCGTCACATTCAAAGTGCATATCTTTTATTTCTTTTATATAGCTACTTTCTTTACTTTTTTTACTTCCACAACCTGTCAATGTAATCAACATTATAATTAGAAACATTACAATTCCTATACTAAAAATTTTCTTTTTCATTTTTATCCCCCTTAAATATTATTTTTAGAAAGCAAAAAGAAACCTAAACTATAACCAATTGTGGCACTTGATTATAGTATAAGTTTCTTATTTTAGGTACACAAAAAGTCTTGCTATTTCTAGCAATTATGTTATTTAAACTATCCGTGTGTGTGTGTGTGTGTACTCCTGCAACGGTTACAAGGTTTCTCATTGTTTGTGTACCTACCTTTCTTTTTATCTTTCTTTAGATATTATAGCAAAGATTTTTCAAATTGTATATAACTTTAGAAATTTTCTCTCCGAAATCTTCTTTCATATCTTATATATCCTCTTTTGTAAATAATGACTTTTTAATCAGTATTATTAATAATATCATTATGCCTATTGTAATTGAAATATCTGCTATATTGAAATTAGGAAAGTTTAAAATATTTACATCTATAAAATCTACTACGAACCCTCTTGCAATTCTATCTATTAAGTTACTTATTCCTCCTGCTAATACTAAAATTAAAGAAACAATAATTGAACAATTAATTTGCGCTGTTCTTTCTTTTAAAAATTTTATAATGATTCCTAATATTACGATATTAACTATTATAATCATTAAAATATTGTTTGCTCCTATTCCAAATGCTAATCCTATATTTTCAGTATAAGTAAAATTCAAAATTCTTGGTATTATTGTTATATTTTTTTTTACTAATAATATTTTAGTTATTTGATCTAATATAATGATTAGAATACCTAATAATATTGTTGTTTTTTTATTTTTCATATTTTTTATCCTTCTTTACTTTTTTATATACTAGAACTGTACTAAATACAACACATAAAATTATAGATAAAACCTGTGATATTCTAAAATTATTAACCATTAAGCTATCTGTTCGTAGTCCTTCAATAAATGTCCTTAAAAAGCCATATAATGCCAAATATGTATATGTTAATTGTCCTTTATATTTTCTATTATTTTTATTTACAAATAATAGAATAAATATTATTAAACAGCCCACAGATTCATATAAAAATGTTGGATGTACTTCTATGTAATTGCCATTTTCTATAATTCCCATTCTAAAAATATTATTTGCTTCTATTCCATGTGCTTCTATATTAAAAAAATTCCCCCATCTTCCTATTGCCTGTCCGAAGTGGTAAACATGTTACAATGTAATCTAGTATGTCTAATGTGTTTATTTTTTTGCATTTTGAATATATTATAATTGTAATAATAGCTCCAATAATTCCGCCATAAATTGCAAGACCACCATTTTGTATATCAAGAATTTCTATTGGATTTTGTATATAATAATCTAATTTGAACAATACAAAATATAGTCTTGCACAAATAATAGAAACAGGTATTGCAATTACTAATAATTCTAAAATATTCTCAAATTTTATATTATATTTTCCATCATCTCTTTTACAAAGTAATATACCTATTATAAATGCTACTACTATAAAAATAGCATACCAATAAATGTCTATTCTAAACATACTAAAGGCTACACTATTAATGCTAAATTCTAATCCTAATCCATCAAAATTTATATATTTCATTTACTTATTTTCTCTCTTATATTTATAATTTACAACTATTCTACCATAAAATAATAAAAAAAACAGTCTATCCTTCAAAAAAAGAATAGACCATTTTATTTAAGCTACTTTATTTAATGTATTATAACTAACATTAAAATTATCATTAAAAAAATCTTTGTAATTTGATACATACTTGGTATCTAAATTATAGCCAAGTGGAATTAAATCACGAAATACACGATTTATAATATAATCTAAATTATTATTCCCTCTGACTAAAAATATTATATCTTTTATTTGAGTGTTTTCAATTTCTTTTAGAATCATATAAGAATTAGTAATGTTTTGAAATGCTATGACTGGTTCGTCTGTTATCTCTGTTGCTAATGCTCCTAGTAGTAAATTATCTGTTAATATAACACTTGTAGAATATTCATTTATATTGCTTTTCATAATCCAATTTTTAGCACGAGTTCCATTAATTTTATTGTTACTTGAAAACCAAATGTCTTGATTATCGTTGAATGCCTTATCTAAATGAATTGAAAGTCCTTGAATATAACCGTTTGCATCAAAAACAGGGACAAAGAAACCATTGTATTTACTAAATAACCATTTAAAATCTTCCTCTTGATACATACCTGGTATTCCTTCTAAATTGTATTTTTTTGATAGATTATTGGCTACTATTCTTCTTTTAATATAGTTCTTTGGTACACTTTTATATAAGTTATTTTCAATTGTACTATTTAAAAATCCCATATTAGTTAAACATCTTTTATGTTGTGGCTCTAGTCTTAACATACTTAAGAAATCTCTATAAATTTTGTCTCTTATTTCAATATCTGCTAATTGATTCAATGGTCGTATTTCTAATAATGCTCTATCTTGTGAAAAACATTCTCTTTCTAGTAACTCATTAAATGCTTTGTCATTACTTATTTTTCGCATTTTAGCATATAAACCAACAGAATAACCGACCAGCACCACATTCAGAACAACAATATTTGTTATTTTCCAAATTAAGTGATAGGGTAGGTGTTTTACTTAATTTATTATGATATCCACAAAAGGGACATATAGCTTTATATTCATATCCTTTTTGTTCAACTATTTCTAAACATAAGTGATAAGCAACATTTAATATATTAACATGTCGCTGAACTTCTTGAAAATCTAATTTATTCACTAAAAATCATCCTTCCATTTTTTCTTTATACCAACCACTAAAAGCAAGTTCAAATAAATCTAATGCCGTTTTGTCATAAGGTGCATTAATATATAATTTATAAAACTTTAGCATATTAACAGTAGACTTATCTTTTGTTTCTAATAATTGATTTATTTTATTTTTTGATTTTTCCCATTTTATTTCTAATTCTCTTGTATTTTGCATAGATATTACCTCCGTTTATTTTCTATTCCAACTATACATTACTTGCTCGTAACTCTTAACAATAAAGTCTCTTCTATCAACGAACTTTGGATTTAATCTTTTTAACTCTTCAATAAATTCAACTAAATCCTCCCAATGTTTAGCGTTTAATATAGGTATATTATTTCTATATAATGTAATCAATGTTCAATACCTCCTAATTATTTTGCTTTTAAGTTATTTATTTCTATTTGCAATTGTTGTATTTGCTGTTCTTTATTGTTCATGTCTGTTGTTCCTATAAATACACCTAATAGAAATGACATTGTAAATATTAATAGTGTAAATAATGCTGTTTTTATTTTTTCTTCTATTTCATACATTGTTTTATCATAATATTTCATAGTAGCCTCCTTATTTAAAAATAAAGGAACTTGCTAATTTCAAGTTCCTTCTTTGTATTAATTGAATTTTTTATTTTATACTGCTATATACGAATTTCAGCTATATTTCTTGTTGCATATACATATAATAAATACTTTTTCCTATTTCGTTCATTTATCTTTGTAGCACAATGTTCACAGCATACTTTATTATTTTTTGTGTGTCTCCTACCGCAAGAAGTACATAAACCTAGTTCTTTTAATTTGTTATATCTATTTTTACTTTTTATGCGATTTTTTTCTCTTCGTTCTTCTTTATGGCATCTATAATAATTGATAGAAGATTCCCTATTTTTTATTCTACATCTAAAACATAAAGTACTATTCCTTTCAGCATCTTCTTGACCACACCTTACACAAATATGGTGTTTTTTATAATATTCATAATTACTTGAATCACACATAATTGATTCTCCTTTCAAATTTTTCTTATTTCTAATATTGACCTAACATGGTCTAGTTCTTTCTTCAATTCTTCCTTTGAAATGATTTTTACATTTTTATTGTTTTCTAAATATTTTTTTATATATTGTTCTGTGTATATATTTTTGTTTAAAGAGTATTCATAACTGATATTACGCCAACTTGTTATATTAACTATTGCTATGCCATCTTTTTTAGTCCATATTCCAAAATAAGTATTCAAACCATCATAAGGATTTTTTCCCTGTAAAAATACATTTTTAGTATCTTGTATTTCTATTTGTGCTTTTTCTTTTACATATTTACTTGTTTCATATTCAATCAACATGTATATTGTCCACCTTTCCAATTATTTTTATTATTCAATATCTCTAATATGGAATCTTCTAAATCATAATATGTTGTTCCATATATACAAGCCTCATCTTCGTTTCCTTCGCGACCTTTATCTGGTATTTTTATATTGTTTTCTGCCAATATTTCCTCAAATTTATCAAGTATCTTAATTGTCATTTCTCTATTTTGTTTCATTTTTCTTTTCATTTGTTTATTAACTAGCCAATCTTTAATAACAACAATTAAGCATAAAACTAATAATACAACTATAATTAAAACTAACTCTACTAGATTTGTTATATTAAAAATAAACATCATTTTTCCTCCTTTTAAGCTGCAAGTTCAATTTCTTGCATTTCAAATTTTTCAATATTTTTTATGAACTGATTAGCACATTTTTGAATTTTACTACCTAAATCAAGAACAATTTTCGGATCGCCCTTAGCCCATTTAGTTATATAATTAAAACTACAAAGAGAAGTATCAAGTCCAAAATGGTCTGCAACAATATAAGCAATAGATTCAACAAATACCTCTGATAAGTTTCTATCAGTTTTATATTCAAAATCGTCATAAAGCCCATGTGCTAGTTCGTGTAATAAAACTGCTGTCTTATCGTCTATTGACAAAGATTTTTTTAGTACAATTTCTTTTTTTGTTGGAGCATAATATCCTTTTAAACTGCCTTCTAAATCTTTTTCATAAACTGGAAATTCACTAAAACTTTTTAATTTTTGGTAAAAATTTGACATTTCATTGGTATTTATATTATGACTTTCTAAAGGTATCTCTTCTCCAGTAGTCTGTGAAATATCATATACATAAACATATCGATAATAGTTATATTGGTATGTTTCAGTAGTTTCAATTTCTTCTCCATTTTCAACTTTTTTGACCTTTTTACTGTATTGTCTTGGTATTGGTGCAATAATAAATATTTTTTGCGCTCCAGGTACTAATTCTCTTTTTAATTTTAGCCATTTTGATTTTCCAGCAACTCTTGTAGCATCAGGAAATTGCGAAAAAATCAAAATGAGGTTATTGAAACTATAACCTCTAAAACTTTTTTGAAATTTTAAAAATTTCTCATATTCTCCATTATCAACAATAGTTTGAACATAATTTACAACTTTTTCAAATACTTCTTTTGTTTTATTTCCATTATTTTTATTTGATTTATGTTTCACTTTTTTAATCCTCCTATCAATTTTTTTAAGCTGCCTCTTTTAATACGCTTTGTTCCCATTTTTGTAGAAATTGTATTTGTTTTTCATTTGGATTATTATTGTTTTTTATTCTACTTTGAACAACTTTATTATTTTTAACTTCCACAGTAACAAGTGATTTTTTTGGTTTATCTGTTGACCTCATAAAGTAAATATCGCAACTACCTTCAGCATACTTTTTAGCATATGTTCTTACGCAATTATTTTGTTGTTTACTTTCATCTTGTAAATCTTTTAAACTACGAGCTGGTAATATAATAAAAGTCTTATTTTGATATTTATTAGCTGATAATTCCTTACCTCTTTTAATAATTGCTTTATTAATGATTTTTTTACTTTGAAGCTCATATTGTTTTTCTAATTTATCATGCTCTTCTTTTAGATTCTTTGGAAAAGCATATCTATTATTTTTCAAATCAAAACCAAGTAATTTAGCAAATCTTAAATAGTCCTTATATAAATAAGTCCCTACTTTTCCACGATGCATTTTAGAATATTTTATAAAACGATTTAAGCTAATATATTGTGATATTTCTTCTAAATCACTTATACTTTCACCATAATTTACAAATTTTTCTAAATATCGTATTTTATTTATATCTTTTTCTTTTAATAGCCTTAATATTTTTAATTGTGTGTATGTAATATTATATCTTTTCATAAATTGGTAATAATCTTTTGAAACTCCAAATATATTTTGAAAAGATCCATGACTACTAAATTCATTTGCTCTTAATGCTAAATTATATAATTTCATTTTTGCTAAGAGTTCAATTCTATTTATAGCATAGTCATTCTTATTTTTTATTAATTCTAGTAAATCAATATAAGTAGAATGTTTTGCTATATCCCATATACAAGAGTATTTATATTCAGTATCTTTTAACAATGATTTTATATTGTTAGGGAACACTATTGAATAATCAATTATTGAGTAATTTCTTGTATATTGTCTCCATTTATCTGTTTTATAAAAATCACTATGATTAATATAAATATGACATTGACATCTTGAAACTTTTTCATTTACAAAAACATCTCTATAATAATTGTCAGTTGGTATTTCTCTTGCAAATTCTACAACAGAAGAATGAGATTCGTGCATAGCATCAAGAATTGTTTTTAATTCAAAGTATCTAATTACAAATGTATCATTTACTCTGTCTAAAATAGAAAAATAGTCCTTAAATTCATAATAACGCAAATTACTTCTTTTTATTAAGTATTTATTATGGCAATTAGGACATTTTACTTCTTCTTTTATTTTTTTGTTACTAATAAAATGATGATGGCAATTAGTGCAAAAACATTTATTTTTGCTTGATTTTATTACTAAATTGTGATGTTTTTCTTGTTCTTTTATAAATTTATTCCAACCTTTTGGGAGGTCTGAATAATAGTCTAACTGTCTCAAAATATTTCGATAGGCAACTTTTATATATCTCATTATTTTTGTTCCTCCTTAAACATTGATATTTGATTGTCTGTATCTTTTGCTTGTTCACTTTCTTTTTGTTTTTCCTTTGCTTTTTCGTGGTTTTTTCTATTAATTTTCGTAATTGTTTCTTCTGCTGAAGGTGGCATTACCTTTTTAGTCTTTTTTTCTTTTATTCCTAGCTCTTCATTGCTTTTAGTAAAGTAATTAACAGCCCATATGAAAACAAGATTATCTTGCACTACTGCCACATTATTTTTTGACATTTTTCTAGCTTTATCACATATATAGTTCCACATTTCTTTTATAGTTTTCTCTTTATTATTAAATTTTTCGTACAAATCCTTCCTTGTTTTTAAATAATTAAATACTGCAGAAACACTAGAATCATTCATTTCTAATACTTCCGTTTCTAATCTTTCTATACCTTCCATAAATTTCTCCTTTCAAATTATGATACTTTTTTGAATCTTTTAAAAAGTTCGTTTTTGTTTTTTTCCCTTTCCATGTATAAATTGTAATTATTAATTCCATATTTACAGAGTTTCTTTTGCTTTTCTTCTTGAACATCTTTTAATACCTTTTCAAGTTCAGTAAAGTCATAAAAGCGAGAAATAAGGCCATCTTTTAAAATAACCTTATCTCCATTAAAATCTTTTATGATATTGAATCTGTAACTATATTTTTTTTTGCCTGGATGATCAGCAATACGAATACCACAGGCTACTCCATAATCTAATTTTAAGTAAATAGAACTGGTTGAATAGGCATCGTATCTGTGAACAATAAAATCCATATCTAGTAACTTTTTTATTAATATCCTTGTAACTTTTTTTCCAGTCATACTTTATGCTGCTTCTTCCATTACTTGATTATTTTGTAAGTATTTTGTTTTATCAATTTTTGTTGTAATAATTTTTAAATATGGTTTTATCATTTCTACCTTATATTCAGGAATATTAATCTCTGATACTCTTGCAATTTTATCTCCATTTGCTGTTGGTGCTATTACTAAATCGCCAACTTCAACAGTAATTGCTGTATAATAACTATATGCTTTGCCACTAAATGTTTTAGGCATATAATTATCCTCATATTTTACACTTATTATATTTGTTTCCATTTTTTGATCCTTTCTTATATTTTTGAATTTTAAAAATATATTATTGGTTTAGTTTTTGTATTTCCTAATTTAGTGAATTTTGGTATATATTTTCTTAAATTTAGCCTATAAAAATCTTGATTATTCTTTATAATTGTTTCTAATTGTTCCTTAGTTGCTTTCTCTTCTTGTATTTTATTTTGTATATTTTTTCTAATAGTTTCTATTCCTTGTATTTCACAATTATTTATAATCATATTTTTTTGTCTTTCATTGTTAATTATAGATTTTTTTTCAAAGACTTCTAATAAGGTTTGTATAAAATTATCATTTATTAACTCTGTAAATATAATTTTATTATTTATGATTTCCCATTGTTGAGTTTTTAATAGATATAATAATGTATCCATTTGTCCGTCTAAATCATATTGATTTAAAATTTTTGAGTTAATAAAACCTTTGTCCGTAAATGCTAAAGGATTTCTAATTTCTATTTCAATTATTTTTAAGTTAATATCAGTTATAGTTGTGTTAAATGATTCAGCATAATCAATATACAAATCAACAATAAAATTATAAAAATCGGTTATGTCTAAATATGTGCATATACATTCAAATTCTATGGATTCTCTTTCATTTTTTGGGTATTTTAATGAAGCACGAAATTTAGCATTTATTCTAGTTCTTTTTTCCATTATAATGTTATCAATAGAAAAATATTTAACTATTTTTTCTTGTACTTTGTCCTTATTTTTTATAGGTGTTGCTATTGTGCCAAGTATAAAAGAATCTAATAATTCTTTTATTGTGAAATTTTTATTAGTCCAGTCTTCCTTGTTGTCTACTTCTATACATAATCTTGCTTTTTCTTTTCCTGTTAATTTCATTCATAAATCTTCCTTTCTTATATTAGATATTTTGTGCATTTTCATATTTTCCATAAAGTTCATTGTAATTTTGAATGTCATTGTCTATCTCATTGTTATCAAGCATATTCTCAAATATATCTGTATCAAAAGTTTTGACTTTTTTAGGCTTTTTTTCTGTTGTTTGTAATAATACTAGCCTATCAATCATTTCTTCTCTTAAAACAGGATTTGCTTTGTTTAAAAACCAACCATAAGTACTCATAACTACACCACTAATTCCTGGCATAAAAAAACTCATTTCAACAGCGTGTCCCGTTCTTTCAGTCTCAAGAATTATGAAATCTGCTAAATCACCTTTTTTAATAATACATTTGTTCCCTAAATTCGTTTTAACAAATAAAATTCCATCTTTTTTAAGAATTTCTAATAATTCATTTTTTGTATATTTTCTATATGTATCCATTTTTCCTTCCTTTCTTCGCTTAAAATGGGAGATCATTTTCGCTAGGGAAGACATCTCCATTAGTATTGGTGTCTGTATTTTCTTGTGTATTTACTGGTTTGTCAGAATTTAAAATACTATCATCTTCTTTTTTGAAACTATCGGCGAAATAAATTTCCTCTGCTATAACCTCTGTTACATAGCGTCTAATTCCATTTTTATCTTCATAGTTTCTAGTTTGTAATCTGCCACTTACACATATTTGTAATCCTTGCCTTAAATATTTATTTGTAAATTCAGCTAGTTTTGAATATGCTACAATATTGATAAAATCAGCCTGTCTTTCTTCTCCTGGTTTTACATATCTTCTATTAACAGCTAGAGAAAAATTTGCTATTAACATATCATTATTAGCACTAGACATTCTAATTTCAGGTGCTTTTGTTAATCTTCCTAATAAAATAGTTTTGTTCATTTTCAATTCCTTCCTTTCCTTAATCGTTTTTTCTTAATACTATAAATTTTAAAATATCGTCATTGATTCGATACATTCGTTCTAATTCTGTTATTGCTTCAGTTTTAGCATCAAATTCGATTGAATAGTATCTGCCTTCTTTGTATGTTCTACATTCATAAGCCAACTTTTTCTGACCTAAATCTTTTTCCTTAATTATTTTTCCTTTTTCATTAAGGTGATTTTTTATAGTGGAAATTATGTTATTTTTCTGTTCTTCTGTAATATCATTTTTCATTATAAAAATTGTTTCATATCTATTCATAATTTTTTCGTCCTTCCTCAAATTAAATTTTTTTCTTGTATTAATAGTTCTTGTCCTATATTAGGATTATTACCTAATACAAATTCAATTTTCCATTTATGCCTTAACTCTTTTTCTAAATCTTTTATGTTTTTCATTGAAACTAAAGCTCTGTAACCTTTGACATATATATAACTTTGTAATTCTTTATTTGCATACTCAAAGATTTTATTTATGTCATTACTCATTACTAAAATATTTGATTCTGCAAATGGTAATTTTAGATTTTTACTAATTAGCAAATAAACCTTATTTTGATTTTTTGTATATAGAGTATTTATTTGAACAGATTTATTAAAAGGTAGGGGGCTTTTTTTAATAATTGGCAAATTATTTTTATTTTCTTCGTCTTTCATAATAAGTGAAAAAATGACATTTCTATTATTTTTCAATATGTTTTTCATTTCCTCTACTTTTTTATCTTTTGCCATTATTTCAAGTTTTAAATGATAGCCTTCAGTATATTTTTTTATTTTATAGTCCAATTTCTTTTTGCCTAAAAACCAAACCTTTTGTATTTTGCTATATTGTTCAAATATGCTTGAAATGTTACTTTGTATAAAATCAATTTTTCCTATTGGTATATTAGGATTTAATATGATCATTGCTATAAATTTGTTATTCATAAAAATTCAATTCCTTTCTTTTTATGCTGCTATATTAAAGATTTCTTTTTTATTTCTTTCAGCATTTTTTTGTTTTCTTTCTCTTTGTTTTGAGTAATACTCTTCAAGCCATTCTTCTTTATACATATCTATTTTTTTCTTGTGTTTCCTTAATTTGAACATATTAGTATATCTCCTAACATCTTTCTTTTTCATGCTAACTCTACAATTATTTTTTATCGAAATAACTAAAAATGTTCCTAGTATAATATTTCCTCCAACAATTCTATTAAAATCTTCTGCATTAGCATTTTTATTGGCAATAAGTATAGTATCTTTGCTTAATTTTAATCTAAAAAGATTCTCTCCAATAAATGCTTTAATAAATTTCAAATTTGCTGGTATTTTGACCACTTGTACCTCTTGATTTGGTATTACTAATAAAACTTTAATTCTCATATGTGTTTCATCCTTTCATTTTAAATATAAGAAAAAGACAGATATTTCTGCCTTTTCTACTTATGCAGCTTTTTGAATATTTGCCACATTATTTTTGTGTATATTCATTGTTCTAAATCCTGTTATCATAGGTTTAATAATAGTACAATCATTGCTGTTAGCATCTGCAATTGTTAGGTAATGACCTTTTGCTACTTGTGATACGATAACTTGCGTATCTTTTGAGTATTCCTCAACAAAATTATAGTCGGCACAACTCTCATAGTCATCAATAAATAAAGGTAAGTTTACTCGGCTAATTTTATTGAACATATTAGCAAATTCAATAGCAGTTGCAATAGTCTCTGACCTAGATAAATCAGCTAATGGAGAACCTTTATATGTAATTACAAAATCCTCTTTTATTTCTCCAGTAGTTTTTAGAACAGAGTAAAACTTAATATTAACATCTTTTAAGTATTGTTTAGCAAGTTTCATTTTCTCCTCAATATACGATATATATAACTTTTGTACTATCTGTTTTGCTTCTTTTGTATTATCTATTAGTTGATTATGAGATAGTATTTGACTACTAAATTTTTGAATATCTAATTTTGCATTTTTAATATTAGTTTCTTTTATTCTAATTTCGTTATTGAATTTTTCTATTTCTAGTTGTTCATTTTCTAGCTTTTTGATTTTATCTTCTATAACTGCAATTTGTTTGCTTTTGTCAATTGTTGTTTCTCCTTCTAGTGCATGATATTTACATTTTTCTACCATTAATTTAGAACTTAAATCTTTCTTTTGAGTATCTAATAAATTCTTTCTATTGTAGTCAGCTGTTAAACTTTTTTTCATATTCTCAATTGTTTTGATTTTGCTAGTATCTTGAATATGTTGCCCACAAGTAGGACAATCACAAACAGTTCCATTTTTTATTGATAAATACTTTTTCTTTCCTTCTGTCATACGCTTTTCAAGCTCTGAAATTTCAGTTTCCTTATTAAGTATATCTTGTTCTAACCTATCAACCATTTGCTTTTGTTTTTCCTTTTTTACAATATCTTGATTAGTATTCAAAAAAGCAAGTTCTTGTCTTGCTAGTGATAATTCAACATCTTTTTCAAATTTACTATATGCTGGTAGTTTTTCATTTACGATATTTTGTGCATATTCTATTTTCCCGTTTAATGAAGTAATTGATTGCTCTGATGCTTTTATATTTTGATTTAGTTCTGAAATATATGTAGGAATATCTTTAGGGACACATTCTAAAATTGCTTGTTCTTCTGTACTTAAATTGTTAAAAGCAATATCCATAAAAATATTAGACATATTAAGATTTATAAAATCTTCTTTTTCCTTTGTTGTAAGCATTTGATAATATTTAGTATCTTTTAGAGTTTTTATATTTCCACATATAGCATCTTTTATTTCTTGATTTGATAGTTCTGCAAACTCTCTTCCTGTAATGGATTGTAGTTTATGTTCGTTATAGATAAGTTCTAGTTCTTCAATACTTAATAAAGTGTATATCTCTCTAGTAGATACATAAAAGTATTTTTCAATTAACTCATTTTGTTGCTTTTCATTTAATCTGTCAAATATTGTTTTAGGTTTAATGTCTGATAAGTATTTGTCAACTAATTCTTTCTGTTCACTAGGTCTCTTATTTAAAAAATAAAAAGGATTCAAAATAGATAATAATAACTTTTTATCTTTGAAAAAACTTATTAAGTCAGTTTGTGTTATTATTTTCCCATCTAGTGATAGAAAATTCTTTTTATTATCAAATCTGTGTTTACTACGAATAAGTATGTGCTTACAATTTTGATTATCAGTAAAATGTAGCTCTATATACGAAGAATCGCATTTTTTATTGATAAGACAAGCCTTCTCATCACCTGACATATTTGTACCTAAAATAACATTAATAATTGCAAATAATATATTACTTTTACCTGATCGGTTTTTTCCACTTATTTTAGTTATATCGTATAAGTCTGTTTCAAATACTTTTTTGTACTTTCTAAAGCCGAATTGTTTTAATATAATTAAATTTCATTTTCTTTTATTTCCTTTCCTTCTAGTATAGGCTTTTGTAAATATCTAGGCGAAAGCCAATCATCTTTCCCATCTTCGAATCGAACATGATAGTCGAGAAAATAGGGATCTCGTTCTAATACTATTGCTAATTGATTATCATAATATTTACCATTATTTTTGCCTGAACCATTTACAATAACCTGACTACCATCTCTAAATCCATTGTGCATTGTAAATTCTCCTTTTTTTATTTTTTTGAGCATTGACTTTTATATTTTAATTCGTTATAATATATACAAATTAAAGCCAATGGCTTTGTGAATAATTAGTAGTATAAGAGTTCCTTTCTTATGCTGCTATATTTTTTTCCATTTTTTCAATAAAGTTTAAATCTAGTGCAAATTTTCTACCTTCAATTTTCTTAATTTCTGTAAATTGTACTAGTGTACCTAATTCACAATTTTGTAATTCACTTGCATATTCAGGTTTTACTATAATATTGTGTTGTTTATCTTGCATATCGTAGAATTTTCCAATTGTATAGTCCTTTGTTCCTGATTTAGTTTGTATTTTTTCACTAGATAAAGACTCGAATACATAGTAATTATCGTAATTGTCAGTATTTTGTTCTTTTTCAGTTGTAGATTCTTTTGGTTTTTCTTCAGCTTTTTTAGTTTTGCTCTTTGTTTGTTTTTTAGATTTTGTTGTTTCCTTTTTTTCTGTTATATTAACAGTGTTATCTTGCGTTTGTTTAGAATCTTCTTTTGATTTAGTATTTTCAACATTTTTAGTTTCTACATTATTTTTTTGAGTAGCAATAGGTTTTGAAACTGTATTTTGTTGCTCTTTTTCTACATTGTTATTCACATTTTGAGTTTCTTTTGTGGATAAATCTTTTTGTACTTGATTAGTTTGTGGAATTTGAGAATTAGAAATAAAATCTTCTTTTTTTACGATATCTAAAACATAATTATTGAATTTATTTCCTAAGAAATTTATTTGTTCTTTTCGTGTTAAAAACAAAGTAAATAAGTTATTTAATGAATTTCCCTGTAATTGTTGTAATTGTAAATAGGCATCAATATTGTCTATTGATTGCTGACCTGTAATTCTCATAAGCCATATTCGATCCATTGAAATCTCTGGAATAAAAAATTTTAGCCAAGCAATACGATTACATGCTGTTTTTCCATTAGTATCTTTTTGCAAATAACTACAACTAGAATTACATGGGGTTGGCTTCCATAAATTTTTTTCTTTTATTTTTCCATTGTCCTCTCCATCCATACAGTAACAAGCTGCTCCGCCTTGATTATATCTAACTCTTTTTATAGTAAATGTGTCTTTGTTTAGTAGTTGTATATCTAAAGTTGTTTTTCCTTTAATTAGTTCATTAAACTTGTCTAAATATTGTTGCATATTACTTTCTTGAATCTTTGCTATGAAATATCCATAGTCTTTAACTCGTTTTTTACCATTAACCAAAATTTGCTCTCCGGTGTTGAACTCTACCGAATAACTGGTAATTGTAACTTTCTTGTTTCTTTCATTTTTATTCTTCCTTTCTTTTTTATGCAGCAACTAATTCTTGCATACAATATTGTTTTTGATTTACCATTGTTCTATCAATAGTATAAATAGGATATAATGCATCCTTTACTACGCATATACCAACTTGTTTTTGTAAAATACCAAGTTCAATTAATTGTGGTATCATTGTAGGCTTATATTTGCAATCAACTACAATTTCGTTTTCTCGTAGCATTCTGCTGTTTTGATTTAGTGTAATATCAGCAAAATGTGCTGTTTCATTTGTAGCTGAATCAGTGCCAAATAGACTTAATTGCAAATTTCCATTGGTATATCTTGAACTAAAAATAAAACAATTTGTAAAAAGTGTTTCGTATAATTCAAAATCAAATCCACTTTTCATAATTTAAAATCTCCTTCCGTTATTTCTGTGTAAAAGATTTTTTTAATAAATCCTCCTTTCTTTTATTTTGGGTAAAAAAATAGAAAGTTTAGTAATCTTAAAAGAGGGGGCATCTTTTAAAACTCTAACTTTCTTTTTTATTTAAGCATAACAAATAATCTATATAAATGTTTTACTTATACCCATTTTATGCTACATTCTTTTACAAATGTAGAAATACTTACTACTAACTTTTATTTAGTAGTTATGCCATAAAGTTATACTTTATGGATAGTTATAGAAAAAACTATAACATAATCTAATACACACTTATATTTTACATAGTTTTTTTAATTATTTCAATAAGCACGGCTTAAAAATTTTTTTCGTTGAAATATAAGCGTTTTTGAACATTTTTAGTATCAAATTTTTAAATTTTTTTCGAATAAAATTTTACATACTTACAGATACAATAGTTACAAGAGATTAAAAAATTTTTTTTTGAGCATTAACATATGAAAAATATTTATATACAATTATTGCGAAAGGAGGAAAAAATGCCAAATTATTATTTTACTTACTGGATTGCTCGATATGGGAAAGGTACTTTCAAAAATTTAGCTGATAGAATATGCAAAAAAATAAAACTACCAATAGAGGTAATAGAAAAGGTTGGTAAAAATGAAGTGCTAGTCCAATATTGTCTTGTTGTATATTATATTGTAGCTTTAAATTATTTTGGGTTAAACAAAAAACAAATTGCTCTTATGCTAGATTTAGGGCTAACACCAGGTACAAGTGTAGCATTTCCACCAGACGAGATTTTAAACGACCAAAAAGAACTTATCCCAGAAATTGAGGATTACATTAAGAAAGATTTAAAATTGTATAACAAGTAGGGAGGTGCATAGCTTATGAATTATAAGGACATTATTAATTTTTTATTTAACAAAAAAGAAGACGAGGAATTGTTTGATTTAGAAGATCAGGAAAGAGAAAGATGCAAAAATAAATCAAGTATAGTCTATGACGAAATTATCAAATTCATTGATTCAAGAGTACATCCAAAGTCAAGAAACAAATTAAAAGATTTATTATCAAAATATGACGATGTGGAATGTGAGTATCTACGCAAAGAAAATGAATTACTTTATAGAAATGGTGTTGCTGATGGTGTAAAATTTATCATAACTGCATTAACTATGAAATGATATATCTACTATCAAACAATTATAATTATTCTAATTTTATGGTATATTATATAAGTAAGAGGTGATCTTATGGATTTTTTTGACATGAATTTTAGTACACTTTTTTTAGAAAAACATGGAAAAGCTAATTTTGATAATATAAAAAAGAAAATAATTCAAGAACATTCAATAAATTATAATGATTTGTATATAGAGATAATTTTTAAAATAGCTTTTTTAGAATTTTTTGGACTAACTCTTAATGAAATAAAAAAAATGATACAAGATATTATGCCAGGTCAACAAGTAAATATTGAAAGTTTAAACTCCACACATAAAGAATCTATTTCAGCAATTCAAAAATATTTACAAGTAGCAACCGAAAATCCTAATCAATTAAAATAGCAGGTATTGAAAAGTACCTACTATTTTTTATTTATCCCTATAACTTGTAATTTAGCGAACTAATCTCTTTATTCTCTCAACATAATCATCTG
>CAOJJB010000001.1 GCA_948436975.1 uncultured Clostridium sp. | reverse complement strand
TGCTATTGCTTGTACTTCTTTTGTTTTTTCTTGTGTATCTTCTTCTACTTTTTCTTCATCTTTATAATATTCTACTGTATATTTCAAAGTCTTTGTTTCACTGTCGTTTGTAGCATAATGTATTTTTATAGTATTATCTTCTTGATTTTCACTTATTATTAATGGTAGATTTTCTGCACTGTCATAATGATATCCTTCTATTTCATTTTTTTGTATTTTTTCATTTAATGTTTCTTTTGTTATTGTATTTCCTATTTCTGCTTCTATTCTTTCTGTTTTTGTATCATCTATTTCTCCATTGTAATAGTATTCTAATGTATATCCAAATACATCTTTTATATAACATATTTTTATTATGTTGTCTTCCATATTTTCTGTTATTGTAAGTGGGAAATTAATTACTGTTAATAGTTTATATCCTTCTATATTTTTATCTGGATATTCACTTATAACCTCTCCTATTTGAGCCTCTCTTACCTCTGTTTTTGATGTATCTTTTATTCCATTATAATAATATTCTAGCATATACCCTGGTGTTACTTCTTTTATGTAGTATACTTTTACTTTATTGTTTTCTTTGTTTTCACTTATTATTGGTAATTTACTTATATCATAATATCTGTATCCTTCTTTTGTATTTCTTTCTATTCCTTCTTGTAACATTTCTTTTGTTATTTGTGTTCCATATAATGCTTGTTTTGTTTCTGTTCTTTCTTCATCTAGTTCACTATTATAATAGTATTCTACTACATATTCATACTCTGCTTTTTCATAATATACTTTTATTACTGTTTCTGTTGCTACTGTATTTGGCAGTACTTCTACTGTTTCTCCATTTTGTTCTATTCTGTTTAATTTATAGCCTACATACTTATTTGTTATATTTATTTCTTCTTTGTTTACTTCTAATGTATTTGGTGCTATTGCTTGTACTTCTTTTGTTTTTTCTTGTGTATCTTCTTCTACTTTTTCTCCATCTTTATAATATTCTACTGTATATTTCAAAGTCTTTGTTTCACTATTGTTTGTAGCATAATGTATTTTTATAGTATTATTTTCTTGATTTTCATTTACTATTAATGGTAAATTTTCTGCACTATCAAAATGATATCCTTCTATTTCGTTTTTTTGTATTTCCTCTTTTAATATTTCTTCTGTTATATTTTCTCCTATTTCTGCTTCTATTCTTTCTGTTTTTGTATCATCTATTTCTCCATTGTAATAGTATTCTAATGTATATCCAAATACATCTTTTATATAACATATTTTTATTATGTTGTCTTCCATATTTTCTGTTATTGTAAGTGGGAAATTAATTACTGTTAATAGTTTATATCCTTCTATATTTTTATCTGGATATTCACTTATAACCTCTCCTATTTGAGCCTCTCTTACCTCTGTTTTTGATGTGTCTTTTATTCCATTATAATAATATTCCAACATATATCCTAAGGTTAAATCTTTTACATAATATATTTTTACTATATTATTTTCTATATTATCACTTATTACAATTAGTTTTATATCATAAAATTTGTATCCTTCTTTTGTATTTCTTTCTATTTCCTCTTGTAACATTTCTTTTGTTATTTTAGTTCCATATAATGCTTGTTTTGTTTCTGTTCTTTCTTCATCTAGTTCACTGTTATAATAATATTCTACTGTATATTCATATTCTTTTGGAGCTTCTACTATATAATATACTTTTATAATATTTTCTTTTGTTATTTTACTTATTGTTAATGGTATATTTTCAACTCTAGAAAATTCATAACCTGTTATGGTATTTCTTAATATTTTCTCATCTATATCTTGCTTTTCTATTATATCTCCAATTTTAGCATCTACTATGTCTGTTTTAGTATTATCAATAGTTTCATTATAATAATATTCTATCTTATATGTACTTCTGTTCACAGGATCTGTTGGATCTGGATTTCCATCATCTGTTACATAATAGATTTCTATTATATTTTCGTCTTCATTTTCTGTTACTGTAAGTGGTACATTTACAATTGAAAATAATTTATATCCTTCTTCCCTTTTTTCTTCTACTGATTTAGCAATATCTTCTTGTGTAACTATATATCCTACTTTTGTATTTATTACTTCTGTATATTTTTGATTTATTTCTTCATTATAATAATATTTTATTGTATAAGTTGAATTTGGTATAGTTTCATCATCTTCATCTCCATTTTGTTTTGTTGTATAATATACTTTTATAATATTTTCTTCTTCTAATTCACTTACTATCAAAGGAATATTTTCTACTGATTTCCATTTATACCCTTCTATTAAATTATCTTCTATATTATCCATTATTATTTCTTTTGTAACTATACTACCTATTAATGCTTTAATAATTTCTGTTCTTGAGCTATCTATTACATCATCATAATAATATTCGATTATATAATTTGATTTATCTTCTGGATCAGTAATATCATCTTTTCTAATATAATAAATTTCAATTATATTTTTTTCAGGATCTTTATCTACTACTAATCCTAATCCTTTTGTAGAACTTAATTCATATCCTTCTAAACATTTATCTACATATGTATCAATTATGCTTCCTATTTCTGCTGAATTTTTTTCAGTTTTTGTTTCATCAAGAATATTATCATAGTAATATTTTACTGTATAAGTTGATTTATTTTTATCTACTCCTTCTTTACTTGTATAAAATATTCTTATTATATTATTTTGAGAATCTTCTGTTATTATTAGTGGTAAGTTTGTATTACTACTATCAAATTCAAAACCTGATTTTAAATTATTTTGTATTTTTTCTGCTAAAGTATCTTCTGTTATTTCTTCACCATATTTAGCCTGATTTGTTTCTGTCTTACTTTCATCTATTTGTTCATCATAATAATATTCTATTATATAATCATAATTTTTTATTCTAAAATAAAAACTTGCTTCTTGTGGTTCTTTTTGAAATACTCCTGTAACTGCTCCCTCTTCTCTTGTTTTTTCATAATATTCTGGTATATTTTCACTAGGTTCTAGTTCATAAGTATAACCTACATATCCTGTAACTTCTTCATCTTCCATTATTTTTTCATTAGTTTCTTCATCATAATAATGAACTATTACAGATCCTACCATTCTATCAAAAAATACTTCTATTTTTTTATCTTCTCTAATATTATCAATATATCCTAATTCTGCATTTCCTTCTGAATCTACCATATAGTCTACATCTATACCATTTATTTTTACATATTTTATTTCATATCCAAAATCTGGTGTTATTATAAACTCATTTGTGCTATATCCTCCAAAGTCTACTGTTTCATAAGGTCTTTCTTCTTCTCCTGAAATTGTCCCACCTTTTACTTCAATTTCTTCTCCTTCTTGAGTTATTTCTATATGTTTAACTACTCTAGTTGTTATTGAGAATTTTGATATATCATAATAATAATATACAATTATTTCATTTTCTCCATAATTTCCTGTTTCTTTTCCAAGTATATCTACTAAATCATATCCTTCTGCTAATGTTCTTGATTTATCTGCTTCATTATATTTTGGAATACGATTTATACTATATTCTTGACCTTTATGGCCACTATATATCTCATCCTCTACTAAATTTCCATCTCCTAAAATTGCTTTTTCATCTGTTCCAGCTTGGTAATGGTGTACTATTAATCTAGTGCCTCTTTCTTCATAATAAAATATTACTTCTTTGTTTCCTCTATATTCCCCTATTGCTGGTTCTGATACATAGTTGGTTCCATTTGGAATTATATATTTATTATTTGAATCTTTTATTAGTTCATACTCTTTTAAATCTAATTTTGCTTGTACATTATATTTTTCTCCTGTTTTTGCTTTATATATATCATCTTCTGCAACTTTTGTTTTTGTATAATTTCCTTGTTTATCTTTTAAATAATGATGTACTGTTACTTTATCTAGTTTTTGTAACCTTATATTAATTGTGTTTTGATCTTCATCTTCAAATATGTATTCTTCTCTATAATTTTCTTGATAACCATCTGGTATACTTATACTTCTTATTTCATATGTTCCTAGTGATGCTTGTACTACTGCTCTTCCTTCTTTGTCTGTTATAAATCTTATTTCTTCTATGTCTTCATAATCTAAATCTTTAATAGCAAATAATGCTTTTGGTATTTTATTTCCTGTTTCATCTGTTACATTTATTATTAGCTTTTCTTCATCTGGTACAAACTTCACTATTATTTTTTTATCTTCTGTTAAATTTTCAAATTTTGGTATTGTTACACTTCCATCTTCTTCTAATTGAAAACTATATGGCTCTTCATTTATTGTAATTGTTCCTATTTCATATCCATCTTCTGGTTGTATTTTTATTTCTTTTGTACTATTTTCACCATATTTTACTGTTTCATATACTACTTTCTCTTTACCTGATATAGTTCCACCATCATTACAATTAGTTACAATTCTAAATTTATTAATAGAATTGTATATTTCTTTTATACTTGTTTTTAATGGTACTATTAACTCTTTAGAAAGTAATTTATTATCATAAGTTGATACTGCAATACAATTATTATTATATTTTTGCAATTCTAGATTTGTTGTTTCTATAAATTCACCACATTCTACATTATCATTTTGATTAAATTTAGCAATAAAATCATATTCATTATAACTAATTTCTATATCTTCTATTCCAATATCATCATCTAATTCATTATTTCTAATTTCATTATCAATTACTGAATTTATAATTGGTATATTAGGTATTGTATATATTCCATTTATATTTATATTACTAGCTCCAGAAATTCCTGATATTACATATCCACCATCTTCTGTTGATAACACATCTTTAATACTACTATCAGCATCTCCTTTTATAGATTGTACATTTTTTACACTACCATTTGTATCATATCTAATTACAACAACACTAGATGGATAATATTCATATTCCTCGCCAAACAAGTCATTTTTTAAAAATTCATTTTCTAATATAAATTCTCCTATTTTTACATAACTTCCATTATAATTTCCTATCGCAATATAATCCTCGTTATCTAATTCTACAACTTTTTTAATAGATTCTGTATTATCTCCTTGTATTGCTTTAGCCCATTGAAATTCTCCATTATTAGACATTTTTATAATCATTCCATCACTATAATATGTTCCTTCTATTGGTTCATTTTTTAGTATACTATCATTTATTTGTATTGTACCACAAAAAGTTCCACCTACTATTATACTTGTATCTCGATTCTCTTTTATTGTTGTAATAGTAACATCATTTTTTCCTATTATAGATTTACTCCATTCAATATTCCCTAAAGCATTATATTTCACTAGTATAGCAAAATGCTCATAAATTTCATTTAAATTTGGCTCGTTAAAAAAAGTATTTTCTCCTATTTCTATTTCTGTACTGTATATATCTCCACAAACAATAATTCCATTATCTTTTGTATTTATAATATTTGAAATAGTATCTGATTTATCTCCACCAAAAGAATTAACCCATTGAAATTCTCCATTTTTATTATACTTAGCTATAATACTATCATTATAATATGTATCTATTCCTTCCATTTTTCCAGATTTATTATTAATAGATATACCTGATATATTTATACTTTCACTACTAAATTTACCAGCTACTATATATCCATCATCTAATTCTAATATAGAATCAATATTAAATTTTCCATTATCATCTAATAATCTAACCCACTCTACATCTCCTAAATTATTAAATTTAACAATAAAATTTTTATCATTTGTTGTATCTATTTTATATTGACCTATATAAACAGTTGCATCTTGAACACCTTGTGATACAGAATGTCCTGATACTATATATCCTCCATCTCTAGTTTCTAATACAGTATTAAATCCATCATATGCTTCTCCTTTTGCTGTTTCTATCCATTCAACTTCTCCATATGAATTATATTTAACTATAAATCCATCAGATCTTCCTGTATTATTTATAACTTTATCTCCAATTATTATAGTATCATTATAAAATGTTCCAACTCCTATAAAACCATTATCACTTGTTTTCTTCATTTCTTTGATATTATCATTTTCATTTACAGTAATAATCTTTTCATCTTTCCAATCACTTACACCTATACCAAAATAATAAACATTATCTGTTAAATCATATCTATTATCTAAAGTTTCTAATTGAACCGCTTTATATAAACCTTCTCTCAAGTTAGCTTGAATTTCACCATTTTCATTTGTTGTTAAAACATAATATGTTTGTCCATTAATTATTTCTTTTGTTCCTAGTATATTATAATTAACATCTAAAGCAACTTCATCTCCAGTTGTTTTAACATTATATATTGCAAATTTTGAACCTGCTAAAATAGTTCCTGTTTCTCTATCTTTATTTACTAATTTAAAACTTGGTGTTGAAATATTATTTGTTCCTAAAGTTATACTTATATTATTTCTATCTACTACTTGTTTATCAACATTTCCAGATGTAGTAATAAATTTAAGTCCATCAGGTCTATATTCTACTCTAAATTTTAAATTTTCTGATTTAGTATATCCATCAGGTATTGATATCTCTTCTAAAGTATACATTCCACTTGTATTTTGAATTGCATTATATTCATATAGATTTTCAATAACAATTTTGCCAGTTTCATCTGTTACATATTCTCCAATGTATTCTTTTTCACAATAAAGTTTATACTTTACATTTGGCAATCCAATATTTTCATTTCTTATAATTTTATTTATTTCTAAATTAAACTTTTCAAGCTTTACATTTTCAATATTTAAAATAGCAACATTATCTACTATACTTGATGGTATTTCTTCTTCTATAATTCCATCATTAGTTTCTTTTTCTATTACTATTCCTCTATCCATTGATATATAAAATGATATATTTTCTGTTTTTATATATTCATTTGAATCTATTTCTTCTAAAACATATCCATCATTACATACTAATCCCTTAAAAATAGCTTCACCATTTGAATTAGTTTTAACAATTTTACTCTGCTCATAATTTGAACCAGTTAATTTAAAAGTAGCATTAGAAATTGGATTTGTAGTGTTTTTCTCTTTTAGTAATACTTTCAAATCTGTATATATTAAAAGTTCCATTATAAGATTTCTATCTTTATCACCAGATTTTATTACTATTTTGTTTTCTTTTGTTATAACAAAAACTATTCTGTCTTTAATATATATTTTTTCCTGTATATCTCCATTTAAAGATACTTCCTCTAAAATATATTCCTCATCATACATTAAATTTGTAAATAATAAGTCATCATTAGAAATTGTTCCATTTTCATGATTTTTACCAGTTAATCTAAATGCACAATCTGAATCTATAAATTCTGTTTCTTCAGACAATAACAATTTTAAATTTAAATTTGATATATTATTATTTTTTACATCTCCTATATATTCTCTTTTATTTGTACTGATATTTATAAGTTCATTATTTAAATATCCTGATAATATACTTTGAATATATTGTATATTTTCAAATTCCTCTTTTGTATAGCTTTGAGCTATTTTATAATCATCTAGTTCTTTTATATTATATACAAATATACTACTATTTTGACTTACACTACTTGTTTCAATTCTGATATGTTTTACTGGCATTTCATAATAATATGGATTATTTTCTGAATATGAATTCCAATTATCTTTGGTAAATCTTTTTATTAATTTATTTGTTTCATCATCATAAACTCTAATTTCTCCATCTTTTCCTAATGATAGCATTGGATTACCAAAATATATACCTACATTTTTAGTAAAATCATCTATATTTTGAGTTTCATTATTATTTTTTACGAACTGATCTACTATTTGTTCTCCTTCGTTTTTGCCTTCTTTCATTATCATTTTTGAACTTGAATTGTTATTTTTATTTATTCCATGCCAAATAGATAGATATCTTTCTCCAATTTCACCAACTGAATTTTCATTAAAAATATCTAATACTCTTGATTTTGATATATCTCCTTTTTCTGAATTTAATCCTCTAACTTCTATCTCAAATTTGTTTTCTGTAAAATCATTTCCTTTATAAGTTAATGTAAGTATTTCTTTTACACTTTCTGATACTATTGGATTTTCAAAGTATATTTCTGAATACTTTTCATCCTCATCAGTATAGTTTTCATTATAAATTATTATACCTTCATTAGGGTTATTACTACATTCATAATATGATTCTACTGGAATGTTTAACTGTAATATACTAAAACTATTACTTTTATAAGCCTCTAATGGATATATTATTTCTATTTTAAACTTATTGACTCTATTTTTACCATCAATTCCATCTATTACTTTGCTTTCTGAATTAAATTTATTTATATTTAAATTACCTATTTCTTCATCATAATTATAGTCTATATATGGAGATTTTACTTTTACATATTTTGGTTTATATCCATTTAAATTAGGTATATTCATATTTACATTTAAGTTCTCTATTAATAACTCATTTTTAGTTTCTTGTACATAAAAATCAAAATTAACATTAAATTCATCATAATCTTCATCAATAGCTGTATTAATATCTTTTACTTGATTTAGATTTTCTATATTTCCATATACATACTCTGGTATTTGTGCTTCTACTTCCCCATACCAATCCACTGTAAATTCAACATCTTTATTTATCTGTATTTCCCTTCCAGTAGGAGTTACATATATTCCCTGTAGTGTTATTTTATTTATTTTACTATAGTTCTCAGAATTATTTCCTAAAGCTTCCATTTTTTTACTTTCATATGTATAATTCCCTGAATGTACTTTAGCTGTTATTGTTTTAGATTTATTTGACATTGAATTTAAACTTATTGTTTTTATACTATTTTCTATTACATTTTCTTTTATTTCATCATCTTTTATAATTGATCCTTGTAAATAAATATTTCCACTTTCTGTTCCATCATTTATTACAATTTGTGCGTTTTTTAATGTTCCTTCTAATACGTTTAATTCCATATACAAAGTATCTTCATATCCAATTTGTTTGCAAGTTCCTCTAAATTTTTCATCTATTCCTTCGTCATTTTTTCCTATAAAAAATGCATCAAATTCAATATTACCATTTGTTCCTTCAATTACATTTTCACCATCATTTACTATTGCATATTCTATTACTTTTGACAAAGAACTATTTCCTTTTACTCTTATAGTTTCACTTACTTTAAAAAATAGTCCTATTGTTAAAATCAAAACTATCACTATTGCAAACAATTTTATATACTTTGTTTTAAAAAATTTCTTTAAATCCATATTAGATTTTCTCCTTTTACTTGCACTAAACGCTATTTTAGTAATTTAAATATACTACTTTCTTATATTAATAACAATTTCACATATGTTACAATAAGTATATTTTATGTAAGGAAATACTTTAAAGAAATTTTATTTCTTTTTTATTATTTTTCACTAACATTTTGTAATATTTCTATAAGATTTCTTAGGGAATTATAGGTTTCACTATATATAAATATCCTAAATCTTACTAATTTTATATACATAAAAATTCTTAAAAATAATTTCATGTAATATAATGCAAATTTTCTATATTAGGAAATTGAAGTAAAATTTGGTAACAAAAAAAATGCCAACATTATTATTTCTAATAATGTTGGCATCTCAATTATATATTACTTTTAATTATTTTTTTATTGTCAATTTTACTGACTTTTCTGTTTCAGTATATGTATCATATACTGTTATAATTACTTTTCCAGGAGCTACTCCAGTTACTATTCCACTTGCATCAACTGTAGCAATTTCCTCATCACTTGATGTGTATGTTAATGTATCTATATAAGCATCTGATGGTGTTACTTTTAGTTTCATTTGTAAGTCTTTTCCTACTCTTATTGTACTATTTGTTGAACTAAATGTCATAGATTTTATTGGTGTTATTACTCTTATTTCTGCTGTTGCATCCATTCCATCATATGTAGCTGTAATTATAGATTTTCCATCTTTTACTGCTACTAATTTATTATCTTCATTAATCTTTACTACTTCTTCATCTGATGAAGAAAATTCTACTCCTTCTGTAACATTTTCTCCATCTATTGTAACTGTCATTTCTGATACTTCCTTTTTGTTTTTTGATGATAATAATTCTTTTTCTAATTCTAATTTAAGTTGTGGCTTTATCTCTTCTTCTTTTTCTTCTACTGGTTCTACATATACCAAAGAATATTCTCCAATATGTCCCTTATTTAAAACTAATAATAATGCAACCAATGCAACTATTATAAATACTATTATTGATATTACTAAAATTCTTTTATTTCTCATTTGAATCTCCTCTTGGTAATCATATCTTTATAGATTACTTTTTATCTTACATTTATTATTATATACTATCTTGCAATCTAAATCAATACTTCTATTTATTAAGTTTACAATCTGTTGATTTTTGCTACTACTAATATTTCTAAATGTAGTAATCTTAAATCAATTTAATATAATAACAAAAGAGTGCTAACAATTTTGATTATTGTTAACACTCTAAATCTTATAACTCTAATAGTATACTAATTACCTAATGTTAATTTATTAATTAATATTAATTTTATTTTTGCTAAATCAGTAGCTGTAATATTACCATCATTATTAATATCGGCTGCTTTAAATGCACTTCCTATTAACTCATTAGATTCTATAAGATGTAATTTCATTCTAGCTAAGTCAGTAACTGTAATTTTTCCATTACCATCTATATCTCCTATAACTACAAGAATATATTTTGATCTTTCTCCAACTTCTATTGTCATACCAGTTTTAACTTCTTCTTCATCACTTACTACATTTTGATCCTTATCTTTTATAATAACATTCTGTGTTGTTTGTATATTATTTTTAAATTCTAATACAGTAGTATTTGGTATAATTCTTGTTATATATTGTCCTTCTATTTCATACTCACTAGAAGTAATATCACTATCATTATCAACATTTTCTATCCAACTAACTACAGCAGTTATTGTTCCTGTATTTCCTGCTTCATCTCTAAATTCAAATGTAAATTCTCCATTTTCTGTAAAAGTATATGTGTTATTTCCATCATTATTTGTTATTATTACATTTTCTTTATCAAAGCTTACTGTTGCTATTACTGGCTCTAGTGTTTCTACTTCTGTACTATATGTTATTGTTGCTATAGGTTCTACTTTATCTATCCATGTTACTTCTGCTATTTTCTCACCTATGTTGCCATTTTTATCTTGATAACGGAATATATGTGTTCCATTTTCTGTAAATACGTATTCATGTCCATTAGGAATTATATTTCCTTCTTCATCTATAATATTTACATCATCTTTATTAAATGAAATTGTTGCTGTTACATCTTGATTTGTTAAATCAGTTATATCATAAGAAATTGTTGCTATTAATTCTGATTCTATCTGCTCCTCTAATACCGTTATTTCTATTGATATAGTAGATATATTTTTATCAACATCTGTTACTTCATATTCTACAGTATAAACTCCTGGAACACTTGTGTCTAGGTTTGTTGTTATTTTTACATTTTCACTATTTGATTCAATAACTCCATCTTCATTATCTTTTATAGTAATAAGTTTATATAAGTTAATTGGTGTTCCAACTATAATATTGTAACTATTTTCTACTAATGTAATAATTGGTTTTCCACCTTGTTTTATTCTGTTAATAAATTCCGTATATTCAGCTTTGTCTGCATTTCTTAAAAGATCATAAGCTGCAATAACATCATTTTTAACATTTGTATTAATTTTCTTATTATTTAATTCTTCATCAGTTACTGTAGATCTATAAGCTTCTATTTTTTCAATAGCTTTAGTCTTAAGTTCTTGATATTCATCTTCAGACATTTTAATCCAATTTACAGTAGCTATAGCTGTTCCTTTATTTCCTGCTTCATCTCTAAATTCAAATGTAAATGTTCCATTTTGTGTAAATGTATATGTGTTATTTCCATCATTATTTGTTATTGTAATTTCTTCACTTTCGTTTTCTAAAGTTGCAATTACATTTTCTTCTGTTTCTGTTGTAATATTATAAGTTACTTCTGCTGTTGGTGCTATTTTATCAATCCAATCTACTCTTGCAATTGCTGTTCCTTTATTTCCAGCTGGTCCTACAAACTTAAATTGATACTCTCCATTTTCTATAAATGTATGTGTATTTCCACCTTCTACTACAACATTTTCTTTGTCAAATGCTATACTAGCTATTACATCTTGATTTGTTAAATCATTTATATCATAAGTAATTGTTGCAACTGGTAATGTCTTATCTATCCATGTAACTTTTGCAAGTTTTGCACCTTGATTTCCAGCTTTATCTGAATACTTAAAGATATACTCTCCATTTTCTGTAAATGTATGTGTATTTCCACCTTCTACTACAACATCTTCTTCATTAAAGGTTATTGTAGCTATTACTGGCTGATTTGTTGCACTCTCTATACTATAACTAATTTCTGCTACTGGTATCACTTTATCTATCCAGTCAACTTTTGCTATTGCTGTTCCTCTATTTCCAGCAGGCCCTACAAATTCAAATTCAAATTGACCATTTTCTGTAAATGTATACATATTCTTTCCATCATTGTTTATTATTCTTACATTTTCTTTATCAAATGTAATACTAGCTGTTACATCTTGATTTGTTAGTTCTGTTGTGTTATATGTGATTGTTGCTTTTGGTAATGTTTTGTCAATCCAATCTACAGTTGCAATCGCAACACCTGTATTTCCAGCAGGTCCTACAAATTCAAACTCAAATTGACCATTTTCTGTAAATGTATACGTATTCTTTCCATCATTGTTTGTTATTCTTACATTTTCTTTATCAAAAGTAACTGTTGCAATTACATCATGATTTGTTGGATTTGTTGTGCTATATGTTATTGTTGCATTTGGCTCAACTCTATCTATCCAATAAACTTCTGCCCTTGCTGTTCCTTTATTTCCATAAGGTCCTACAAATTCAAATAAATATGTTCCATTTTCAGTAAATCTATGTGTGTTTCCACCTAATACAATAACACCTTCTATATCAAAAGTAATTGTTGCAATTACATCATGATTTGTTGGATTTGTTGTACTATATGTTATTGTTGCATTTGGCAATGTTTTCTTTAACCAATCAACTTTTGCTACTGCTGTACCCTTGTTTCCTGCTTTATCTTCAAATTCAAATATATATTCTCCACTATCTTCAAATACATGTGTATTTCCACCTTTTACAATTACATTTTCCTCATTAAATGTAATTGTTGCTGTTACATCTTGGTTTGTCATTTCTGTTGTACTATAAGTTATTGTTGGTACTGGAACTTCTTTATCTATCCAGTCCACACTTGCTGTTGCTACACCTGCATTTCCATAAGGTCCTATAAATTCAAATGTAAAGTTTCCATTTTTAGTAAATGTATAAGTATTGTTTCCATCATTATTTGTAACTATTGTTCCTTCTCTATCAAAACTGATTGTAACTGTTACATCTTGATTTGTTAATGTGTCTATATTATATGTGAAGGTTGCATTTGGCAATGTTTTCTTTATCCAATCAACTTTTGCTACTGCTGTACCCCTGTTTCCTGCTTTATCTTCAAATTCAAATGTATATTCTCCACTATCTTCAAATACATGTGTATTTCCATCTTTTACTGTTACATTTTCCTCATTAAATGTAATTATTGCTGTTACATTTTTATTTGTTGGAGTAGTTATATCATAACTAATTTCTGCAACTGGCACATCCTTATCTATACAATTAACTTCTGCTATTGCTGTTCCTCTATTTCCATCAGGTCCTACAAATTCAAATTCAAATTTTCCATTACTTGTAAAAGTATAAATATTACTTCCGTTATTATTTATTATTCTTACATCTTCTTTATCAAAACTAATTGTTGCTGTTACATCTTGATTTGTTAACTCTGTTGTACTATATGTTATTGTTGCTTTTGGTAATGTCTTATCTATCCATGTAACTTTTGCTTTTGCTGTTCCTGTATTTCCAGCAGCGTCTATAAACTTAAATATAAATTCATCATTATCTGTAAATGTATGAATATTTCCACCTTCTACAATAACATTTTCTTTATCAAATGTTATTCTAGCTGTAACTTCAGAACTTGTTGGATTTGTTGTGCTATATGTTATTGTTGCTACTGGCGCTTTTTTATCTATCCAGTCAACCTTTGCTATTGCTGTTCCAATATTTCCAGCAGGTCCTATAAATGCAAATTCATATTCTCCATTTTCTGTAAATGTATGTGTATTTCCACCTTCTACTTCTACATTATCTTTATCAAAAGTTATTGTTGCTACTACATCATGATTTGTCAAAGTATTTATGTTATAAGTTATTGTTGCTACTGGTAGTTTTCTATCTATCCAATCAACATATGCTTTTGATGTACCAATGTTTCCAGCCCTATCTACAAATTCAAAAGTAAATTCGCTATTTTCTGTAAATGTATATGTGCTATTTCCATCATTATTTGTTATTGTTACATCTTCCTTATCAAAGTTTATGGTTGCAGTTACATTTTGATTTGTTGGATTTGTTGTACTATATGTGATTGTTCCTATTGGTACTTTCTTATCAATCCAATCAACCTTCGCAAGCTTACTTCCTCTGTTTCCAGCACCATCTATATATTCAAAAGTATACTCTCCATTCTCTGTAAATGTATGTGTGTTTCCACCTCCTACTGTTACATTTTCTTTGTTAAAGCTAATACTAGCTATTACATCTTGATTTGTTAGTTCATTTATGTTATATGAAATTGTTGCATTTAAAGCTTCTTTATCTATCCAAGTTACTTTTGCAAGTTTACTTCCTGTATTTCCAGCTCTATCTCTAAATTCAAACATAAACTCACTATTTTCTGTAAACGTATAGGTATTCTTTCCGTCATTGTTTGTTATCGTAACATCTTCTTCATTAAATGTAATTGTTGCTACTACATCTCCGTTGCTTAAATTTTCTGGATTATATGTTATTGTTGCAACTGGTGCAACTTTATCAATCCAATTAACTGTTGCTTTTGCTTTTCCAGTATTTCCTGATGGTCCTACAAACTCAAATTCAAATTCATTGTTTTCTGTAAATGTATAAGTATTCTTTCCTCCATTATTTGTTATTCTTACATTTTCTTTATCAAATGTTATTCTAGCTGTTACATCTTGATTTGTTGGCCCAGTCTTATCATAAGTTATTGTTGCTTTTGGAACTTCTTTATCTATCCAACTTACTTGTGCCAAAGCTGTTCCTCTTTCACCTTTTTCATTTTCAAATGCAAATTCATACTCTCCATTTTGTTCAAAAGTATACTTATTGCTTCCACCATTATTTACTATTTTTACATTTTCTTCATTAAAGCTTATTGTTGCTACTACATCTGTGTTCACTTTAGCAGATCCAACTGGCCTCTCTGGACTATAAGTGATACTTGCTATTGGTAAATCACTATCAATCCAAGTTACTTTTGCAGTTGCCCAGCCTTTATTTCCAGCTTCATCCATAAAATTGAATGTATGCTCTCCATTAGTAGTGAATACATGTTTATTTCCACCTTCTACTGTTACATTACGTTTGTCAAAAGTAATTGTTGCAGTTACATTTCCACTTGTTTGGTTTTCAACATCATATGTTATTGTTGGAACTGGTAATACTTTATCAATGTAATTTACTCTTGCAACTGCTGAACCTTCATTTCCATAAGGACCTCTAAATCTAAATATATGTGTTCCATTTTCTGTAAATACATATTGATCTCCATCAGGAATTACATTTCCCTCTTCATCTATAATATCTACATTTTCTAAATCGAAACTAATTGTTGCTGTTACATCTTTGCATGTTAATTCTGTTTCATCATAGGTTATTGTTGCATTTGGTAATGTTTTACGTATCCAGTCAACCTCTGCTACTGCTGAACCTCTATTTCCAGCTTGATCCATAAAATTAAATGTATAAGATCCACTATCATCAAATGTATGTGTATCTCCACCTTCAACTATTACATTTTCTTCATTAAAACTAATAGTAGCTGTTACTGGTTTATTAGTTTTATCAGTTGTGCTATATGTTATATTAGCTATTGGAACCTCTTTGTCTATGTTAAATACTTCTGCTGTTGCTGTTCCAGCTTTTCCTTTTTTATCTATATAGTTAAACACATGTGTTCCATTTTCTGTAAATGTATATATATTTCCATTAGGTATATCATTTCCTTGCTCATCTACAATTCTTACCTCATCTTGATCAAATGTAATTGTAGCAATAACATCTTTGTTAGTTGGTTCTTTCTCACTGTATAAAATAGTTGGTACTACATCATCAGAGTCTTCTATAATCCAATCTACATTAGCTGTTGATGTTCTTCTACGTCCTACTTCATCTTCATATTCAAATGTAAAGCTTCCATTTTCCTCAAATCTAAATGTATCTTTTCCTTCATTATTTAAAATTTTAACATTTGGTTTATTAAATTCAATTGTTGCTGTTACATTTCTGTAAGTAGGTTCTGTATTACTATATTTTATAGTTCCTACTGGTTCAACTTCGTCTATATTAGTTACAGAGACTGGAAGTGTTAATATTCTCTGTCCTTGATACTTAAACATTAAAGTAATAGTTATATTGTGCTTAATTGTATAAGTATTTAATGCTCCTTCTTTCTTCTCTATATAATATCCTATTGTTTCTGGATATTTACTAGTAGCTACATTTAAATTATTTTCTAATTCTAACTCTTCACCTTCTTTATTAAAATGAATTACTAAATCTACACTGTTTTGGGTTAATTCTGTTGTACTATACTCAGCACTAACTTCTGGGAACCAATCAGCTGTTGCTGTCGCTTTATATTCTTCACCTGTTTCTTTATTTATATATTCAAACGTATAAGTTCCTTTTTCAGCAAATAGATAATATTTTGGTGCAGTAGCTTTCTTCATTTGATATCCAAGTGGAAGTACAAGATCTGCTCTCATTTTTGCAATCATTGTTGGCACTCCATTTACTGATGTAAGGCTTGTTTTAATACTATAATTTATAGTTGCAGGTCCATTCATATTTTCAAATTTTGCTTCTGCTATCCCTACTTCTCCAAAACTGTCCATATATTCAAATGTGAATGTACTATTTTCTTCTGTAAGTAAATATGTTCTATTTCCCCCATTATTAGTTATTGTTATATTTCTACTTTCATTTACTAAAGTAGCTAAAACTCCATCATCTGTTTTTTCATATTTAATATCTGCCGTTAAATCTCCACTATAAATCCAATTAACTATCGCTGTCTTTGTTCCTTTATTTCCTAAACTATCTTCAAAATTAAATGTATACTCACCATTCTTTGTGAATGTATAAGTTTGAGTTGTTGGAAGTAATCCCATATTTGGATCTTCTAAATGAAGGGTTGCAACTACTGGTGATTTTGTATCTTCTGTTGTACTATAAGTAATTGTTGCTGTTGGTGCTTCGTTATCTATCCAAGTTACCTCTGCCACAGTTTCACCTAAGTTTCCAGCTTTATCTTCATACTCAAAAGTAAATTTTCCATTTTTTGTAAATGTATAGATGCGATTTCCTCCATTATTTGTAACAGTTATTTCTTTTGTTGGACTAATTAATGTTGCTGTAACTGGTCCTTTTGTTCCACTTGTTTCACTATAAAATATACGTGCTGTTGGTATTACTTTATCAATCCAATCAACTTTTGCTGTTGCTGTTCCTGTATTTCCAGCTTCATCTCTAAATTCAAAAGTAAATTCTCCATTATCTTCAAATCTATGTGTATTTTTACCATTATTATTTGTTATTGTTACATTTGCTTTATTAAATGTAATTATTGCTGTTTCTGCTTTTCCAGTTGGGCTATTTATTCTATAATTTATTGTTGGTATAATTTCTTCTTTATCAATCCAATCAACTTTTGCTATTGCTGTTCCTGTATTTCCAGCTTCATCTACAAATTCAAATGTAAACTCTCCATTTTCTGTAAATGTATATACACTATCACCATTATTATTAGTAATAGTTATATCTTTATTAGAATCTACTATGTTTGCAACAACTTCCCTATTTGTTGGAGAAGTTGTACTGTATGATATTTGAGCTATTGGAGTAGTTCTATCAATGCAATCAACTGCTGCTATCATTGTTCCAACATTTCCTGCTTTATCTACAAACTCAAATGTAAAACTTCCATTTTCTGTAAATGTATATGTGTTCTTTCCATCATTATTTGTTATTGTTACATTTGTTTTGTCAAAATCGATTGTTGCTGTTACATCTTGATTTGTTGGTCTTGTTGTATTATAAGTAATAATTCCTTGTGGTACTTGCCTATCTATTATAGTTACCTTTGCATCTAAATAACTTTCAACATTTTCGGCATCTAAAAGTTTAAATCTAAAATCTCCATTTTCTGTAAATACATATTTACCACCATTTGAAGTTTCTATAACTCCTTCTTCTAAGTTAGTTATTTTTACTCCTTCTTCTTTAAATGTAAGTGTTGCTGTAACATCTTCATTTGTTAAACTTTCTTTATCATAAGATATCTCAGCAATATATGGACCTCTATTTATCCAATCTACTGCCATTTTTATTTCTGATGTATTTCCAATTCTATCTCTTAATTTATATGTTTTTTCTCCATTTTTAGTAAATACATATTTTAGTATATCTTCTTGAACGTCTGTAGTATAACGTGTTCTAAATTCCGCAAGTTCTTCTGCTGTATAATTTGCTGTTGCATTTTTAAGATTTTCATCATAAATGATTTCCTTTGTAATATTTGCTCCACTGTATGCTGCAAAATATGCAATAATATATTCTTTGTCTTCTGTATAACCCATAGAAGTCATTGATGCTGGAAATCCCATACCTGTCATATCTTTAGTTGGATCCTCAAATATATTACTTACTGGTTTACTTGGATCTAATAATTTATATCCTCTTAACCATTTAATATTATTATTTGTATCCTTTAGAACCATATTTATTATTTGTTTAGTATCAGGATCAAAATTAAATTCATAAATATTATTACCACTATTTTCTATATATCTAATTGGTCTATCTTGTTCGTCTAATATAAATACATTTTTGCTGATATTTACAACTTTTGCTTGAACATGACCTTTAGTATTTGGTAACTCTATATATTGTATATCTGCAGATGGTTTTTCCCTATCTATCCAAGTAACACTTGCAACAACTTCATTTGTTCTTCCATTTTCTGTATCTCTTAAATTAAAAGTATATGATCCATTTTCTGTAAATGTATAACTTGTTATTCCATTTTCCACTACAACTGTATCTGAATTAAAATTTTCAAGTGTTGCTACAACTTCTTTATTTGTTTTTTGAGTTGTACTATACATAACTGTTGCTGTTGGTGGAGACTCTTTTGTTGTATCTTCATAAAAATTGAATCCTCTAGCTCCTATATATCCATCATTTGTTTGCGTTGCTATAATTTTTATATATTTTACTTTTTGTGTTTCAGCAAATCTTAGTGTTTTTGTTGAAGCATTATTTGCCCAATTATTTATATCACCAAGTTTAGTCCAATTTTCTCCATCCATACTTCCTAAAACTTCACCTTGCATAATTCTGCCAAGAAATGGTTTGCTACCAAGACCTGAATGGTTTTGTTCATCTGATGGTATATAATCTAGTCTTGATAAATATACTGGCTCTTTAAATTCAAGTGTAATAAATTTATTTTCATCTGTTTTACTAGCTGACAACCATCTAGTAAAATCATGAGTATATTGTTGGGTTTCCCAAAGACCAAAATTCCCATCTATTGCATTTTTAGCTGGTGTATTCTTGCTAGAAGGTGTACTGTCTACAACTGATAAATTTTTTACCTTAATATATGTTTCATTTGCTTCATATTTATTATCAGTAAAAGTAAAAACATGTACATTTGCTGGTAAATTTGTTCCAGTAGCAGATGGTCTTACAGTCAATTTTCTATTACCTGATAAATTAGGTTTTACTTCATCATAAGATTTCCAAGCAGAAGCTCCACCTGAATCATCAGTATATTTCCAATCTAATTTTCTATTACCATAAACAAAAAAAGTATCTTCTGCATCATTTTCATAAAGCTCCATATCAGGACTTAATATTAATGTTTTATCTATTTGTATTGTACTTCTTATCTCTGTACCTATAATATGAACTCTAATATGATCTCTTTCATTAACACCTACTAATTCTGTTTCTGTTAATTGTACATATAACTGATCTGTTTCTGTCCAAGTTTTTCCACCATCTATTGAATACTCCCATGTTGATCTGTTATCTTCATTAAACATTGACCCTAATCTTATTTGACCTGCATATTGACCATCAAATGAGAATGTTGCAAGTTCTGATTGTGGTTTACCTAATAGTACCTGAGCAACAGATCTATGTATGCTATTTGAACTTACTTCAGCCCATTGTAATGTTGCTGTTTTTAAAGAAACAGCTTCTGCATTTAATGTTGGAGTAGTAATCTTTCCAATAATCATTCCAAATAAATCATAAAATGCAAGAGGTCTTACTTTATATATGACTTGAAATTCTTTTATAAGATTCAAACAATCTTCTTCTGTATATACATTACTATTTTTATATAATTGTACTAAAGCATACCAAGCATCAACATTTATATTTTGAGCATTTATTGCTTTACGATAAAATTCTTCTTGTTTTGCTACATCACCTTTATAGGCATTTGCAAGCATTACATATTTTTCTGCTATTAGATAATTGCTATAATCATTAACTGCCTCTTGAGCAATTGCTAAATAACTTAAATTTTCACATCCAGTAGAGTATTGTTGTCCCCAGCCTAGCAACCCTCTATATGAATATACGGCTTGTTTAGTAGGAGAATTTTTAGTTGCATTATAAAATGTAGATGTACCATATGATGAATTTCCCCAAGTTGCACCTGAATTATATAATTGCCAAGAAGCATCTCCATTACTATTATAATGTGCAACTCCATAAGCAATATGACCAGGTTGATGAACTGGAAATGCTGGTATACCCGTTGAACTATATGCATTAGCACTCGTATCTCCAAAACCAACACATTGAGTTCCCGCTGCATAAACTATCCATTGTGGAACTAAATATTTTTGATATGGTATACCATATTCTAAAAAGTGAAATTTATTATTCCACATAGTTTTATTTTCTTCACTATAATATTTATCCTCAAAATATCTAAATTTTGCATTATATGATAGCCAAGCATGAGTATATGGACCTCTACTTGCAATATAATCCCTAAACCATTCAATTTCATTATCTGATATTAGTGCTCTCACAACAACTTTCATTTCCTCAACTTCTAGTTTTGGAAATACAGAGCTTAATTTATCTGCTAAGTACATTTTTTTATAAACTGCATAACGTCTTACTGGATCTGATACATGTGAACTATTTGGATCATTACGATTTGAATTTGTAACTCCATCTTCCTCAACATTAGGCAAAAATGAACGTACTAGTGTAGAATGAGTATGTGAAATAGCCATAATCATTTTTTTAAATAAATCACCATTACGTACACCATTTTTTACTGTATCATCATTTAAATCATTTTTATATGTTTGGTATAATTTTGTTAAAACATTTAAAGAATTTTTATAACCACCAATAGGTGTACTACCATAAAAATATAACCCTAAAGTATCACTATCCCCCATTAACCATCCTAGTGTTTCTCTACTTGAATCACCCTGATTTACAAAATCAAGTAATGTTGTTCTTCCTACTCTTGATACAAATTCTCTTTGTAAAACCATATGTTCAAGTTTAGGATCATTTTCATCCATATTTCTGATTTGAGCTTCTAAATCAAATACTGTAGGAATTCCTGTTCCATCACTATAATCTGCTGTTAATAATTTAGCATCTGCATATACTGAGTGATCTTTACCATTTGCTCCATTATCATTTGCATATAGTCTTAAGTATCTATTTCCTTCTATAGGTATTCTACATTCTACTGCATTTTGGTTTGGCAATACTTCTGCTCTATATTTTTCTATCCAATTTTGACCATCATTTGATGTTGAAATAACGAATGTAACACCATTCCCACCATTTGATGTAGTATTTAACCCTAAATATGCAGAAAAATAATCATATTCTTTAAAATTTCTTAAATCATAATATACATCAGAAGTTGCATGTGCCCAAATACCTTTATCAAAACTTGTTGCTGTACCACCAACCTTTACTGTTATTTTAGTATTACTTGATGTTATGTCATTAAGAATAGTACCATATTTAGTAGTTGATTTACTCATACGTGGTATATCTGATAAATATGTAAATTTCCCAGTTGCTCTTGTTTCAGCAGAATATGTTGTTGGCAATGCTGGAACTTTTATTGCATTTTTAGACTCAAAATCTGCTTCTATAGTCTGTAACTCTATATTTTCAATTGACTGTGTCAGTAAATCTTTAGATTGTTCTATTACGTAGTCAGTATCTAAAACCATATTTTCACTAGAAACTTGCAATACTTTTGATTGTTCATCTTTTTCTGCTACATTTGCATTAGCAAAAAAACAAGTGCTTATTGTCAATAAGGATACTGTACATGCTGTTATTAATATTTTCTTCTTACCAGTTTTCATAAATTTTCCTTCCTTCTATTTTTTAATTATTTTTAATTATAGCATTTTTATGCTATTTATACAATCATTGTAATATTCTATTATTATATATATCTCTTGAATTTACTAGTATTTTCTATATTTTAAATTAATATATTTTTTTTATTACAAATTCATTCTTTTTTTAATATTTTATGCATCCTTCTATTTCCGTAATACTTATAATTATTCTTTTATTTCTCTTTATTCATTTTTTTAATTAATATAATAATATTTAATATGCATAAAACAAAATTTTGATAAATTGTCCATATATTTTTTACATTTACAAAATTAGAAAAAAACTTCCTAAAAATAAAGAAATAGAGGAAATTCCTCTATTTCTTTATTTTAACTTAATTCATCTATACTTTCTATTCTTTCTGTATTAATTTTTATATTTTGATAACGTTTTAAACCTGTTCCTGTTGGAATTAATTTACCAATTATAACATTTTCTTTTAATCCCATTAAATTATCTACTTTTCCTTTTATAGCAGCTTCTGTTAATACCTTTGTTGTTTCTTGGAATGATGCTGCTGATAAGAAACTTTCTGTTGCAAGTGAAGCCTTTGTTATACCAAGTAATACTCTTTTATATGTTGCTGGTTTCTTTCCTTCAGCTATTAATTCTTCATTTCTAAATTCTACTTCTAATAAATCTACTAATGAAGCTGTATAGAACTCAGTATCTCCTGGATCTTCAATTCTAACTTTTTTAAGCATTTGTCTTGCAATAACTTCAATATGCTTATCATTAATATCAACACCTTGGTTTCTATATACTTTTTGTACTTCAGCAATAATATAAGTATAAACTCCTTCTACACCTTTTACTGCTAGTAAATCTGCTGGATTTATAGATCCTTCTGTAATAGGATCCCCCGCTTTAAGTTCATCACCATCTTTTACCTTTAATTTTGAACCAAAACTAATTGTATAAGTTTTACTATTATCATTACTTGTAACAATAACTTCTTTTCTTTTTTTGTCATCATTTATTTTTACTTTTCCATCTATTTCAGTTATTATAGCTAAACCTTTTGGATTTCTAGCTTCAAATAACTCTTCAACTCTAGGAAGACCTTGTGTAATATCTCCTCCAGCTACACCTCCTGTATGGAAAGTTCTCATTGTAAGCTGTGTTCCTGGTTCACCAATTGATTGAGCAGCTATAATACCAACAGATTCTCCTTCATTTACTCTTTCACGAGTAGCTAATCCCATACCATAACATTTACTACAAGCTCCATGTCTTGCTCTACATTCTAATATAGAACGAACTTTAACTTTAGTATAACCAGCTTTTACTATATCTTTTGCTATTTTGTCTGTAATCATTGTATCTGTATCAACTATAATTTCTCCTGATTCAGGATTTTTAATTTCTTCTAAAGGATATCTACCAACAAGTCTTTCTTCTAATGGTTCAATAATCTGATTTCCATCTTTTATGTCTTCTACCTCTATTCCTTTTGTTGCTCCACAATCTTGTTCTCTTATAATAATATCTTGTGAAACATCAACTAGTCTTCTTGTTAAATAACCAGAGTCAGCTGTTCTTAAAGCTGTATCTGTTAAACCTTTTCTAGCACCATGGGCAGAAATGAAATATTCAAGTGAATCTAATCCTTCACGGAAACAAGATTTTACTGGTATTTCAACAGCTTTACCAGATGTATTTGCCATAAGTCCACGCATACCTGCAATTTGTCTTAACTGATTCATATTACCACGGGCTCCAGATTGTGCCATCATATATATTGGATTTAATTCATCAAAATTATTTTTCATAGCTTCTGTTACATCATCTGTTGCTTTTTCCCATATTTTTATAATAGCATCATATCTTTCATCATTAGTAATCATACCACGTTGATATTGTTTAAATATTTTTGTAACATTTTCATCTGCTTGTGATAAAATATCTTTTTTTGCTTCAGGAACAGCAACATCAGCAACAGAAACTGTTATAGCTCCTTTTGTTGAATATTTATAACCAGTAGATTTTATATAGTCTAAAACTTCTGCTGTTTTAGATAATCCATGTACATTTATACAATTTGCAACTATTTTTCCTAAATTCTTTTTAATTACAGGGAAATCAATTTCTAAATCCAACTCTCTCTCTGGATCTGTTCTATCAACAAATCCTAAATCTTGTGGTATTCCTTGATTATATATTAATCTACCAACTGTTGTTTCTATTGTTTTATATTTAATTTCTCCATTTTCATCTTCTTTAAATCTTCTTACCTTAATTTTACAATGCAATCCAACATCACCATTTTGATATGCTATCATTGCTTCATCTTCATCTTTAAAATATAGTCCTTCACCTTTTTCTCCATCAATTTGTACAGTTAAGTAATATGCTCCAAGAATCATATCTTGTGTAGGTACTGTAACTGGTTTACCATCTTGTGGTTTAAGTAAATTATTTGTAGATAACATTAAGTATCTAGCTTCTGCAATTGCTTCTGGAGTTAATGGAACATGAACAGCCATTTGATCACCGTCAAAGTCAGCATTAAAAGCTGTACATACTAATGGATGAAGTTTTATTGCTCTACCTTCAACTAGTATTGGTTGAAATGCTTGGATACCTAATCTGTGTAATGTTGGAGCACGGTTCAACATTACAGGATGGTCTTGAATAACTTCTTCTAATATATCCCATACTTCTGGTCTTAATTTTTCTACCATTCTTTTTGCATTTTTTATATTATGTGCTATTCCTCTACCAACTAATTCTTTCATTACAAATGGTTTAAATAGTTCAACCGCCATTTCTTTTGGAAGTCCACATTGATAAATTTTTAATTCTGGACCAACAACTATAACTGAACGTCCTGAATAGTCAACTCTTTTTCCTAAAAGGTTTTGACGAAATCTACCTTGTTTTCCTTTAAGCATATCTGATAATGATTTTAAAGGTCTATTTCCAGCTCCTGTAACTGGTCTTCCTCTTCTACTATTATCTATTAAGGCATCTACAGATTCTTGTAACATACGTTTTTCATTTCTTACAATTATTTCTGGTGCTCCTAATTCTAATAATCTTTTTAATCTGTTATTTCTATTTATAACTCTTCTATATAAATCATTTAAATCTGAAGTAGCAAATCTACCACCATCTAATTGAACCATTGGTCTTAATTCTGGTGGTATAACTGGAATAACATTCATTATCATCCACTCTGGTTTGTTTTCAGAAACTCTAAATGATTCTACTGTATCTAATCTTTTTATTATTTTTGCTTTCTTTTGTTCACTTGCTTTTGAAAGTTCTTTTTTCAATTGTACAGATAGTTTTTCAATATCCAATTCTTCTAATAATTTTTTAATAGCTTCTGCACCCATTTCAGCTTTGAAAGATCCTCTTCCATATTTATCATTTGCTTCTATATATTCTTTTTCTGTTAATACTTGACACTTTAATAGTCCAGATGTTCCTTTATCTGTAACTATATAAGATGCAAAATATATAACTTTTTCTAAACTTCTAGGAGATATATCAAGTAATAATCCTATTCTACTTGGAATACCTTTAAAATACCAAATATGTGCAATTGGAGCTGCAAGTTCTATATGTCCCATTCTTTCTCTTCTTACTTTTGCTGTTGTAACTTCAACACCACATCTATCACAAACTATTCCTTTATATCTAACTCTCTTGTATTTTCCACAATGACATTCCCAATCTTTTGTTGGACCAAATATTTTTTCACAAAATAAACCATCTTTTTCTGGTTTTAATGTTCTATAATTAATAGTTTCTGGTTTTTTTACTTCACCATGAGACCATTCTCTTACTTTCTCATCTGAAGCTAATCCGATTTTTAACTTATTAAAAACTTCTAATTCTTCCACTTTTAAAGTAGCCCCCTTATAATCTTTCTTTATTTAGGTAGCAAATATTTATTATTTACCAAATTTTCAAATACACTTTAAATTATACACTGCTGAACAATTCCTTACTGTATTTAAAATATTTTGAAAATATATTATTAAATTAATTTAGTAATTAAGTTAATACAATTTATTTAATATATTAACAACCTTTCTTTAAGATTATATATTTCTAATAATGAATTCGAATGTAAATGGCATTTTTGTTAGGAATTATTTTTATATTAAGTAGGGAATCTCAAACTTGTATTTGAGGGCGCTACTTAATATAAAAACTATAATTACTACAAAAATATAGTAATACTGAGAATTCGTAATAATGAAATATATAACTTAAAGACAATTATCAATATAATATATTAATAAACTATATTTTACTCATCATCATCTTCTGCTTCTAACTCTTTAAATAATTTATCATCTGGTAATTCATCTTCATCTAAAATATTAGTAAAAAATTCATCTTCTTCATCATCTTCTAAATCATCTAACTGATCTTCACTAATTTCATTTAGATTTTCTTCCTCTAGTTCACTCTCATCAATTCTTTCTTCTATACCGTCTAAACCTTCTTCTATATGTTCTTTTATTTCAATCTCTTCATCAGAATCACTATAAAGTTTTACATTTAAGCCTAATGATTGTAATTCTTTTATTAATACTTTGAAAGATTCTGGAATTCCTGGTTCAGGGATATTTTCACCTTTAACTATTGCTTCATATGTTTTTACTCTACCTACAACATCATCTGATTTAACAGTTAGTATTTCTTGTAATGTATATGCAGCACCATAAGCTTCTAATGCCCAAACTTCCATCTCTCCAAATCTTTGTCCTCCAAATTGAGCTTTACCTCCAAGTGGTTGTTGTGTAACTAATGAGTATGGTCCTGTTGAACGAGCATGTATTTTATCATCTACTAAGTGGTGAAGTTTTAACATGTACATTATACCTACTGTAATTGGTTGATCAAATGGTTCTCCTGTTCTTCCATCATATAAAATTGATTTACCATTTGTTTCTAGTCCTGCTGTTTCTAGCATTGCTTCAATATCCTCTTCTGTTGCACCATCAAATACTGGTGTTGCCATTTTCCATCCCAACATTCTTGCTGCCGCTCCTAAATGAACTTCAAGCACCTGTCCTAAGTTCATACGAGAAGGTACTCCAAGTGGATTTAAAACAACATCTACTGGTGTTCCATCTGGTAAAAATGGCATATCTTCTTCTGGTAATATTCTTGAAATAACACCTTTGTTACCATGACGTCCAGCCATTTTATCTCCAACTGATATCTTTCTTTTTTGAGCTATATAAATTCTTATTACTTGATTTACTCCTGGAGATAGTTCATCTGAATTATCTCTTGTAAATACTTTAACATCAACTATTGTTCCAGCTTCTCCATGTGGTACTCTTAAAGAAGTATCTCTAACCTCTCTTGCTTTTTCACCAAATATTGCTCTTAGTAATCTTTCTTCTGCTGTTAATTCTGTTTCTCCTTTTGGTGTAACTTTACCTACTAATATATCTCCTGGTCTAACTTCAGCTCCAACTCTGATTATACCATTTTCATCTAAATCTCTTAGTGAATCTTCTCCAACATTTGGTATATCACGTGTAATTTCTTCTGGTCCTAATTTTGTATCTCTACATTCACAATCATAATCTTCTATATGCATTGATGTTAATACATCTTCTTTTACTAGTCTTTCATTTAATAGAATAGCATCTTCATAGTTATAACCTTCCCAAGTTGTAAATGCTATAAGTAAGTTTTTACCTAAAGCCATTTCTCCTTTATCTGTTGCAGGTCCATCAGCTATAACATCTCCACGTTTAACTGCTTCCCCTTCTTTTACTATTGGTCTTTGATTAATACATGTACTACCATTTGTTCTTTTGAATTTTCTTAATTTATATGTTCTTTTTTGTCCAGCTTCATTTTTTACAATAATTCTATCCCCTTCAACAGTTTCTACTACACCATTTTCTTCTGCTATTATCATAACTCCTGAATCTTTAGCTGCTTTATATTCTATTCCTGTCCCTACCATTGGTGAGTCTGTAATCATTAATGGAACCGCTTGACGTTGCATGTTTGATCCCATAAGTGCACGGTTAGCATCATCATGTTCTAAGAATGGTATCATTGCAGCTCCTACTGATACTAATTGTTTTGGAGAAACATCTATATAATCTACTTCTGATTTTTCTATTTCTTTTATTTCTTCTCTATCTCTTACTCTAATTCTGCTATTTACTAGACAATTATTTTCATCAAGTGGTTCTGATGCTTGACATATGATATACATATCTTCCTCATCTGCTGTCATATATGTTACTTCATCTGTTACTTGACATGTTTCTTTATTTATTTTTCTATATGGTGTTTCTATAAATCCATATTCATTTATTATTGCAAAAGTTGAAAGTGCTGATATAAGTCCAATGTTTGGTCCTTCTGGTGATTCTATTGGACATAGTCTTCCATAGTGTGTATAGTGAATATCACGTACTTCAAAACCTGCTCTTTCTCTTGATAAACCTCCTGGTCCTAATGCTGATATTCTTCTTTTATGTGTTAATTCTGACAATGGATTAGTTTGATCCATAAATTGTGATAATTGAGAACTTCCAAAAAATTCTCTAATTGAAGATGTTATTGGCTTTGTGTTTATCAAACTTTGTGGTGTTACTACATCTAAATCTTGTAATGTCATTCTTTCACGTACAACTCTTTCAAGTCTTGTTAAACCAATTCTAAATTGATTTTGTAATAATTCTCCAACACATCTGATACGTCTATTTCCTAGATGATCTATATCATCTAAATATCCTAATTTTGGTTTTGCTGGATCTGTTATAAATAAATTATATTCTAAATTTAATAAGTAGTTTATTGAAGCTAATATGTCTTCTGTAACAATATGTTTTGGAACTAATTCATCTAATCTTTCTTCTATTGCTTTTTTTAATTCTTTATCATTTTTTGTTGTTTCTAATATATTTTGTAATACTGCATAATTAACATCTACTTTTATCTTTAATTCTTCTGCAATAGCTGGATCAATAAATTCTTTTATATCTACTGTTCCATTTCCTATTACTTTTGCTTTTTTTCCTTCTATATTTACATATACTATGTTTATTCCAGAATTTTGTATTTGTCTTGCTGCATCTCTCGAAATCTTTTCATCTTTTTCTACTATAACTTCTCCTGTTTCTGGATTTACTATTGTTTCATATGCTATATGACTTGCTATTCTTGATGCTAAACTTAATTTTTTATTATATTTATACCTACCAACTTTTGATAAATCATATCTTCTATTATCAAAGAATAATCCATCAAATAAATTTCTCGCTGCATCAACTGTTGGTAATTCTCCTGGTCTTAATTTTTTATATATCTCTATTAATGCTTCATCTGATGTTTTCACTGGATCTTTAGCTATTGTTGCTAATAATTTGTCTTCTTCTCCAAAAAAGTCTAATATTTTTTCATCTGTATCTAGACCTATTGCTCTTAATAATGATGTAACAGGTAATTTTCTTGTTCTATCTAGTCTTACCCAAAATACATCATTACTGTCTGTTTCATATTCAATCCAAGCTCCTCTTATTGGCATTACTGCTCCTGTATAAAGTTTCTTTCCTGTTTTGTCATAGCTTGAATCATAATAACAACCTGGTGAACGAACTAACTGACTTACTACAACTCTTTCTGCTCCATTTATAACAAATGTTCCACTTTCAGTCATAAGAGGGAAATCACCCAAATAAATTTCTTGTTCTTTTATTTCTCCTGTTTCACGATTAATTAGTCTAACTTTTACATGTAATCTTGTAGAATATGTTGCATCTCTTTCTTTTGCTTCTTCTAAAGTATATTTTGTTTTGTCTTCCATGTAGTAGTCAAAAAATTCTAATACTAAGTTTCCTGAATAATCTACTATTGGTGAAATATCTTTTAATACTTCCCCTAATCCTTCTTTTATAAACCAATTATAAGAATCTTTTTGTACTTTTAATAAATTAGGTATTTCTACAAAATCACCTATTTTAGAAAAAGTTTTACGTACACATTTCTCATGTACTACATCTTTTACTTTTATTTTTTTCAAAATAAAATCCCACCTTCTTTTAATATTTAGCAGGTTGTATTTAAATATTTAATAAGTCCCTCTTGTAATAAAAGGTTGTTATTTTCAAACAGTGTCCCTGCCAAAAAACACTATTTTCAAATAGTTCCACTCTTATTCAATTCCTCTTATTAAACTTTTGTAATACTTTTTTGAGAGCAAAAACGCGCCTAACTCCCAAATTTACTACAATATTATATATCAACTAGTACACTTAAGTCAAGCACTTTTTGCTTTTTTTCTTAGGGAAATAAGATGTTTAAAGTTTTAATCTATTTTACTATTATAATTCTTCTAAAAAATTCTATATAAATAGAAAAAAGAGGGTAACCTTCTAGGTACCCCCTATCCTCTCTTTTACTTCGCCGTATTATAGTATTATAGCCTTTCTCATCCTTTGCAACAGCTTCTTTTGCTTTATTGATAGAAACTGTTAGATTTTTCAAGTGATTTAACTTATTATTTCTTGTTTTCTATTAAACTATCCAACAAAATAACTTTTTCATCAATATCCATTTCTTGCAAATTAACATTAGGTTTAAGTCTAAATAATTCGGAATCAATTGCCTTTTCCATTAAAATTTTAATAGAATTTAAACATTCTAAATCTAATCTAGACGTCATTTTTATAACATCTTGAATTGCTTGAATTTTTTCATCACACATGACAACTCAACTCCTTCTTTTTTTTATTTACATATTTATTATAACAAGATAAAACCATATTTACAATATTTAATATAAATAAACAGTTGATTTTTTTGAAAAAATTTACTATTATATAATAAATAGAGGAGAAAAATATGAATGAAATTTTTGAATATCATAAACAACTAAATATGAAAAAATTAATACTAGCAATTATACTTATTTTATTTATAATCATTGTTATTTCAGAAATATTATCCAATATATTTTTTAAGAAGAACAATATTACAACAGATGATCAAAATCCTAACTCAGTTTTTTATGATATTAATAAAACAATTAGTATAGAATTATCAAAACAATATGAACTATCACAATATAAATCCTTAAATGATTATTTAATAGAATTGCGATCACCTAATAACTTAAATATTTTTATATCACATAAAGATTTAATAGAAAATCGTACTTTAGATGAAATTGTATCTGCTGATTTAAGATCTTATATTGAAGAATATAAAACCTATTCAAATTTATCAGATATAACAGAATTTTCTATACAAAATAATACAGCTTACACTTATAGTTTTCATTATTTAGACTCTTCAACCAGCACACCTTTTTATCTACAAGTTATTTGGTTACAATACAATAATAGATACTATATTTTTGATATAGAATTTCCTTTAGAGAATTTAAACCTATACACGAATATCATTACTGAAGTTGTAAATTCCTTTAATATTATAACATAACTAAATTAAGTAATAAAAAAATAATAACTCCAGTCCTAAAAAATTATAGGTCTGGAGTTTAATAAAATATATAACATCTTACTGTTCTATTTTGCTTGTACTTTATCTAAAAATCCCTTTTTATTCTTATAATCTATAAAATCCCCAAGTATTAATTTTATAAAAGCTGCTATTGGTACTCCTAAAAACATTCCTAATACTCCAAAATATGTTCCACCAACTGTTACCGCAAATATAACTAAAATAGGACTTAAATTTAGTGAGTTACCTAATATTTTAGGATTAATAATATTAGCATCAATTTGTTGTAATATTATAACTACAATTCCAAGCCAAATAGCTTGCATAAATCCACCTGTAAATACTGTTATTACAAGTGATATAGCTACTGCAATTATTGCTCCAAAATATGGAATTATATTAAATAATCCTATCAATAAGCCTAGTAATACAGCATATTTTATTCTCATTATACTCATTGCTATTGAAGTTATTATTCCAACAATAATAGCATCTATTACTTGACTTGCTATAAAATTAAAAAATATACTATTTGTTTTTCTATAATATCTTGCAATAGTCATGTTAGCTTTTTTATCAAATATAGCTTTAGAAAGATTTTCTAAAAAATTTCTAATATCTGATCTTTCAAGTAGTATATATACTGAAACTACAATTGTAACGAATATATTAAAAACAATATTAGCTGCTCCTACTATTCCTTTTATATAAGAATTAATATTATCCATATTTATCCAATTTACTATTTCTTTTCCTATATTAATTTCTTTTAAATTATTTATATATTCATGTATATTTAACTTAGCTAACATAGAATCTTCATCTAAGTTGTCAACATATTCTATTGCACTATTATAATAATTTGGTAAATTCTCTACTAAATCTATTATACTAGTTTTTACAGTTGGAATAATAAAATTAATTATTATAAATATTATAAGTGCTGTAATAAAATACACTATTAAAACACTCAATCCTCGTGAACGTTTTTTTAAAAAATTAAATTTAGTTTTCTTTACCACATTTTCTATAGTTTTACATGGCATATACAAAATATATGCTACAAGTAAAGCCATAAAAAATGGCATTATTAATCCAAAAAAGTTCCCTATTCCAGAAATTATAGAAGAAACACTATCAATAGTCTTATATACAACTATTGAAGCAACTGCAAAAGAAAACCAAAACAACCACTTTTTCCAATCTTTTTTATTCATATACTTCTCCCTTTTTTATTTGAACAAAGGTAATATCTGTAAAATGGTAAGCATTGGGACGTACATTCTGCTTATTTTAAGCATTTTGGACGTCCCATTGATCACCTTTGATCATTATTTATAAAATTTCTTAAAACTGATATGTTTAATATTTTTCTTTAGTATTATTGCTACTATAATAACACCTATACATATAGTAACAATTATTATTTGATCCATCGCTAGACTTATATAATATTTAGTTATTTCTAGTCCAGTAGGTGGAGTTAATATTACTCTTTCTGTAAAGTCAGAGTCATCTTCATATGTCCTACCTTCTGTCTTCATTTCTAGATTTCCAACTGTTGTTCCAAGTCTAGTTACTCTACCAGTTACTGATGTATATTGAATTATTTCAGAACTATTATCATATGTCATATTTTCAGTTTCACTTTCACCTGAAAGCACTTTTGAAGATACCATATATATATTTCCTGCACATTCAGTTTTATTTGCAACTTTTGGTTTTAAGAATATAGATAAAAGTTTATTCATATTATTACTATCATTTGCAGACATTCTATCATCTACTGATATTGCTAAATTATGTTTTTCACTTATATCGTATGCAATTCCATTAACATCTATTAATTTATTATATACTTTTTCTAGAATTTCTCCATTTTCTTTTAATTTCTCTACTACTTCTGAATATATAGTTCCTGATAGTAATCCACCATCTTTTAACTCTTCATCTGTCATTGTTCTCCAATATTGATCTGTTACTGCATTTTTACTTGTTTCCATTGTCATGTGATTATCTACATAATCTAATATTTTATCGACTTTTAATTCTGCCACTATATCTTCTGAACCTACTTTTCCTGAATAATATGTTTCTCCTAAGTATTTTCCATAATATCCATCAGTTCCATTAAATGATAATTTATCTTTAGTTCTATATGATGTATTTGGTACATAATACTTACTGTATAACTCATTTCTAGCTGTTCCCGCTGCTGTATAATCATCATCGAAATATTCTTCATAACCATTAGCATCTTGTTTATATCTTAAATTATACAACCTTTTATTGATTCTGTCTACCTCACTATCATTATGTACAGAGAAAACATATGTTATATCTACTGTGCATCCTTGTAATAAATCTTCATCAACATTTAAATAAGCTAAACCTTTTACATTTTGTGCTGTTGGTAAGTATTGTAAATTCTCATGTCCAATTGAATCTTTTTCATTTAAAGTTGTACCTATAATTATTTTTGTATTTTCTTCATAAACATTATCAAATTTTATATCTGCCAAAGTTTTTCCATCAGAAGTTGTCAATTGGATTCTTGATATAAATTCTTTTATATATACATTTGTTTCTGGCCTATATTCTATACCAAAATCTATATTTTTTATTTCATATCTAGAATTATTTTTCATCATTGTACTATACTCATTAAAGTTATATTGTAATTTATCATATGTTGTTTTTTCAGCTCTTACAGGGAATGTAACTGTATTAGCATTCATACAAGTATTTTTTAAGAATTCTGCATCATGATCTATTGGTTTTTGTGCTTCTGCTGTTTTTTGGTTATTTACAACTTCACTCCATCTTATTACTTCTAATCTTCTTATTTCATCATCTCTAGCATCAGAATATTTTTCTTCTTCAAGTTTTGCTAATACTTTATCTCCTGAATCTGGTGCTGATGTTATCAAATTATCTACATTATAGTATTTTGTTGATTTATATTCCTGTCCATTATATACTTCATTAGATTTATCATCACCATAATCAAATCTTACTATGTAACTTCCTGGAATGAAAGATTTCAATTCATATGAACCATCAGTTCCACTTCTTCTTGTTGTAATAGCATCACTCCATGTAGAAATATTTTGTTCATAAATCTTCTCACCTTGTGAGTTACTATTTGGTATTTTTACTATTTCTAGTAAAGTTACTTTTACATTTTCAACAGGACTATCTTTTGATTCATCTACTAGTTTTTTATTTCCATTTTGCTTTTTATTATACGCTGCTTCTTCTATTCTCTTATCTAAGCTTGTTCCTACATTTTTTAAACCATTTCCTATATATTGTTTATTGTTATCTTTTTCTATTACTTCTGATCTAGCATCATCCCAAACACTACCTCTTATAATTCTTTCCAAATCTCCACCTGGTGGATTATCTGGCGGATTGTCTGGTGGATTGTCTGGTATATTTGAAGTTGCTAATCTTATACCTGTTTTATAAGTATCATTTTCATAATTACTATAATCTTCTATATCTCCATTTTCAATTCCTGCTGGCTTATTTGAATCTGTTTTTAATCCTAAGTTACCTGGATTTGAATTCATATCAATAAATCCTGCTGCTTTATTTCCTTCTTCGTAATATGTTGAATATGCATTTATTTCTGCAATATTATTTTTATTTCCTAATTTTAAATTTGTAGCTTCTGTTCCATCCTCAGTATCTACTACAAATGTAATATAAACATTTAGTTCTTCTCCTCTTGCTAGTTTTATATCATCAAATCCACTTAGATACATAACATTATATTTTTGTCCAATATTTAATTTTGAATGTCTTGAATAAATTGGTGTATTACTTAAAGTTGCTGTTCCTGTTGTTTTAACTCCATTTTTATTAATGTATTCATATCTAGCTTGTACTTTATTTATTGTTTCTTCTTTTAAATATCCATCTTTTTGTACTTTTATAACTTTAGTATTATTATTTGGATCATATTTCTTAAATTCAGGACTATAATAATTTACTATTTCTCTTATTTTTGTATAAGCTTTATTATCATATTTTGTATTATTATTTTTTATAGTCATTTTATATGTTATTTCTGTGTTCAATTCTGTATGTTCTTTATATTTTACAACATCTTGATTTTCATACATTGTGTGTTTATAGTAATAGTCTGAAGTATATAACCTAAATGTGTAATTTATAGGTTTATTTACTCCACCTGTTACATATTCTCCGCCATATGGTGAATTAGGTACTTTTCCTTGATTAAATTCATAATTCATTTGTATACCATTTACAGTTGTCTTTAAATTATATACATCATTCTTTAGTTCTATATCTAGTTCCCTTGCTTGTAATCCTAAATTAATATATTTCAAATATTCTGTTTCTCCTGTTTGAGAGAAAAATAACATGTTTATATTGTTTCCATTTGCTAACTGATTATTATATGGTCTACCTTTTTGTATGAAACTATAAGAACTTATTCCTACTGTTTCTGTAAAGTCTAATGTACTATTATGTCTGTCTTTAGTATAAGAAATATTTTTAATATTATTAGTTCCCTCTACTATTCCTTTAATTCCAGAATTATATTGTATAGTTTCAAAACTATTATTAAGTTCATCTCTTATTTCAGAAAATTCATAAGCATTTGAATCTTTCATATAATTTGTTGATATCGAATTATCTGATCCCGTTATATTAGCTTTTCCATTATCTCCTGCATAAACTGTTGAATTATATTTTACACCATTATAATAAAACTCTATATAATAGTTTATATACTGACTTTTTTCATTATAGTTTCCTGTAGCATCATCTCTATTTGTTGCTTTAATAACTCTTCCTGAATTATTTCCACCTTCAACCATTTTTTTATTACTTGCACTTCCATTTGCAGTTACTCCAGTTGTTTCTGAAAATTTATATGAACCATCTGTTGTTGTATATGTTGTTGCTACTTTTTTATTTGTATCATCATGAAGTATTACTTGAATTCCTGATAAATTTTCTTCCCCACTATCCATTATACCATCTTGATTTTTATCTATCCAAACCTTTCCTGATATAACTAAGTTCTTTAATCTTACATAATCCTCATTTTCATAATTTGTATAATTTACTAAATCTTTTTTTACTAAATCTATATCGTTTCTGTTTTTAACAACAGTTAGTTTTATTTCATTTTTTAAATTTAATAAATACATATTACTCATTGAAATATCGCATTTTAATTCTATTACTATTGCCTCATTTGGTAATAATTCATTTGGATATGAATATGTAATTTCATTATTATTCACTGTTCGTGTAATTTGAGAACTTGTTGAATCTTCTTTTCCTTGACCATTATATTTCTTCATAGATATTTCTGAATTATATTTTAAACCATTTTCTAATGTATCTACAAATGTTATGTCTTTTAGTTTTGTTGTTCCAGTATTTTGAACTTTTAAGGTATATACTACATTATCATATTTCTCTACTTCTATTGGTGAATTATATTTTTCCTTATTTGTCTTTTTATCCCTACCTGATATTGATACTGAATTACTACTTGTAATATATTTCCATACTCCCATATCATATGTTTGATATTCTACTGATACAGATGATTCTTTTGGTACAATATGTGTTAATTTTATACCATTTTTATTTGTAGCACTTGTAACTTTTCCTGTATTTGTAATTTTTACTTTTTTCTTACTTTCTAATATAACTTCAAATTTCAATTTTAATGTTGCTGTACTTCCTGGTGCCAGTGGTCCTGCATATGTGTAATTAGCTCCATGTGTCCAACCTGTACCTTCTGATGATATAAATTTAAGTTCTTCAGTTTTAAATATATCTTCTAAAACAATATTATGAATATTTCCACTATTACCTTGTGTACCTGTATTTTTTATATCAATCTTGTATGTAATTATATCTCCTAATTCACACATCGTGTTATCTCCAGTTGGATTTCCTTTATTGTCCGATACCACTTCTACTGTTTTTGATATGCTCATATTGTATCCAAGTATTTTTACAGTTTTTTCAGCTTTCAAAGTTGAATTTTCTAAATATTTACCTTTTAATTCTACACCATTTCTATTTTTAGCTGATGTTATTTGTACTGTATTTTTTCTAGTTGTTGCTGATGTATTTAATAATTTATCTGTTACTCTCATTTTTACAGTATAATCTTTTTCATTTTCTCCACTCTTAGCCTTTACTGTACCACTTGCTTCATAACTGCTATTTAATCCGCCTTTGTATTCAAAACCATCTGGAATACTTTCTTTAATTTTATATGTTATTGCTCCATATTTACTGTCTGTTGATTTATTTTTCACTTTAATTTTATAGTCTATAGTATCTCCAACCTCATAAACATCTCCTGCCTCTTTGGTTATACCTATTGAATAACGTTTACATTTTACATAGTCAGAATCTTCCTCTTTATTTCCTCTTTTATTTTGTACAGGTTTATTACCTATTTTAAAATCACTTATTTTAGCTTTATTAGTTAAGTTCTTATCCAGTTGATTCATAGCAAGATTTTCTTTAATTCTAAGAACAACAGTATAAACTGTATTTCCAGTAGGTACTGTAATTGTTTTTTCCAATTTTCCAGAAGTCTTTTGTACCCTTTCATTACTTGCATTAGCATTAGTCCCTTTAAACATTCTAATAAATTCATAATGATTTGCATTATATGTATCAGTTAACTTTAAAGATATTGGGGCTCCATTATTTGATATTGTTATATTAAAATAAACACAATCTTTTCTATCTACATATGGTATTACATTATTTTTCTTTTTTGAATCTATATTACTAGCACTTGTATTATCACTTTTAGCTTTTTTATAAACAGTTTTACTTACACTAACATCTGCTATTGCATTTAATGTCCAATCTACTTTTGTAGTTTCTGTTTCCTCATATCCTCTCATCTCAGCTCTATTTTGTCCATCACCAGGAGCAAAAACAGCTAATATTCTAGCACTATAATATTTTTGATCTGCTTTAATTCTTATTTTCACTTTTGTTAAATCTACATTTTTTAACTCAGACATTGGTATATAAAAATTTTTATCATTAAAGTTTTTAAAGTTTGTACTGTTATAATTTACCTCTGCTCCACTACTGTTTTTTATTTTACCACTATAATTAGTAAAATTTCTACCATCTTTTGCTATCTGTAAAACAGCATTATTTGGAAATTTACATTTAATAGGCCCAAAAGCATCTTTGCTAGATACATATTCTAATTTTGTTTTATTTGTAGTATTACTTACTGTACCAGCTGCTGTTAAGTTGTTTGCATATGTTTTAGCATCTTCTAAAAAAGCATTTGCTGATGGTATATTACCTTCATATTCTACTTGAGGATTACCTGAAAAAGTTACATTAAATACTTTATCTAAACCTGCTCTATCATACCACCAATATACAGTAAACATACTTTTATAAGCTCCTAAAGCTATATCTGAACTATAAGTACTACCATCATATTTTTTTCCTGTTTCAGCAACATAACTTAAATATGCTAATCTCGCTGCTGCTGGTGTCTTATTTGTTTTTGATCCTTTGATAGATTTAGTAGTAAATTGAGTCTTGTTCCTTATATCTGTAATACTAGCAATATAACGCGATGTTGAAGCTGATAGACCACTAATATCTGCACCAGCTATACACATATCTGTTTTTACATTCCAATAATCTGTATTTACCTCATTAAGTCCCACTGTTTGTTTTAATTGAAAATTATGTGTAATAAATTTTGTAATAGGCCAACATGATATAAAATTACCATCAGTAGTACCTATTGTATAATCTGCTCCATATACTTTTATTATTATACAAAGTGAAATAATAACTATTAATGAAACTACTATAATAATTTTATTAATAAAATTAATTTTAGTTCTATCATTTTTAATTAATTTACTTACTATAAGCATTGCAATAAAAGCTATTGCTAACGCAATTATTATAACTAATATATAATATATAGCACCTGTTTTTATACTTAATAATAATTCTACTGTTGAACTATTATTATTTTGATTATAATCCTCTAATTGTAAATCATTTGTCGCTTCTACAATTTCTGCTATATTTTTATAAATACCTGTACTATTTTCATTCATAGCTTTAGTTAATATTAAAACTATTTCTTTTGAATCACCTGGATCTATCAAAACTTTGTTTAGTGATGAACTATATAAAACACCATCTTGTCCTAATTGCCAATTCAAATTTTGAGAATTATCAAAATTTAATCCTTTAGGTATATAATTAGCAATTTGATTTACATATCCTGCCATTTTACCATTATTAGTTACTTTTACTATATACTCTATTTGTACCTTAGATGCATTTAATTGTTTTGATGGAATTTCAATTTTAGCAATTCTATCAGTTTCACAAAATTCTTCAGTTTGTATACCCTTTTGATTTTCTATTGTTACTTTTTTTACATAAGTCGTAATTCCCATATCAAAATCAGATTTTTCTTTAAGTCCCATGTTTATATTTATAATGTTTTTATTTGAAATATCAATTATATCTGATACAGCGTACAATCGTTTATCATTATTTATTACTAATTCTTTCGAAATTACTTTAGAATTCTTTGAGGCTGATTTTTCATTTGTTTGATAAGTTGTAACTTCATATTTAACACTATCATACTCAAAAGCTACAACATATTTACCCTCTTCTAAATTATTAAATATATATTCCCCATCATCATTTGTACTAATTTTATTAATCAAATTTGAATCTTTTACATTTGCATAACTTAAACTATCAATCTTAAATAACATTACTGTTGTATTTTTCAATAATTCTTCATTGTCATACAAACCATCTTTATTATCATCTAACCATGCTTTTCCTGAAATTGAATATTTTATTGAATTTACTGTTTCTTCTACTCTATCTTTATTAATATTTTCTTTATTATCAATAAAGAAATCTAGTTCTGATTCATTGTCTTTTACAGTATCATTTGTATCATCTTGTATTATATTATTTTCTATATCACCTTTTGTGTCATCTTTTACATCATTATCTTGTGTATTATTATTTATTTCTTCATTAATATTATTATCTTCCTCTGTTTGATTATTATCTTCTTTGTTTTCATTATCCTCATCTAAAGGAAAATCTGGTTCTTCTATATTATCATCATCTGAAGGAATATTATCATCATTATTTACATTATTATCTTCTTCATCTGGAATTAGTTGACTTGGATCTATATAAAATATAATATCTTCTATATCATTTACATTAGCTGTTGGCTCTAGTTCAAGTCTATTTTCTATTGTTTTCTGATTTGTTCTCAAATCCTCTATATTAACATTACTACTTACATTTATAATTACACTTTCTTGTGGTTTTAATATATAGTCTACCATAAAATAATTATATTCTGTAATTTCCAAATTCTCTTGTCGTCCATTTGGAAAACTCACTATAGCACTATTGATATTTAATCCAAATGGCAGAAAATCTGTAAAATCAAGAAGCGCAGATGCAAAACCTACATTTTGAATCTCAATATTATATAAAATCTCATCTCCATGTTTCACTATTGAACCATTTTCAGGATTTGATGTATAATTTATCTTAAAACTTGTTTCACTTTGAGTAACAGTTCTTGTATAGTCATTACTTAAATATAACTGTCCATCAATATTTGCATTTCCTATAACTGTTACAGTAGTTTCACTCAAATTTAGGTCTATACTGCCTGTATTAGCAGCAATATTAAGTTTTATGATTTCATCTTTTGTCATTGTTGGTAAAGAAAAAGTAACCATTGTTCCTGTTGAAATATTTTCAGATGTTATTATAGCTGAATTATTCATGTTATAAATTTCTGTTTCAGTTGAACTATACTCAATTAATTCTGGTAACATAACATTTACTTTTACATCTTTCAAATCCATACCAGAAATATTCTTTACTGTTGCTGTTAAATTGTACATATCATTGGAATTAATTATCATTAAATTAGCATTTTCATGACCATTTCTTGTTACACTTAATTCTATTTTTGCTTTTCTTATCTTATTTTTAATAGTATTATATTCTTTTTCTTCTATGCCATCAGCTGAAATTAAAACTTTTCCATATATCTCTGGATTTTTAATCTCATTTAAATGTTTTACTTTTACTTGATATTCAAAATTAGCTGTTTCACCAGGAGCTAAAGTTTCTATTTTTAACTCTTCATATAAATGTTTACCTTCTAAATCCTCTTTCCATTCTCCTGTTAAAGTTTCCTCACCATCTGTACTACTTGTTATAGTAAATGTATGCCAATAATAGCTATTAGTATTTTCCGCTAACCCCTTTAAATTAATATTTGTTATTGGTTTATTAGATTTATTTGTTACTACTACATTATATCTTAAAATCTGCCCTTCATTTACTTCTTCGTTCTCCTCTAATGCTGTTCCTGCTCTTGTAACTTGTGTTCCTATAGTTAATTCAGGTGTTTCCTCTACTACTTGGCAATCTTCAATTTGAATATCTTTAACCTCTGTTTCTAATCCAACAATAGAAGAATCTGATATTTCCTCATTATTTAAATTATAGTAAGTTGTAAACAAATTATATGCAGTTTCATTATATCCAACATTTTCTGGAATATTTAAGTTATATGAAACCTCTACTTGTTCTCCAACCTTCATACTAGAATTATTTAAAATAACTTTAAAGCTCTTTACTTGCGAAAAATCATTAACAGTTTCCATCCAATTTCCATTAACTCTATCTGGATCTTCTTCATAAGAATAATATACTTTTCCAACTAATCCATTTAGATCAATTTTATCAGCAAGACTTGTATTAAATGTTGTATTTAAATCTACTCCATCTTTTGTATTACCAACAAATGGTATTTTACCTACTATTTCAACATTTCTTATATCATTATTATAATTATTCATTATTACTGTTGAAACTTTTGCTGTTTTAGCTACAGTATCTGTGTCTATTTTTCCTATTATTGATTGATCATCATATCCTACTAAAACTTCATTTTCTTTATTAAAGTTTTCTAATTTAGTTTCCTTTAATATACCACTTCTTGAAACATAATTAACTTCAATATCTTCACTATTCTTACCAACTACTGCATAAGAAATATTAGTTCCTATTTCATTTGTATATCTAAGTTTTACTGTACTCTTTCCATTAGCTGTAATTTTATTTAAATGTAAATCAGCTGTAACTAATACTGTTGTTCCTTCGATTAATGTACCTGGTTCATATTCATTTTGTGTTCCAGATAAAGCAACCTGTATTTCATTTAAACCATGTTCATTTTTTATAACGTTCCAATTTTCTAATGATAAACCATTCTTATATAATAAATTAACATTTTTAATTTCTGCACTTTCCACCGCTTCTGGTAATTCAATAGAAATCACTGGATTTCTAAATAATTCATAAGCCTCTTCATTATTTTTTAAAACAGTAGTAAATGTTACTTCATTTGTATCAGTTGTAATCAAATCTTTTGTACTCATTTCTAATGTCATTTTTGATTCAGTTTCTTCTAAATTTATATTATTCTCTGTATTAATACTTTGTACTACAACTTCATTATCATCAATAATTTTTGCTACCTTATTTATAGTCTGTGATTTTATTGTTTTAAATGATTTTACATAATCTCTTGAAAATGTATCTGTACCCTTAATTATCTTTTCATTTTTAATATTTAAAGTTTGATTTTCTTTAATATTTTTAATTTTAAAAGTTACTCTATCTACATCAACACTATAATCAAATACATAACTATTATTTCTTATTTGAGTTTCTTTATTAATTTCACCAATTTTTTCATTTAATTGGTTATATATTTCTATATATCCATCTTCTCCTAATATAGAGTTAAATTCCTCAACATTTATTGAAGTAGACTTATATGTAACTAAATTAATTAAATCTATTTCCTTTGTATCTAATACTATTTTATCTATGTTATTTTCTACTATAATTTCGTCTATAAAGTCTTTATCTTTAATATCTATTACATCAACTATTGTATAAGGAAAATCTTTTTTATTTTCTAACACAGTATTTGCATACAAATAACCTTTATATTTACTAGCATTTTCTGATTTTATTCCATAAGTTGCAAAGATTTCAGTACTATCTGGTAATTCTTTATTTGCTTCAAAACTTTGATTTATAGGATATCCTGCTTTTTCTAATATTACATCTCCAAGAATTTTTATTTCTTTTCCATCAAAAGCATCTTCTGAATAAACCAAAATTAATCTAACTTCTTCATTATTATTTAAAACATCTTTCGCATTTAAAGATATTCTATTTGTACCATCTTCTCTTGAAAAACTTATATTATCAGACATTTCTTCAAATTTAAATTTATTTGGCAATATTCCTAATATATTTGGAAGTTCAAAATTGATATTCATATTATCGATAGTAAATTCTTTTGTATCAATATTAAATTTAAGTATTACATCTGCTAAAACACCTTTTTCAACTTCATTATCAAATCTAATAACTTTATTGACTTCTAATTCAGTATCAACTTTAATTTCTTGAAGTTTCTTTATTTCATCTTCTGTAAGTGTTTTATCTTGAATACTTTCATCTGATTTTTCATTTTCCTCTGAAGTTGTATCTTCTACAATTACTTCATTTTCAGGTATATCATCTGAAACAGTATTATTAGGTTCTTCTAAGATTTCTTCAGAACTGTCAGATTTTTCCCCCTCTTCTTCAATATTTTTTTCTTGTGAATTATCAGTATTTATATCACTTGTAAAATCTGATTTCCACTCAACATCTGTTGCCAAAGCAATATTAGCTACCTCACCTAAAATCATTAAGTGATTAGATAATATACTTAATAAAAATGCTATTACTAATATTCTTTTTAGCATATTTTTTTTCCTCTTCATTTGTTTCTCCTAACTTAATAAAATTATAGTATTTTAATCCTATTCTACTTACTTATTAATTATAAATATATTTTTTTTCAATTCAATACCTATATTTTCCAATAAAAAAAGCATCTTCTAACTCCTTTCGGAAAGTGTTTTTTTAAGTTATGTTCTTTTTTTATCTTTTTAATATCTTTTTAATTACATTTTTTACAAAAAATAATTTATAATCTAAAAAAATCCTATAATATCTTATTGCGTAGGCTTTTAAAAGAAAGCATTTTTTATATGATTTATAACAATATTTCCTCTCCTTACATAAATCTCAATAACATCAAATCTAATAGGTTTATAATTCAAATTGTTCTTATAAATGAAGTATTCACTACATTTCAAAATGTGTTTTTTCTTATTTAAATTTACTGATTCAGAAGCATAACCATATAAACATGACTTTCTATATTTTACTTCTACAAATACATATTCTTCTTTATATTTTGCTATAATATCTATCTCTCCACTTTTACTTACAAAATTTCTTTCTAATACAAAATAGCCTAATTTTTCCAAATAACTTACTGCTATTCTTTCTCCATAATCACCCAGTTCTTTATTATAACTTTGTTTTATATTTACTCTCCTTTCAATTATTTACTTTATATCTTCCATCTATATCTTCATAAATAATTTCTTCTAATTCCATATTATAAATTAACTCTATTAACTGTTTAAATTCTAACTCAGTTTCTATTAATAATTCATCTAGTGTTTGTCCTTCATTTTGTATTGCATTATATATTTGTAAATATTCACTTTTAATATTTACATTTGAATTTATCCTCTTTCTATCCATAAATTGTGGATAACTATATATTATATCTTCTATTTTTGTAGTTAAAATTGCTCCTTTTTTAATTAGATTATTAACTCCTACTCCTAAATAACTATCAAGCTTTCCTGGAAGTGCAAATACCTTCTTACCTTGTTCTCTAGCATTATTTGCTGTTATACTTGTTCCACTTCTATAAGCAGCCTCAATTACTAAAGTTCCTTCTGATATTGCTGTTATTATTCTATTTCGTTTTGGAAAATTTGCTTTTTCTGGTTTCACATATTCTTCGTATTCTGTAATAACTAAACCATTATTACTTATAATTTTATAGAATAATTCTATATTTTCTTTTGGAAAAATATTATTAAATCCACTTCCTAAAACTGCTATTGTTTTTCCGTTATTTTCTAAAGCTGTTCTATGTGCAACAGTATCCGTTCCAATAGCCATACCACTAACTATGGGAATATTCCTCAAAACTAATTCTTTTGTAAAAAATTTACAATTCTTAATTCCATATTCACTTACATTTCTACTACCAACAACTGCAAAAGAAGATTCATATAATATATCTATATTTCCAATTGCATATATTCTTTCAGGTGCATTTTTTATTCTTTTCAATTTATTTGGAAAATCTATTTTATTAATTATTTGATACTTCATAATTCCTCTTTCCTATACTTTATCTAAGCTTCTGTACTGTATAGCTTCTAAAATATGTTGTACTTGTATTTTATCTTTATTTTCTAAATCTGCTATTGTTCTTGCAACTTTTAAAATTTTAAAGTACGATCTTGAACTCAGTTTCATTTTTTCAAAATATATTTTTAACTTTTCTTTTGCATTATTTTCTAAATTACAATATTTTTCTATTAGTTTTGGGGACAATTCAGAATTTGAAAATATTGAATATTCTCTGTATCTTTCTTGTTGTATCTTTCTAGCATTATTTACATTATTTTTTATTTCTTCAGAGGTTTGTGTTTTATTTTTATTTATATCTTTATATTTTATTGAAGGTACTTTTATATGTATATCAAATCTATCTAACATTGGTCCACTAAGTTTTGATTTATATGCTTTTCTTTGAATTTCTGTACATATACATTGTTTTTCTTTACTTCCATAGTATCCACATGGACATGGATTCATACTAGCTACTAGCATAAAATTACAAGGATATGATATATTCATACCTACTCTACTAATATTTATTTTTCCATCTTCCATGGGAATTCTTAAAACTTCTAATGTATTTTTATTAAATTCTAATAGTTCATCTAAAAATAGAACTCCTAAATGTGCTAAACTAACTTCTCCTGGTTTTGGTATTTTACCTCCCCCTACTAAAGCTTTTTCTGTAATCGTATGATGTGGACTTCTAAACGGTCTTTGGGTAACTAAACTTTCACCACTTAATATTCCTGATATACTATGAATTTTAGTTATTTCTAATGATTCTCGAAATGTTAAGTTTGGTAATATTGTAGGAATTCTCCTTGCCATCATTGTTTTTCCAGATCCAGGACTTCCTATTAATAAACAATTGTGTCCGCCAGCTGCTGCTACTTCTAAAGCTCTTTTTATTATTTTTTGACCTTTAACTTCTGAAAAATCTATAGTAGAAGTTTTAACCTCTTTAAATACATTATTAATATTAATTTCTTCTGGAAGTATTTCTATTTTTTTATTTAAATAGCTAATTACTTCTTTTAAATTATTAACTCCTATAACTCTAAGTTCTTTAACTATTGCTGCCTCTTTTGCATTTTCTTTTGGCAATATAACTTCATTAATTCCATTTTTTATTGCTTCAACACATATTGGCAAAATACCATTTACCTTATTTAATCTACCATCTAATGAAAGTTCTCCTATAAAAATACATTTATCTAAATGCTTATGTTTTATAACATTCATAGAACATAAAATTCCAACAGCAATTGCTAGATCTAAGCTAGCTCCTGTTTTTTTTACTGAAGCTGGTGATAAATTTATAATATATTTTCTACTTAACAGATTTATTCCGCAATTTTTTATAGCTGTTCTTACTCTTTCTTTTGATTCTTTAATATTAATATCTGGTAATCCAACTACATCCCAACATGGCATACCTGATGAAATGTCTGTTTCAACATTTATTAATATGCCATCTAATCCTTGTAAAACTATACTTTTTACAATAGATAACATTAATAACACTCCTTTCCTTTGAAGCTATTAAATTAATTATTCAATTTTAATTTTGATTTGAAAAATTTTGGCGAATGCCTAAGATTTTAAATTTAATAAATATTTATTATTTAATTTTGACTATAATACTACATCTAAAAAGATATGTCAAGAAAAATTTATACATAAAATTTGTATATTAATTTACATTATTCTAAAACAAAAAAGCAGTATAGATTTAAAACTATACTGCTTTTTTGTTTATTGATATATATAACACTCCAAATTTCTTCTTCCAAAAGCTATTGCTGAAGCATGTGATCCCATATAAATATCTATTCTGTTATTAGATATTGCTCCACCTCTATCTTCAACAACAAACCATCCACCATTTGGTTTATTTGCTAAAGCTGGAACATATATTACTGTGCCTATTGGATATCCACTACCTGCTGCTACTGTATACCATTCTTTTGCTCTAGCTCCAGAACTAGTTATCCCATTTGTTTTTCCTGTACATCTTGCACATGAGCAATATGCTGATGTATTTAATGTTGAAACTTTTGGTGTCATTCCTGCAACACTTGCTTGTAAAGTGTCAGCTGAATATGACATATTTCTATTTTTAGATCTCGAAACAATTTTTGTAGAAATTTGAATTATTTTATTTACTGGTTCTTTTAAAATTGTTTCTGAGATAATTATTCTTTCTATCTCTTCTTCATCTTGATATTTGACCTTATATTTAGTTTCTTTTAAACCATTTTGACCTTCTTGAAGAACTGAATCTTTAGTTTCAGTTCCTTGAGTAGATACATCCTTGGTTATTGTTTCATAAGGTATTTCTGCTTGCTCTACAATAATCTTCTCTGTTACTGTTACATACTTACCTAGCAACTCTTCTGTTGTAACACTTTCTACTTCTTCTGCTATTATTTTCTTTTCTTCTGTGGCTTTAGCTATAGTAATAGTTTTAGTGAAATCTATTTTATCTTCTTCTTTTGGATATACGGTTTCATCTGGTAAAACTATTATATGATTTTCTGATAAAATATCAGATACTAAAACACTTGATGTCATAACAGTTATTTCATAATCTTCTGGAAAAACTATTGTTACATAGTTTACTTGAGATTTTGAAGCTTTTACTCCTATTGTTAACAAGCAAATTAAAATAATACTTACAAAAACGATTTTTCTAATTATCTTAATTGATAATTTTTGTTCTGTTTTCATAAATCTCCTCCTCAAACTTGCAAGGTCATTATACTATTAAATTATTATTTTGTCAATTAACAATTATCTTAATTTCTCTAGGGCTTCTATTCTTTCAGCTATCCCTGGGTGAGTTGAAAACAGTGAACTTTGACGTTTTTTTCTCTTATTTTTAAATGGGGTTACAATATACATATGGGCATTGCTATTGCTTGCTACATCTAGTTCTTCTTCATCTGAACTAATTTTTTTCAAAGCAGATATTAGTCCATCTGGATTTCTTGTAAAAGAAATTGCTGTTGCATCCGCTAAATACTCTCTTCTCCTAGATACAGCCAATTGTATCAATTGTGATACAATTGGAGAAATTATAAGAAAAACACAACCTATTAGCATGATTATCGTATTTCCGCTACTGTTATCGTCATTTTTCTTTTTACTTCTAAATGATATTCTTAAAAAAATATCTGATAACATTATAACAAATCCTACCATAACACTAATAACAGCTGATAATCTTATATCATAATTTTTAATATGTGAAAGTTCATGTGCAACGACTCCTTCTAGTTCATAATAATCTAATTTTTCTAATAAACCTTGTGTAACACAAATTATAGCATTTTCTGGATTTCTTCCTGTTGCAAAAGCATTTGGTTGTTTCGAATCTACTACATATAATCTAGGTTTTGATGTAAGACCTGAAGTTATCATCAAGCCTTCTAAAATATTGGTTAACTTTAAATCTTCCTCTTTAGTAGCTGGTCTAGCATTTACTGAAGCAAGCACTACTTTATCACAATTATAATATGTTGCTATAGTAGATATTATAGAAAATATTAATGCTATTACTATAGCATATTCACCAAAATCAAAAGAATAACATAAAAAATATAAAATTAGTGTTATTATAGTTAAAAAAATAAAAATAATCATTCCTGTTTTTATTTTATTTTTCTTTATATCATCATACATATAGTTCTCCTCCTTCATTATTATTTTACAAAAAAACCACTATATAATAGTGGCTTTTTTAATTATTTACTAAAATCAACTTTTACATTTTTTCTAGCTTCTTCTGATTCAGCTTTAAATAATTCTTCTGATTCAAAATGAAACATAGAAGCAATTATATTTGTAGGTATAACTTGTAATTTTGTATTATACATTGTAACACTATCATTGTAAAATTGTCTTGCATAAGAGATTTTATTTTCTGTACTTCTTAATTCTTCTTGTAATGTTGCAAAGTTTTGATTTGCTTTTAAATCTGGATAATTTTCTGAAACAGCCATAATCGTTTTCAAAGTTCCTGATAACTGATTATCTAAATCAGCTTTTTCTCCTACTGTTACTGCATTTGCCCATGATGTTCTCAACTCTGTAACTTTTGTTAATGTATCTTGTTCATGTGTCATATATCCTTTTACTGCTTCAACTAGATTTGGTATTAAATCAAATCTTCTTTGCAATTGAACATCTATCTGTCCCCATGCATTTTTTACTTTATTTCTTGATTGTATTAGTCTATTGTACATTGAAACAAATATTATAATTAATACCAATACAACTATTAATGCAATTACCATTTTTTTCCTCCAATATATTAAATTTAATATATTATACCAATATAACTATTTTTATGCAATAGTTTATTTATAATACATAAAATAACTACCTTTTTATTCTCCTTCTTACTAATTTTCTATATCCTTTTTCTTGTATCTTTTTCTTTATTTTTTCTCTATGTTCTCTACTAAATTCATATGTATTTATTAAAATTAATATAATAACTACTACTATTGATGTAATTACTAATATATCTCCTGTATCCACCATACTATTATCTGTATCTTCACTATCTATATTAGCAACTTCGCCTTTTATTTGATCTAACTTTTTATAATAATATTTTATTATTATATCTTTTTCTTTCATTATACCTTCTATTTCTGTAGGTATTTCTTTATTTAATAATACATAACCTTCAAAAAATTTAGGATTAGTATTGAATTTCTCTCCTTCATATCCTGTATATACTATTTCCTTTAACAAAGCTCCTGTTTCGTTATCTATATGTTGTTCTTTCACTCCTCCTGATTTTTTAACATAATAATATTGCACTAATATCTCATCATTTATTTTTCCTTGTTCATTTTGTATAGCTTTCATTTCTCCAGTTATATTATCTGTTTTAGATATAAGTTTATACTCATTAAAATTTTTTTCTTCTGTTTTATAAGAATCTCCTTCAATTCCCCTTATTATTTCTGTACTATTTTCTATTTGTTGTTTTGTTATATTATTTATATATTCTACTTTCACTGAAATTTTTCTTATATAATAATATTTAATTTCTATTACTTCTACTCCTAATTGCCCATTTGCATTTTGTGGTAACATACTTTCTACTAAACTATATCCTTCAAATTCTTTCGATACTGTATTATACTCTGCTCCTTCTGATCCTTCATATAATGTTGTTTCTAATAATTCATTTGTAGTAATATCTATATGTTTTTCTATTGCTCCTGTTAATATTTTATCATAATAATAATTTATTGTTACTGGTTCTTTTGTCATTGTTACTGTTTCTTGCTCAGGTACTTCTATAATTGCATAATTTTCTATATCCTTTGGTGAAGATGTATATTTATCACCTTCTTTTCCAATGTATTCTGATACTTCTAGCTTTGTTCCTGTATTTTTATCTATATGATTTACTATTACTTTACTTTCTCTTGCATAAGTATATACTTTTTCTTCTCTTTCTTTTGTATATCTTCCTGTTGATTCTGGCTTTTCAACTATTACATATCCAGATATTTCTTTTTGTTGTTCTGAAATGTCATATTCTTCAAGTATTCTTCCTTTTTTTATTACTTCTTCTGATATTTCCTCATTAGTATTTCTATCTATATACTTTAATACAATAGTAGCATCTTTTTTTAAATTATATGACCCTATTTCATGTTCTTTTAATGTATTGTTTATTTGTTCTGTTTCAAAATTCTCTGCATTAAGTTCTATATTTTTATTTACAACATTTATTTCTTTTTTATTTATTTTAAATCCTATTATTACTATTCCTATTAAAATTATTAATTCAAATAATATAGCTAAAAAAATTTTATAATTTGTCTTCATTTTTCATTTTCCAATCCCTATTATATTTATTTTAATATACTATATTTTATTAAAATTGCATATAAAAATATTTTTACAATTTATGTAATTTTACAAACTTTTCTTACGTAATTAATACTTTCATATTCTTTTCTTTTTTGTAACAAAAAAGAGATAGTTTCAACTATCTCTTTAGGGATTTTATTATTTCAAGAAAACATTATATGTCTTTATATTTTATATATTTGTTATAACATACACATGCTAGTATTATTAAAGCTATTGCTGGTAATATTATAACTTTTGCACCTGTTGCTGGTAATATTCCTGATGCTCTATTGTCATTAATATTTCTATTTGAAATATTAGTTGTATTATTTATATTTTTATTTGTATTCTTGTTTATATTTTGATTTGTGTTTTTATTTTCATTTTTGCTATCATTTTTATTCTCATTTTTATTTTCATTCTTGTTTTCATTTTTATTGTTATTTTCATTTATATTTTCGTTTTTGTTTTCATTCTTATTTTCATCAGGGTCTGGATTTTGGGTATTTCCTGATTGTTGTATATTTAAGCTAATATTTTCTGTAACTTGTACTACTTCTGATCCTGCTGTTATATGAAAATTAGAATAAGTTATTGCATTTTTTATTTCTCCTATTGAAGCATCTGATTTTACCTTAAAATCTATTTTTAATAAATCTGTATTTGCATTAATTCCACTACTAAAATCAATTACAATTCTTGTATTGTTTTCATCACTTAATGGTGCTCCATTAAAAGCTATATATGCTGATGAACTTGGTAAGTCTTCTACTGTTGCATTTGTTACATCTTCTACTTTCAATTTTTCATTTCCTATCTGTACAGTACCATCAGAATCTTTCTGTATACTATCAACATTAATTGTTTCAAAAATATTAGTATTATAATTAATATAACCATCAATACTTGTTACTTTTTTACTACTATCTACATCTTTCAAAGATAATGTTACAGTAACTTTATCACCTCTTTTAACAGATGTATTAGAAACTGAAAGTCCTATAGTCGTACTTACAGCAGCATATACACTTGTACAGATTAGTACAGATGCAATAAATAATTGCAATATTATTAATTTACTTTTTTTCATAATTATTCTTCTCCTCTTTTGCTTGTACACTATAAGAATATCATTTCTTATTTTAAATTGCAATACCTTTTTTTGGTATATTTGACATTTATTTACAATAAAAATATTTTTAAACATATTATTTGTTTGGGAAGTGCTTTGCACTCCCCTATAAAATTAATCTTAACTAATATTTTTTCACAAATTTTATTTTATATACTACAAATTACTTTTATTTTTTTGAAAAGTTTAAGTTATATCCTGCTACTTCTGCTCTATGATATAATAATAGTTTTGAATCTGTAACATCTACTTTTCCATCACTATTTATATCTGCTGCTTCAAATTCTGCTCCTTCTAATCTTGTTACTTCAACTCTATATGCTTTTATTAAATTAGAATCAAAAGCATTTGCTACTCCATCTCCATTTACATCACCTTTTACTACTACTTGATATACTAAAAGGTCTCCATTTTGATCTTCTACTGTATTTCCATCTTTATCTAAAATCTTTACATACATACCTGTCATCATATTTCCTGATGTAACTTCTTTTTCATCTTTTGTTACTACCACATTATATTGTAATCCATTTAGTAAAATTGTTTTGAAATCTGAAACTGGTGTCATAGCTGCTACATTTGTTAAATATTCTTCTCCCACTCTGTATCCTAACTTACTTGTATCAACACCTGTGTTTGAATCATCTGGGTTTCCTGGATCTATTATATTTCCTGGATCTACTGGCTTATTTTCTGGATCTGTTGTATTTCCTGGGTTCTCTGGTGGATTTGGATTTGATGCATTTCCTTCAACAGTATAGTATATAGTTGCTGTTGTTCCACTTCCAACACATGTATCCACTTTTGTTCCATTACCACTCATAGGTAATACTTCTACTTTTCCTATTTTATCTCCTGCTGTTCTTGTATTTAATGTAACATATTTTCCTTCGGCTTCTATTCTTCCTTTTTGGCTTGTTTCACCAAATCCTGTTCTTTCTGTATCTATTGCTAATAATTGTGTAAATATTTTTGGTAATTCTACATCAATTGTTGTAGGATATTGTTCTAAACTTATTTTATCATTAATTACTAATTCAATATCTTGATTATTTAAATTTATATTTAATGTATCTTCTCTTGCTAAATAATTAGCATAATTTCCTGATGATATATAATCTAAATATATTAATAAGCTTTCTATATCTGTAATTTGATTTCCTGCTAAATTAAATTCTTCCATTCTTTTGAATAATTTCATATATTGTTGTTCAGAAATATTTAATTTTCCTGATATTAAGTTATTACTTAAATCTAATGATTTTAATGTTGATATATCTAGTAATGAGCTTATATCTGATATATAGTTATATGCTAAAGATAATCTTTTTAGATTTGGCATAGCTGTCCAATCAATATTTACTATATCTCCTATATAACAATAACTTGCATTTAATTCATATAGTGTTTCTAATTCAGATATTCTTGATATATCTTCTAATTCAGCATTATATGATATATCTAAGTTTTTAAGTCTTGGTAATGTAACATATCTACTTACATCTCCAGTTAATAATTTATTTGATAAACTCATCATTTGATTATATAAGAATAATTTATTAACTTCACTTGTATATTTTGTTGTTGAACCAATTACTTCATATAAATCTACTTTACTAATTACTCTAGTTGCATTTCCAGCTAATTTATTTACTACATTAGTTATACTTGTAATTTGTGTAGTATCTGTATCTAATAATTTTGCTGCTTCTTTCGCATTTTTTATTAATTGCTCGCTTGTATATCCATTAGTTCCAGCAATTATAGGAGTTTGATTATGTAATCTATCATATGCACCTTTGCATGTACTTACCTCTATAGCAGTAGTTTCAAATTTATATGTATACTTAGTATTTTTATATTTATCATATACTTCGCTTAAACCTAATTGATTATATTTAGTTTTATTTTTTACATATTCTAACATTTTATGTTCTAAAACTGTTGGAATTTCCTCTGTTTCTAATTCTTTTATTCTATTTTCTAAGTATTCCTCTTCATAACAATATCCACTAGGTGTATTTTTATTCATTCTTTTAATTAGGCAATAATTTGCCATTTCTGAATAAATACCTATTTCTCTAAATTTATCTAATAATTCTAATGATTTTACTCTACCTAAAGCATTTTCTTCTAAATATTTTGTAAAATAATCTGCTAATGGTGTTTTGTCCTCTTCTGAATCAAATTTAAGTCCTGAAAAAGCTGTTTTTAATAATTCTTTATCTAAATCAGATAAACCACCTGCTGCCTCTAAAGTTTTTAAATATTCAATTTCTTCTTCAACTAAAGCTTTTGCTGTATCTGCTGATTCACGTGTTGCTTTATCATATTTTTCATATTCATCATAAGTTATATAATTAACATTAGGACTTAACAAAGTTGTTAATTTATATTCATTATTATATATTACATATAATTTTGCTAAATAATTATACATTTGAGATATTTCTTTATTTAAATCATCAACATTACCTTTTACAGCTTTACCAGCATCTGTATATCCTTTTATTTTATCTACATAACCTGCTTGATATTTTCCTTGTTCATCTGTATATCCATATATTGAATCTAATATTTTTTCGATAGAAGTTGCCTTATTTTTTATTTCATCTTCATAATTCTCTTTTGTAGCATCTAATTTAGATGCATCTACTAATAAGTTTATAATTTGATTATATGCATTAGTTATATCTTGAGAATTTTTATTTATATCTTCTTGTACTTTTTTAGCATTTTCTACTGATTTTGATAAATTTCCATAACTTCTATTTCTCAAATAATCATTATATTTATCAACAATTTGTTTTTCCCAACTATCTTTTTGAGCATCCATATAATATAAAGCTGTTAAATTATCTAAATAGTTATGAGAAACATTTAATTTACTTGTTAAACCTATAAAACATTCTATTCCATCTAAATCTCTAATTTGTTTATTATTTAATATTAATGATGTTATTTTATTTGTTAAAACTAAATCATCTATTACAAATGTTTTAGCATCATCATATGCTTGAATATAAAGTGTCTTATTTGCTTCTTGTCCTATATATGCAACTTTATATCCTTCTTTTGAAGTAATAGTACCATTACCATCTGCTGTATTAACAATTGTAGGTTCTACTATAGTATTTACTACAGCACCTTTATTTCCTGAATTATTTTTATATAAAATATTAGTTTTATAATCATATATATAATCATTTGTACCTGTTTTTGTATTTGTTAAAGTTCTATTATTTCCAGATGTTGTATATGTATAAGTTTGATATATAATATCTCCATTTTTATCAACAGAGTATGGATAGCTTTCTAATTGTGAATTTACAGTTTGACCAGCTGTTAATTGCTCTTTTATAGCATAATATAAATTTGTATCCATTGTAGTAATAGCTTCTGATGATTTATCATGTACAACATAATAAAGTTTAAATTGACTTCCATTTAAAATATTTTCAGCAGCTTTATTTGGATTTTTAGCACTACCAGCCTCAGTAGCATCATCATAAATATGTATATTAACTTCTAGTAGACCTTTGTATCCTTTACCACTTTCACTGCTTATATTAACTGATATTTTATTATTATCTGGTGTTACATACATAGGAATACTATCAACACTTATAAATGGTGCTATATCATTTGATGTTTCTGCTTTACTTTTTGTTGATTTCCAATTTGATTTTATATAACCAGCTAATTCTAATATACTTGGTAACTCAAATGTAGCAGTTTCTGCATTGTCTGAATCTTCTTCACCATCTACAAAAACTTTTTCAATACTAGTAATCTGTTGACCACTTAGTATAATTGTTCCTTTTTCTTGTAATGTAGTTATTAAGTTTTTTATATCACTAACATTTTCTAATTGGTTAGTAGATAAATCTAAATAGTTTAACTTTGATAAGTTATTTAATACATTTAAATTACTTGTTTGAGTTAAATTATTTCCTGATAACTCTAAGTGTGTTAATTCTGTAAACTGATCTAAATCTGTCAAATCTGTAATTGAAGCTTCATTTAAGTCTAATCTTGTTATTGAAGATTTAGTACCATTACTTAAAGTTAACTTGTGAGTAACATCATCAGCTGAAAACTCTATACCTTGTATTGTAAGGCTTTTCTTAACAGCTTTATATAAGTTACTGTTTAGTTGAATCTCTTCACCTGTTACTGCATTTACCATAATTGGCATCATGCAATTCAATAGCATAATCATAATTAATGCAATTGAGATTAACATTTTCCTTTTCATAATAAATCCTCCCTGAATTTTTCATTAGTATTATCATAGCATTTTGATTTTTTTTTTCAATAGCACTTTTTTACAGTCCAACCAATTCTTGGAAAAACCTTTTACGGAAAACCAATTGAAGTGTTTTTGTATAATTATATTAAGTTTATGTTACTTTTTTTGTTAAATTTAATAAATTTCTTACGAAAACAATGATTACAGACTTTTATTTATTAAATTTTTTGTAGTAAAACTTCATTTTGTATTTCTTATTTTTTCTAAAATAACACACTTACTATAACTTTTATCAATAATACAATTTATACTCCTCTTTCATATAAATTGTAAAACTTTTTAAAATCCTTTTCCATGGAATGTTTTTCCATAATAAACAAAAAATTCATTTCAAGCAATGTATAACAACACTACTGAAATGAATTTTACTTAATTTTAAACACTCTATTTGCATTCTCATAAGTTATCTTAGCAACCTCTTCAAGAGAAATATTTTTAATATCAGCAATTCTTTGTGCTACTAATTTTACATTAATAGAATTATTTCTAGTTCCTCTCAAAGGTTCAGGACTGAGATATGGAGAATCTGTTTCTATCAGAATTTTATCCAAAGGGACTAAAGAAACAGCCTCTTCAGATTTAGCATTTTTAAAAGTAATATTCCCACTAAAAGATATATAAAAATCTAATTTCAGTCCTTCTTTTATAAGTTCTTGATTTAATGGACAACAATGAAATATCCCTTTTTCTATAACTGAATGTTTTTTTAAGATATCTATTGTATCAATAGCAGCATCTCTTGTATGAATAACAATAGGTTTATGTAACTTATTTGCTATATCTATCTGTTTCACAAATAACTCTTTTTGTTTTTCTTTGTTTTCTTTATTCCAATAATAATCTAATCCAATCTCACCTATTGCTACTACTTTATGATCTTTAGCCAACTTTTCTATTTCTAATAAATTATCATATGTGAAATCTTCAATATCATTAGGAGAAATTCCAACAGTAGAATAAATAAAATTGTTATTTTTAGCAATCTCTAAAGCATACTTACTTTTTACTAAATCATATCCAACACAAACTGTTGATGTTATTCCTTCTTTATATATTTTATTTATTATTTCATCTCTATCATCATTATATTTCTCATCATTATAATGAGAATGTGAATCAAAAAATTCCATTTAATTCTCCTTATATATAGCAACAACATTAGCAATAGCATATTCTTTACAATGTGAAAGACTAATTTCTATACTTTCTAAATTTGCTATTTGAAAATTTAATTTTATTTTTGGTTTACCAAGAGCATTATTTTGAACCTCAAAATCTCTCCATGAATATTCAAAATCTATATAATCACTTAAAGCTTTATATACTGCCTCTTTAGCAGCAAATCTAACTGCATAACTTTGAAATTTTTGAAATTTTCTACTTTCACAGTATCTTATTTCATTATCTGTAAATATTCTCTTTAAAAATTTATCACCATTTCTATCAATACATTTTTTTATTCTTCTAATCTCTATAATATCTGTTCCATTAGCTATTTTCATATTATTCCCTCTTCCTTAAGATAACCAATACATTAAAAATATAATATTTACAGTATTAAACATTAAAGAAAATATTAATAATATAACTATTATAGAATAATATCTATTATTTTTCTCTATATTTAAGTCTTTATAAATTACTTCATACTTATTTTGAATTTCTGTATATAATTCATTTAATTCTAATGTATTATTTAATGTTTTATAGTATAATGAACCAGTATCATCTAATGTAACTTCTTTATTCCAAAGCTTTCTAGTAAATTTTGCAAAACTTTCTCTCATCTTGACAATTACATCATACTGTCTAAAATCAGAATTAAGTTTCATTAGAAACATCTTTTTATATAAAGACAAAATATATAAATAAAAATATTGGTTTTCATATTCATATGGCAATTTAGTATAATTATAAGTATCTATTCCAGAACATATCACATTTGAACTAGTATTTGAAATTGTTGTTTTGATATATTTAAATTTTTCTATTATATGCAAATTATGCTCTATATTAGCTTTATTAAAATCTGAATTATAATTACTAGGTAAAACATTGGCAAATCGTAAAAAATCATTTTCAATATAATCAAAACTTGATTTTTCACTCCAATTACTAGTTTCAACACATACATAAGAATAAGTATAAAATTGTGAATTAACTAAATCTTCTTTATTAGAAGATTTACTTCTTGTACTAATACCAGTAATCTGTTTTATAAATTCTGAAATATCTTTAATATCATTAAAAGTGTCTGTCTGTATATTAATATTTTCATAATCTCTTAGCCCTGCAAATTCAGAATTTATACCTTTAAATCTATAATTAAAGTTTAATAAGTCTGAAAATTTATTAGTATTTTCTAAATGTGTTTTCATTGTAAAAAAGCATATTCCAGTATTAAAACAAATTATCTCTATTCCTTCTATTTTAAAGAAAATACCATTCTCCGCTCCTACTTTACCTTGTATATCTTCTGCAAAATCATAAGTAAAATACGCTACTGAATCTTTTAAAATCTTTCTTTTTTTATTTTCTATCTTACTATCATTAAATTCTTTTAATCCTTCTCCTCTTAATTCAAAAGAAGGAAACAAATAAGATCTTATATTAGGTAAAAAGAAATTATATATATCTAAATCTTTCTCTTTTTCAAAAACCTTATATAAGCACTTCTTATCTTTTAAAAGTTTTAATATATATTTATCATATCTTGTTTCATCAACAATATATGGATGTATGAAATACGTATATTGATATTTTGTCATTAGTTCCACTGTTATTACCTACCTTTATCTTATGTTACTTTGTGTATACATTTAAACTTAAATCATTATATCTATTCCATTCAGAAATGAAATCTATATATAAATAGTTTTCTAAGTTTCTACTTGGTTCAACGATTACTGTACCATCTGATTTTAATACTCCCCAAAGACCACCTTTATTCACTGCACAATATCCAAACTGATTTTGTTCTTTTGCATCATCATAAATGCAGTCTACTATCCTATCTCCATTTTTATTCTCATAACCATACTTTCCATTTTCTTTAACTAAAAATAATGTATTTCTTGTTAATATCTCTTTATTACTTTTTTCCTCAAATTTAAAATTATAGTATTTGTAATCATTATTAACTCTTACTCTTAAATATCCATCTTCAATATTAAGTTCAGAAATAATTGTACTACTTAAAATTGTATTAAAGTTTCTATCTATTATATCTGATGTGTAATCTTCCTTTTCAGCTTCAAAAAAATCAGCTGTTTTTATATAGTTTATATTATTATAATTAAAGTCAATCTTTATATTTCCTAATTTATCTATTATTCCATATTTACCGCTTTTTTGTGCTATAAAATAATCAGAAAAAGCAAATTGAATTTTATCATAATCTGGTGCAATAATTGTTTGTCCTTCTTTATCTATTACACCATACTTATTATTTTTTATTATAACAAAATTATCTAGTTCAATTTCTTGTATACTATCATAACCACTATTTAAAATAACATTAGCTGTTGCATCAACTACTTCTAATACTCCATTTTCTACAACAACATAGTAATTGTTTCCAGTAACATTTTTTATATCATCATATTTTTCTTCCAAAATCTTAGTTTTATCTGGTGCTATTACTCCATATTTATTCTCATTATTTTTCACTATATAACCATCTTCATATGTTTTTGCAATACTTTTTATTTCTATATATTCAGGTTGTATTATTATTTCTCCTGTACTACCATTTACTAACCCCTTTTTTCCATCTTTTTCTATTATAATACTTTTTTCTATTCCTTGTAATGCATATATTTTATCATATATAGGTTCAATTAACTCTTTTCCTTTAAAATCTATTAATCCATATTTTCCATTTTTTTGATGTTTTAAAACATTACTTTCATACCAAATAGTATTTTTATTAGTATTTTCTAAAGCTTCTACCATTTGATATTCTGTTAAAATTTCTTTTCCTTTTTCATCTAAAACTTTAGTTTGATATGTTTCATTATTGTAATCTATATTATAAGTACAAATAAAAATCCCTTGATTTTCATCTGGAACTACCACTATTTCATCATATTCTAAATTTATTACTTTATTTCCTTTATTATCTATAACTCCCCATTTGTCATTTTCATAAACTGATACATATGTTGTAAGTGAAGAAACATCTTTAGTTTGTTTATCATTAGAAGTTAATATTTTCTTTAATGAAATTGTTATCATTATAAATACCATTATTGCAATTATGGTAGCAAATACCTTTTTGATATTTAGCCTCGGTACATTATCAACTCTTCTTCCTCGACTTCTGCTCATTTAAACCTCCATAATATATCTATTATTATAGTTTTTCATAAATAATATATCATTTTTATATAAAAAAAACAATAGATTACCTTAATAAATCCTAGTAATTTAATTTTGTAATATTACTGAAATATAGTATAACTCTATTATTAAAAGTGTTATTAACAAAATTTTGACTAATTAATTAAAAAATGTTATAATAAGTTGATATTTGTTATCTATATCCATTCACAGCATCTTAACAGCTGTGATTTTATCTCATCTATGTATATTGAAAGGAGTTTTTTGTATGGAACATTCAAAAACAATCACATTGTACTCAACTATCAGCCAGGATTTATTAGCTCAAGTAAATTTTGTCATCAGTAAACACGAGCAGCACAAACCTCTTGAAAAAGCTTTGATGAAATTACAATTACAGCTTCGCAAATATAGCAAATTTGTAGATAATGAATTGAATGAAAAATTCACATTGATGGATAATACTATCATTCAATTCCATCAAGAGAATATTTCAGAAGAAATTCTGATCACTGAGTTAAATGAATTCACAGAGATACTCAGTAAACGAAAATAAATCTACTGTCAGCACATACAAACACCTTAAAACTTAATATGGATAAAAACAAAAGTTCTCAGGAGCAGTGCAATGTCTGCTCCTGAGTTTTTTATAGTATATTTCAATAATATTAAAAAACTAAATTAATATAAAAAAATGTAATTTATGACTTATTTAAAAAAGATTGATAAACTTCATTTTTATTAACATTTCTATCTTTAGCAATTTTCTTTATTATATCCTTTTTAGTAAATCCTTGTTTCTCATATAAATTGTAATGCTCCTCTAAAGACATTTCATTCATCTTTATAAGTTCAATATCTTTTTTAGATTCTATACTTCCCTCTATTAAAATAACAAACTCACCTTTTATTTCATCTATTCTTTCCAAAATACTACTTACATTATTTCTAATAAAATATTCATGAATTTTAGTAATTTCTTTTGCAAGAACTATTTTTCTATCTCCTAAAATTTCTAAAATATTCTCCAAAGTTCCCTTTAGTTTATGTGGAGCTTCATATAAAATTAATGTTCTTGTTTCATATTTTAAATCTTCTAATTTTTCTCTCTTATCTTTTTTTATAGAAGATAAAAAACCTATAAAACAAAATTCTCTTGTAGACAAACCAGAAGCAATTAGTGCATTTATTAATGCACATGCTCCTGGAATTGGAATTACTTCTATATTATTTTCTATTGCACACTTCACTATTTCTTCCCCAGGATCAGAAATCCCTGGAGTTCCTGCATCTGAAACAACTGCAATGTCTTTTCCCTCTAGCAACTTTTCAATTAAAAAATTACTTTTAATTTTTTCATTTTGCTTATAATAACTAATTAAAGGTTTTGATATTTCAAAGTGGTTTAATAAACCTAATGTATGTCTTGTATCTTCAGCTGCAATAATATCAACTTCTTTTAATATTCTCAAAGCTCTTAACGTTATATCCTCTAAATTACCTATTGGAGTTGCTACTAAATATAATTTTCCTAACATTCATTATCCCTTTCTACATATCTTTATTATATATTTTCAAAATTTCATCAGTATAATCATTATTATTTTTATATATTATAAGTGGTTTATCTATTTTCAAAAACTCTTTTGCATTTCTTACAGCTCTTATTAAAATTAATGTTGGTTTATCATTTATTTTAGAATGTACAAATCTAATATTTTTAGGCTCTAATTTATATTTTCTAAGTAAACACATAATATCAACCAATCTTTCAGCTCTATGTACCATATAAAATTCACCCAAATCTTTTAGTAATCTACTAGCATTTTCAATTATATCTTCTAATGTACATTCAACTTCATGTCTAGAAATAAGTTTCTTTATTTCCAAATTTTTAATTCCTGTATTTATTTTTTTATATGGCGGATTAGTTACTACAACATCATATTGATATGGTTTTAAAATATTAAAAACTTCCTTTATATTAGTATTTATTATCTTAATCTTATCTTCTAATTTATTCAATTTTACACTTCTATCAGCCATTTCTGCAACATCTTTTTGAATTTCTATACCATAAATCTTCTGTAAATTAGTTTTTTTACATAATAATAGTGAAATAATTCCTGTTCCTGTACCAATATCTATTACAGTTGAGTCATCTTTTAGATTTTTTGCATAATCAGCTAACAATACACTATCTATGCCAAAACAAAAACCTTCTTTATTCTGTATAATTTTTAATCCCTTATATTCTAAATCATCTATTCGTTCATTTTCTAACAACAACTAATCTTCCTCCTATAACTACTCTATTTTAGCATTTTTTATTGGATTTATCAATAAGTTATTATTCAGTGATTTCATTTAATGTCATATTTTCTATATTTGTAGAAGTATTAGTTATATTTACATTATTATTAACATTACTTTCATTTCCTGTATTTTTAACATTTTCAAAATTTATTCCCATTTCTTGCCCATCAATTAAAATTTTTATACTATTTACTTCTGTTAATTGAGTTAACGTATTTAAAATAGAATTAGTTATATTAGTTTTAGAAGCTTCATCCAAATTTAATTCTGACAATTCCTTACTAAAATTAATAGTTACACATCCATTTTCAAATTTATTATCAATTACTGATACCCCATCTGGAATTATTTTTTCATAATTACTATTTTCTGGACCACTAATTAATAAATCTAACAACTCATTGTATGGATTTTTTAATAAATCTTTCGAATCTATTAATCTAGTTTCTTTAGCCAATTCTCCAGATGTCTTATCCTTAAAATACAGTGTAACTATTGTTTTTCTAAGTTCAACTTCTTCAATTTCGCTCTCTGGTGTATATTCAGTTTCAAAACTAACATTTGATATAATAAATATACTTAATATTATAATTATAAAAACAACTATTAAAATTATCCATTTTTGCATAGCTTTTCCTCCTTTGTAAATACTATTCTTTAAAGTTCTATTTATTCATGAAAATTTAAACAAGTTTAATCTGTTTTCAATAACTAGATATTCTTTTTTTTATAATTACATCATTGACTATATAAATTATTTATAGTATTATATATATATAATTTTTGAAAGGAATTTATTATGGCAAAAGTTAGAGATTTAGTAAGTGGCTTAACCCACTGTATCGGAGCAGGACTATCACTTATTGGATTAGTAGTTTTAATTGTTTTCGCAGCTATATGGGGGGATGCTTTTGATGTTGTATCTTTTACAATATTTGGTGTAGGACTTTTCCTAATGTATCTATTTAGCACTCTATATCATTGGTTAAATATAGGAAGCAAAGGATTAAACGTATTTAGAAAATTTGATCATATAATGATTTATGTTCTAATTGCTGCAAGTTATACACCTATATGTTTAGGTCCATTAAGAGGACCTTGGGGATGGAGTATATTTGGTATTATTTGGGGATTAGCAATTTTAGGAATTATACTCACATCTATTTGGATAAAAGCTCCACGTGCACTTACAACTAGTATTTATGTTATAATGGGATGGTTTGTATTAATTGCTGCTATACCATTAATACAAGTATTTAAAGAAGCAAATTTATTATATAGTCTATTATGGCTTTTAGTTGGTGGTATATTTTATACCATTGGCGGATTAATATATGCTTTCAAATGGCCAAAAATCAAATTTAAACATTTCGGTTTTCATGAAATTTTTCATATATTTGTAATGTTAGGTAGTGCATGTCAATACTTTTTTATATTAATATATGTTTTAAAACTATAAAAAAGAAACTCACAAAAATCAAATTTGTGAGTTTCTTTTTTGACTTGACAAAATAAAAAAAATTTTTATTTAAAAGCTTAATAATATTTTAATCTATGGTAAATATAAACATTGACAAAATACGACAAAAGTTATAATATACAAGATATTAAAGAAATAATTTATTATAATTTTTTGTATAATTTATATAAAATAAAAAATTATAATAAGTTATTTCTAAAAGGTTTATAGATATTTCCCAAAAAATCTAAATTTTAAAACAGGAGAAATGTTAGTTTTACTAACATAACAAAAATATGAAAGAATTATTGCATGTAGGGTTAGATATAGGTTCAACAACAGTTAAAATCGTCATTTTAAATGAACAGTTAGAAACAATATATTCAAATTATGAAAGACACTTTTCAGATACAAAAACTACTTTATATAATGTTTTAACAAAACTCGTAAAAGACTATCCAGACAATACATTCACTATGACTCTTACAGGTTCTGGAGCTCTTGACATATCAAAAATTTTAAATATAGATTTCATACAAGAAGTTATATCATGTAAATCAGCTGTTGAAAAAATAATACCACAAACAGATGTAGTAATTGAACTTGGTGGAGAAGATGCAAAAATTATATACTTTGATAAATTTATAGAACAAAGAATGAATGGAACTTGTGCAGGTGGTACAGGAGCATTCTTGGATCAAATGGCATCATTGTTAAACACAAACACTAAAGGTTTAAATAAACTTGCAAAAACATATGAAACAATTTATCCAATTGCTTCACGTTGTGGAGTCTTTGCAAAAACTGACATACAACCTTTACTAAATGAAGGTGCTCGTAAAGAAGATATCGCAGCATCTATATTTCAAGCAGTTGTAAATCAAACAATAAGTGGATTAGCATGTGGTAGACCAATAAAGGGAAGAGTTGCTTTTCTTGGTGGACCTCTAAACTATTTATCTGAACTAAGAAAAAGATTTATAGAAACTTTAAAACTAACAGAAGACAAAATAATTATACCCAAAAATGCTCATCTTTTGGTAGCAACTGGTGCAGCCATTGCTTCATTAGAAACAAAATCTTTTTCAACTAACGAATTAAAAACAAAACTAAAAGATTTTAAAACAGCAAAATATACAGAAGGAAAAACTCTTCCCCCATTATTTAAAACAAATATGGATTATGATGAATTTAAAACAAGACATAATAAGAACAAAGTAAAAAAAGCAGAACTAAAAACATATAATGGAGATGCATTTTTAGGAATAGATGCTGGTTCTACTACCACTAAATTAGTTCTAATTGATAAAGATAGTGCATTATTATATTCTCTATATGAAAATAATAAAGGAAATCCTTTAAAAAGTGTTATATCAATGCTACAAAAACTTTACAAAGAACTACCCCAAAATGTTATAATACGTTTTAGTGGAGTTACAGGATATGGAGAGAAGTTAATTCAGACAGCACTAAACATTGATTTGAATGAAATTGAAACAATTGCTCATTATACAGCTGCAAAAAAATTCTTACCAAATGTAACTAGTATTATAGATATTGGTGGACAAGATATGAAGTACATAAAACTAAAAAATAATACTATTGACAACATAATGCTAAATGAGGCCTGTTCATCTGGATGTGGATCTTTTTTAGAAACTTTCGCCAAAAGTTTAGATTTAAATATTAATCAATTTGTTGAAGAAGCAATAAAATCAAAATCACCTGTTAATTTAGGATCTAGATGTACTGTATTTATGAACTCAAAAATAAAACAGGCTCAAAAAGAAGGCTTTTCAGTAGGAGATATTTCTAGTGGTCTTTCTTATTCTATAATAAAAAATGCCATTCAAAAAGTAATGAAAATAAGAGATGTAAAAACATTAGGTAAAAATATTGTTGTACAAGGAGGAACTTTTTATAATGATGCCGTCCTTCGTAGTTTTGAATTAATAGTTGGTAAAAATGTTGTAAGACCTGACATATCAGGACTCATGGGAGCATATGGAATAGCCCTTCTAGCACAAGAACAATATAATAGTAATTTAGATATGGAATACAAATCAACTATTTTAAAATCAGAAGAATTAGATAATATAAATATAAAAATATCACATGTACGTTGTGGACGCTGTGAAAATAATTGTCTACTAACAATAAACACTTTTGAGAATGGTAAAAAATTTATATCTGGAAATAGGTGTGAAAAAGGTGCTGGAAATCAAGAAATAGCAAAAAAAGACTTACCAAATTTATATAAATATAAATTTGAAAGATTATTTGGTTATAAACCACTTGACGAAAAAGATGCTCCCCGTGGAACAATAGGAATTCCTAGAGTTTTAAACATGTACGAAGATTTTCCATTTTGGTTTACCTTCTTGACAAGTTTAGGTTTCAGAGTAATAGTTTCCGAAAAAAGCAACAGAAAAACTTATGAAAAAGGTATCGAATCAATGCCATCAGAATCTGTTTGCTACCCAGCTAAACTCGCACATGGACATATAATGAGTTTAATAAAACAAGGCATAAATACAATTTTCTATCCTTGTATACCATATTCTAGAAAAGAATATGACTCTTCTAACAATAATTATAATTGTCCAATTGTAATATCATACTCAGAAGTAATAAAAAATAATATAGAAGAGTTAAGAAATGATAATATAAAATATATAAATCCTTTTTTACCAATTGATGATATTAAGAATTTAGTTAAAGTAGTTTATGATTTAGACTGTTTTAAAGAATACAAATTTACAAAAAAGGAGTTAACAAAAGCAGCTGAAAATGCTGAAAAAGAATATCAAGCATATAAAAATGATATTCGTGAAAAAGGCAAACAATCAATTAAATATATAAAAGAAAATAATTTAAGAGGTATAGTTCTAGCTGGTAGACCTTATCATGTAGATCCTGAAATAAACCATGGAATAGATACTTTGATTACTAGTTTAGGACTTTGTGTATTATCTGAGGATAGTATATGTGAACCTCATGATGGAGTTACCAAACAACTTCGTGTAGTAGATCAATGGGTATACCACTCAAGATTATACGCTGCTGCTGAATTTGTAGGAAAACATGACTTTTTAGAAATGATCCAATTAAACTCTTTTGGTTGTGGTGTTGATGCAGTAACAACAGACCAAGTTGAAGAAATTCTTAAAAGTTATGATAATATGTATACACTTATAAAAATAGATGAAATAAATAACTTAGGTGCAATTCGTATACGTATCCGTTCTTTACTAGCAAGTATGAACAAACGTATAGCACAAAAAACTGATGAACAGTTAGAAACATCTACAAAAAACAAATCGTTAGGAGATTATTCTGTAAACAGAGTATCTTTTACTAAATTAATGAAAGAAGACTATACTATACTATGTCCTCAAATGGCCCCAATACATTTTGAATTACTAGAAGCTGGTTTAAAATCTCTTGGATACAAACTAGAAGTATTAAAAGAATGCACAGATAAAACAGTAGAAACTGGACTTAGATATGTTAATAATGATGCTTGTTATCCATCAATTTTAACCACTGGTCAAATGATCCAAGCACTTCAATCTGGTAAATATGATACAAATAAGACAGCATTAATAATGTCCCAAACAGGAGGTGGCTGTAGAGCAACAAATTATATTGGATTTATTAGAAAAGCTTTAAAAGACGCTGGATATTCTCACATTCCTATTATATCTTTTAATGTTGTAGGGATGGAAAAAGCTTCTGGTTTTAAAATTACAATTCCAATGGCAGAAAAATTAATCAAAGCTATATTTTATGGTGATTTATTGCAAAAATTACTTTACAAGAATAGAGTTTATGAAAAAAATAAAGGAGAAACTCAAAAATTATTTGACAAATGGATGGAAAAATGTAAATTACTGATATATAAATCAAATCATTTACAATTTAAACAAAGTATATATGATATTGTAAATGATTTCGAAAAAATACAACTTGATACTTCTATTGAAAAACCTAAAGTTGGTATAGTTGGAGAAGTTCTTATCAAATATCATCCTTTTGGAAATAATTTTGTAATAGACGTTCTTGAAAAAGAAGGAGCAGAAGTTATAGCTCCAGATTTTATAGGATTTATAAAATTTATTGCTACACATAAAATTACAAATTATAAATTATTACATAAGGATAAAGCAAAATCTAAACTATTTAAAATAGCTATAAACCTAATTGAAATGCTTGAAAAAGACATAAAAATTGCATTACAAAATTCTAAAAAAGATTATTTGTTACCTTGTAATATATTTGAATTAGAAGATAATGTAAAAGATATCTTGTCAATAGGAAATCAAACTGGAGAAGGTTGGTTCTTAACCGCAGAAATGGTAGAGTACATAGAACATGGAATACCAAATATTGTTTGTGTTCAACCTTTTGCTTGTCTACCTAATCATGTTGTTGGAAAAGGTGTAATAAAATCAATTAGAGAAAAGTATCCTTATGCTAATATAACTCCTGTTGATTATGATCCTGGTGCAAGTGAAACAAATCAAACAAATAGAATAAAATTATTAACAACTGTTGCCAAAGACAATCTAAAAAAGAGCCAAAAATCTAAGAAAGCTATTGAAATTGAAAATATTATTAATGAAAGTAAACCTAAAACTGAAATAATGTAATTATATTAAATAAACTCTCAAAATCCTTTAAAAACGATTTTGAGAGTTTGTCTTTTTCTATTTTAAAATCTAAATAACCAATATGGAATAAAATATATATTATTTTCCATTTTATAAAGATCCCTAGTTACAACAATGCCATAGTTAACATTCCTTTTATCTTTTTCTATAAAATTACTTATATTAGTTATGTCTGAACTATTAATTTTATTTTTATATTTTACATCTATTGGTATTATATCAACATTTCTATCTATTATAAAATCAATTTCATTTTTTGTATTTTTATAATAAAATTGATTATATTTATATTTATCACAAAATAAACGTATATCAGATTCAACAATTGATTTTACAATAACTTCCACATCACTACTAGTTATTCTATTTCTTTTCACCAATGCATTTTGAATACCTGTATCAAAAATACTTATTTTTTTATTAGATCTTACAATTTTTTTATTATTAGAATTATAATTTTCTAATACATTTATTAATCCAGCTTGTTTTAAATATGAAATATAATTTATCAATGTTGCTGTATCTATATTAAAATTACCTGTCATACCGCTATAAGAAAATGTCTGATCATTATTTTCAGAAATATAATACATTAATTTTTCTAAAACATTAGGATTTTTTATTGGAAAAACTTTTAAAATATCTTTATATATTCCTATTTCCATAATATCATCTAACAAATATTTTTGCCAAACATACATATTTCTTTTCTTAAAATATTCTACATAACCACCAACTAAAATGTATTGATTTAATATTTTTTTTATATCTAATTTAAAGTTTTCATCATTATAAAGTCTTTCTAATTTTTTAAAACTTACATCAACATTATTAAAATCAAACTTTGGTATATTAATTTCTTCTTTTTTAGATATATATACTTGATGAAAATTAAAAAACTGACTAAAAGTTAATGGCAACACTTGAACATTTTCTACTTTATCAATTAAATATTTATCATCCTCTTTAAATAAATATGAAAAAGCTGTACTTGTTATAATAAATTTAATATTATACTTTCTTTCCAAACATATTTTTAAACAATTTTTCCAATTACTAATAAAATGAATATTATCTATAAAAATATATACTTTTGAAGTAACTTTAGATACTTTTTCTTTTAATATCTCACTAAAATAAATTTTTAATATATTAGATAATTTATAATCTTCATTAAAAACTATGTTAGGATCATCACCATTTATAAAAAGTATTCTTTTTTTACTAACTTTTTTGTTTATTAATAAGTAATTAATAGTTTGATAAATCAAACTTGATTTGCCTACTCTTCTTGGTCCAACAATAGTTACTATTTTATCTTCTTTTAAACTTTTAACAATTGTTCCAAATTCATCTCTTTTTTTGGGCATTAAAAACTGAGAATTTATACCTTCGCCCTTCCACCACACATTATTTGCAATTAAATTTTCTTTTATATTCATAATTCACCTCTAAAATAATAAATTTATATCTGTATTATATAACTTTTATAGAATTTATTCAACATTTTTTAAAAATAATTATTAAACATTTCAAAGTTACAAATATAATAATCCTTACTAATATATTTTATAATCTTTCATGTATATTGTATATATTCAATATAAAACAACATAGCATTTATTTTAAGTTTATAAAATATAATCAATAAATATCTATTTTGTTTCAAAACATGATTTATATACTAAATTAATTTTTATTGAATATATTTCACAAATAAATGATATGAAAAACTTTATATTACATGTAATAAGCTTTCGATTTTTCACAAAATTTCTTAAATACTTCAATTTATTCTTAAAATATTAGTATAATTAAACTAAATATTCATATTTTAACGCAATATATTAGTTTACATATTTTAATTATGTAAATTATATTTTCTTGTTTTCAACTTTTTTATAACACTCTAAAACTGCTATTTCCTATATCTTCTATAAGTTAGATATACTATATATCCAATCATTAGTTATATCATATTTATATTGTCCATTAGACAATGTTGTTTTGTTAAAAAATTCAAATTCACTATTTCATGTTATTTATTTTTCAACATTTTTATTATGTTTTAACACTAAAATATATATTATATTTATATATAATAATGGAAAATATAGTAAAATTTTAATATATCTCATAAATTTAATAGTAATATCAGTTATTAAACAAGAAATAATTAAATTTATCTTTATATATTACATATAAAATTTCAATACTAAATTTCTATTAAAAAAGCTTTTTTAGGTCGTCAATAATTTATTTATGTATACTTTTTATGAAACCATTATTACTTATATAAAAAGTATATACTCCTTATTTCCCATATTTTTATTAGTTTTTATATTCTTTTCTTTATTACTCTTATATTGTTTGTCATTTTGATGTTAAAATATAAGATTTAAAATAAAAATTATTTAAAATCTTAGTTATATTTTCTTAATTTTTCTAATTTCTTTCTAAAAAGATAATCCGATTAATTTATATTCTTACTTATAAAAATATTTATATTTCATACCAATCTAATCCTCAAATTCATTAATCACTTCATATTTCTTTCAAAATAAATTATAATCAATTTATATAATTCAACAACATATATTATACCTTTACAAATAAATAAGCTTAAAATTCATTTTAACGACTTTTTATAATAATAAATAAGTAATTTTTTTTACTTTTTCAACAACTTTTTTAACTATAAACTTCTTTCAATAACATTATGTATAAAATTTATAGTAATATTTTATAATACTAAATTTAAATATTACATAAGACTTTATATTACAGAAATTAAATCTTAATTTCTATAATAAAAAAAATCTAAAGCTATATAAACTTTAGATTTTTTTGGCGGAGATTGAGGGATTTGAACCCTCGCGGCCACTTACGCAACCCTAACGGTTTAGCAAACCGTCCCCTTCAACCACTTGGGTAAATCTCCAAATGCTCTTATATTAGATATTATAATAAAAAAGGAAGCTTTAAAACACCTTTTCTCTGCTTCCATTTTCTATTGGCGGAGAGGGTGGGATTCGAACCCACGGTAGGCTACAAACCTACGCCAATTTTCAAGACTGGTGCCATAAACCAACTCGACCACCTCTCCATTTGATGTTTTATTAACAACACATATATATTAGCACATATCTTTCATATTTGTCAATAAAATTTTGATATTTTTTTATTCAAATTTTGTTGTATACATTTTTCTATACTTTTTCTTATTTTTTTATTACTTAACCTTTTCTAAAATGAAATTTTATCAATTTTTTTTGAAAAAAATTGCAAATTTAAAATTATTAAGAAAAACTTATCCACATTTTTATTTTTTTACTTATTTTACAACGTTTTATTAAATTTATACTAAACAAAAAAAAATTTTTTTTAAAAATTTTTTTATTTATATTATACTTTTTATCTTAATTATTAATTTTTTTTATTAATTATATGTTATAAATAAAATAATTTTACATATTTATTAATAAAAAATATTTTTTTCTATTAATATTTTTTTTTATTAAAAAGTATTAATTACCAAAACCCATATAATATTATATACTACTCATTTTTACAACTTTTTATAATTTTTTCCACATTACTTTTCTTATCTTTTATTAAATTTTTTCCATAATTATATCTTCTCTATATACATTATTTTAAAATTTTAAACTATTACTCACTTATAATTGACTTTAGTATTAAAAATTATAATATTTTTTTCTTTTAACCACTTTCCTATTTATGTGTATGTTTCAAACTTTATCCACAGCCACAAAACCCTTAATATATCAACTTTTTGTGGACTTATTCACATAGTTTTTATTTTCTCATTTTCTTTAATTTTTGATTTTTAAATTTATTTTTTTATAGTTTTTTAATGTTATCCACAGCTTTTTCCCTAAATCCACATGCTTTTTTACATATTTTTTACAAAAAAAAATTATCTCAACTTTATTACATATTGTACTTTTATAAAAATATTTTTTAATAATAAATAAAAATGTTAATTATTATTAAAATCGTTAATTATCATTTTTATTTATAAATTGCTATACTTTTATTATTTTATTATAAAAACCTCTTATTTTTGATTTTAAAACTACTTTATCATTATAAAATATATATCTTATTACTATTATTATTTTCATTCTACTAGCATTTTATAAAAAAAATAGATGACAGATAAAAAATCTATCACCTATATTCTCTTTTTAAATTTCACTAATTACATATTCTCTCTATTCTTAGCAATAAAGTTTTTAGACTGTTCAGCTATTTCTAAAGCATATTCTTCTTCTTCTGATAATTTATATGATGATACACCTTTCTTTATAGGCTTAGCGTAAATATTTGAAGACTCTGAACCATATAATCCATTTAAAACCACACCATTATCATTTCTATCTAATAATGCTACAGCAAAACTTAAATCACTTCCAACATCTTTAAAAGCGTTATATCTTACTAGCCCTACTTTCTGTATGCATGAAGCTATATCACTATCTAATTTAGTATAATATGCTTTAATTTCTGCATTATCTTTTTTTATTTCTTTAACATCTTTTATATAATCTTTCATCATTTCATCTAAATTAGATCCATTACCTAATTTTTTCATAAATTTTACATATTTTCCATTTGCTCTTATTATTAAAATCGTATTAATGATTGTTACTATTATTAATATAATATTTACAATAACAATAGCCAATACATAATTTTCATTTTCTAATAGTTCTAAAATACTACTCATATATTTAATCTCTCCTTATTTTATTAAACCTAAAATTCTCTCTAAATCATCATTAGAGCTGTATTGTATTATTATTTTGCCTTTTCTTTCTCCAGCATCTAGCTTTACTTTTGTACCAAAAAAACCTTGAAATGTATTTTCTATATCCCTATAGATTGGTATGTATCTATCATTTTTTTTGTTTACCTTTTTAATTACTTTCATTTTCTTTTCAGCTTCTCTAACAGAATCCCCTGATTCAATTATATAAGTAGCCATTTGATATTGTTTATCATGATCATCAATAGCCATTAATGATTTACAATGTCCTTCTGTTAGTTTTCCCTCTAAAGCTAAATTTATTACTCTTTCATCTAAATTTAATATTCTTACTGTATTTGCTATACTACTTCTACTTTTTCCTAATTTTTCAGCAACTTGTGCTTGAGTTAAGCTATATTCATCCATTAATGTTTTTATTCCTCTAGCTTTTTCTATAGGATTTAAGTCTTCTCTTTGTATATTTTCTATTAAAGAAATTTCTTGATTTCTTTGTTCATCATCATCTCTTACTATTGCTGGAATTTCATCTAATCCTGCTCTTTTAGATGCTCTCCATCTTCTTTCACCTGCTATAATTTCATAATATCCTACTTTTTTGCTTACTATTATAGGTTGTATTACTCCATATTCTTTTATAGAATTAGATAAATCTTCAATAGCTTCATCATCAAAAACTTTTCTTGCTTGTCCTTTGTTTGGTTCTATTTCATTAATTTTCAATTTTTTTACAATATCTTCTTCTCTAGTAATTTCCTCAACCATTGGTGTACTAAACAACGCATCTAAACCTTTTCCTAATCCTGTTTTTTTGCCTGTCATGTTTATTCCTCCTTTTTTAATACTTCTCTTTTTCTAATTATATCATTATTTAATACTTCTCTAGCAAGTTTCTCATAAGATCTAGCACCTTTAGATTTAGCATCATATAAAGTAATTGGTAGACCATAACTCGGCGCTTCACTAAGCTTTATATTTCTAGGAATTACAGTTTTATAAACTTTATCACCAAAATACCTTTTTACCTCTTTAACAACTTGATTTGAAAGATTCGTCCTAATATCATACATAGTAAGTACAGCACCTTCAACTTCTAAGTTCTTATTTAAATGTTTTTTTACTAAATTTATTGTATTTAGTAACTGCCCCAAACCTTCTAAAGCAAAATATTCACACTGTACAGGTATTAGAACAGAATCTGATGCAGTAAAAGCATTTAAAGTAATTAATCCTAATGATGGTGGACAATCTATAATTATAAAATCATAATTATCTTTTATCTCATCTACTTTTTCTTTTAATCTCTGTTCTCTTGACATTTGAGAAACTAATTCTACTTCTGCACCTGCAAGATCCATATTTGAAGGACATACTTTCAGATTTTTAATACAAGCACTTTGTAAAGTATCTTCTATTTTTACATCATTAATCAAAATGTCATACAAAGAATTTTCAGTTACTCTTTCTAATCCTAATCCACTAGATGCATTCCCTTGAGGATCAGCATCTACTATTATTACTTTTTTTCCTCTTTTTGCCAATATCGTACTTAAATTTACTGCAGTCGTAGTTTTACCTACCCCACCTTTCTGATTAGCAATTGATATTACTCTTCCCAAAGTAAATCCCTCCTTTTTTTTACCATACTATAATATAAAATTTTTTATAATATGTCAATCTGTTTTAAACATATTTATACAAAAAACAAGAATGTTGCACGAGCAACATTCTTATGTAATCGGCTCTTTTAAAGCTTTTCCTTGTCCTCTCGGAAATTTTTCAGGTGTTTTCTTTATTTTTTTTATTAATATTATATTTCTTGTTAATTCATTATCTACATTTATTTTTTTTATATCGACTAATTTTCCACCTAATATATTAATAGCTTTTTTCCCATTTCTTAACTCATCTTCATAATTAGGTCCCTTCATACAAATAGCTATACCACTCACTTTCAAAAATGGTAACATATATTCTATAATTGTTGAAAAATTAGAAACTGCTCTTGTAGTTACTACATCAAAATTCTCTCTAAATTCTTTTCTCCTTGCTAAATCCTCTGCTCTTGAATGTATTATATCTAAATTCTTTAAATTCATTTTATTATTAATTGAACGTATAACATTTAATTTTTTATTTATTGAATCCACTACTGTAATCTTTTTATCTTCATTAACAATTTTTAAAGGTATACCAGGAAATCCTGCACCTGTACCTATGTCTATTATAGTTTCTTTATCTTGTATAAAACCGTTTATTGTAAGCGAATCTATAAAGTGTTTCACGATAAACATTCTTTCATCTGTTATTGATGTTAAATTAACCTTATTATTCCACTCTAATATCTCTATCATATATGTATAAAATTTACTAATTACTTTTTTATCAATATATATATTATTTTTATCTGCTTCTTCTATAAAAATTTCTCTAAATTCTTCTACATTCATTTTAATCTTCCTTATTTATATAATATATCCATCCAGGTTTCCAGTTTTTTGTTCTTCTCCAATCTTCTGATATAACCATATCCCATGTTTTAGATTCTGTAATAACCTGAAAAGCCATTTGAGTTGCTTTATGTGCCACAATTGCAACATTTTTATTATCATAATTCTGAAGTAAAAACTCACAAAACTCATTTACTCTGTTTTCAACATCAATCAAAGCTTCTCCCTTTGGAAACTTATCTTTTATATGATCCTCATATACTACTAATTTACTATCTTTTCCATTTAAATCGCCATAATTACATTCTCTTAATCTACTATCTAAAACAATTTTAACTGAATTTTGAAATGTTATATTTGCAGAATCTACTGCTCTTTTTAAATCTGAACAAAAAACTACATCAAAATCTTCTATATTTATTTGCTCTCTTAACAGAATACTTTGATTTATTCCCTTTTCAGATAATTCACCATCTAACCATCCTGTTGATTTATGTTCAATATTATCTAAAGTAGTACTATGAACAAAATATGTTACTTTAACAGACATATCTATCTCTCCTTTTTATTTCTTTTTATTATATTGTTCTAAATATATTAATAATACAGATATATCTGCTGGAGAAACTCCTGAAATTCTTGATGCTTGTCCTATTGAATATGGTTTATATTTATTTAATTTCTGTCTTGCTTCTAATCTAACTCCTTTTATTTTATTATAATCAATATCTTCTGGTAAATATTTTTTTTCTAATTTTTTAAAACCTTCAACTTGTTTTTTTTGCATTTCAATATATCCTTCATATTTTACCATTATTTCAACTTCTTCAATTACTTGCCTATCTAAATTTGGCCTATCTATATCAATTATTTTTAATGCTTCATATGTTATTTCCGTTCTTTTTAACAATTCCGAAAGCTTCATACCAGTTGTTATTGATGTAGTTCCTTGTTCTGTTAAAAATTTATTTGTTTCTTCATTTGGTTTTATATTTGTTGTTTTTAATCTTTGAATTTCTTTTTCAATGAAATTTTTCTTTTCAACAAACCTCTTATACCTTTCTTCTGAAATCAAACCTATCTGATATCCTATTTCTGTAAGTCTTAAATCTGCATTATCTTGTCTTAATAATAATCTATATTCCGCTCTAGAAGTCATCATTCTATATGGTTCCATTGTGCTTTTTGTAACTATATCATCAATTAAAACTCCTATATATGCATCTGATCTATCTAATATTAATGGCTCTTTACCCTTCAACTTTTGTGTAGCATTTATTCCAGCTATAAGACCTTGACATGCAGCTTCTTCATATCCAGATGTTCCATTTATTTGTCCAGCAAAAAACATCCCACTAATTGATTTTAATTCTAAAGAACTCTTTAATTGAGATGGTTCTATACAATCATATTCTATTGCATAAGCTGGTCTTGTAAATTCAGCATTTTCTAATCCTGGTAAAGTTCTATACATTTCAATTTGAACATCTTCTGGTAAAGAAGAACTCATTCCTTGTATATACATTTCATTTGTATCTAAACCTATTGGTTCTACAAATATTTGATGCCTTTCCTTATCTGCAAATCTAACAACCTTATCTTCAATTGAAGGACAATATCTCGGACCAGTTCCTTCTATAACTCCTGAATACATTGGAGATCTATGTAAATTCTTTCTTATTATTTCATGAGTTTTCTCATTTGTATATGTAAGCCAACAAGGTAATTGTTCTATATCAGGCATTTTATCTTCAAAAGAAAATGGAACTAAATCTTTATCTCCTTCTTGTATTTCCATTTTAGAAAAATCGATACTATTTTTATTTATTCTTGCTGGTGTACCCGTTTTAAATCTTTGCAATTCTATATTTAATTTTTTTAAACAATTAGATAATTCATTTGCAGTTGCCACTCCATCTGGACCACTTTCATAAGAAGTTTCACCTATATATATTTTTCCTTTTAAATAAGTTCCTGTAGCTAATATAACACAATCAACCTTATATATAGCTCCTAAATTAGTTTCAACAGCTTTTATTTTTCCATCTTCTACTTGTATATCTATAATTTCAGCCTGCTTAACAAATAGGTTTTCTTGATTTTCTAATGTATGTTTCATTTCCATCTGATAACGTTTTCTATCAGCTTGTGCCCTTAATGAATGAACAGCTGGTCCTTTTGATGTATTTAGCATTCTTAATTGAATCATTGTTTTATCTATATTTTTTCCCATTTCTCCACCAAGACTATCAATTTCTCTTACTAAATGGCCTTTTGATGTTCCTCCTATGTGTGGATTACATGGCATATTAGCAATACATTCCAAACTAATTGAAAATAACAATGTTTTCATACCTAATCTTGCTGAAGCCAAAGCTGCCTCACAGCCAGCATGTCCCGCTCCAATAACTGCTATATCATATTTTCCTGCATCATATTTCATTTCTTTATTTACCTCAAAAAAATTTAGATTTTATGGAATCTAATCTATAAACCTTTTTATTTGTTTTTCGTGGAACAATCATTTCCCTAAACAGAATTTTGAAAAAATTTCAGCTATTACGTCATCTGTAACAGTTTCTCCTGTTATTTTTCCCAATTCTTCTAAAATCTCTTTTAAATATGTTGATATTATATCAATAGGCATATTATTATTAATTGTTTCTCTAGCTCTATCTAAATTTTTTCTAGAATTAATTATTATATTCTTATGCCTAACATTACTAATAATTGTTTCTCCATCAGTAACTATCTCTTTCAATTTAAATACTTGTGATATTTCTTTATATAACTCATCTATTCCTTCCCTATTTTTAGTAGACATTTCAACAATTGGTTTTTTTAAATAAGCTATATCATTAATATCTATCTTTCTTTCTAAGTCTACTTTATTTAATATTATAATAGCATTCTTATTTTCTAACAAGCTTAAAATCTGTTTATCTTCATCATTTAATTCTCTGTTTATATCAAAAATAGCTATTACTATATCACTTGATCTTGCTATATCTATCGCTTTTTTTATTCCTATTTTTTCTACCTCGTCATTTGAATTTCTAATTCCTGCAGTATCAATTATTTTTAAAGGCACTCCTTCTACAGAAATATATTCTTGTATTATATCTCTAGTAGTACCTTCTATATCTGTTACAATTGCTCTTTCTTCATTCAATATAACATTTAATAAAGAAGATTTTCCAGCATTTGGTCTTCCTATTATAGCTGTACTTATTCCTTCTTTTAATATTTTACCATTATAAAAACTATTCTCTAATGATAATAGAATTTTGTCTACTTTATTCAATATATTTAATATATTCTCATTTGTAACTTCTTGCAAATCATATTCTGGATAATCTATACTTGCTTCTATATCAGCCATTATTGAAATTATTTCTTTTCTAATTTCAAATATTTTTTCAGATAAATTTCCTTGTAGTTGTTGCATTGATACTTTAGCCTCTTTATCTGTTTTAGAATTTATTACATCTATTACAGCCTCTGCTTGAGATAAATCCATTCTTCCATTTAAAAAAGCTCTCTTTGTAAATTCTCCTGGTTCAGCTAATTCTGCACCATTCTTTATACATAAATCTAATATCTTATTCATTATTACTATTCCACCATGAGAATTTATTTCACACATATTTTCTGAAGTATAACTTTTAGGAGATTTAAAATAAGAAACTAATACTTCATCTATTATTTCACCATTATCAACAATATTACCATATTTAATTGAATATCCTTTTATATTTTTAATATTTTGATATTTTTTCTGCTTAAATACTTTTTCTAATATTTTAAAACAGTTTTCACCACTCATTCTAACGATTCCTATTCCACCTATTCCAGGTGCCGTTGAAATTGCTGCAATAGTATTCATCTTCTCCTCCGTTTATTGATTTCATTCTTTAAATTATTTTTTTTTATTGGTTTTATTCATTAAATATCTTCTTGTTTTCTTATTATTTTATTTAATTCTAAAAACTATTTATTATTATATCATAGTCAACATAATTATGCAATATTATATAATTTAATACAAATTTCCTATTACATAAAAAAAGAGAAATTACTCATTTTAGTAATTCCTCTATATTAAAATTATATATATCTTTTATTACATCTACTTTAATGAAACTACAACTTTTCTATATGGTTCCTCACCAACACTATGTGTCTTTACTTTATTATTTTCTTGTAATTTCGTATGAATTATTTTCCTTTCGTAAGCTGACATAGGTTCTAATGTTACTGCTTTTTTAGTCTTAATCACTGTTGCTGCTATTTTAGATGCTAGAATTTGTAAATCTTTTTCTCTTTTTTCTCTATATCCACCAATGTTTACTATTACTCTTATTCTTTCTTTGCTTGATTTAGAAGCTATATTAGATATTACTGTTTGTATACTATTTAATACTTCTCCCCTATATCCTATTAAGTACCCTGTATTCCCTCCATTTATATCAACTTTTATAATATTTTCTTCTTCTTTTATTGAATATTCCAAATTATCATTAGAAAGTTTTTGTATAAATTCATTTAAAAATTCTTTTATATTTTTTATTGCTTCTGTATTATCAACTGGTTCATTTGTTACTATTTTTTTATTTTCTTGTACTTTATTATTTTTTGAAATTTCTACATTTTCTTTTAATTTCATTTCAACTTTTACAATTCTTGGTGTTAAAATACTAAAAAAGCTTCTTTTATCTTCTTGTTCTAATATTTTTATATCTACTTTATTTTTTGAAACTTTTAATTCTTTCAATCCTTTTTCAATTGCTTCCGTTGATGTTTTTCCTTCAAAAACATATATATTATCCATATTTTATTATACCTCCTCATCTTTAACTAATTTATTAATAAATAATCTTTCACAAATCATAAGTAGATTACTTACTAACCAATATAAGGCTAATCCCAATGGAGCAATAAGTGCAATACTTACTGTCATAAATGGCATCATAAATTTCATTTGTTTATTCATTTCTTCCATTGCATCTTGTTCTTTTTCTTTTGGTTTATTTTCTTCGTTTTCTTTTTCTTCTTCATCTTTAGGTTTTTTATTCATATTCATAGTTAAACTTATTGAGAATATAGATGTTATAACATATAGTACTGGTATTACATAAACTTTCCAATTTTTTAAATCTTGTGTAGGTACATCGCTTAAATCTAATCCTAAAAAATTCATATTTAAATTTACATTTTCATCTACATTTCCTTTTGCTTTTATAATAGCTATTTCTCTATATCTCATTGCATCATCTGAATTTTGAGAAATTTCTGTTGCATATGAATCTAATAAGCTTGCATCTACATGTTTCATATAAGTTAATGGTTTACTTACTAAATAAAATACTGATAATATTATTATAAACTGAATAATAGAACTTAAACATCCACTAAATGGACTCATATTTTCCTTTTTATATAAATCCATCATTTCTTGACTTTGTCTTACTTGATCGTTACTATATTTTTTTTGAATTTCTTTTACCTTTTTTTGAATTTTTGCTGATTTCTTCATAGTTTTTTGTTGTTTCATAGAAATTGGTAACATTATCAATTTTAAAATAATTGTAAAAATAATTATTGCTAGTCCATAATTATTTACAAAACCATAAATAGCATTTAATAAATAACCAAATATATTTGCAAAAAAATTAAACATATTTTCCTCCTCTATTTTAATGGATCATATCCACCTTTTGAGAATGGATTACATTTTAAAATTCTTTTTATTCCTTTTATTACACCTTTTAAAACACCATATTTCTCTATTGCTTGTTTTGTATATTCAGAACAAGTTGGTTGATATTTACAATTAGTTCCCAGCAATGGAGATATATTATTTTGATAAAATGTAATTATTAAAATAAATATTTTCTTCATATTAATTTACCAAAACATTTGCTTTTTTTAATATTTTATAAAAATTTTCTTCAACATTTTTAAATGTTATTTCTTTAATATCTTTTTCTTTATTTATTATTATTAAAATGTTTAGTCCCTTCTCTATCCTATTTTCAAAGATTTTATAATTCTCTCTAATTAATCTTTTTATTTTATTTCTCTTTACTGCTTTTCCTTGTTTTTTAGATACTGCTATTCCCAATTTATTATAATTTTTTTCTGTTCTTTTTATATACATATGAACATATTGACCATAATAAAATTTTCCCTTTGAAAAAAGATTTTTAAATTCATAATTTTTTTTCATCATTATAGTATTTTTCATTGTTAATACTCTCCTTTTTCTAACAAAAAATAACTGTTAGAAAAAAAAGGGCGCTATATTGCCCCTTTTCTATTAAGCTGAGATTTTTTTTCTTCCTTTATTTCTTCTTGCCTTTAAAACTTGTCTTCCTGCTCTAGTTTGCATTCTTTTTCTAAATCCATGCACTTTATTTCTTTGTCTTTTTTTTGGTTGGTATGTTCTTTTCATTTTGCACCTCCTAATTTATATATATTTTTATTTTTTACTTATTATTTGAATTAAATATTTTATATTTATTCACAAGTAATATAGATTATACTATAATTGTTCTAAAAAAGTCAAGTAATTAATAAAATTTGTAACTCTTATCGCCCTAAAGTAAAATAAATTTTATTTTTAATTTTAACTTGATATTTTATTTTTTTTTTGATATTATATCATCATAATGTATAAAAAGGAATTTTAGGTTTTCCACATATTGTTAATATTTGTAATATTGTATTTTGTAAGTTTTACAAGTTTTATGTGGACAACCTTGTGGATAAAATTTATAGAAAGGGTGGGTTTCTAAAAAAATGTATTCTGATAAGAATGACTTACTTACAAAAGTAAAAGATCTTTTAAAAGAAGAGATGACTACTATTTCATATACAACATGGATTAAAAATTTAGAAATACAATATATAAATGATAATAAAATTGTTTTAGTAGCACTTTCAAAAATGCAAAAAGATGCTATAGAATCAAGATTATTTGATTTAGTTTGTAACACATTTAATTTTATAACTAATAAAAATTGCGAAATAGAAATTATAGAAAAAACAGAAAAAAATCAAAATAATTTTGAAGAAGAAAAAGAAACAAATTTTGTAAAAACTGAAAACTACACAAATAGTTTTTTAAATCCAAAATATACTTTTGATAACTTTGTAATAGGAAATAATAATAAATTTGCACAAGCTGCTGCATATGCTGTTTCAGAATCTCCTGCAACAGCTTATAATCCATTATTTATTTATGGTGGAGTAGGACTTGGTAAAACTCATTTAATGCATGCAATAGGAAATAAAATAATACAAAATAATCCTAATACAAAAGTTTTATATGTAACATCTGAAAAATTTATTAATGAATTAGTAAACTCAATAAAAGATGCTAATTATAAAAATGAATTATTTAGAAACAAATATAGAAATATAGATGTTTTACTAATAGATGATATTCAATTTATAGCTGGAAAAAAGACTGGTCAAGAAGAATTTTTTCATACATTTAATAGTTTACATCAAAATGGAAAACAAATAATAATTTCTAGTGATAAACCACCTAGAGATATTCCTTTATTAGAAGAACGTCTAAAATCTAGATTTGAATGGGGAATACTTGCTGATATATCTATGCCAGATTATGAAACACGTTTAGCTATACTCAGAAAAAAAGTACAAGCTGATAAAATATTAATAGATGACTATATATTATCTGTTATTGCAACAAAAGTAGATTCAAACATAAGAGAATTAGAAGGTGCATTAAATAAAATAGTAGCTTATGCTGCATTAACACATAGTCAAATAACAATAGAAATAGCTGAAAAATCTATTAATGATATTGTACTTCAAAAAGAAAAAGTAATTTCTGCTGATTATATACAAGAAGTAGTATCAAAATATTTTAATATTGATAAAAAAGATTTAATTTCTTCAAAAAAATCAAATGATATTGCATATCCAAGACAAATAGCAATGTATCTTTGCAGAACAATAACTCAAATGTCTTTTCCTAAAATTGGAGCTGATTTCGGAAATAGAGATCATACTACAGTTATGCATGCCGTAAATAAAATAGAAAAAGAAATAAAAGAAAAAACAAACACAAAATTAATTGTGGAAAGTGTGAAAAACATTATTCAAGACTCTAATTAATTTATAAATAAATAAATATTAAATTATTTTAAAAAAAATGTTTTACAAACATATTTTTTACAAAAGATGAGCTATTAACACTTACGGAATAGCCTAAAAAGATTTCCACATATTATTGTGAAAATCATGTATATATCTTGTTAATAACTCAATATTCACAAATGATATTGAATAAAGTGGATAATTTTTAATTTTATTCACATATTTTTACACATAGTTTTTATTAGGGAAATAAAGGTATTCAAGACTTTTCCACCAAATTCACAACACCTATAACTAATACTACTATTTATATTATTTTATAAAAGGAGAAAAAAATGAAAGTTATTTGTGAGAAAGAAAAAATCTTAAAAGGTATTACTTCCGTTATAAATGGAGTTGCTTCAAAAACAACTATGCCTATATTAGAAGGTATACTTATACAAACTAATGATAATGAATTAAAATTAACTTCTTATGATTTAGAAATAGGAATTGAATATATTTTAGAAGCTCAAATAGAAGAACAGGGGTCAACAGTAGTTAATGCTGTAATGTTTAGTGAAATAATAAAAAGATTACCAGTAGCAGAAATTAAATTAAATATAAATGAAAATAATTTATTAGAAATTGAATGTGAAGGTTCACTATATAAATTAGCAACAATGAATCCAGATGAATTTCCAGAGTTACCAAAAATAAATGTAGATAATTCAATTGAAATTGAACAAACTGTACTTAAAAATATGATAAGAAAAACAATATTTGCTGTAAGTACAGAAGAAAACAGACCTATATTTACTGGTTGTTTATTTGAAGTAAATGAAAATAAATTAAATGTTGTAGCAGTAGATGGGTATAGATTAGCAATAAAAAACCATATATTAAATGGAGATGTAAAAACATTTAATAGTGTAATACCAGGAAAAACATTAAATGAAGTAAATAAAATAATATCAGATTCTTTTGATACTGTAAAAATAGGTATATCAAGAAACCAAGCTCTATTTGAAATGGAAAATTGTAAAATAGTAACAAGATTATTAGATGGTGAGTTTTTAAAATATTCAAATACAATACCTCAAAATTGGGAAACTAGAATAAAAGTAAATAAAAATAATATACAAAATTGTTTTGAAAGAATATCTTTAATATCATCATCATCAATAGAAAAAGAAAAAAAATATCCTGTAAAAATAAAAATTGAAATAGAAAAAGTAACAATTTCTTGTGCTAATCAAACAGGAGATGCAAAAGAAGAAATTAATATAGAAACAGAAGGAAAAGAATTAGAAATAGGATTTAATCCAAGATTTTTCTTAGATGCATTAAAAGCAATAGATGATGAAGAAGTTTATATAGAGTTTGGTACCAATAGATCACCATGTATAATAAGACCTGTTGGAGAAGGAGATTATATATATATGATATTGCCAATAAAAATGAAAGAATAGTTATAAACAGTAAGATAACAAAAAGTGGAAAGTAAAAAGGCACATAAAATAGAAATTGACAATTAAAAGTACATAGGGGTAAAAAATGTATGTAAATAATATATTACTCGAAAATTTTAGAAATTATAATAATGAAAAAATAAAATTAAATAAAAATATAAATATAATTTATGGAAATAATGCACAAGGAAAAACTAATATAATTGAATCAATATATTTATGTTCATATGGAAAATCTTTTAGAACCAAAAAAGATAAAGAGTTAATAAAATTTGATAAAGAAATTTCAAAAGTAGAAATTGAATACGAAAAAGTAGATAGAAAAGGGAGAATAAGTGCAGAAATTAATGATAAAAAGACTTTTTATATAAATAATATAAAACAAAATAAAATAAGTGATATAATAGGAAAAATAAATATTGTAATTTTTACACCCGATGATATAGAAATAATTAAAAATGGACCACAAAAAAGAAGAAGATTTTTAGATATGATGATTAGTTCTTTGAAACCTAATTATATACATTTATTAAATAATTATAATAAAATATTAGAACAAAGAAATAATTATTTAAGACAAATAAAGATAGAAAATAAAAATATTTCAATGTTAGAAATTTGGGATGAACAATTATCAGAATATGCTTTAAAAATATATGAATATAGAAAATATTTTATAGATAAATTTGAAAATAAAATAGAAGATATCCACAATTTAATAACAAAAAGTGGAAAAGAATATATAAAAATAAAGTATATAACTAATAGTAAAGATAAAAATTCATTTTTAGAAAATTTAAAAAAAACTAGAAGCTTTGATATAAAAAGAGGATTTACTTCAATTGGAATACATAGAGATGATTTTATTATATATGTAAATGATAAACCAGTTTCAATATTTGGATCACAAGGTCAACAAAGAACTGTAGTATTAACATTAAAGCTATGTGAATTAGAAATAGTAACAGAGGAATTAAATGATTCACCTATATTATTGTTAGATGACTTTATGTCTGAATTAGATGAAAAAAGAAGAAAAAATTTTTTAGAAAATATAGAGGGAAATCAAGTAATAATAACTTGTACAGACCAAATAAATATAAATAATAAAAGTTCAATATATTTTGTAGAAAATGGAGTTTGTAAGGAAGTCTAAAAGAAAGGATTGATTAAATGTATTTGCATATAGGAAAAGACTTTATTATAAATAGTAAATATATAATTGCAATATTTAATATAGATTATGTAAAAAATACAAAAGAGTATAAATCTTTGTATAAAGAGTTAGAAGATAATAAAGCAATTATAAAAATTTCTGATAATAAACAAAAGTCATTTATACTAATAGAAGAAAATAAAATAAAAAGAGCATATATAACAAATATTAGTGTAAATACAATAATAAAAAGAGTGTTATAATTTTAGGAGGATAAAAATGGAAAAGTATGAACATGAATATAAAGCAGATCAAATACAAGTATTAGAAGGATTAGAAGCTGTAAGAAAAAGGCCAGGAATGTATATAGGAAGTGTTTCTGTTAGAGGATTGCATCATTTAGTTTATGAAATAGTAGATAATGCAGTTGATGAAGCTTTAGCAGGATATTGTAAAAATATAAATATAAAAATAGAACCAGGTAATATAATATGTGTTGAAGATGATGGTAGAGGTATTCCAATTGATAAACATGCAAAAACAGGATTATCAGCAGCAGAAACAGTTTATACTGTTTTACATGCTGGAGGAAAATTTGGAGGAGATAGTGGTTATAAAGTATCAGGAGGACTACATGGTGTTGGTTCATCAGTAGTTAATGCTTTATCAGAATGGACAGAAGTAACAATTCAAAGAGATGGTGGAATTTATCAAATGAGTTTTGAAAGAGGTAAAACAGTAAAAACTCTTGAAAGAATTGGAGATTCTGAAAAAACAGGAACTAAAGTTAGATTTTTTGCAGATAGTACAATATTTGAAACTTTGGATTATGAATATGAAGTATTAGAAAACAGATTTAGAGAAATGGCATTTTTAACAAAAGGATTAAATATAGAAATAGAAGATTTAAGAGAAGAAGTACCAAGAAAAGCACAATTTTGCTTTGAAGGTGGATTAAATTCTTTTGTTGAATATCTAAATAGAAATAAAGAAAAATTACATCCTCAACCAATATACATAGAAAAAGATGGAGAATATCCTGTAGAAATAGCTATACAATATACAACAAGTTATTCAGAAAATATTTATACTTTTGTAAATAATATAAATACAATAGAAGGTGGAACTCATTTAGAAGGTTTTAAAAGATCATTAACAAAAGTATTTAATGATTATGCTAGAAGTAAAAATATACTAAAAGAAAAAGATGCTAATTTAGTAGGAGATGATATAAGAGAGGGAATAACAGCAGTTATATCAGTAAAAGTAAAAGAACCTCAATTTGAAGGACAAACTAAAACTAAATTAGGAAATAGTGAAGTTACAGGTGTTGTACAATCTATGATGAATGAACACTTATCTAATTTTTTAGAAGAAAATCCTAATATAGCAAAATCTATATTGGAAAAATGTATCAGTGCTTCAAGAGCAAGAGAAGCAGCAAGAAAAGCTAGAGAACTTGCAAGGAAAAAAACATCATTAGAAACATCAACACTTCCTGGAAAATTAGCAGATTGTAGTAGTAAAATAGCAGAAGAATGTGAAGTATATATAGTAGAAGGGGATTCAGCTGGAGGTAGTGCAAAACAAGGAAGAGATAGAAAATTTCAAGCAATTCTTCCATTATGGGGAAAAATGTTAAATGTTGAAAAAGCAAGAGCTGATAAAATATATGGAAATGATAAATTAAATCCTGTAATATTAGCAGTAGGAGCAGGTATAGGACCAGATTTTGATATAACAAAAATAAGATATGGAAAAGTAATAATAATGGCTGATGCAGATGTTGATGGAGCACATATAAGAACATTATTATTAACATTTTTCTTTAGATATATGAGACCATTAATAGAAAATGGAAATGTATATTTAGCACAACCACCTCTATTTAAGTTATCTAAAAAAGGAATGGAAGATATATATTGTTATACAGATGAAGATTTAGATAAACAATTTAAAATATTAGAAGAAAAAGGAATATCACGAGATCAATTAGGAATACAAAGATATAAAGGATTAGGAGAAATGAATCCAGAACAACTTTGGGAAACTACAATGAATCCAGAAACAAGAACATTAGTAAAAGTAACAATGGATGATGCTATATCAGCAGATTCAGTATTTTCATTGTTAATGGGAGATGAAGTAAATCCAAGAAGAGAATTTATAGAGCAAAACGCTAAATATGTAAAAAATTTAGATATATAGATACTATTTTATATAAAATTTAACAAATATAAATTAAACTGAATAAAATTGATAATGCCATAAAGAATACACTTTATGGCATTTATCATGATAAAACTTATATTAACTTTCAGCTAAAACTAATATACATAGTAGTCTGACCTAATGTATATTACTATACAAGTAAGCCATATACCACATATACTAATCAGTTGCTAGACTATAAATCCACTCGAAATAGCTATATTCGTCCTAAAAAGGATTATAAATAACCACTTTTGAATAAAAGAATAATCATAACTTCAAATATATTACATACTTTTCAAATCCTTTATTTATATTAGAAAAAAATTGTTAAGTTAAAGAACTATCAAGCACATAATATACTCTTTGTGACCGACATAATTTACTAAATGGATTTCATTCAATAAATTATATCTTTACTCGAAATAATTATCAGTAATAAGTTATTTATAAATAACTTATTAATAAAAATTATATCTAAGTTAGGCTAATATAAATTTTATAATATTATTATGACTAATTTTAAAAAAAATATTCAAAAAATTTTATAGAAAAATTTGGAAATTTTATATCTAAAATGTTTTACAATAACTAATATATTAAATTAATAATTTCTTAATAAATTCTCTATTTTTTCTTAATAATCTTTTGTTATAATATAAATACTTTAAAAATAATAAAAAAATTGATATAATAATTTTCATAATAATTATTTTTTAAAGATAGGAGTTAAAAAATGTATAATATTTTAGTTTGTGATGATGACAAAGAAATAGTAAAAGCAATTGAAATTTATTTAACTAAGGAAGGATATAATGTATTAAAATCTTATGATGGAGAAGAAGCTTTGGATGTTTTAAAAAATAATACAGTTCAATTAGTTATATTAGATATAATGATGCCCAAAAAAGATGGAATAGATACTTTAAATGAAATTAGAAAAAAAACATCAATTCCTGTTATAATGCTTTCAGCTAAATCAGAAGATGAAGATAAAATAAAAGGATTAAATCTTGGAGCTGATGATTATGTAACAAAACCATTTAATCCTTTAGAATTAATAGCTAGAGTAAATTCAGGAATAAGAAGATATACAAAGTTTGGAAATTTTGAAAATGAAGATAATCAGAATATATATAAAACAGGGGAACTTATAATAGATGATAATTTAAAAAAAGTAGTAGTAGAAGGAAATGAAGTAAAGTTAACACCAACAGAATATAATATTTTAAAATTTTTAACTAAAAATAAAGGAATAGTTTTTTCAATTGAACAAATATATCAAAATATTTGGGATGATGAAGCTTATGCTGCTGAGAATATAATTGCAGTGCATATAAGACATATAAGGGAGAAAATTGAAATAAATCCAAAAGATCCTAAATATTTAAAAGTAATATGGGGAATAGGCTATAAAATTGAAAAAATAAATTAAAATGAAGGAGAAAAATATGAGAGAAAATAGAATTTTAAGATTAATTAGTTATATAACATTACCGATACTAATATTAACATTAATTATATCTTTATTTTATTTAACACAAAAAGAAGAATATATTGAATATAATAAATATGATTCTTCCTTTTTTCAAACAGAAGAATTTTTAAATCAATATATGACAAGATTATCAAGGCAAGCTTATAATTTAATTTTTAATAATGAAAGTTATAATAGCATAAAAGATGGTGATTTTAAAATATGTTATAACAACGATATAAATGAACAATATTATAGACAGATAAAAGATTATTATTATATTATTTTATATAAAAATATAGCTTTAACAAATGTTGAATTGACTGCAGAAACAAATACAGTAGAAAAGATAAAGAATTATATTTCAAATCAAAATTCTAAAAAAACAAATATAATAAATGGTAATGTAGAATCAGAATCAGAAATTATTTCAAATAAAGCAATAAAATATTATGACGATTTTGAAGAAACTTACTATTCAATAAACAATGATATACAAAAATATGAGTCAGAAAAAATAGAGCAAGATATAATTGTAAATAATATAAATTCTAATAGTAATATAAAAGAATTTTATACAACAAAAATAGAAGATTTTCAAATATACACTAGTTATGTAGAAGAAGTTGTTGAAACAAATGATGATATATTTTTAAGGAATAGTATAATAAATTTGAATAATTATGAAAATGAGTTTTTATATGCTGTTCCAATATGTTCAATTTTAATAATAGTAATTAGTATTTATTTAATTATATCAATAGGTCATACAAAAGGAAAAGAAGGAATAGATTTAAATGATTTTGATAAAATACCAATAGAAATAATCTTTTTAGTAGGAATAATACTATTATCAATAATTATAGCAGTAATATTTGAATTTATGAGCTATTTTTCAGAAAAATATTTTAATTTTTTAGTAAGCTTTTTTATAACAGGATATTTCATTTCATATATATTATGTGCAATAATGACTATAACAACTATTAAAAGAATAAAAGCAAAAGTATTAATAAAAGAAAGTATAACAGGAAAGATATATAAATGGTGTTTAAATACAATAACAAATATTTTAAATAAATTAAGAAAATTTATTAAAGAAACAACAAACTCATGGAATATAACTTCAAAATTAATATGTGGAATAATATTATATTTTATATGTGTAATTATTTTAATAATAGTTTTAAATGGTTTTGGATTTGTAATAGCTTTAATTGGATCAGCTTATATTTTTTATAAATTTGTTGAAAGAATAAATTGTTATAAAAAAATAGAGATACATTTAAAACAAATATATGAAGGAGATAATAGTACGAAATTAAACAGATCAGAATTTACTCCAGAATTTCAAGAGATTGTAAAATATATTAATGATATATCAAGTGGATTTAAAAACGCTATTGAAGAAGGAATTAAATCAGAAAAATTAAAAACTGAATTAATAACAAATGTTTCTCATGATATAAAAACTCCTTTAACTTCAATTATTAATTATGTGGACTTATTAAAAAAAGAAAATATAGAAAATGAAAAAATAAAAGAATATATAGAAATTTTAGATAATAAATCTCAAAGATTAAAAAAATTAACAGAGGATTTGGTAGAAGCATCTAAAGCATCTTCTGGAAATGTAAAATTAAATATAGAAAGAATAAATATTTGTGAATTAATAAAACAAACAACAGGTGAATTTGAAGATAAATTTAAGGAGAAAAAACTTGAAATAATATCTAATATTCCTGATAAAGAAATTTTTATAAATGCAGATAATAGATATATGTATAGAATTATTGAAAACATATTTAGCAATATATCAAAATATGCTTTAGAGAGTTCAAGGGTGTATATTGATATAAATAAAAATAATAAAAAGGTAAAAATAGAAGTAAAAAATATATCAAAAGAAAGATTAAATATTACTCCAGATGAGTTAATGCAAAGATTTGTAAGAGGAGATAAATCTAGAACAACAGAAGGGAGTGGTTTAGGAATATCTATTTCAAAAAGTTTAACAGAATTACAAAAAGGTAAATTTGATTTAAAAGTAGATGGAGATTTATTCAAAGTAGAACTAGAATTTGATACAATATAATTAGATTAAAAGAGAGTAAAAAATATTTTTTAAATATAGAAATAGACATATTTGAAACAAAATATGTCTATTTTTATAAAAAAAATCTTGACTTTATAAAAAAAGTATTATAATATAAGCAAAATTTAAGAAAGGAGAAGATTTAGATAAAAAAAGAAAATACAACACAAACATGGATACCTTTTGATGATATTTTAGAAAATGGTATTATAATAAGTAAACAATCTTATATAAAAATAATAAGAGTCTTGCCAATTAACTATTATTTAAAATCTGATTTAGAAAAAGAAGCTATTTTAAATTCTTTTAAATTATTTTTAAAAACTTGTGATTTTAATATTCAAATACTTATTCAAAGTAAAAAAGAAAATTTATCAAAACATTTTGTAAATCTAAAAAAAATTTCCAAAAACGAAGAAAATAAAAAAATAAAAGATATAACCGAAAAATATATTGAGTTTATTCAAGATAAAAATGAAGAGAATAAATCATCCTCAAAAAATTTTTATATAATTATAAAATATAATTTAGAAGCATCTGAAAATTATGTAAATGAAAACATAGCAATTAACTTTTTAAATGAAAGTTTTTTCAAAGTAAAAGAATCATTATCAAGATGTGGAAATATTGTTTATGATGTTAATTCAAAAAAAGAAACAGAAAAGATTTTAAATTCTTTTTTTAACCCCAATTTAAAAGAAAAAATAAAAGAGTTAGGAGAGTGATAATATAAGCAATTTTTATGATGGAGTATTAAATATTAAGGATAAAATGGCACCGAGTTATATAAATAATAAAAATCCTAAATATTTAGAAATAGATGGTAAATATTATTGTGGAATTTTAATTATTGATTATTATAGAGAATATAATGATATTATATTTAAAAATATAATAAATACAAATGTAAATATGAATATATCTGTATTTTATGAAAAACAAGATACATATAAAACTATAAAAGATTTAACATATTATATTGGAAATGTTGGAGTAGATTTAAAATCTGGAAATGAAAATAGAGAGGATATAGATATAGCAGCATATACATACAACGATGCCAAATATATAAGGAAAGAAATGCAAGTAAATAATGAAGAATTATATTTTTTATATACATATATAAATATTATTTCTGAAAATGAAAAAGAAATGGAAAGAAATTTAAATAAAATAGAGGGATTACTTCAAGCCTCAGGAATGATGACAAGAAAAGGAAATTTTAGACAAGAACAAATATATAATGCATGTTTACCTTTAATGAATAATAGTAAAGAAATAAAAAATATAACAAAAAGAAATATTTTAGGAAGTGGTTTGATATCAACATATCCATTTATTTCATCTAATTTATGTGATGATACAGGTATTTTTATAGGAACAAATATTTATAATAATTCAATGATTTTAGTGGATAGATTCAATAAAGAAAAATATAAAAATGCAAATATATGTATATTTGGTACTAGTGGGGCAGGAAAATCTTTTTATACTAAATTATTAATATTAAGATATAGATTATTTGGACTAGATCAATATATAATAGATCCAGAAAGAGAATATACAAAAATATGTGATAGTTTAGATGGAGTTTGTATAAAATTTGGACCTACCTCTAATTCTTATATAAATATATTAGATATTAGAGAAGATAGTATTGAAGAAGAAAAAGGTTTTTTAACCACAAAAATTAGTAAATTAAGAATGTTTTTCAGTTTAGTTTTTGGTGAGTTAGATGAGGAAAAAGTAGCTTTATTAGAAGAAAAATTAATAGAAACCTATAAAGAAAAAGGAATAAATTTTGACGATAATTCATTATATAATGAAGATAAAGAATTTAAAAATAGTAAACAAATGCCTATATTAGAAGATTTATATAATATTTTTGGAAAAGATGAAAAAACAATGTTTTTTAAAAGAAAATTATATCCATTTATATTTGGATCTTTAAAATTTTTAAATAATTATACAAATATTGAATTAAACAATAAACTTATAGTAGCAGATATATATGAGTTAGGAGAAGAGAATTTAAAATATGGTATGTATATTTTTATAGAATTATTTTGGGATAAAATAAAAAAAGATAGAAATAAAAATAAAGCAATTTATTTAGATGAAATATGGAGATTAATAGGAATTACATCAAATAAATTCGTAGCAAGTTTTATTTACAAAATATTTAAAACTATAAGAAAGTATGGTGGAAGTGCAGTAGCTATTACACAAGATGTATCTGATTTATTTAGTTTAGATAATGGAACATATGGAAAAAGTATATTAAATAATTCTAGTATAAAATCTTTTTTTTCTTTAGAAGAAGAAAATATATTGGTATTAGAAAAATATGCTAATATTTCTGAAAAAGAAAAAATTGAAATAAAATCATTAAAAAGGGGAGAAACATTAATGTTTATAGGTGATAATCATATATTAGCTAAAATAGAATGTTCTAAAAATGAGGAGGGATTAATTAGTTGAAAATAATAACAGCAATTGGTGATCCATACTTAAATAATAAAATTAGACAATATGGTATTTGTGATGTAATTGGACAAGATATACAATATCAAGACGGAATAATAGAAATTTTAGAAGAAAAAGAAGATATTAATGTAATAATTTTAAGTAATAATTTACCAATAGAATATGATTTTAAAATATTAATAAATAATATTTTAAATAAAAAAGAAAATATAGAAATAATAGTTTTTTTAAAAGAAAAAAATGAATATTTAGAAAGTTTTTTAAATAGTAAAAATATTTATAAAATATATTATTTAAATCAAAATAATTATGATATTTTTTTAAATAATTTTTGTATAAATAGTGAAAAAAATAAAATCGAAATTACTAATGAAATAAAGGATTTTAAAGAATTTATTTTAAATAATAAATTAAATAATTATAATAAAAAAGATTGTTTAAATAAAAATAAAATATTAAAAAAAAACAATAAATTAATTAAAGAAAATTATAAAAGTGTAGGAAAGAAATTTGAAAAAAATATGGAATATTTAGATTTAAAATATAAAAACAATATTATTAATAATAAAATTATTACTATATCAGGAAATTATGGAGTTGGTAAAAGCATAGTTTCTTTAATTTTATCTAAATATATAGAACAACAAAATAAAAGAGTTTTATTAATAGATTTTGATATAAATAATAATAGTATCAAATACATATTAGGATTAAAAAATAGTAATAAAAATACTAATATAGATAATTTAGTTTATTTAATAAATAATATTAGTAATAATTTTTCCATAATGTGTGGACTTGATTCAATATTAACAAAAATACATAAAGTTGAACTATATAAATTAAACGATTTTTTTTGTGAAATAAAAGAAAGCTTTGATTTTATAATATTAGATATATCTTCTAATATTGAATTAAATTATATCGAAAGAATTTTAAATTTATCTAATAAAATAATTTTTTTATTAGAGTCTAATTTATCAGAAATTAAAAAGGCGAAAAAAATTTTAGAAATTTATAAAAAAGATTGGAATATAGAAAATGAAAAAATTAAATTATTATTTAATAAATTAAATCAGTATCATATTTCAAAAAATATTATAAAAGAAATATTTTTTGAATATGAGTTATTTGGAAATATTAATTATAATGAAAAATATAATTTGTTTATTAATAAAAATTTGAATAATTTAATTTTTGATGACGAATATAAAAAAATATATGAAAAATTATAAATTAAAATAAAAAAATAAGTGAAAGGATAATAAATATGAATGATATGATTTTAGAAAATAATATAGAAATGAAAAATAACAAACTAATTGAATTGCAACAAAATTTTTTGCAAAGTAATTTAGGAAAAACAATAAATTCAGCAATAGATATAGGATTAAAAGCTCTATTACCAGATATTATTGAAGATCAAATAATAGATGTAAAAAATGCAATATTAGAAAATGGTTTTTCAGAAGGAATAAAGCAAGTAATAAATTCTAGTATAAATACAGGAAAAAGTATCATGGGAATAATAACAGGAAATTTTGAAAATATATCTCAAATACAACTTGCGGTAAAAAAAGGAGGTATATTAGATAATATTTCAGAATTGTTAGATTATAGTATAAAATTAGCAACTAATAAGAATTTAATAAATAAATCCACATCATATATGTTAAAAAATGGTAAAAATACAATAATAAATTCTATAAGTAATAATATAGAAGAAACATTAACAAGACAATTAAAAGCAGTTGAGAAATTAGAGCAATATTGTGAAAATTGGGATATAGCATATAATAAAAAAGATTTAGAATTAATGGAAAAATGCTATAAGAACATAAAAAATAATTTAAATAAAATAGTACCTTTAGAAACAGTAATAGATAAATCTAGAAAAATTGAAAATATTCAAAATTTAATAAAAAATAATGGAAACAATTTTAATATTAGTAGTTTAGAAATGGAGTTAGCACAAAAAATATAGATTAAAAATAAAAGGAAAAAACACATAAAAATTTAGCGTTTTTCTTGCATTTTTTCATATATTTTTATATAATGCAATAGGAAAGAAATATAAGAAAAGAGGGTAATAAATGGATAGGCAAGATGGAAAAATAATTGAAAGAAATATAGAAAAAGAAATGAAAGATGCATATATAGATTATGCAATGAGTGTTATAGTTTCACGTGCTTTACCAGATGTTAGAGATGGTTTAAAACCAGTACATAGAAGAATTCTTTATTCTATGCATGAGGATGGAATAACATCAGATAAACCTTATAGAAAATGTGCTAATACAGTTGGGTCAGTTTTAGGAAGATATCATCCACATGGGGACTCATCTGTATATGATGCTATGGTAAGATTAGCACAAGATTTTTCTATGAGATATATGTTAATAGATGGACATGGTAACTTTGGGTCAATAGATGGAGACGGAGCAGCTGCAATGAGGTATACAGAATCTAGAATGGCAAAAATTGCAGAGCAAATGTTAGTAGATATAGAAAAAAATACAGTAGATTTTATGCCAAATTATGATGATAGACTTCAAGAACCAACAGTTCTTCCATCTAAAATACCAGCATTATTAATAAATGGTTCCTCAGGTATTGCTGTTGGTATGGCAACTAATATACCACCTCATAATTTAAGAGAAATAATTGATGGAACAATAAAAGTAATTGATGATGATAATGTAACAAATGAAGAATTGATGCAAGTTATAAAGGGGCCAGACTTTCCAACTGGAGCATTAATATTAGGAAAAGAAGGAATAAGACAAGCATATACAACAGGTAGAGGTAAAATAACAGTAAGAGCAGAAACTGAAATCGAAGAAATGTCTGGAAATAGACAAAGAATTATTGTTTCATCATTACCATATCAAGTTAATAAAGCAAATTTAATTATTAAAATAGATGAATTAGTAAAAGATAAGAGAATAGAAGGTATTTCAGAAGTTAGAGATGAATCAGATAGAAAAGAAAGAGTAAGAATAGTAATTGAATTAAAGAGAGATGCAAGACCACAAGTTATATTAAATCAATTATTTAAGCATACACAAATGCAAGACACTTTTGGAGTTATAATGCTTGCATTAGTGAATGGTGAACCTAAAATACTTACTTTAAAAGAATGTTTAGAAGAATATATAAAACATAGAAGAGAAGTTGTTTTACGAAGAACAAAATTTGATTTAGATAAAGCAGAAGCAAGAGCACATATATTAGAAGGATTAATAATTGCTATCGATAATATAGATGAAGTAATTAAAATAATTCGTGAATCTTATGATGATGCAAAAGAAAGATTAATGGAACGATTTAAGCTTACAGATATACAAGCACAAGCAATATTAGATATGCAATTAAAAAGATTATCTGGTTTACAAAGAGAAAAACTAGAAGAAGAATATGCAGAATTGATGAAATTAATAGCTTATTATAAAGAAATATTATCAAGTGAAACTTTAGTTTTTGATATTATAAAAACAGAACTTACAGAAATAAGAGATAAATTTGGTGATGAAAGACTAACAAAAATAGCTCCAGCAGAAGGAGAATTTGAAGAAGAAGATCTAATAAAAGAAGAACAAACAGTAATTGCATTAACTCATTTTGGATATATAAAAAGAATGCCAATTGATACTTATAAAAGCCAAAAAAGAGGTGGAAAAGGAATTACAGGAATTGCTACAAGAGAAGATGACTTTGTTAAAGAAATATTTACAGCTTCTACACATGATACAATATTATTTTTTAGTAATAAAGGAAAGATGTATAGATTACGTGGATTTGAAATACCAGAGGCAGGTAGAACTGCAAAAGGTACAGCAATAGTAAATTTGTTGAATTTAGAAGGTGGAGAAAAAATTTCTGCAATTATTCCAATTCAAAATTTTGCTGAAGGTAAATATTTATTAATGGCTACAAAATCAGGTTTAATTAAAAAGACATCATTAAAAGAATATGATTCTAATAGAAAAAATGGTTTAATGGGAATAACTTTAAAAGAAGATGATGAACTTATTGATGTAAGAATGACAGATGGACAAGACAATGTTGTATTAGTAACAAGAAAAGGTATGAGTATAACATTTGATGAAAAAGATGTTAGACCAGTAGGAAGAACAGCACAAGGTGTAATTGGAATGAGAATTAGTGATGGGGATTATGTAGTTGGAATGGAACCAATTATAACAGGTAGCAAAGCAACATTATTAGCTATAACAGAAAATGGATTTGGAAAAAGAACAGAATTAGATGAATATAGAGTTCAAAATAGAGGTGGACATGGAGTAATAACTTATAAAATAACACCTAAAACAGGAGAAATTGTAGGTATAAAAATTGTAGATGGAACAGAAGATGTAATGCTTATAACAGATACTGGAACTATAATAAGAATGAATACAGGAGAAATAAGTGTTCTTGGAAGATCAACACAAGGAGTTACTTTAATGAGAACAAATGATGGCAAAGTAGTAAGTATAGAAACTATTACTGAGGAAAATGAAGAATAATTTATATAAACATTAATTTTGGAGTGCTTTTGCACTCCAAATTTTATAGAGGTTAATGGAGATAAAATGGATATATTAACATTGAAATCAAAAGTAAGATTAGGATGTACTAGATGCGAAAAATGCTGTATTTATAGAGGAGATATAAGATTAAATCCTTTAAATATTTGCAAAATAAGTAAATATTTAAAAATTCCAATAAAAGAATTTATATATGAATATACAGATAGATTAGAAGATAATAAGTTAGAATTAGTATTAAAAACAACAGGAAAATTAAAACAGTGCATTTTATATAATAAAGATATAAAAGGTTGTAGTATCCATTCTGTTAAACCTATGCAATGTGTAATGTTTCCTTTAGTTCCTGAAAATTTAAAAAGAAATTATTTTTATAATTCAAATCAGTGTATATTAAAAGATACAAAAGAAATTACTGTAAATGAGTGGTTAAACGGAAATAATAAAATATATAAGAAAAATAAAAAAATATGTATAGAATGGGTACAGTTTATAGAATGGATACAACAAGAAAAACATCAAATATCAGATGATAAATTAGAAGAATTTTATAAAATTTTATTTGAAAATTATAATTTAAAAAAATGGAATTTAAAATATCAAATGAAAAGAAATATGTATAAAGTAGAGAAAATGATTATAAATAAAAATTTGAATTTTTAGTATTAGTTTGAAAAAAATTATTAAATGATTATTAGTAAAAATAAAAAAGAAATCAATAAACATTAATTTGATTTCTTTTTTATTGAATATATTCTATAAATTGTTGTTGAATATAATTAAATTGCTTCATTTTTATTCTTTTTAAATCTTAAATCATCTCCAAAAAATCTTAAAAATCTATAATTTCCTGCTAAACGAGAACCAATTCTAGTTGTATATGTTTTAAAAAGTTCATCAACATTATAATTTGTAGAAATAATGGTTTTAGTTATTTTATGATTTTGATTAAGTAATCGCGTGTTAATAATTGTAAATAATTCAGTAATTTTGGTATCAGTAATTTTCTCTGTTCCTAAATCATCTATTATTAGTAAATCAACATTTAATATATTTTCATATAGATCAAATTTTGAATTTTCTTTTCCAAATTTTGCGTTATTGATTTTATCAAACATAACAGGAGCTGTTTGATAAAGTACAGTTTTTCCTAGTTTTAATACTTCATTAGCTATACAATTAGTTAAAAATGTTTTACCAACTCCAGTATTTCCTATAAATATTAAATTCTTTTCTTCTGGATTATCAAAATTTGATATAAACAATTCAGCCTTTTCTCTAATAATTTTCATATTTTCTCTTGGTGAAATTTCAGATTTATATTTTTCTTTATCTGATTTATCTGAAAATGTGCGAATATTAAAATTAGAAAAATTCTCTCTTTCTAAATTGCCCATATTTGATTTATTATAAGCTATATCAAATATTTTTTGTTTTAGACATGAACACATTTTTGTTTCAGAATTTTTTGTTATATATCCAGTATCTTTACACAATTTGCATTCAAAATGTGGATTAAGGTAATTGTTTTCTTTAGATATTTTTTTTATAAATTCATTTTTTTCTTTTATTAGATGACTGTTTTGTTTTTTTAAATTAGATAAGAGTTTTTCTTTTTCTTTGACATTAGATAAAAGTATAGTTTTAAGTGCTTGTATAGAATTTTTAGAAAGTTCTTCTTCAATTTCTAATAATCTAGGATTTACAGTCATTAATTCTTTTTTTCTATTTTCTATTTCTAATATAGCTTTAGTTCTTTTTTCATCATATTCATGTAATATTTGTTTTAACAAAGAATTGTTCATTTTATCATCCTTTAAATATATTTAGGGAAATCCTATATTTTAATTATCATATAATGCTTCTAAATTATCAAATGTGCTTTGTGTATATTCAAATGCTGCTTTTTCTATTTGTTTAGTTTTCTTATCTTTGTCTTTTATAGAGTCAAGATAAGTATTAACATCTGATACAGTATGGAAATCTTTTTTATGCCAATCTGTTAATAAAGTATCAATGTAATCAAATCTAACTTTATTATTTGAAGAAGCTTTTTTTAGGGCTATTTCAATAATTTCCATATCATAACCATAATTTTCAGTCCATTTAACTATATCTTCTTCTTCATATGTAGTTAATTTTCTATATAAATTCAATTTTTTTGATATTTTACTGTTTATTACATTTCTTTTTTCTTGTTTTTCAAAATAAGCTTCTAAATCATTAAAAGTAGTTATATTATTTTTACTCCAAGCGTCCGCTGTTGCTTGGATATAATTTCTATGTAGAGCTCGTTTATCATAAGCATAACTAAATAATGCAAGCATAACTTGCTCATCAAATCCATATTTGTTAAACCAAAGATCTATATCATTATACCAAGATGGGGACATAACACCTTGAAAGAATTGTGAATTAATATTTTCGATAGCTTTTGCTCTATATTGACTCTGTGAACTTTTTATAGCATCTTCTGGAGAGGATGTTACTTTAGGTGAGTATAATTTAGTAATCTCTAATTCTTGAATATCTGATAATGTATAACCATCAGTTTTTTTTAATAAAATGCCTTTTTCTTCCCAATATTTTATTGCATCTTGTACAGTAGGAAAATCTAAAGATAACGTTTTTGATAAATCATTAATTTTGATTTCTTTATTGTATTTTGATAAAAATAGCATATAGAAATATACCTTTATAAAGTTACCAGAGGCTTCTGGTAAGTATTCGGTAAAAAATATATCTGGTATTTCTGTACTAGAAAATATAAGTGATTTTTCATTACGTGATAATTTCATATCAAAAGCGCCCCTTTTAAATTTTAATATATTTTCTTTTGTACAATCCGAAAAGATTATATCATTTTAAAGAATTAAATACAATAAAAAATATAATAAAATTTAACACTATTTTAGTACGCTTTTAATTAATTATTTATTATAAAGATATATTTTTCTGTTTTTAAAAAATTTGAATACATATATAAAAACAGATATAACACTTTCTCTATTGACTCCTAAAATGCTAAATAAAACAATGGGAAAGAATAAAGAAATAAAGATATATATTTTTAAAGTTAAATTTGTAAAAAAGATATTTATTAGAGAATAAATTATAATTCCAATAATCGTGTCTAATATAGCAGTAGAATACTCTATAAAACCAAGCAATTTTGGTTTGAAATTATAGTTTTTGGGAAATATAAAATGCATAAAACCTCCTTCTAAGTATTAGTAAAATTTGATATTCCAGCATGCACATTAGTTGAAATTCCTCCAAATAATTCTTTAAGATAAATATTTGCTCGTATTAAAGCATAAATAATTCCAATATATAATATTTTAGAAATATTACTATTTTGATTTATATCAATTGTAAAGGATAATAATAAAACTAATGAAATTAAAATCTGAACAAGAAGAAGAGAAATAAATGTTTTAATCCAAATTTTAAAAAACCATTCAGAAGAATTAGTTATTAAACTTAAAAAAGCAAATGGACTAATTAGTACAAAGATTTGAATCATAATATATCTTAAAGCATATGTAAAAACTAGATTGACTAATCCAAAGCTAGTAAAGGATTTTATAATTCCATCAAAAGAAAAGATATTAAAATTGTCATTTGATAGATAAATGGATTTATTTATATTATCAATAAAATTAGAAAAATTAATATCAGTATTAAATAAATTAATTCCTATATTAGAAATATTAATAGTAACTAAAGAAATAATATTAATTATTTGTTCACAAATCCAAAGAGAAGAGTTCATAATAGCTATAAAAATTATAGATTTAAAAATAAATTGCTTTGGTGAATCAATTTTAGAATAAGTAAGATGAGAAATTAAATAATTAATAGCATAGTAAATTATAAATCCAAAAACTAAACTATTGCAAATTAGCAAAATACCATTAGAATTTGAAGAGCCTAATATTTGTTGAAATGTTGAACCAGAAAGAATATTTGGTTCTATAAAAATAATTTCATCTAATACAGTATAAATAGTATTATCAATAGATGAAAGCATTTGAGAAAATAATTCATTTAATGAATTAAAAATTGTTTCTGTTAAGTTAATTTTTTCTTCCATTTTCATTCCATTCTAAAAAATTAAGATAATAATGTTTGGAATAAAGATAATATTAAATCTATACAAAGAATAAATCCATAAGAAAATAAACTACCTCTTATTAATTTATTAGCTGTACGAATTTTTTCTTCATCACCAAAACTAAATTTTTTCATAAGTACACCAGTTCCAACAGCAACAGCTGCAGCTGGAGTTGATATTTTTACAATATAACTTTCTATTTTATCAAAAGCTGAATTTATTGTTGTAACAAGTTTAGGATCAGCTGCAAATACATTTACATTAAAAGTAGATATAAATAAAAAAGAAAGCATAAATGTGTAGATGAGTGAGAATTTTTTGTTTTTCATATTTTATTAAGTCCTTTCATAAAATTTTCTTTTTCATAGTATGGTATCATTTGTAGTTCTTTAGGTTTTAAAATTCGTAGTCCATCAGAAATAAATGCTAAACATTTAAATGTTTCTAAAGACTGTGAAAAATAATTGGTATCATAAATATAATCATTTTGTGTGTATTTATTATAGCTTTCTGATAAATTTGAATCACGTGAAATTAAATTATTTGTTATCAAATTTAATTTAGTTTCTTTTGCATTTTCAGAAATTGTAGTAGAAATTTTTTCTTTTTCTTCTTTTCCTATTTGTTTTTGTGCTTCTTCAATTGTAAAAATGTCATCAGTTCGAAACCATAATTTATTAATTAAATTTTGAAGAATAACTTTGGTAGAAGCTTCATCTTTTAAAGTATTTTTTATAGAAGAATAACTTTGAGTTGCAACAATATTTATACATTTGGCTTCTCTACATTGTGCAAAAAAGTCGCTATCTGTTATTGTTACATATTCATGAAATTCATCGCTTATAAAAACACTTTTGCGTATTTTAGAACTTTTTCCAAGTCTAGACATAACTTCAGTTTGAAAATCTAATTTTAAATAAGAAGCAATAATTTTTGATAAATTTTTATATTCAGCAATATTCATATTTAATACTACTATTTTACCTTTTTCTAATACTTCTTTAAAGCCATTAAAGTTAATGTCTTCTTTTGCTGGACAAAATGTCTTTAAAACATTATAATCTGAGATAAAAATACTAGTAATACTACTAATTTCAGATTTTAAAATTGAAATAGTTCTAGTATCTAATGAAAAAAATTCTTTTTCAAAAAAATCTATACATGATAAAAGGTTATAAATATCAGAATCTGAAAGTTTACCTTTATTAAATAAATCTTTTAAAATAGATAGCTTTTCAGAATAATATTCAGGAAACATTACTAGTTTATGAATTTCAGAAAATGAAACATATTCATTGTTATAGAGCCTACAAAACTTAATACATTCTGCTAAAATTTGTTCTACTTTATCTAACCAATAGGATTCAGAATTATTAGGGCTAAATAGAGTGAGAATAGTTTTTAACCTATTTGCTAGTACAATTGGTTTTAAATTAGGTTTATCTAGAGGATTATATTTAAAATTTCCAGATAGATCTATTATTATAAGGTCATCTAATCTATTACTCTTATTGGCATATTCAATTACTTGATTAAAATAATTTCCTTTTACATCTAATATTAACATTGCTAATTTTTCTGTTAAATTATTTGATTTATAATTTATTAACTGACCGTGTGAAAGGATACATTGCTGATGAAGTTTTTCCAGTTCCAATAGTTCCTGTAATTAAAATATTTTGATAAAGCCCTTTTTCAGATATGTAAATAGGTTTATTTTGTGAAGTTCCTATTAATAGAGATAATTCTTCAATAGGTTTAGTTTTATCTAAATAAAGTGTATCTTTTAATTTTAATGGAATTTTAAAGTTTATAGTATTAAATATTTTATTAAATATTATAAAATATGAAATTGTAAAGGAAATTAAATATATTTTTTTTAATAAAATCCAGGTGTTTGGGTAAATTGAAACTATATCAAAAGGATGTATAGCATATGGAAATAATAAATGTTCTGCTTTAAATATTGGTTTAAATATGGAGAATATTAATAAGTAAATTATAGGAAAAGAAATTGTAAAAGATAATATTTTAAAAATAAATTTTTTCAAATTAATTCCTAAAATAATTGTTTCTTTTTAATTTTTAATTTAGAACCTTGCAGATTTTGCAATAAGAAAATTTCTACTATAGAATACATTGAATAAATGATTATAAATATATTTATACCAAAACTTATGAAAAAGATGTTAAAAAGTATATCCAAAGACATCACCTCTTTCATTAAATTTGAATTATAATACAATATTTTTTCGTATTTGTCTATACTTTTTTGAAAATTTATGCTAGAATATTTTATATTATTAATAAAATATTGTGTTTTTTATATATTAAATAATATTTTTTTGATTAAATTCAATAAAAAATACAGATTTTTATAGGAGGTTAGTATGATAGATAAAAATACAAAAATAGGTGAATTATTAGAAAAAAATCCAGAAAAGGCAGATATATTATTAGAGGCAGGAATGCATTGTTTAGGATGTCCATCTTCACAAGCAGAAACTTTAGCTGAAGCATGTGAAGTTCATGGAATAGATGTAGAGGATTTATTAAAAGAGTTGAACAAATAATTAAATTTTACTTTGTTATATAAAAAACGAAACTTAAATTTTATTTTTAGTTTCGTTTTATTATATTATTTAAGAAATTGATCTACAGTTTTTATAATTTTTAAATTTAATTTATAATAAAACAAATATAATGAAATAAAATAATAGATAGTATTGACAACTAAAAATTAAAAATATATAATGCAAACATAAGTTTTGAAAAAAGGAGAATTTAATGAATTTATTAGAAGGATTAAATGATAAACAATATGAAGCAGTAGTAAATACAGAAGGTCCATGTTTAGTTATAGCAGGAGCAGGTAGTGGTAAAACAAAAGTATTAACACATAAAATTGCTTATTTAATAAAAGAGCAAGATGTAAAGCCTTGGGATATATTAGCTATAACTTTTACAAATAAAGCAGCAAATGAAATGAAAGTAAGAATAGAAGATTTAGTTGGAGATATAGTAAATGATATGTGGATAGGAACATTTCATTCTATATGTGTAAGAATTTTAAGAAGACAGATAGATAGAATAGGATTTGATTCTTCTTTTATAATTTTTGATACATCAGACCAAAAAACATTAATAAAACAAATAATAAAAGCACAAAATTTAGATGACAAAATATATTCAGACAGATCGGTTCTTTACGAAATAAGTAATGCAAAAAATGAATTATTAGAGCCAGATGAATATGCAGTAAAAGCCAAAGGAGATTTTAGAAAAGAAAAAATTGCAGAGTTGTATACAATATATCAAAAAAGACTTAAAGAAAATAATGCAATAGATTTTGATGATATAATAAATTTTACAATAAAAATACTAATGGACAATCCAGACTTATTAGAGTATTATTCAAGTAAATTCAAATATGTTTTAGTAGATGAATATCAAGATACAAACAAAGCACAATTTACATTAGTAACATTATTAGCGTCAAAATATGGAAATATAACAGTTGTTGGAGATAATGATCAGGGAATATATTCATTTAGAGGAGCAGATATAACTAATATATTAAACTTCGAAAAAGATTTTCCAGGAACAAGAATTATAAAATTAGAGCAAAATTATAGGTGTACACAAAATATATTAAATGCAGCAAATGAAGTAATAAAAAATAATGAAACTAAATATGAAAAAAGATTATGGACAAGTAATGAAAAAGGAAATTTACCAAAAGTATTTAGAGGGGATAATGAATATGATGAAGCAAATTATATAGTAAAACAAATAAATTCTTTGAAAATAGAAGAATATTATAAATATTCAGATTTTGCAGTATTATATAGAATGAACTCTCAATCACGTAGTATAGAAGATATTTTAAGAAGAGAAAATATACCATATAAAATTGTTGGTGGTTTAAAATTCTATGAAAGAAAAGAAATAAAAGATATAATAGCATATTTAAGATTAATACAAAATACATCAGATAACTTAAGTTTAACAAGGATAATAAACGAACCTAAAAGAGGTGTAGGAAAAACTAGTTTAGAAAATGTTGAAGTAATAGCAACAAGTAATGAAATATCTATGTATGAAGTAATCAAAAATGCTGATAAATATGGATTAAATAGAGTATTTGCTAATACAAGAGATTTTGTAAATACAATAGAAGAATTAAAATTAAAAAAGGAAAGTATATCAACATCTGAATTAATAAAAGAAACATTAAATCAAACAGGATATACAAAATCACTAGAAATGGAAAATACAGTTGAAGCAGAAACAAGAATAGAAAACTTAGATGAATTTTTGACAGTAGCAATAGAGTTTGAAGAAGAATCAGCTGATACATCTTTAAGTGAATTTTTAGAAGGAATAACATTAAGTTCTGATTTAGATGGAATTGAAGATACAGAAGAATCAGTTACTTTAATGACATTACATAGCGCAAAAGGATTGGAGTTTCCAACAGTATTTTTAGTAGGAATGGAAGAAGGGATTTTTCCAGGATATAAATCGATAGGAGAACCAAAAGAGTTAGAAGAAGAGAGAAGACTATGTTATGTTGGTATAACAAGAGCAAAAGAAAATCTATTTATGACTTGTAGTAGACAAAGAACAATTTTTGGGTCGACAAGTTGTAATGCTGTATCAAGATTTATAAAAGAAATACCAGCTAATATGTTAGATGGTTATGAAGAAATTGAAGATAGAAGAAATAATAGTTATCCATTAGATGATACAAAATATGAATGGCAATATGGTTCAGATAATGGAAGTAACAATGCATATAGATATAAAGATAATTCAATTTCTACATATAAAGATATAGCAATTTCATCTTCTAGAGGAGTAAAAAATACATATCAATTTAGAAGTGCAGATAGTTTCTTAAATAACTTAAACAAAAATAAAGATAGTAGTATAGATATAAATTCATATAAAGCAGGAGTCAAAGTATATCACAAAAAGTTTGGTGAAGGAATAATTAATTCTGTTGAAAAAGAAGGAGAAGACTTAAAAGTAGATATTAATTTTAATAAGGCTGGTCATAAAAGGTTAATGGCTAAATTTGCTGGATTAGAAATAATCAAATAATTAAATATAAAAAAGAGCTGAAAAAATAAAATATATATTGTATTTTATAATAAATTTTATAAATAGCTCTTTTTTATTATAAAAAACAATCATATAAATGTATATAATACCAAAGTTTATATATAAAGAATTTAATAATAAAATAAATAAAAACTAAATTTTTATTTTGACAATTTTTTATCTAATGATATAATATTAGTAAATAGTAAGAGAATGTTTAAGTATAAACTAGGAAAGAATGAGTATTTATGGAGTATCATGAAATTATAACTGCATATGAAGAAAATAGCTTAGATATTTCTGACTTAAAACAAAAGTTAGAAACAGCTAAGCTTCTTAAAGGTCGTCCAAAATATAGAGCAGTAGAACTTGTAATGCAAAGAGCTGACATTGTATTGACCATTCCTAATACATTAGTAATAAGTGAGGTTCCAGAACAAACTTTTAATTTTGAAAAACAGTGTAATAGTATATTAGACCAATATTATAATATACTATTAGAGTCTTTAGAAAAAACAGATGCATGGGAGTTTTTAGAATTATGCCAATCAGATTATGAAATAAAAAAATTTAAAGACTTAACAGTAGAAGAAAAATTCCAAATAATATTAGATATAAATAAAAAATATTTTTATTTATTACAGTATCAAAAAATAGCTGATATAAGGGATTGTCTAAAAAATGTAGATGATCTTGATGATATAACAGTAAGAAAATTAGAATACTTAATTAAAATGTTTGAATCATTAAATAATGAAATATCAAAAAAAGAATTTTATTTAATTAACAAAGATGTTTTAATGGCTTTGGTAAATTTTAGAAAAAGTAAATTTGTAAAAATAGAAGATTATATAAAAACCAAGAGAAAATCTATATATAATGACTATAAAAGTATTGCTGATTTTTTTTCAACAGAAGATTTAAAAGATATTGCAGAAAATTTATTTTTAACAAGTAAAACATTAAAAACTAGTGTTCTAAATATAATAGAGGCTTTTAGTGAAATGTCGGAAACTGTAATGGAGATAGATTGCTTATTAGATGAATATAATCAGTTTAAAAAATTAGAAGCAAAAAATAGAAGAATGCAATCAATAAAAAGAGAAGGTGAAGAAAATTTAGAAATAGATAATACAAAAGAAATAATAAATGAAAGTAAGGTAGAATTATGTGAAGAACCAGTAGAAGAATGTGATGAGGAACATATTAATAACAAAGATGATACTAATTATGTAGAAAATGAAAGAGAAAGTATAAATTTTATTTTATTTTTTTGGCTTGATAGAGAAGAAAAAACACTTAAAGAACGTATAGGTTCACAATATTTTTCTGAATTTTTTAATAGAATTAAGGAACTAGAAATACAAAATGGAATTAAATCTAAATTATTTTTACTTACAAATTCTAGTAGAGATATAACTCAAAAAAGATTTAAAGAGATAAGAGAAGAGGCAGAAAGTAAGGAAATGCCAAAACTCATAGAAGGAGCTTTGGGCGGATATGGATCATTCAAAATAGATTCAGAAGGCAATTTAAGTGATTTGGCTACTATGTCAGAAGAAAATAGAGAAAAAATTATTAAATTAATGGAAAATTTTGAATTTATTCCAGATATTATAAAGACTGATATAACTGATTATATTAGATATCAGTTCCCTAATCCAAAAGATAGAACAATAACAATGGTGAATCTTGTTAGAATTCAAAATACAATTAATAAAAATCTTGAAAATTTAAAACAACCAGTAACAATATTACCATTTATGGAAGGAAGTTATTATGGGTTTGATGTTCTTTTAAAGTCGCAAATAGATAGCTGGCATCAATTACCTATGTATTGCAAAACTAAATATTATATTGAACAAAATAATTTGTTTTCAGTAAAAATTGATAAAATAAAAGATTTTATTAACAAAGAATATGATAATAAAAGTTATATAGAAAATAAATAAAGACCATTTCTAAGGAAAGGGTCTTTAAAAAGCATAAAATTATTAAAAATATTGTTACTTATTAATATTTTTACTTATATTTATAGGTTTTGGAACTATAATTGAAATTTTACTATTATTGATTGCTATAGTATTATTAATATCTTTACCAATAATTTGTGTTTGAATAGAATTTATACTATTTTTTTCTAAAAAATGAAAAAATATATTATTAAAAAAATCTAATGAGTTAAATAAAAGTGTTCTAAAATTACCTAAATTCCACATATAAAAAATACTTTTAAAAGTTTTTTGAGGTTTTAATTCAACTGAGGAAAGTAATTTAGGTTGTTTATTATTTTTTATTTTGTAAAATAAATTTGTCCAAAAACTTATTTTTTTTACTACATAATATTCATCTGAAAGATTAGTATCATCAATATTTACTTTATTCATACTTTATCTCCATTATTAAACTTATATTTATTTTATAATAAATTCTACAAAAAACAACAAATTTAAACAAAATTTAATCAAATTGTTATATAAAAATAAAAGATTGAAATATATGTAAAGATACTGTATAATAAAATAGTTAAAAGGTTAGGAGGTAAGAAAATGCTTTTATCAAATGGTGTAACTCTAAGATTTGGAAAAAGAGTGCTTTTTGAAGATGTTACAATTAAGTTTACAAAAGGAAATTGTTATGGACTAATTGGAGCAAATGGTGCAGGAAAATCTACTTTTTTAAAAATCTTATCAGGAGAAATAGAACCAAACAAAGGTGAAGTTATTTTGGACAAAGGTGAGAGGTTATCTGTATTAAAACAAGATCATTATGCTTTTGAAGGATATACAGTTATAGATACTGTTATGATGGGTAATAGTGAACTTTATAAAATAATGAAAGAAAAAGATGCAATATATAGTAAACCAGATTTTTCAGAAGAAGATGGTATGAAGGCCGCTAAATTAGAAGAGAGATTTGCAGAATTAGATGGATGGAATGCAGAAGCTGATAGTGCAAAGCTATTGAATGATTTAGGAATTGATAGTGATTTGCATTATAAATATATGAGTGAAATTGAAGCAAAAGATAAAGTTAAAGTATTATTAGCACAAGCTTTATTTGGAAACCCAGATGTTCTTTTATTAGATGAGCCTACTAATGACTTAGATATAAAAACAATTAATTGGTTACAAGACTTTTTAATAGATTTTGAAAATACAGTAATAGTTGTATCACATGATAGATATTTTTTAAATAAAGTTTGTACACATATAGCTGACGTCGATTTTGGAAAAATTAAAGTATATCCAGGTAATTATGATTTTTGGTATGAATCAAGTCAACTTGCTTTAAAACAAATGAAAGAAGCTAATAAAAAGAAAGAAGAGAGAATAAAAGAGTTACAAGATTTTATTGCTAGATTTAGTGCAAATGCATCAAAATCAAAACAAGCTACATCTAGAAAAAAATCTTTAGAAAAAATAGAATTAGATGAAATAAAACCATCAAATAGAAAGTATCCATATATTGATTTTAAACCAGATAGAGAACAAGGAAAAGAAATTTTGGAAGTGAAAAATATTTCTAAGACAATAAATGGAGAAAAAATATTAGATGATATAAGTTTTACTGTAAAAAGAGAAGATAAAATTGCTTTATTATCTGATAATGAAATTGCAAAAACAGTATTATTTCAAATAATAGCTGGAGAAATAGAACCAGATACTGGTGAATTAATTTGGGGAACTACTATAAGTAAAGATTATTTTCCAAAAGATAATAATTATATGTTTGAAAGTGATGAAAGTATTACAGATTGGTTACGCCAATATTCAAAAGATCCAGATGAAACATATGTTAGAAGTTTTTTAGGAAGAATGCTTTTCTCTGGTGAAGAAGCTTTAAAAAAAGTTAATGTACTTTCAGGAGGAGAAAAAGTAAGATGTGTCCTTTCAAAATTAATGCTTTCTGGAGCCAACTTTTTAGTTTTTGATGAACCAACAAACCATTTAGATATGGAATCAATTACAGCATTAAATGATGGTATGCAAAAGTATAAAGGAATAATGATGTTTACTTCTCATGATCATCAATTAACACAAACCGTTGCAAATAAAATTATAGATATAACAGATAACAAAGTAATTGTTAGAGAGTGTACTTATGACGAATATTTAGAAGAACAAAATAAATAAAACAAATATTTTATTGAAAAAACAGAATTTTTATGGTAAATAGAAAATAACACTACATTAGTTATAAAGTATAATGTAGTGTTATTTTTCTTGACAAAAAAAAAACGAAAAGATAAAATCAAAAGGATAAAATAAATTTGAGGGGTTAAACATATGGACAAAATATTTAAAAAGATTGCAGAAGAACTTGGAATAAGAGAAACACAAGTTGAAAGTACAGTAAGACTTATAGATGAAGGAAATACAATACCTTTTATTGCTCGTTATAGAAAAGAAGTAACAGGAAATTTAAGTGATGAAATTTTAAGAGAATTAGGAGATAGACTTACATATTTAAGAAACTTAGAAACTAGAAAACAAGAAATAATAAGACTTATAGAAGAACAAGGAAAACTTACAGATGAACTTACTATAAAAATTACAAGTACAATGGTTTTATCAGAACTTGAAGATATATATAGGCCATACAAACCAAAAAAAAGAACAAGAGCAACAATAGCAAAAGAAAGAGGATTAGAACCTTTAGCAAATATTATTTATGTACAAACAGAAAAAAAAGACTTGTATGAAATAGCAAAAGAATATATAAATGAAGAAAAAGGTGTGATAGATGAAGAAGGAGCAATACAAGGTGCTTTAGATATAATAGCTGAAAATATTGCAGATAATGCTGATTATAGAAAAAAAATAAAATCATTTTGTTTTAGAGAAGCAATTATTGCAAGTAAAGCTACTAAAGAAAATGAAAAATCTCCATATGAAATGTATTATGATTTTAAAGAAGGAATACTAAAAATTCCAAGTCATAGAATTCTAGCTATTAATCGTGGGGAAAAAGAAGAATTTTTAAAAGTAAAAATTGATAAACCTGATGATAAAATATTAGGTTATTTGAAAAAACAAATAATAATAAATTATAAAAGTCAATTTAATGAACTACTTTCAACAACTATAGAAGATTCATATAAAAGATTAATAGAACCTTCTATTGAAAGAGAGATTAGAAGTGATTTGACAGAACGTTCAGAAGAAAAAGCTATAAAAGTATTTGGGAAAAATGCAAAACAATTATTATTACAACCACCAATTAAAGAAATGACGGTTATGGGATTTGATCCAGCTTATAGAACTGGCTGTAAAATAGCTGTAATAGATAAAACAGGTAAACTTTTAGATACAGTTACTGTTTATCCAACAGAACCTCAGAATGATGTAATTGGTGCAACAAAAATATTAAAAAATTTAATTGAAAAATATAATATAAATATGATTGCAATAGGAAATGGTACAGCTTCAAGAGAGTCTGAAAGTTTTGTGTCTAATATGATAAAAGAAATTGATAAGGAAATTTATTATGCAATTGTAAGTGAGGCAGGTGCATCTGTGTATTCAGCTTCAAAACTTGCTACTGAGGAATATCCAGATATAAATGTTTCTTTAAGAGGAGCAATATCAATAGCTAGAAGATTACAAGATCCATTATCAGAACTTGTAAAAATTGATCCTAAAGCAATAGGAGTTGGACAATATCAACATGATGTTAATCAAAAAAGATTATCGGAAAGTCTAACAGGTGTTGTTGAAGATGCAGTTAACTCAGTTGGAGTTGATGTAAATACTGCTACTCCTTCTTTACTTTCATATGTTTCAGGAATAAATGGTACAATAGCCAAAAATATAGTAAAATATAGAGATGAAAATGGAGAATTAAAGAATAGAAAGGACTTATTAAAAGTTCCAAAATTAGGTCCAGCAGCTTTTAAACAATGTGCAGGATTTATTCGTATATTTAATGGAAATAATCCAATAGAGATAACAGCAGTTCACCCAGAAAGTTATGAGGTAGCAGAAAAATTATTAACAAAGATTGGATATTGTGTGGAAAACTTAAATGAAAAAAGCAAATTAGACAACTTAAAAAGAGAGTTATCTAAAGTTGATATTAATACATTAGCAAATGAGTTAAATGTAGGAACTCTTACTTTAAAAGATATAATAGAAGAACTTTCAAAACCAGGTAGAGATCCTAGAGAAGACTTACCAAAACCAATTTTGAGAAGTGATGTTTTAAAGTTTGATGATTTACAAGAGGGAATGGAACTTACAGGAACAGTTAGAAACGTTATAGATTTCGGAGCATTTGTGGATATAGGTGTTAAACATGATGGATTAGTTCATATTTCTGAAATGGCAGATAAGTTTATAAGAAATCCCTCAGAAGTAGTTTCAGTAGGTGATATAGTAAAAGTTAAGGTTATTGGAATAGATAAAGAAAAACAAAAAGTTAGTTTGAGTATGAAAGTGTAATTTTATATAATTAGAAAATTGATGGTATTTCATAAATCATCAATTTTTTTATAGGTTTAATAATTGACATTTTATGTAAATCAATGTATAATAAAAGAGATGGCGAATGTGCCGTATAAAAAAAGAAAGGTGGTCTTATTATGAGACAGGTAAGAGAAGAATCGATTCGGGAATATTATCAGGATCAGGAAACAATAACGGTGGTTTCTAGAAGTGAAGATCTTTTTGCTATTCTTATTGAGGAAAGAAACTGGTATGAATGGAAAGCTAAAGAGGCAGATAAAGAACTGGATATGTTGTGGGAAAAATCTGAAGCTGAAAAAGTGGCTGAAAGAATTCATATGGAGGAATTACAAAATGAATTCAATAAGGAACTGGCTGAGGAAGATGAGAAGCAGGATAAATTAAATGATGCTTACGAAGAATTTATGTGTCAAATGGATATCAAAATCGGGGAATTTGAACCAACTAAAGAAGTGTGTGATTTAATTAACCGCGAATGGGAAAGACAGGTAACACGAAAAGCAAAAAGAAAAGTCAGAATGAAGCAGACTCAGAGAGTAAGTAAGAGATTGCTGGAAAAGGCTATTGAAGCCGATAAATCACTGGCAAGTAGATCTAAGAAAGATCGTCAGAATCATATGAAAAAGTTAGTGCATGCGAAGCCAGATGGTACTTTCGTAACTAAGGGAACATATGGTTCGCAGGTAGGCAAAGCAGAAGCTTTACGAAAGAAAGCGGAAAGACTGGGGATGGATGTTGATAAATATAAGAGAAAATATAACAAACCAGTGGAAGAAGCAGTATAGCCGATCCAATGACAGAGTCTAAGAGTTAGGAGATAACCACGAGAAATCAATAAAGTTCACCTAATACGGAAGACGCCAACAGGCGTCTTCCGGTATTTATATATTTATAATTTTTCCAGGTTCATATCTAGAAGCAACACTTAAACTAATAGTATTTATATCAGCATTATTTTCAATAAGTTGTTCAGCAACTGTTTGATATGCAAGCTCAGGAAAATTATTTTCTTTACTAAGATGTCCTAAAACAACTTGTTTCAAATCTTTTTTCATTAAAGCAGAAATTGTTTTTCCAGCTGTTTCATTAGATAAATGTCCATTTGGTCCAGCAATTCTTTGTTTTAAATGAAATGGATATTTTGACACTTTTAATATTTCTAAATCATAATTAGCTTCTAATAATATGAAAGAACTATTTTCTAGTTTATTAAATATTTTATTATCCATATGACCTATGTCAGTTGCAATACTTAATTTTCTTTTTCCATTATGTATATTAAAACCACAAGGATTAATAGCATCATGTGGTATACTAAAAGGATGTATAGTTAAATCATTTAATAAAAAATCTTCATCATTATTAAAATATTTTATATTATTTGTTGATATTTTTTCTTTTTGTTTTTTCATTGCATTCCATGTTTCTGAGTTTGCATAAACTGGTATATTAAATTTTTTTGATACTGTTCCAATACTTTGTATATGATCTATATGTTCGTGTGTAACTAAAATAGCATCAATGTCTTCGATTGATGAATCGATTGATGCTAATCCTTCACAAATTTTTTTACAACTGGTTCCACAGTCAATTAAAACTTTTGTATTATTTGAGCTTACAAATAAACAATTACCAGAACTTCCACTATATAAGCTACAAAATTTTAACATATTTTATTCTTAGCCCCTTATTCTTCTTCTACTACTCTTTCGATTTTAGCTCCTAATTGTCTAAACTTGTCTTCAATGTTTTCATAACCTCTATCTATATAATTTAAATTATATATTTCTGTTTTTCCTTTTGCCATTATTCCAGCTATTATAAGTGCTGCACCAGCTCTTAAATCTGTTGCATATACTGGTGCTGCTACTAATTCGTTTACACCTTCAAAAACAGCACTTTTTCCTTGTGCTGTAATTTTAGCACCCATTTTATTTAGTTCAGCTGTATATTGAAATCTAGATTCCCAAATACTTTCGTTTATTATACTTGTTCCTTCTGAAACAGCAAGAACAACGCCAATTTGAGGCTGCAAATCGGTTGGAAAACCAGGATATGGTAAGGTTTTTATAGTTGCTTTGTGAGTTCTTTTTGAATACCAAACTCTTAAATGATCTCCATTAGCATCTACATTTCCACCAATTTCTACTACTTTTGCTATTATTGATTCTAAATGTTTTGTAATACAATTTTTTATAATTATATCTCCTTTAGAAGCAATTGCAGCAAGCATAAAAGTACCAGCTTCTATTTGATCAGGGACTACTAAATATGTAGCATTTCCTTTTAATTCTTTTACACCATTTACTTTTATTATATCAGTTCCAGCACCTCTAATATCTGCTCCCATTGTATTTAAGAAGTTGGCAACATCAACTATATGAGGTTCTTTTGCAGCATTATCTATAACAGTGGTACCTTCTGCTAAAACAGCAGCCAACATAGCATTAATTGTGGCTCCTACTGAAACTACATCCATGTATACAGATGTTCCTTTTAATTTTTTAGCTTTTGCTGTTATATTTCCATTTGAAACATCAACTGTAGCTCCTAAAGCTTCGAAACTTTTTATATGTTGATCTATTGGTCTAGCACCTAAATTACATCCACCAGGAATACCAACTTGTGCATATTTTGATCTTCCAAGTAATGCTCCTAATAAATAATAAGATGCTCTAAATTTTCTAGTTATTTCTACAGGTATTTTTTTTGCATCTATGTTTTGTGTGTCAATAGTTATTTCATGTTCAGAATTCCAAGTTATTTTGGCACCAATTTCTTTTAATATATCACAATATAATCTTACATCACTTATATTTGGCAAATTTTCTATTGTACAAGTTCCATTTATTAGTAAAGTAGCTGGTATAATTGCAACAGCTGCATTTTTTGCACCACTTATTACTACTTCACCTTTTAGAGGAGTTTTTCCAGTGATAACTAATTTTTCCAAAATATATACCCCCAATATTTTGTTTATATTAATGAGCACAAAATACTCATTTGGAAATATATCATAAAAATAGAAGATTTACAACACTTTTTAAAGATTTTATTCAGAAAATACTTCAATAAGTTTGAATTTAAATTTTACTGTATCAGTATTATTTGTAATTATTGAAAATTCTTCTTCAGTTAGATTATCTTTTAATTCTTGTTCTGTTTCTTCATCAATTACTCCAGAAGATATGTCAACAAAACATAATGGTGGAAAAAGAGAACACCACCAATTTTGGCCTTGTGCTTCACCAATTTGTATTTTTAAAGCATCATAATATCCAGCAGGAAGTGAGATATTTCCATATATTTTAGTTGGAAAATAAAAGTTTCCAACTTCTAAAGTTACAGGGTAATTGTAACCTTCATTATATATAGTTTCTTCGGCTATTTTTTGAAATTCATTAAGATGCTGATAAGTTAAATGTATTGCTTCTTCTTTTGATAGTCCTTCATAAGAAATAGTATTCATATATTCTATTATATTATCTCTAACTTTCAATTTTAAATTTTGATCTTCATTGCTATCACTATTAGCTAGTATATGAAGTCTAAAAAAATTATTTGATAGGTCTTTTGAAATAGTATTTGCATAAGATGATATTGTAAGAAAAAGAAAAGCAGATAATAATATAAGTAAGATAATAAAGTATTTTATTTTTTTAATCATTAAAAATCCTCCTTTAAAAATATCATATTACATTAAAAGTATGTAATAGAAAAAATTAAAAATAATTCCACTTTTATTATATATTTGTAAGTATTTGCAAAAAATAAAAAAATATTCAAAAAATTATTAATTAATTATTTATAAATATTGTTGTCGAAAAAGAGAATACGATTTAAATTGACCATCAAATTTTGTAATGATAAAATAACAAAGATTTGAATATATGGAGGTATGATTATGAATAATCAAAAAATTTGTAGTTTTTATATAAGTGAGTTTCACTTATTAACAATATTATTACCATATATAAATGAAAAAATAGAAGAACAAAAAGAAGTTGCAGTTATTTTACAAAATGATATTAGTGGAAATGTTACAGATTATTTAAATAATGTAAGAAATCTAAATTTAAATGCACAAAAAATAGTAGAAATAGGTTGGAATAAATCTGAAAAAGAGAATGTAACTAATAATTTAGAAGGAAAAGTAGTTATTGTAATAGGAGAAAAAGATTATATTGAAGAAATAAATAAAAAAATTGAATTAAGTATTAATGTAGAAGAAGTATTAAATTGTTATAGAATTAATGATATTGAAAGAATTGATAAAGTATTATCTAAACATAATAAAGTATTGAAAACAGAAGGTAAAAGTGATGTAAAAAATTTTTCACAAAATACACAAAAAAGAGAAACAATAAAAACACAAATTTAGAATAGCATGACAATATAAATTTTTATTGTCAAGAGATGAATATTCGATTTTAAAACATATATTCTTAGATACATAGGAGTTTGGCAAAATGTTGTGTTTGATACATATTAGGTTGACTAAAGTAAGAAAATGATATAATATATACAAAATAAATAGGCTCGAATATAATTTCTGAGATTGAAAGGAGCATTGAACATAATGAAAGAAGAAGTAAAAAATGTAAAAGAAATTTTAAAAAAATATAATCAAGAACATTTACTTTTAAAATATGACAAAATGGATAAAGAACAAAAAAAAGAATTATTAGAACAAATCCAAAGTATAGATTTTGAGTTAATGAAAGAATTATATGAAAATGCAACAAAACCAGCAAAGCTTGAAACTGTTACAGTTGAACCAATTGAACATGTTGATAAATCTAAATTAACAGTATCAGAGCGTGAAATGTATGAGAAAAAGGGAATTGAAGCAATAAAATATAATAAGTTTGCTGTTGTTACAATGGCAGGTGGTCAAGGAACAAGATTAGGACATAGTGGACCAAAAGGAACATTTATTTTTGATATAGAAAAAAATAAATCTATTTTTGAAGCTTTATGTGATACATTAAAAAATGCATGGAAAGAATATGATACAGTTATACCATGGTATTTGATGACAAGTAGAGAAAATAATGATGCAACAGTAGAATTTTTTCAAACTAACAATTATTTTGGATATCCAAAAGAAGCTATAAAATTTTTTAAACAAGGTGAATTACCAATGATTGGGCTAAATGGAAAAATTTTATTAGATACAGATGGAATGGTAAAGAAAGCAGCAAATGGTCATGGTGGGACATTACAGTCTATGGAAAAAAGTGGAATAATTACTGAAATGAAAGATAATGGAATTGAATGGGTATTTATAAATGGTGTTGATAATGTTTTAGTTAAACCAGTTGATCCACTATTAATAGGTATGTCTATACATAATAAAGTATTAGGTTCAGTTAAATCAATTGAAAAAACAGATCCTAAAGAAAAAGTAGGTGTTTTTTGTAGGAAAAATAAAAAAGTAGGTGTTATAGAATATACAGAAATATCAGAAGAAATGGCAAATTTAAGAGATGATGATAGATCATTAGTTTATGGAGATGCTAATGCTATATTTCACTTATATAATATAAAAGGATTAGAAAAGGTTAGTGAATTAAGTCTTCCATATCATACAGCTGTAAAAAAAGCAAAATATATAAATGAAGATGGAGAACTTATTGAAGGTGATAAACCTAATGCATATAAATTTGAAATGTTTATATTTGATTCATATGAAATGTTTGATGATGTAGTTGTTTTAAGAGTTAAAAGAGAAGAGGAATTTGCCCCTATTAAAAATGCTCAAGGTCAAGATAGTCCAGAAACAGCTAGAAAATTATATAAAGATTATATGAATAAAGTAGAATATACAAAAAAATATAAAGAATGGTCAACAAGTACATTATTTGATGAAGAAACAAGAACAGAGTTACTAACAATAGCTGGAAACGAAGAAGAGATAAAAGATAGATTCTACAAAGATTTAGAATTTGGAACAGCTGGTATGAGAGGCGTTATTGGTAATGGTACAAATAGAATGAATATTTATACTGTTACAAAAGCAACCCAAGGTTTAGCAAATTATATTTTGAAACAAGGAACAGAAGCTAAAGGAGTCGTTATTGCTTATGATTCAAGAAATATGTCTTCTGAATTTAGTAAAGAAGCAGCACTATGTTTAAATGCAAATGGAATAAAGACGTATATATTTGATGATTTAAGACCAGTTCCAGAGTTATCTTTTGCAGTCAGAGAGTTAGGATGTACAGCAGGAATTATGATTACAGCAAGTCATAATCCACCAGAATATAATGGGTATAAAGTATACTGGGAAGATGGAGCTCAAATTAGTTCACCAAATGATAAAGAGATTATTGCAGAAGTAAATAAAGTTAAAGATTATTCTTTAATAAGATCTATTTCAATAGATGAAGCTAAGAAAATGAGATTATATAATATAATCGGTAAAGCAATGGATAAATTATATTTAAAAGCTATAAAACGTCAAGTATTAAATCCAGAAGTTATTAAAGAAGTAGAAAAAGATTTAAGTATTGTATATACACCATTACATGGAACAGGTAATATGCTAGTGCAAACAGTTCTAGAGCAGTTAGGTTTTTCAAATGTCTATGTAGTTCCAGAACAAGAATTGCCAAATGGAAATTTTCCAACAGTAGATTATCCAAATCCAGAAGATATTAGAGCTTTTGATTTAGCTCTAAAGCTTGCTAAAAAAGAAGAAGCAGATATTATATTGGCAACAGATCCAGATGCAGATAGGTTAGGTGTTTTAGCTAAAGATAGTAAAACAGGCAAATATATGTCTTTTACAGGAAATATGTCTGGATTATTAATTGCAGAATATATACTATCTCAAAAGAAAGACAAAAAAATACTTCCTAAAAATGGAGCATTAGTTTCTACAATAGTTTCTTCAAATTTGGCAATTGCAATTGCTGAAGAATATAAAATTGACTTTATAGAAGTTCTAACAGGTTTTAAATACATAGGTGAACAAATTAGAAATTTTGAAAAAACAAGAAGTCATGAATACTTATTTGGATATGAAGAAAGTTATGGTTGTTTAGTAGGAACACATAGTAGAGATAAAGATGCAATAACAGCAGTAATGATTCTTTGTGAAGCAGCAGCTTATTATAAAAAACAAGGTCTAACATTATGGGATCAAATGCTTAAAATTTATGAAAAATATGGTTTCTACAAGGAAGGTATTTCAACAATAACATTAAAAGGAGCAGATGGTGCAATAAAAATGAAAGAACTTCTAGATAATATTAGAAAAAATCCACCTAAAATTATTGGCGGATATAAAGTAACTAGAGTTAGAGATTATCAAAAAGGCACTATTTTAGATATAAAAACAGGTAAAGAAAAAGAAACTAATTTACCAATTTCAAATGTTTTGTATTATGATTTAGAGGATGCTGCTTGGTGTTGTATAAGACCTTCAGGTACAGAACCTAAAGTAAAATTCTATATGGGAGTTAAAGGTAGTTCATTAGAAGATGCAGAAAAGAAATTGAAAAAAGTAAAAAAATCTGTTATGGATTTAGCAGAAAAATAGACAAAATAAAACCTCTAGTGTATAGAGGTTTTTATTTTTATATATAATAGTTTATAAAGTTATTTACATTTTAAATTTTTCCACAATGTATAATTGTATCTTTCTGTATCCCATGTATTATCTTCATTATATAACATAAAAGTTACACTTACATTGTGAATTTCATTTGTAGGAACTAGATGCATTGCTTTTTGAATATCAAATTCTTTTACACTAGATGTAAGAGTTAGTTTTAATGTACCCCTAACTGATGAAATTTTTTCTTGTGGTATTAAATCAAAGTATACTTCTTTTTTATAATATCCCATATACTCATTTGATTTGTAAACTAAATCTGTATTTTTTTCTAACATATCTAATTTAGGTATTTTAAAGTTCTTAAAAACTTTCTTAAAGACTACATTATTTTCTAATTCATTTTCTATATTTGTTACTAATGAATTGACCATATTTTCACCTTCCTTACTTTTACATCCTTATTTACTATAAGTAAAATTTATTGTATATATTGTTTTTTAAATATAACTATATTATAATACATTTATAGGTATAAGTAAAATATATAATATTTATGTTTGATATAAAGGAGATTTATATATGGATATTATTAATCACAATTTTGATTTAAATCTTTATAAAATTTTTTATACAGTTGCACAAACAAAAAGTATATCAAAAGCAGCAGAACTTCTATATGTATCACAGCCTGCTATTAGTTATAATATAAAAGTTTTAGAAGAAGGTTTAGGTGGAAAATTATTTAATCGTAATTCTAAAGGAGTTACTCTTACACCAGAAGCAGAAAAATTATATAATTCTGTAAGAGAATGCTATAAAACATTGTTAATAGGCGAAAAGAATTTTATTGAAGATAAAAAATTAATAAATGGAGTTCTAAATATTCGGATGCAATCCTAGTTTATTTCAAGTAGGATTATTTCCATATGTTTCTAATTATCATAAAAAGTATCCTAATATTAAAATTCATATTATTAGTAAACCTGCAACAGATATGATAAAAATGTTAGAAAATCATGAATTAGATATGGTTATTCGTAAATTTGATGAAAATACTTCATTTCAAAAATTTTCAGTTAAAGTTTTTTCAGAAATCACACATTGCTTTTTTTGTAATAAAAAATTTAAAGACTTGATTAAAAAAGATAAAGTTTCTTTAGAAGAATTAGCTAATTATCCATTATTATTATTAAATCAAAATAGTTATGAAAGAATTGCTTTAGATAACGATTTTAAAAAAAGAAATATAAAATTAGAGCCTATTATGGATTTTACATATCATGCTCCTATTGTTTTCTTAGTAAAAGCAGGATATGGAATAGGATATACCTTAAAAGAATCAATACAAAATGAATTAGATTCAGGAGAACTTTTTCAACTTCCTGTTAGTGAAATTTCTTCTATGCATAATTTGGGAATTATTTATAATCCTAAATATCTTTCAATAGCAGCAAGTAAACTTCTTGAGTATATTGAATAATATAATTGAAGTTATAATATTAGTGTTATTGGAAATAATAATTATATATTGATTTTGAGTAAATATAATCTTTTAAATTAATAATTATACAAAAATTTATAAAAAATATAAAAAAAATGTTGACAAGTATAAAAAAATAGTGTATCATATAAAAGCAGTTGCTTTTAAGCAATTGCCATACAACTTATGGGCTATTAGCTCAGGTGGTAGAGCACTTGACTTTTAATCAAGTTGTCCCGCGTTCGAGTCGCGGATAGCTCACCAAAGAATATCTTTTTAGATATTCTTTAATGTATGGCCCCTTGGTCAAGCGGTTAAGACATCGCCCTTTCACGGCGGAGACATGGGTTCGATTCCCGTAGGGGTCACCACTTTTATTTAATAAGAATGGTTAATTATATATATGCCGCTGTAGCTCAGTTGGTAGAGCAACTGACTTGTAATCAGTAGGTCGTCAGTTCAAGTCTGACTAGCGGCTCCAAAAATAAGGTAATTTACATTACCTTATTTTTTATGTTATTAATGAACTGTCATTGACATTAAGCTTTCTTGGTTTTATAATATTAATTAAATAAATATTGGGGAATAAACTAATGGAAGAAGAAAATAAAAAAGTAATAATTTTTACACCAGAAGAAGCGTTGAACAAATTTATGAAATGGTTTGACAGTAGAAAACAATTAGCCTTTTTAGTGGCTCTTATAGCAGGCATAATAACACATATAACAATGATAACAGAAACAATAATGAGTCAAGATGGATTATGGAATTCTATGGAATATTTCAGACCAGGTGCATGGGAAAGTACACTTGGAAGATGGGGAATTGCTTTAATAGAAAGATTAAATCATTTTATAGCAATACCAACAGTTTCAACGATATCATGTATTTTAGTAATGTCAATAGCAGCTGTTTTTATAATAGATTTATTTAATATTAAAAGTAAAATTTCTATTGTTTTAACTTCTTTAATATTGGTAGTAACTCCAACACTTACTGTAACTTTGTTATATATATATACATCTTTTGCATATTGTTTTAACTTTCTAATTTCAATATTGGTTATTTGGTTATTATATAAATTTAATTATAAAAAATTAGGTTTTATATTTTCTATTATATGCTTTATGTTTTCATTAAGTATTTATCAAAGCTATATAGGTGTAAGTATTGGATTATGTGCTATGATAAGTGTATTAGATTTGATAAGAAACCAAAAAACAATTAAAGAAATTGTTATAGACATTTTAAAAACAATTATAGTTATAATTTGTGGAGGAATTTTATATTATATTACTACTAAAGTGGTATTAAACGTATTAAATTTAGAATTTGCTAATTATAAAGGGGCAGAAAATATTTCTATATTTGGAATATTAGTAGGTTTAAAAACTACATTAATGCAAACATATAAAGATTTTATAATATTCTTTTTAGGAGATTCAATTGTACATAATACGAATTTTAGAAGAGAAATAATGTATAGTATTTTTTTTATAATGTTTACTTTGTCTTCAATTGTTTCTATTATGGCTATAAAAGATAAAAATTTTAAAATAAGAATAACAAAAATTATTCTTGCTATTATATTTATACTAGCTTTACCAATATGTTTAAATATAATTGATATTTTAGTGGTGGAAAACAGTATGTATGCACTTACTACAGTTCAGATGGTTTTAATAATACCATTTTCTTTGGCTATATTTGAAAATCTGAAAAATAAGATGCCAATTGTTAAATGGTTAGCAATAGTATCATGTATAGGAATAATAGGAACTTATTATATTGCAGATAATACTTCTTATGCAGCATTAAAGTTAACTTATAATCAAGCGTATTCAACAACAATGAGAATAATGGATAGAATAGAAAATACAGATGGTTATCATGAGGAATATCCGATATTGTTTGGTGGAATTATAGGTAATTATAACTATCCTAGAACTTCATCATTATATACATATACAGTAGGGTCTATTGTTACAAATCCAACCTTTCATGATTCATATAATGGATGTATTGGAACATGGGTTAAATTTATAAAAATATTCTATGGTATTGATGTAGTACCATGTCCAAATGATATTTATTATAAAATTGTTACAGGAGAAGAATATAAACAAATGAAACGTTTTCCAGATAAAACATCAGTAAAAATTATTAATGGAATAATAGTAGTAAAACTAACAGATAGTCCAAAGCTACCATTTTAACTGTAGAAAGGATTTTTTATGAGTAAAGTTGTTATAGTAACAGGTGCAAGTAGAGGAATAGGAAGAAATATAGCATATAATTTAGCTTTAAGTGGATATAAAATAATAGCAAATTACAATAAATCTGAATTAGAAGCGATTAAATTACAGGAGGAGTTAAAAAGACAAGGAGTAGAAATAGATATAATTAAGGCTGATGTATCTAAAAGAAATAAAGTTATTGAATTAGTAAATTTTGTAATACAAAAATATAATAAGATTGATATTTTAATAAATAATGCAGGTATAGCACAAGCGAAGCTATTTACAGATATAACAGATGAAGATTTTGAAAGTATGTTAAAAAACAACTTATATTCAGCTTTTTTTATGACACAAGAAACTGTAAAATATATGATAAAAGAACACAGTGGTTGTATTATAAATTTATCTTCTATATATGGAATGACTGGAGGTTCTTGTGAAGTTCATTATTCTATGTCTAAAGCTGGTATTGATGGAATGACAAAAGCTCTAGCTAAAGAATTAGGACCATCTAATATAAGAGTAAATTCTATAGCACCTGGTGCAATTGATACAGAAATGAATAATGATTTAGGAGAAGATGAATGGAAACAAATATTGGAAGAAACTCCTCTAATGAAAAAAGGGCAACCAATAGATATAACAAGATGTGTTAATTGGCTTATTGAAGACCAGTTTACAACTGGACAAATAATTTCTCCCAATGGTGGTTTAGTTATTACATAGAAATATTTTATATTATGAAAGGATATTTGATAATTATGAAATATGATTATGAAAAATCATTATATCAGAAGATAAAAGAGTATTGTGAAATTTTAAATGTAGATGAAAATGTAGATGAAATGACTTTGAAAAGATCATATTGGTGTGCTGCAAAGAAAATTCACCCAGATTCAAATTTAAATAGTTATGGGGCAAATTCAAATTTTCAAAAATTACAAGAAGCTTATAATTTTTTAAAAGATGAAAATAATAGAAGTTATTATAAAGAATTAAAAAATAAATATGATAAAGAAATTAATAATACTGAAAATAGAAAAGAAAATTCAACTTTTCAGACAAGAAGAAACGAAATAAAAGAACATACAAATAAATATATTTTTCAACGACGAGATGGAAGTAAGATAGAAATTCAACCTGATGATAAATATTTAATTGATAATGAAACAATATATAAATATAAAGTAAATCAATATTATAATAATATGAATATTGTAGATTGTGTATATGGAAGAATAAATTTAGAAGAGTTATTTAGAAGTCAAGGATATTGTGATTTTTGTGTAAATAATTTATTAAGTAGAGATAATATATATAAATCTCAAATATACTATAATGGTTATATAGGACACATAGAAGTTGCAAATAGGAATGGAATAAGGTATTATCGAATAGTAGATAAAGAAAGTTTTAAAAGTCTTGATATATCAGGTGATATAGGGGATATAAGAGCTGAAAATGAAACAGATAATATTATTGAGATAATGGATTATGATATTATAATTAAGGAAATAGGTAAGATTATAATTAATAATAAACCATTAAGTCAATATTTAATTTTCTCAGATGATTTAAATATTATTGATATAGTATATAGTGAAAATATAGATTTTAAAAAAATAAAAAATAATTGTATTTATGGTAAAGAAATTAGGAAACTACTGGAAGAAGATAGATTAAGACAAAAAATTAAAGATGGTGGCTATTTAGGACAAGTTTTATATAATGTTGAAAATGAAGATTATAATATTGTAGTAGATAAAGAAGTAGAAAAAATATTAGGTGCACAATCAAAAAGAGCAGAAAGAGTATAAATTTTATATAAAAAGAAGATTGTTATAGTAAAATGATAAAAGAAATGTATACACAAAAAAGTGCTTACATTTCTTTCATTTTTTATATATTAAAGTTCTTCTGACTTTCTTTTATAATTTCCTGTAATTAATTTAGGTATGTAAATTAACATTTTATATATTGCAAGTTTTACTTTTTTAGACCACATATAAGTTTTACGAACTCTTCTAATAGATTTTTCACTATTATCTATAACGGTTAAAGAAGTTTCAGGAGGTTCAATTTTAAAGGTATAATTTGTTCCATTATTATTGTCCCATTCATTATTTTCATTTTTTAAGCAGAAACTAAACGAACCTTTATCTTGTAATTCGATTTCTATTTGAAATCCTAATTCGGTTTTTGTCATTTCGCTTTCAGTATAATTCTCCCAATCATTACCAAAACAATATTTTATATAAACATTGGTAGATTGTGATTGAAAAAATAATCCAGTATATGAAATTTTTATTGTATTATTTGCTACTAATCTATCTGTATTAAAAAATATATTTTTAATTAATTCCATAAATTTCTCCTCTTAAGTAAATGAATAAACATATTATAGTATTAATAATATTTTTCTTCAAGTAAGTTTTTACATTTTATAAAAATGTAATTAAAATGTAATAAATTATATATATACACGACCTATGATTTGAAATATATCACGTGAATTTATAGTAATATCTTTCACTTCTTTATTATCAGCTCTTAAAATAAATTTATCTTTTTTATATAGAAGTCTACGAATAAGGTATTTATCATTCAATTTAAATAGCCCTATGGCTCTATTTTCTATAAGTCCATTAATTTCTACAAATGCATATGAACCTTCTTTTATAATAGGTGCCATTGCAGAATCTGGTACTTTATATGCAAAAGAAGCATTAGAGAAATCAGAAGGACAACTTATATAATCATCTACTTTTGAAATTGCTGGTATTTTGTTATATGAAATATGATCTATATACCCATAATCTATTTGTTCTTCTGAAAGAGTCTTATCATATGTATATAACAATTGTTGATATGGAATATTTAATGCAGAACAAATAGATTTCAATGTTTTATGACTAGGATTTCGTTCGCCTTTTTCAATATGTGTTAAATGACCAATATTAATATTAGTTTGATTTGCTAATTCAGTTTTTGTAATACCTCTTTCCTTTCTTATTTTAGAAATCATATTTCCTATCATTTTTTGTACCCCTCTTATTTTTTATAATAAATTAAAAATATAGTGAATAAAATATAATAAATGTTATTTTATTGTTATTATATATATAATTTTTTTTATTGTCTAGTAGAAAAAATATTGCGAAGAAAAAGAACATATGATAATATAATAAAATGAATATAAGAGGAAAGGAATGACTTAAGATGTCTACTTCTAAAAAGAAAAAGGGGAAGAAAAATAAAAAAGTTTCTAATCAAAAGCCAAATATAGAGAAACAAAATAAAACTAAAGAAAAAATAAAAAATCAAAAAGAAATACAAAGTAATGATAATAATAAAAATTATGAGAAAATAGATAAAAATGAGATTAAAAATAAAAATGAAGATAAAAAAATTAGTAAAGAATCAATAAATAATAAAGAAAATAAAAAAATAGATAAAAAATTACATACAAATCTTGAAAAAAATAAAAAAACAATAAATGAAAAAAAAATTAATAATGTTATTAAAGAAAATAAAAATAATGAAAATAAAGAGAATTTAAATGTAAAAAATAATGACTATAATAAAGAAAAATCAATAAAAAAAATAGATGATAAACCAGAATATGTACAAAAGATGTTAAAAAATAGAAAGGTGAAATTATACATATTTGTGTGTATTGTAATACTATTTGTTTTAGTAATTGCATTTTCAACACTTTTTGCAATATTTAACTTAAATAATACTAACATTATAAAAGGTATATCAATAAAAGATATAGATATTTCTAATTTGAATAGTGAAGATGCAATAAAAAAACTAGACGAAATAATTAAAATGGAACTTTTAAATGAAGTAAATATAAGATATGGAGAAAATTATCAAGTTTCATTAAATCCAGAAGATATTGAATTTAAATATGAATTACAAAATGCAGTTGAAAATGCATATTTAGAGGGTAGGAGTGGAAATTTATTAGAGAATAATTATACTTTAATATTTACAAATTTATTTGGAAAGAAGATTTCTCTTTCATATACATATAATGAAAATTTATTAAATCAATTTATAGATGCTATTAGTTCAGGAATTCCAGGTATAGTAGTTGAACCATCATATTATTTAGAAGAGGGAAAATTAATTATAAACAAAGGGACAGATGGGATAAAGGTAAAAAAAGATGAATTAAAGGAAAATATTTTGAATGCTATCTTTGATAGAAATATTGAAGATATAAAAAATGAGAATTTTAAACAGGAAATAGAAATACCTATTGAACAAGTAAAGGCATCTGATATAGATATGGATAAAATATACTCAGATATACATACAGAACCTAAAGACGCATATTTTGAAACAGAACCATATAAAATTTATCCAGATGTTGATGGTATTGATTTAGCAATATCTGTTGAAGAGGCAAAAAATATAATAAAATCAGAAAATAAAGAAGAGTATCAATTTGATTTGAATATTAAAAAAGCATCTAAAACGATAAATGATCTTGGAACAGAAGCTTTTCCATATTTAGTTTCATCATTTAGTACGAAATACGATGCAAGTAATATTAATAGAAGTACAAATCTTAAAATTTCAGCACAAAAAATTAATGGAAAAGTAATTATGCCAGGAGAAGAATTTTCATATAATAAAATTGTTGGAAAACGAACTGTTGAAGAAGGTTACAGAGATGCTAAAATATATGCAGATGGTGGTGTAGTAGATGGATTAGCAGGAGGAATTTGTCAAATATCTTCTACTTTATATAATGCTGTACTTTTAGCTAATTTAGAAGTAACAGAAAGAAGAAATCACACTTTTACAACATCTTATGTACCAGCTGGAAGAGATGCTACTGTTGTATATGGAACTATAGACTTTAAATTTAAAAATTCTAGATCATATCCAATAAAAATCGAAGCTAAAGTGAATAATGGTATAGCAGAATTTAGAATATATGGAGTAGCTGAAGAGAATGAATATGAAATAAGAATTTTACCTGTTACAACAGGATCAATCCCATATCAAACTACATATACACAAGATCCTACATTAGCACCAGGGCAACAAGTAGTTTCACAATCAGGTCATGCAGGATATAGAGTAACTACATATAAAGAAGTTAGATTAAATGGTCAAGTAATTTCTAAGGAACCTATATCAAATGACATCTATAGCCCTATGAAGGCTATTGTAAGAGTAGGAGCGGGAATGCCAATACAACAATAAAAAAATGACATGAAATTTAAATTTCATGTCATTTTTTTATTTGGTATTTATTAATTCTTCATAAAAGTTAATTAGACTAAAAGATATATAAGGAATTAATAGTAATATTGATATTCCTAAAAATAAAATAGCAAGTATTTGGTTTACGAACATTAATAATATTTTTGAACATACACTAATTAAAAGATACCATCCAATAAAGGAAATATAAAGAAGAATATAATCCAATTTATGTGAGTTCATTAATTTATGGCTCTTTTCTAATATTTCTTTAGAAGTAATATCTTTATTATCATAAATAATATAGAAAATAAGTATATAAGATAGTAATTTAGCAATATAATATACTATTGATGCAATTAATATAATTCCACATATTATCAAAGGTATAGTAGATATAGAATTATATAATGTATAAATTAAGATTATTGTAAATATAATTGATGATATAATAATTAATATAATAGGAAAAATTATTTTTAATAATAATCTACCAAAAACTTTCAAAACTTTTTTAGAATTTTGTAGTCCTATATTAATAAAGTCTGTTAAAGAAACATTTTCACTACGAGAAAGTTTTAACATTGATACTAATAAGCCATAAGAAAATGGTAAAGTAACAAATAATAATATTGTTTGATAAATAATAGATAATATATTATTATTTATTAAATTTCCAATCATTTCTAAAACTGATATAATAAGTAAATATAATATATTTATTATTATAGTTTTAAAATAAATTCCAGATAATTTAATTTTTGCGTCTTTTTTTAATTCTGATATTGACATTCTAATACTCCTTTCTTAAAAAATTAAACTAATATCTATTTTTAATTTCTAAAATTAAACGATATTCATTATTTAATATATCTAAAAGTGTAGTGGCAACTACTGGATCAAACTGAATTCCAGCTTGTGATTTAATTTCGGATTTTACATAACTTATATCTAATTCATCTCGATAAGAACGTTTTGATGTCATTGCATCAAAAGCATCTGCAACACAAACTATTTTAGCAAGTAAAGGTATATCTTTACCTGATAAATGATTTGGATAACCTTTTCCATTATAACTCTCATGATGATGTAAAACAATTGGAATAATATCTTGAAAGATCTCAGCATTTGAAAGTATGTTTTTTCCAATAACAGGATGTTTTTTTATTTCATTATATTCTTCTTTAGTAAGCTTACCTTTTTTTAATAAAATAGAATCTGAAATTCCAATTTTACCAATATCATGAAATAAGGCTCCAATTTTTAAAGTTTTTATATCTTTAGAGGAAATCCCCAAATGTTTTCCTATTAAAACAGAATATTCTGAAACTCTTTCAGAATGACCTCGTGTATAAGTATCTTTTGCTTCAACTGTATATCTAAGAATTTCAATACTTTCTAAATATGATTTTACGAGTTGTTCTTTGGAAGATAAAAGTTCTTCATTTATTGTTTTTATCATTTTCATTTGTTCAATGGATTTAATAGCAGTTTCAACAAATAAAGGAAGTTGGTTAAGTTTATCATCTTTTTCACAATATCCTTGTACAGAAAGTTCTTTTAATTCCCTTAATGTAATAATACATTCTTCTGTATTTATAATTAAAATAATATATAAATCTGGATTTTCTTTTCGAATTGATTTTAATATAGATAATTCTATTTTAGAAATATTTGAAATATCTAATATTAATATATCAGCAGTCTTTATTTGTGTATTTGCTTCTTGTAAATTAATATATTTAGATAAGGAATATTTAGAAGATGAAATTGTTTTGTCTAATAATAAAGGTATATTATAATCTTTTTCAACTATAATAATTTTATAAATGTCTAGGTTTTTTTCAACAGAATTCATTTGTTTCTCCTTAAATAAATTTTAATTATATTATCTCTTTTATAAAAAGATAAGTCAATATTTTTAAAAAGATAAGTATAAAAAAAGAAAAAAATGGAAAAATATATTTTGAAAGGAAAATAGAGAATGTATTATGAAACTAAAAAGGAAAGAAAAAAAGATAAATTTATTTTAATAACCTTTATGAGTGTTATTATAGTTTTGTTATGTATATTAATAGTAAAATTAGAAAATGAAAAAGATGTTCAAGTAGTAAAAAGTAATTATGATACCAATAAATTATCCACAATTAATGAAGAAAATGTTGATAAAGAACCGTCAAAAACAATAGAAGATGTGGTAAAAAGTGTTGTAGGAATTTCTAAGCTTCAACAAACAGGAAATTCTATTTTTTTAGATGATTCGGAGAAAAAATTAGGATTAGGTAGTGGTGTATTAATAACTGATAATGGATATATTTTAACAAATCAACATGTAGCAGGTAATAAGTATAGTAATTGTTATGTTACTTTAGAAAATGGAAGTACGTATGATGGATCTGTGGTATGGGCTGATAGTAATATAGATTTAGCAATTGTAAAGATAAGTGGTAATAATTTAAATTATTTAGAATTAGCAGATTCAGATAATATTCAATTGGCTGATGAGGTATATGCTATTGGTAATCCAATTGGTATTGAATTTCAAAGAACAGTTACAAAAGGGATTATAAGTGGTATTAATAGAACAATAAAGATTGCGGAAGAAGAAAATTATATGGAAGATTTAATTCAAACAGATGCCACAATAAATGAAGGTAATAGTGGTGGAGCGTTGGTAAATCTTAATGGTGAACTTGTTGGAATAAATACAGTTAAAATAACTGAGGCAGAAAGGATTGGATTTGCTGTTCCTATAAATATTGTAAAACCTATATTAGAAAAATTAATTGAAAATGGAAAATTTGAAGAAGCTTATTTAGGAATGTATGGATACGATAAAGAGGTAATTCCATATTTAGATTCTAGTTTTAACTTTAGTAGTGGAATATATATTGCAACAATTTTACCAGACGGAGCATTGTTTAATAAAGGGGCTATGGTAGGAGATATAATAACTAATATAGATGATATTGAGATAAATAAAATGAACGATTTAAAAAAATATATTTATTCTAAAAAACCAAAAGATATAGTAAAATTAAAAATTAGAAGACATGAAAAGGAATTTGAAATTGAAGTTCAATTAGGATATAAAATTAATTAAATAATATTATTTTAATCTCAAGAATTTTTTTCTTGAGATTATTTTAACAGTTCTTAATCTATCTCCAAGTTCTAGTATTATAACTAGATTTTTATTTCTTCTAACAAAACTTATATAATCTATATCAATTTTTCCTAGTTTTATATTATTATTTTTTGTATTATAAAACATTACTTCAATTCACTTTTAAATTACTATTTTTTCCTACAATGGCATTCTGAACTTTCACAAGTGCAATCAGGATTATAGCCAATAGCACATTTATCAGTACAAGTGCATTTCCATCTTTTTAAAGTGGGAAATATTTTAGTACAATATTCTTTCTTTTCTTTATTAGTCATTCCAGCTTGTGAGCCATATTGTGAACACTTTTCTATATATTCTTCCATTGTAACTTTATCTATAAACTTTTCACTTTTATAACAATATTTACAATAATCTATATTTATACTTCCATTTTCATTTGTACCGAATTGTTCTTTTAGTGTTATGGGTATACCACAACTTTGGCATATTTTATTTTCCATTTTTTATTCCTCCCATTTACTAATTTTCTAAAAGCATTATATCATAAAAAAGTATTATTTTTAATATTTTGTAAATAAATAATAATGTCTAAAAATAAATATAATAAAAACTATGTAATGATGTATTGATATAAATAATTTAAAATAAAAAGTACTGAAAACCATTGCTTTCAGTACTTTTATGGTCGAGGTGAACCTCGCTAAAATCTGCAAAGTATTAGTAATACTAAATATTCTTACATATAGTCTAGGAGAAAATCTAGGAAAAATTATAATGGCAAATAATTATATATAATCATAAATATAAATTGTAATTTATCTTTTTCTTTTCATAATATTTAAACTATATATTCCTAGTAATATATAAGTTGGTAAAATGATATATAAACTTATATTTGGATAAGTTGTTATTGTTGTAAAACAATATGGTAAGGCACATACATTTATTATAAAATGCAAAATAATTGGTAACCATAAGTTGTTAGTTTTCTTATATATCGTTCCAAAATATATTCCCATAGCAATAGTCCATACTACTTTTGTAATTATAACAAGTAAAGGTTGCCCTAAAACACCAAATATATGTCCTAATCCAAAAATAACAGATGATACAATAATTGCTATAATCGTATTGTTTCTTTTTTTATAGTATAATTTTTCAATAAGATTTAATAATAATCCTCTCACATATAATTCTTCGACTATTGCAACACCTATATAATATATAATTCCTTCAATTAAAACTTTCCAAATTGTTGGATTATAATTAAAAGGTTTTAAGCCAATATAAAATGCTATTCCTGATATAACACCTACAACAATTCCTGCTAGTCCATATTTTTTTAGTCCACTTTTCAACTCTTTTTTATTAAATCCTAATTTCCAATTAGGACAAAGATACTTTAGTGTAAAAAAGGCAATTACTCCAATAATTATAAAATTAAACATCAAAGTCCAATAAAATGGTGTAATATCTAAAATTTCAATATTTATAAATAAGGCACTAGGTAGTCCACTTATATCCATAAATGCTAATAATATTGTGAGAATGCCAATTATAATTAATTCTTTCTTTTTCATTTTTACCTACTTTCAAATTGTAATTTTTCGCACTAATTGATTAGTGTATCTTCTATCTTTTTTATATTGCTAATAGTTTGTTCGTGATGACCATAGTATATTTTTGATATATTATGGCTTAATATTTTATTCCAACTATTATTTATCTTTTCATCATTAAATGTTATTGCAGATTTTAAATCGTATAAATCTCCTACAAAAGCACTACCATTATCTAAAATTAGAGAAATACTATCTTCACTATGTCCTGGTGTATATATTATTTCTCCATCTATTCCTAAATCATTTAAAAACTCTCTACTTTGCTCACACGATATAATTACAGGCTCTGTATTTATAGGCTTAAACTGAATATTTTTATCTTTTTGCAAAATTGTATCTGAACTATTAATATAATCTTTTTGAACATCTACTAATAATAGTTTTGTTCCCATATCAATTATATCTTGTGCTATTCCTATGTGGTCTGGGTGGTAATGTGTTATTAAAAGATAATCAATTTTTTCGATATCCAATTCTTTCATTTTTCTATAAAAGGCTTGTAGTGTTCCTGCCCAGTCTGTATCTACTAATATACTACCATTTTTACCTTTTATATAATAACAATTTGTATTTCCATATTTTAATAGTTGTATCATTTCCGTTCCTTTCAAATTGTAATTTACAAATCACATATCATTATATATTCTTGTTCATTTTCATCAACAATTCTAAAACCCACATTTTTATACATCTTTACAGCATAATTATCTTTTTGAACTGCTAATGATGTCTTTTTATAACCTTTATTTTTTAAAAGTTTTAACATAGTTTTCATTAATTCTGTTCCAATGCCTTTGCCTCTATATTCTTCATATAATGAAATTGCAAAAGATGGAGTATTATCATCAATATGCCCATAATCATTCATTATTCTAGTCCAACAAGCACCAACAATTTTATTATTATGTTCTGCTACAAAGCAATTATCATCTTTATAATTGCCAAAGTCTTTTACATATACTTGTAACTTTTCATTATTGATTATTTCTCTTGGTGGCTTTTCCGTTCCTTTTGGAATAAATATTGCCTCATATAAAAAATTATCAAGTATCTTGTATTCATTTTCTTTGAGCTCTCTTATATATAGATTATCCATAATCGTACTCCTAAATTGTAATTTTGCGATTACTTTTATAATCAATATTTGCTAATTTTGCTTGTTTACACAAGTCTTTTGTTTGTATTTTATATTGTTTTCCATCTTTTATTGTATAAGTGCCACATTGTCTAAATTCAAAATCTACATTTTTTCTTATACATTGTTCTCTAATATCTAATACCCATTCATAATCAAATAGTCTAGCATTTATATCTGATTCTCCACCAACAACAACTAATTCTATATTATCAAGATATTTTTCAATGTCTATTTTATCTAATAATGGTTGTGCTGTTATACATTTATACTTTATTGGTAAATCTTTAAAAATTGATAATTTATAATCTACATTTTTTTGATTTTCAATAGTACAACATACAACTACATTATCATATCCATCATTCCAGTCATCTGGGATACATTTCATAAATCTATCTATTCTTTTTGTTAGAAATAGAAAGGTACAATCTTGTCTTTCTTTAATCATTTTCCAACAATCATTTCTCCACTCATCTGCTTCTTCAATTAAGAAATCAGTAGAAAAGCACAGATAGACAATACCTGATTTCATTTTATAATTACCATTTTTTAATTTTTCGATTGACTTACCAAAGTCTTTAGTTTTTACTATTTCATTAGTATTAACATTTCTTTTTGAATCACCTTTATGAATATAGCAATGTAAACAACCATCACTACATTTTTTACACCCTCGCCACGGATTCCACATTGCCATATTATTTTACTCCTAAAATCTTGATTTTTCATAGTTGTAAGGAATACTTGTTCCTACAACAACATCTTCTATTTTTTCTATAATTAACCAGTCATCCATATTACCTTGATGATCGAAATCTAATGGTGTTATTTCCTCTACATTTTTAAATTCCACTAAACATAAACACTTTTTATGCCATCTCTCTTTTTGCTTGTCAGTTAGTTGCAGTTTACTATTATTATCTTCAATAGTTTTTGTTATTTCATCTTCAGATAATTTAATAAAATTTTGAACTTCTGTTACAACTGCTTTGGCTGTTATTTTTTTAGTACCTTTTTCCATAAAATACAATACTTCATCTTTAAACACTCTGCTATGTGGTATTTTTCTTCCTGCTGCTCCTCTTATAATCATTGTTTTGCTACCACCTAAAATCTTATTTAATTCTTTCGACTTATCATCACAATATACTAAATGCACCATAATTTTTACCTCATCTTTCTAATTTTTAAATTGTAATTTATCTTTCTTCATTATTCTTAAAATATTTATATCCTAATATACAAATTGGCAAAAAATAAACGCACCATATTTCTAATAGAATTGTTCCTACAACATTTCCTGTATTTGCATTAAATATTGGAAACATTGGAACAATAAAACAACTAGGAAAAAATATTCCGTGTATCAGCAATAACTTTTGTAATATCTTATTTTTATTGTTTTCTGTATCAACTATAAATGATAGAAAAAATGTTGATAGAGCCATAATTCCATATCCTAATAAATCATAATTAAAAAATAAACTTCCTAACTTACTAAAATCTATTATTGATAGAGATTCATTGCTTAAACTTGAGTTTAGATTAACAGTCGTACATTGAGCATAATATACTAAAAAAATTAAAACGCAATATATTATACTAAAAGCCACTCCAATAATACCTAATGATTTTTTATCGTTATTTTTATTTAATGAATATATAGAACAAGCAAACATAACATAGCCTATTGCTAAAAACATACAAGAGAAATAACTTAAAAAAGTCCAACTATTTTTGCTTATCAAACTTAATATCATTGATATTGCAAACACAAATACACAGATTCCTGTTAATAATGTTCCATACTTCCCAATTTTACTATTCATTTATTATCTCCTCTACAAATTACTATTTGTCTAAAAGTATTATATCATAAACTCTCATTAAAGAATACAATTTTTTACATATAGATAGTTCGACTTACTTCTTCTAAAAATGATTTAGGTTCAAAAGTATAAGAATCATATTCATATCCAAATACTTTTTGAAAATTATCTTTTGACTTTTTTATATTTCTATTGGTAATAGCATTATTTATATTGCTTTTTATTGTTCTTTCATTAAAGTTATAGATATTGTGTAAATGATTGTAAATTTCTTCAAGAGTAAAGAAGTCAAAATTGTTTATTAAAATATATTGAATAGATTTATTTATCAATTTTGTACCTATATGAGAGCTTTTTAGTCCAATAGTTCGTAAAGTATTAGTAATTTGTAAAATTTGTTTTGCACTTAATTTTTGACTAATTTCTTTCATATTTTTACATACCTTTCTATAACTTTAAATAAAGTATATCAAATTTATGTAAACTCATCAAAATATAAGAAATTGCACTATACGCAACAAAATGTGCATACAGTGCAACAAATTTACGATTTTTTATAATAAAAATACTTAGAAATAATGAAAAATGAACTAAATTTTAAGAAATTAATGAAATAGTGCACTCTGTGCAACAAAAAAAGAAAGGCTCGGAATCCCAACGAAACTCTGCCTTTCTTCGTTTTAAAATTACTTTTAAAACTTTATAATTATCTAAATGATTGAGGCATTTAGAATAATTACCAAATTATTATATATAACTTTTCTTATTTTGTAAATAAAAAATGGGGAAAAATGTTTTCCCCACTTGGATTAACATCCGCCACTTCCGTGGGCACATTTCTCTTGAGAATTTCATTGTTGGGATTCCATCCTTTCCTTAAGTCTCTATCTATATTGCATACATTTGGAATTCCAACTTGGCGGAATTTCTTATAAAAAATCGAGCCCTCAATGCTCGACTTTTACAAATGTATACAATCAAGCATTGCTTGGGCAGATATTCATAAGAAATTGAAAATCTACCTATAAATAGGTTTTTATATTTATATTATAACATGTTTTGTGCTAATAATCAATGTATCACAGTTACTAAGCGGTAAAGCAGTTTTTTAAAATTGCAAAATATGTCAAATAATGTTATAATAATATTAGTGTTTTTATTATGTATTTCGTATAGAAATATTGGAGGTTTATATGTCGAATTTTGATGCAAAGATATTTGGAGAAAATATAAGAAAATATAGGAACGAAAAAGGATTGAATCAACAAAATCTTGCAGACTTAATAAATAAAAGTAGAGCGACAATTTGTAGGTTTGAAAGTGGAGAGTTATTACCCAATGCTGAAGAAATCAATGTTATTTGTGATGAGTTAGGTATATATGAGTCTGATTTATTTAATAGAAAACATGCTTTTTCTAACAAGAAGAATATAAAAAATCCTTTTGGAACAGATACTCTATATGTTTATTTTAACGCATATAATCCTAACACAAAAAAATTTAATAAAGATAAATGGATTATAAAAATTAGAGAAAAGGCAGATAGAATTGAAGTAGATTTTGTAAATTCTCATGATAAATCAATTTGTTCTACGGGTTATATGTTAGCTGATGATATGGTAGCTTTTCTATCTTATGAGAATTACAAACCTAATCAAATGAGATTAGATATATGTGAAATGGTTATTAGGGTATGTTATGGAACAGATGAGCTAATGTTAGGTGCATATTTTGGCACTAATGCTCAATATGAGCCAAGTATAAGAAAATGTTATTTTAGTAAAAAAGATATAGAATTTACTGACGAAATGTTTGAAGCATTAAAGCCAACAGATAGTGAATTACAAAACTTGAAAAAGAATTATGCCTTGTATTTAGATATATTTAAAAAATAGATTTTTAAAATCTTAAAAGTTGTTTTATTAGCGAACGTAAAAATTAAATTTTGCGTTCGCTTTTTCTTATGTTTCAAGATATTTAAAGATTTTTGTAAATCAAAAATTTAATCATTTTTAATCATTTATGTTTTTAATTAACTTTATCTAATCATTTACGTTTTAAGTTTAAAAATCATTGTATCATTGAATTAAGCTTAAGCCTATCTAGGCTACCGGTAACCTAAATATATTTTAGGAGATTTAAAAATGAGAAAAATATCAAAACCAATAACTAAAGATAAAAAGAAAAAATTAAAAAAGTCTGATAATTTATTTACTAAAGATGTAATAAGTTTGGACGACCCTAAAAATAAGCAATATTTAGATGATTTTGCATACAAAATATATCTAATAAATCTAAATAGTGAAAGTGGTGATTCTGATGAAAACTAATGAAATTATAGTTATTTATAAAGAAGTTGGAAAATCGCCAGCACTTCAAAAGATAAAAAATGATATATCTGAATTTGAAGAAATACTAGGACGGTATAAGTGAAGAAATACCATATAAAGATATAGTTATTGTTTGTAGGAAAAATAGAGATAATTTAAAACCTAACATATCGATTACAAGAGAATTTTTGAATATTCCGGAAACAATAAAAGGAAACATTATTATAGTTTGCAAAGAAGATAAAGATTTTAAATCAATCTCTAAAGCACAAGCTGTTGAATATGTAACTTTTTTAGAAAGGTCAAGTTTTAATTATAATGAATTACCTTCTAGTAAATTTACATTCTTAAAAGATATAAATATACCTTTTAGATTATCTAAAGAAGATAATAAAAATTTGAATGATGAAACTTTAAAAATGATTTTATCTATTCAAACAGTAATTTTGAAGTTTATAGAAAGCATTAAAAATTAGTGTGAGAGGAGATAAATCATGGAAGAATTAAATAATAAAATGATAGATGAAATTCAAAATACAGAAGATAAAAAAATAAATATAAATGTTCGTAATCCTTTAACTCCTCAAGATTTTATGGCGATTGAAAGTATTAGAAAACTCAAAAATCCTTTTAGAATGATTGGTGTAGAAGTTGTTATGCAAGATTTACATATATGTAGGTCAATAGCTTACAGGTTATTTCAAAGAGATGACTTCCCTTCAATCAATGTTGGAAAAAGTAATCAAATAATGCTTCTTTCTTATATGATTTGGAAAATGCAAAAAAGGACATAGGAGATTTTATTGAGTAGACCAAAAGGAAGTAAAACAGGTAGCGTTTTCTTTAATAAAAGTAAGGGAAAATGGTTTTGTGAATACTATGTAATCGATAAAGATACACATAAAGAGATTGTAAAGCAAAAGACTGTAAGTACTGAAGAAGAAGGAAAACAATTTTTAAGTAGTTTGCAATATCAAAAAGGAAATGAACTTTTTATCAAAAATAATGGTATTCCTTTAGGAAAATTAATGAGGTCAAATGTTCAAAGAAAATTAGATATGAACTTGATTTCTGAAAATCAATATGCGAGAGTGTTGAAAACAATTCAGATTATAGAAAAAAACGATATAGCTAATAGAAAAATCGAAGATATAACAAGTAATGATATTCAAACATACATAAACTCATTAAAAGATTATAGTAATTCTTATATAAAAAAGTTAATGGAACAATTTACTCAAAGTTATACTTTAGCAATGAACAAGGGTTATATTACTAAAAATCCAATGTTAGATGTAATTAAACCCAAAAGCACAAAAGCTGATAAAGAAGTTAGAACAATGACTCTTGAAGAGCAAAAGTCATTTACAGATTATTTATTTAATAGGCAAATTGAAGAAGAACCATATAAAAATGTATATTTAATTCAAATGTATACAGGACTTCGTGTTGGTGAAGCTCTAGCTTTAAAAAGTAGTGATATAGATTTAAGAAAAAATTTAATTAGAGTAAATAAAATATTAACAGTTGATAAAGACGGAAAAGTAACAATGGGAAACACTACAAAAACTTATACAGGAATACGAGAAGTGCCAATCCCTGAATTTATAAGAGATTCTATAATAGAACAAATGGAAATTTCAAAAAGCCAAAGGGATCATCAGTTGTTTATTAGTCCTAATGGCAGTTATGTAGATAATAGAAATGTAAATAGAATACTTAAAAAGAGATTATCTGAATTAGATATTACAGGAATATCAACACATAGCTTAAGACATACTTATGGAACTAGATGTGTTGAAGCTGGTATGAGAGCTGTTGCAATTCAAAGATTAATGGGACATAAAGATGTTTCAGTTACTCTAAATATTTATACTTCTGTATTTAATAAATATAAAGAAGATGAACTTGAAAAGGTTAATAATTACTATAAAGATAATGAGATTATTAGAAAAAATATACCTAACATAATTGAAGATGATATTTATTTTTCTGAAAATTACTTTAATAGAAGAAAAAGAATTTTAAAAGAAATCTATTTAATTGAACATGAACAATTAAGAACTGGAGTTATATCATTTCCTGAATATGAAGAAAACGTAAAAATTTTAAAACAATTATCTCAAAGAGAGGCAGATTTTGATTATGATGAGGATTATGAAAAGACTGCAACGTTAATACAAACAGAATATATTTTAGAACAATTTTTTAATAGAAAAAATAAAGGAGAGCGACAATTAGCATGAATAAATCAGATATAAAACAAAGAATAGACGGATTAAATACATATATGCTTTCAGATAGTGATAAACAATTATTATTACTAACAATATCAAGTGATTATACCTATAACAAAGCAATAGCTATTGTTGATAAAAACAATAATAGTAAAGACTGGTATGCTATTGACGACAAAATGTGTTTTAAAACATGGAATGAAATTGAGGCATTTATAGACGGAATATGTAAAGGGAAAAATACCAATTTTTATGAAATGCACGAAGAAAGATAAATTTATAAAATTGTTTAAATTATATTTAATCAATTTTATAAATATAGTGGAAGGGTTTGGGAAACCGACAGAGGTTTCCTAAATCAAGATTATTAAAATAATAATTAGTAATAATTATGCTATTTATTGATATTCAATAGAATTCAACAAATAATTTTAAATAATCTTGAAAAGGGTTTATTAAGGGAAGTTTGTTCCATTAATCATACAGAGAAACTTTGTTTCTCTAGTATGTTAGAGAATGAAAATGCTAACGAGTAATTAGACTGAATAATAAGTAATATAACATAAGTAAA